>DASYRK010000054.1:0-105201 GCA_036004505.1 Steroidobacteraceae bacterium
CGCGGCGTTGACAGTGATCGTGAAGGGTCCGAGCGAATCGGTCGCGCTGCCGTCGCTGACCGTGATGACGATGCCACTGAACGTGCCAGCGCTCGTCGGTGTGCCGCTCAGTCGGCCGGTCGAAGTGCTGAACGACGCCCACGCCGGCTTGCTCTGGATCGTGTAGCCAAGCGAGTCGTTGTCCGGATCGGTCGCGCTCGGCGTGAACGAGTAGGCCGAGCCCGCGGTCACGCTGCTCGCCGGCGTGCCGCTGATCGTCGGCGCCTGATTCGGCGTGTCCTGCACGGTGACCGCGAACGCCGGCAGCGAAGCCTTGCCGCCCTTGCCGTCGCTGACCGAGATCGTGATGTTCGCGAAGGTGCCGAGGTTGGCAGTGCCCGGCGTGCCGCTCAGGCTGCCGCTCGACGCGCTGAAGCTGGCCCACGCCGGCTTGTTCGCGATCGAGTACGTCAACGGGTCACCGTCCGGATCCGACGCCGTGGGCGTGAACGAGTAGGCAGTGCTCACCATAACGCTCGTCGGCGGCGTGCCGCTAATCGTCGGCGCGGTATCCGGCACGTCCCCCACGACGATCGTGAAGGCCGGCAGCGACGTCGCGACGCGGCCGTCGCTCACCGAGATCAGGACGTTGGCGAACGTGCCGACGTCGCTTGCGCCGGGCGTGCCGCTGAGCGCGCCGGTCGACGTGTTGAAACTGGCCCAGACCGGCCGGTTCGTAATCGCGTACGTCAGCGGGTTGCCGTCCGCGTCCGACGCATTCGGCGTGAACGAGTACGCGACGCCGACCGTCGCGCTCGTGTCCGGCGTGCCGCTGATCGTCGGCGCCTCGTTGCCGACGTCGAGGACCTCGATGGAGAACGCCGGCAGCGCCGCACTCGTGGTGCCGTCGTTCACCGAGATCACGATGTTCGAATACTTGGCGATGTTCGCGGGCGTCGGCGAGCCGCTGAGGCGTCCGGTTCTCGAGTTGAAGCTCAGCCACGACGGCCGGTTGGCAATCGCGAAGCGCAGCTTGTCGTTATTGGGATCGCTCGCGGACGGCGTGAAGAGGTAATCCTGGTTGATCTCGACCGAGCCGGCCGGCGTGCCGGAAATCGTCGGCGGCGAATTCGGCGGCGGCGGCTGGCGGCCCTTGGTGTTGATGGAGAACGAGATCGAGCGCTTGTCGACGCCGTCTGTGACGCTGATCGTGATGTCCCCTGTGTCGCCGACGTCGGCGTCGCCGGGAATGCCGCTGAGCTCGCCAGTCTCGGCATTGAAGTCGGCCCACGTGGGCTGGTTCTCGATGGAGAACTCGATGAAGTCGCCGTCGAGGTCGCTAGCCTCCGGAGTGAACGTGTACATCTGACCTGCCTGGGCGCTGGGCTCGGGCGTGCCGGTGATTTCCGGCGCCGTGTTCACGGTCGCAGGCTGTTCGGTCGGCTGCTGCGTGTCTTCCTTTTCTTCTTCGAGACAGCCTGCCAGCGAGACTGCCACGAACAGCACGAGCGCGTGCCGTACGACCCATGACGCCAAACCGAATGCTTTCTTCATAGCTCCCACCTTTCCGGTCGGTGTACGGAATGTCCGTACACGCGTCGCCTGCGCAAGGGAGCAAAAGCCGCGGCCGATTCCCTTTGAGAAACCAGCGGAATGACGGTCGGCAGTTGCGCGCCCACACGCGCCACGGTCCGGCCGGCAACCCCGCTATCCTGCGCATGCACGCTTTCGGACCGGAGGTTTTGCGTCACCGCCTTTCGACGGTTTTGCCCTTGAGTAGCCGACATTGAGTAAACAACAGCGCGCGGCTCGCTGCAATTGTCTGTACTCACCGACAATTACCGCGAAGCGCGCGCTTCACATAACTGCGACTACTGCACGACCTTCGCGACGACGTTCGAGTCCGCGCTCTCTGCGCCGCTCGACGTGTACGCGCGAATCGCGAAGTAGTAAGTGCCCGGCGCGAGATTCTCGACGACGTACGAGCTCATGCCTGCGTTCGTCACCTGGATCGTCTGCGTCAGCTGCGCAGCCGAAGCGCCGTAGACGATGCGATAGCCCGCGAGATTCGTCAGCGTCGTGCCATCGGTGTTCTGCGTCGGCGGCGTCCACGTCAGCGACGCTGCGCCGTTCGATGCATCCGCGACCGTGATTGCGAACGGCGCGAGCGCAACGCTCGTCTTGCCGTCGCTCACGCTGATCACGACATTCGCGTACGTGCCCGCGCTCGCGCTCAGCGGCGTGCCGGAGAGCTGGCCCGTCGCGCTACTGAACGTCGCCCACGCCGGCTGGTTCGCGATGGCGAACGTCAGCGTGTCGCCGTCACTATCGGCAGCAGTCGGACGGAACGCGTACGCGCTGCCCGCATTCACCGCCGTCGTCGGCGCGCCGCTGATCGTCGGCGCATTGTTCGGCGCAGAAGAAACCGAGATCGAGAACGGCGCGAGCGCTGCGCTCGCTTTGCCGTCGCTCACGCTGATCACGACATTCGTGTACGTGCCGATCTGCGCCGATGTCGGCGTGCCGGAAAGCTGACCCGTCGCGCTGCTGAAGCTCGCCCACGTCGGCTTGTTCTGAATGCTGAAGCCGAGCGTGTTCTTGTCGGCGTCTGCCGCAACAGGCTGGAACGTGTACGTCTTGCCGACGGTGACCGAGGTCGGCGGCGTGCCGCTGATCGTCGGCGCGCGATTGCCCGTGCCCGACACGCTGATCGAGAACGGCGCGAGCGAAACGTTCGGCGTGCCGTCCGTGACCGAGATGACGATGTTGGTGTACGTGCCGACGTTCGACGCGCTCGGCGTGCCCGACAGCTTGCCGGTCGCCTGGTCGAACGACAGCCAGCCCGGCTTGTGCGCGATCGAGAAGCGCAGCGGATCGCCGTTCGCGTCGCTCGCCGACGGCGTGAAGCTGTAGGCCGAGCCGGGCGCGACCGACGTCGCGGGCGCGCCGGAAATCGTCGGCGGCACGTTCTCGCGCGAGGTGGCGCGGATCGCGAAGTAAATGGCCGAGCTGGTGTTCGTACCGTCGCTGACGCGCACGCGGATGCCACTCCACAGGCCGACGGCCGTGGGAGTGCCGCTCAGAACGCCGGTGCTCGTGTTGAACGCGGCCCACGCGGGCTTGTTGAAGATCTGGTAGGTGAGCGTCGCGCCTTCCGGATCCTTGCCCGTCGCCTTGAAGTAGTACGGGGAGCCGACATAGACCCAGCTGTCGGGCGTACCCGAGATCGTGGGCGCCAGGTTGGCCGCGTGCGCCGGCACGCTCAGGCCCAGGCCGAGGCTCAGCAGCAACAACACAGTGATCCGGTGAATCATCAAACTCTCCGTGAGAGGCGCTCGAAACTTCCAGGGACGAGCCGGCCTGCGCAGGCGCGCACTGCTGGCTCTCGTGTGTCTGGCAAGGGAAGTGGAGCGACGGAGAGGTCCGTGAGAGTCACGGACGCCGTCAGGCCGGCTTCACGCGGCAGGACTGTCGTTGACAGCTCGCAGCGGCAACCCCGCTATCCGTGAGCGCTGTGGTTCAGCGCGTCCGAGGACCGGAGGCTTTGCGTCACCGCCTTGCGACGGTTTTGCCCTTGTTCGACGCTGCGCAGTGTGCCGCCGCTGCGCAAGACGAAATATCGGGCGGCCCCGCATCGGCGCGGGGCGGATTCAGGCAAGGCGTCTAGGGTGGAGGACTACGCGGGATGTATGTGCGCGCGAATACGTGACGAGCGTCACGCATTGCGGATCATTCCGGCAGCGTGAAGCCGTGCTGGCGCACGAGCCGCGTGCAGGCCGCGACCAGGTGCAGATCGTAGAGACGGCCGGCGCCGCGATTGATCGTATCGATGGCCGCTTCCATGCCGGCGGCGGGCCGATACGGACGCGGCGAGCACATCGCCTCGACCGTGTCCGCGATCGCCAGGATGCGCGCCTCGACGAGAATCTCCTCGCCTTTCAGGCCGCGCGGATAGCCGCTGCCATCGTAGCGCTCGTGACTCTGGTAGATGATGTCGGCGATCGGCGCGCCGAAATCGATCTCGGCGAGCAGCTGGCAGCCCTCGTCGACGTGCGTGCGCATGATCGCGATCTCGGTCTCGGTGAGCGGCGCGGGCTTCGAGAGAATCGTCGTCGGCACGGCGATGTTGCCGATGTCGTGCAGCAGCGCGGCGACACGCAGCGCGTGCTGGCGCTCGCCATCGAGCCCGGCTTCGCGACCGAGCGCCACGGCGAGCGCGGCGAGACGGCGCGCGGACCCGGCGGTGTACGGATCGTGCCGCTCCACCATGCGCACCATCGAATCGATCATGCCTTGCAGCGCCACGTCGGTCCGCTGCAACGAGCCCAGCGTCGCGGCATGTGCGCGCTTCGACTGCAACACGCGCCAGACACCATCGGAGAGCTCGAGCAACACTCGCTGATCGCCTTCGCCATAGCCCGCTTCGCGGTTCGCGACGCCGAGCACCGCGACGGTATCGTCGTCGGCAACCATCGGCACTGCGAGGTAGCGTTGCAGGTCAGGCAAGCCGTCCTGCTGCGGCTTACGCGTGAGATCGTTGCTGGAAGTCGCGTGCTGCGCGCGCACGCACTCCGTGAACAGACCGGCGCGCGCAATCGGGCGCGGCTCTGCGTTGACCATGGTCGCCATCGGTTGCGAGCGGTCGCGCCAGGCTGCGAGCGCGATCGTCTTGCGAGCCGGGTCGACGAAGTACATGTACGCGAGCGGGCTGCCGGTTGCGTCGGCGGCCTGGTCGATCACGCGGCGCACGAGCGCGGACTCGTCGAAGTTCTCGGACTGCTTGAACAGGTCGACGAGGAATTCGAGCTGCCGTTGCCCCGCGCGCTGCGCAACGATTTCGCGGCGCCGCTGCGACGCATCGCGGATCAGCACCATGCTGTCGCCCGCGCCGGCTTCCATCACGCCGACGCTCACTTCGACGTCGAGCAGCGAGCCGTCGCGGCAGCGATGCTTGGTTTCATAGCGCCCGCCGCCCTGCACGCGGCCGAGCTGCAGGCGCATCGTGGTTTCGCCGGTGCTCTGGTCCTCGATCTGCGCAGAATTCATGCCGAGCAATTCGTCGCGGCTGTAGCCGGACATGCGGCAATAGGCTGCGTTCACGTCGAGCAAGCGGCCGTCGGCGTCGAGAATCCAGCAACCGTCCGGCGCAGCTTCGACCAGTGTGCGCGTGGTGACGGCTTCCTTGCGCAGGTCCGCCGCTTCGGCGCGCAGCTTGCGCTCGGTCGCGGCACGCTCGGTGAGGTCGTAGGCCGAGACCAGGTTGGCGCTGCGGCCATCGAATTCGATTTCATGCAAGGCGAGCGCGACCCGGAGGCCGCCGCCGTCCTTGCGCTGGTGTGCAACCGCGGCGCCATCCTCGGCGTCGGGTGCTTCGAGCGACGGGCCCTTCAGCGCGAGGAATTCCGCGCGGCTGTAACCGTAGAGCGCGAGCGCGGCATCGTTCACCGCGATGAAGCCGCCGGTGGCGTGATCGGCGATCCACATCGGCAGCGGGTTCGCTTCGAACACGCGACGGAAGCGCGCTTCGCCAGCCGCCAGGCGGCGATTGGTCGCTTCGAGCTCTTCGATCTGACCGAGCAGACGCGCCTGCGCTTGCTGCGCGCGCTCGGCAGCTTCGGTCTGCTTGCGCTGCGCGTCGTTGAGCTCGGCAAGATGCTGCGCCTTCTCCGCTTCGGCAGCGCGCTGAGCCTTCTCGAGCTCTGCCAGCCCGCGCTGTGCTCTCTCCAGCTCGGCTTTGCGCTGCACCCGCTCCGCTTCGGTGGCAGCGCGCTGCGCCTTCTCTGCAACGACCTGTCGTTGGATCACTGTCTCGTCGAGCGTCGGCAGCGGCTGCGTGTTGCTGCTGCCGCCGTTCTTCGGAACATTCGCGAGCAACTCTTCGAGCGCCGTGACCAGCGACTCCGGCGGGACGGAGCGCGCGATGAATCGCTCGGCGCCGAGCTCGAGCGCGAAGCGCTCGTACTTCGGATCGTCGTGGCGGCGCGTGTAGAACACGAACGGGATGGACTGCAGGCGCTCGTCCTGCTTCCATTTGCGGCACAGCGCAAAGCCGTCCATGCGCGGCAGCACGATGTCGGAAACGATCGCATGCGGCGGCTCGCGCCGCGCGGCATCCAGGGCGGCGAGGCCGTTGCCCGAGCGGACGACGCGATGACCCTTGCCCGAAAGCAGCTGATCGAGCGCGCTCAGCTCCGCTTCGCGCTCGAACGCAATCAGGATCACACCCATGCCTGCGGTCTCCCTCCGCGCTCGCGCCCCAGGCACTGGCTGAGGCATCTGCGCGTGTTTTCGATCCTCTCAGGACCGTCGAAGGAGTATGACGATGAGGGGCTTATTTCGCACGCTTGAGGCGAGTTCTAGCCCCGCAATAGAGACGCAGAGCACAGTTGCGAAGGAATCCCTACGGGCCCGAGTCGAAGTCCCGGGCCATGCGCTCGCGCAGTGCGGCATCGGGCACCGGACCGAAGCCGGCCTGCAGGTTGTCCTGCATGTGCTCGGCGCGCGAGGTCGCCGGAATCACGCACGTGACCGCCGGATGAGAAACGATGTACTTCAGGAACAGCTGTGCCCAGCTCGTGCAGCCGAGCTCCTTCGCGAAGCCGGGAAGCTTGCGGCCGCGCACGCGCGTGAACAGCGCGCCTTCTTCGAACGGACGATTGATGAGCACGCCGATGCCGTGCTCCTGGCAGTACGGCAGCAGCCGGCGCTCGGCGGCGCGCGTGCCGATCGAATAGTTGAACTGCGCAAAGTCGAACGGGGATTCGCGCAGCACCGTTTCGATTTCGTCGTGCGCCCCGACCGTGTAGTGCGTGACGCCAGTAAAGCGGACCTTACCGTCGCTCTTGAGCTGCTGGAGCGAGGCCGCGTGCGTGCGCCAGTCGAGCAGGTTGTGGATCTGCAGCAGATCGAGCCGCGCCGTCTTCAGCAGGCGCATCGAGCGCTCGATCTGCGCGAGGCCCTTGTCGTGTCCGCTGGTCCACACCTTGGTCGCGAGGAACGTGCCCGACTGCTTGCCGAGCTGCTCCACCAGATCGCCGGTGACGCGCTCGGCATTGCCGTACATCGGCGAGCTGTCGATCAGCCGCGCGCCGGCCGCATAGAACACCTCGAGCACTCGCTGCAGCGGCTCGCGCTCCTGCGCCCCGCCGCCGACGTCGAACGTATTCCACGTCCCCATGCCGATGACCGGCACGCTCTCGCCGTTGGTCGCGGCCGGAATCCTCCGCCGCACCATCTCGCGCGGCTGCTGCGGTCCGTTCGGCGCGGCCGCGCCGGCGGCGCCGCTGCTCAGTGCCATGGCAAGGGTTCCCAGGAAATGTCTGCGGTTCATAGGATGTCGCTACTGGCCGGCGCGGTTGATGCGAGTCCAGTACTGCCCGAGCATCGCAACCTGCTCGGTGAACTGCTTGAAGTCGATCGGCTTGACGATATAGCTGTTCGCGTGCGCCGCATAGCTGCGCATCATGTCCGATTCCTGGTCCGAGGACGACATGATGATGACGGGCGTCGAGCGCGTGCGTGGGTCGTTCTTGATCTGCGCCAGCACTTCCAGCCCGTCGATCTTCGGCATGTTCAGGTCGAGCAGCATGACGCACGGATTGCCCGGCGCCCGCTGCGCGTACACCCCCTTGCGGAACACGAAGTGCAGCGCCGCCTCGCCGTCCTGCACCCACACGACCTTCTCGCCGACGCCGCCGATCTCCAGCGCGCGGATCGTCAGCTCCGCGTCGGTCGCGTTGTCGTCGGCAAGCAGGATGTAGCCGTCCTGACTCATAGGTCACCGCTGAGGCTGATGATGAATCCGTATTCGCGCGCCACCTCGCGCAGGCGCTCGTACCTGCCGGACTTGCCGCCGTGGCCAGCTTCGAGATTAACGTGCATCAGCAGCGGTTGGTTGCCGCGGCCCAGCAGCCGCAGCTTCGCCACCCACTTGGCCGGCTCGTAGTACTGCACCTGGCTGTCCCACAGACCGGTGGTCACGAGCATTGCAGGGTAAGCCTGCGCGCTAACGTTGTCGTATGGCGAGTAGGACAGCATGTATTCGTAGTGCTTGCGCTCGTGCGGGTCGCCCCACTCCTCGTACTCGAGCGTCGTGAGCGGAATCGACTCGTCGAGCATGGTAGTCACGATGTCGACGAACGGCACGTGGGCGATCAGGCCGCGATATTTCTGCGGCGCGACGTTGGCGACCACACCGACGAGCAAGCCGCCGGCGCTGCCGCCGGCGGCGAACACGCGGTCGCGGGCGCCGTAGCCGCGCGCGACGAGAAAGTCCGTGACGTCGACGAAATCGTTGAAGGTGTTCCACTTGCGGCCGACACGCCCCGCCTCGTACCAGCGCCGCCCGCGCTCCTGCCCGCCGCGCACGTGCGCTATTGCGTAGACGAAGCCGCGATCGAGCAGCGACAGCCGCGCCGAGCTGAAGGACGGATCCATGCTCAGGCCGTACGAGCCATAAGCGTACAGATACAGCGGCGCGGTGCCGTCGATCCGCCGGTCCTTGCGATACACGACCGACACCGGCACGAGCTCGCCGTCGCGCGCCGGCGCCCACAGGAACTCGCTCGCATAGCGCGAGGGATCGAAGTCGCCGAGCACCGGCTCCCGCTTGCGCAAGTGCCGCTCGCCGCTCAGTACGTCGTAGTCGTAAGTCGTGGCCGGCGTCGTCAGCGACGTGTACACGTAGCGCAGCAGGGTCGTCTCCAGCTCCGGATTCGAGCCGAGCTGCATCGTGTACGCCGGGTCGTCCGCCGCGAGGTGAAAGGCTGCGCCGGCCCAGCGCTGCACGCGGATGCGCAGCAATCCGCCGGAGCGCTCGTTCACCGCTAGAAACTCGCGGAACACGTCCATCGACTGCAGGAACACGTTCGCATCGTGCGGCACGACGTCGCGCCACGTCGTGCGATCGCTGCATGCCGCAAGCGGCGCGGCGACGATGCGGAAATTCTCCGCCTGCCAGTTGGTGCGGATCAGCATGCGCTCGTCGATGTCTTCGATCTGGTACTCGTGGTCCGCGGCGCGCGGCACGACGATGGAGAAATCGAACGTCGGGTCGCCGGTGCGCGCATAGCGCCACTCCGACGAGGTCGTGCTCTCCGCGCCGATGTACAGGTAACGATCCGACTTGCTGCGCATCACGACCAGATCGAAGCTTTCATCCTCCTCTTCGTAGACGAGCCGGTCGGCGCTGGGCGGCGTGCCGATCACGTGCGCGCGCACGCGCCGGCCGAGCAGCGTGACCGGATCCTTCTCGACGTACAGGAGCGTGCGGTTGTCGTCGGCCCACGCCACATCCGGCTCGGCGTTCTCGATCACGTCGCCGAGCAAGGCGCCGCTGGCGATGTCCTTGAAGCGGATGCGGAACTGGCGCCGCCCGACCGTATCTTCGGCGTACGCGAGCAGCGTGTTGTCGGGGCTCGTTTCGTACCCGCCGAGCTGGAAGAACGGCTGCCCCGCCGCGAGCAGGTTGCAATCGAGCAGCACGACCTCCGGCGACTGCGGCTGGTCAGCCCGCCGCACGATGAGCGGGTACTGTCCGCCCGTGACAAAGCGGCCGCGGTACCAATAGCCGCGATGGCGCACGGGGACGGTGGCGTCGTCCTCCTTGATGCGGCCGACGATCTCGCCATACAGCCGGTCGATGAGCGGCTGGACCGGCGCGAGCACCGCGTCGGCGTAAGCCGTCTCGGCGCGCAGGTGGGCGAGCACCTCCGGGTCACTGCGCGTGTCGTCCCGCAGCCAGTAGAACGGGTCCTCGCGCACGCCGTTCGCCGCCGTTACACGATGTACGCGCACGGCTGCGGTCGGGGGATGCAGGGAGGGAGTTTGCGACACGGAGCCTTCCGCAATGCCTGGGAAACGGGTCTGGATTCGGTATATAGCCCGCGCCGGCCGGGACGGTAAATCCGCAGCCCCCCGCTTCTGCTGCGCCGACGCATTCAGAGAATAGCTGCTAGGCAGGGGCGGGGAACTCCGGTATCCCTGCAGTTCGGGCCGTTTTTGCGCCCCAGTTCACGGCCGATGACTGGAAAAGCCAGATGCAGTTCTCAGTCATTCCATGTTGCATAAGTAGTATTAGGCGGCAAACATGAAAGCCCCCAAAGGAGGGGTTGGTATGGCCAACGCTCAGCACACTCGTTCGGCACAAGGCACGTCCGACGAGGTCAATCTGGAGTTCGACGCGCACCGCACCGGCGCCGAGGAGGCGCATCACCCGCCGATCCTGGTGCTGAGCCGCGACCCGAACCTGGTCGAAACCGTCAAGAAAGCCGCCCCGCGCGGTACGGCGGTGGTCCCCGCTCCGGATCTCGATCACGTCGCCGGCAAGCTGTCGGACCTGAGGCCGGGCGTGCTGGTGGCCGACACGGCGAGCACCGCCGACGTCGCGGCCATGGTGGCGCAGCTCACCCAGCACTTCCCCGAGCTGGTCGTGATCGTCGCCGGCAAGCGCGAAGACAGCGCTGCGCTGATGCAGCTCACGGCCACCGGCCGCATCTTCCGCTTCCTGCTCACGCCGCTGTCGCACGGCCAGACGCGCCTGGCGCTCGAAGCCGCCGTCACGCAACACCAGGACCTGCTCGCGCAGGGCCAGCGCCTGAGCGCGTCCAGCGGCACGACGGGAGGCGACAACAAGAATTACGTGATGACCTACGGCGCGCTCGCCGCGGGCCTGCTGATCGTCATCGGCGGGATCTGGTTTGGCGTCAACAAGTTCACCGGCGAGCCGACGCCGCCGGTGGTCGTGCAGCAGCCGACGCCGGCCGGTCAGCCGGGCGGCGTGCCCGAGAAGATCGATCCGGTCCAGGCCGAGCTCCAGCTCGCGAAGGACGCGTTCAGCCAGGGCAAGTACCTGGAACCCGCCGGCGACAGCGCCCTCGATTACTACCGCAGCGCCCTCGCGCTCGACCCGAACAGCGCCGCGGCGAAGGAAGGTATCCGCGACGTCGTCGACAAGATCCTCGAGCGCGCCGAGCAGTCGCTCACGTCCGAGAAGCTCGAAGACGCGAGCCGCAACATCGAGCTGGCGCGCGACATCGACCCGGCGCATCCGCGCCTCGCGTTCCTCGACACGCAGATGGGGCGCGAGCGTGAGCGCATCAAGCTGAGCCAGGCGGCCGACGTCGCCAACCGCGTGAAGACGCTGGTCAACCAGGCGAACGACCGCATGCAGAACGGCCGGCTGATCACGCCGGCGAACGGCAGCGCGCGCGACGCGCTGACGGAAGCTCGCCGCCTCGATGCGACCGATCCGAACGTGGTGCAGTCGGTGCGCGACTTCGCAGCACTGATGACCGAGGAAGCGCGCAAGTCGGTCGCCGAGGGCAACATGGCAGAAGCGCAGAACTACGTGACCATCGTGCGCCAGATGGGCTCCGCCGGCGCGGCTCTCGCTGCCGTCGAGCGCCAGCTCGCCGATGCGAACAAGGCGGCCGCAGCCGCCACTCAGCAGCGCCGTGCGCAGCCTTCGACCGCTGCGAGCGATCCGCTGGTCGCCGACATTCGTCAGCGCATTGCCGAGGGCAAGCTGATCGATCCGCCGGGCGACAGCGCGCGCGACCTGCTGGTCAACCTGCGTAACACCGCTCCGGCGCGCCCTGAAGTCGAGGAACTCTCGAAGCAGCTGACGAATCGTCTGCTGGAATCCGGCAAGGGCGCGACGGCTGCGAAGGCCTACCCCCGCGCCGAGCAGCTGATCGCCGCGGCCCGCGACGTGGGCGCGCGCTACAACGAGCCCGCGATCGCGCAAGCCGAGAAGGACCTGACCTCCGCTCGCGAGGCGAACGCGCTGGCCACGAACATCGTGTCCGCGAACTCGCTGAAGCGCACGCGCACCGTGCAGCCGGTCTATCCGGAAGCGGCGCGCAAGAAAGGCATCGAAGGCTGGGTCGAGCTCGCGTTCACCGTGGCGCCGAACGGCACGGTCCAGGACGTCGAGGTGCGCAACGCCAGCCCGGCGAACGTGTTCGACGACGCGGCAGTCCGCGCGATCCGCGGCTGGCGCTTCGAGCCGGTCGAGCGCGACGGCGAGAAAGTCTCCCAGCGCGCCATGGTTCGCCTGCGCTTCGCCCAGAGCCCGAACCAGTAAGCTGTTAGATAAGCCATTTCGTTTCTTTGCAAGGCCCGCCACCGCAAGGTGCGCGGGCCTGGTTTTTCACCCGTCCGATTCAGCAACCGACTCATGCGCGGCGGCCGCGGCAGGGCCGTTAACCGTGCCGTATCAACGATTCGAGCCGGCGCATCGCCGACATCATCGGCGTAATCGATGAGATCGCGTTCCAGACGAATCTGCTGGCGCTCAATGCGGCGGTCGAAGCGGCGCGCGCCGGCGAACAGGGCCGCGGCTTCGCAGTCGTCGCATCCGAAGTGCGCAACCTCGCACAGCGCAGCGCCACCGCAGCACGCTAGATCAAGAGCCTGATCAAGGACAGCGTCTCCAAAGTGCAGGACGGCTCGCGGCTCGTCGACGAGTCCGGCCGCCATCTGCACGACATCGTCGCGGCCGCGAAAAAGGTCGCGGACATCATCGGCGAGATCTCGCACGCGAGTCAGCAGCAGGCGAGCGGGCTGGAGCAAGTGAACCGGGCCGTCATGCGCATGGACGACTTCACTCAGCGCAACGCCGAGATGGCGCAGCAGACCTCGAGAGCACCGGCCGCCGCGCCGATCATGAGAAAGGTCGCGGGCTCCGACCTGGAGTGGCGGGAGTTCTAGCGGCCCATTACGACCTGATTATTTCGGCACGAGCGTCAGGTGCGGCCGCGCACGCCGAATCTGCCGCTGATCGCGATGGAAGCCGTTTTCGGGACTGTACGCGAGCTCGCTGAATCTCTTTGCCAGCGCTGCCGCGTGCTGCGGATCGGGCGTGACGCGCGGGCGCACGACGGACGACGGCAATTCCCTGAGTCGAAACATCATTGGCGATTCCTCCCGTGAGCGGTCGTGCCGTCTATACGCACCGCCGGGCGCGATGGATCCGCCGGCACGCAGCGTCGGCAGTCTGTAACCGTAACGTCAGTAGATATCGTTAAATGCAGGTGATTCGCCGGGAACCGACCGCTACTTCCAGACGTTCGCCTGCTCTTTGAATTGCGCGCGCTGCGGGCGGACGAGGCAGAACCGCTGGCCGGTCGGCGCCTCCATCACGCACCAGGTGTGCACGCTCTTCACGCGCTTCGCGCCGAGCGCTTCGAGCCGGCTCGCTTCCGCTTCGATGTCGTCGGTCTCGATGTCGATGTGCACGCGGCTGTCGTGCTCGACCTTCTGCACTTCGATGTGCAAATCGCCGGGCTTCGTCAGCAGCTCCCGGTACAGCGGGCTCGGCTCTTCGGCCGCCGGCCTGAGCGGCACGCCGAGCGCAGCGCTCCAGAACTGCGCGGCCTTTTCCAGGTCGTCGGTCCGGCAATCCATGATGAATCCGGCGAGACGGCTGCGGTGCATGCGAGAACCTCTGCGGCAGGGGTTTTCAGGCGTTGGGATTCACGCCGCGGCGGGCGCTGTTCATCGCGGCGAGAATATCCCGCGCGTCGGCGCGGGCAAAGATGTCCGCCGTATCGTGCGTCACCTTGCGCTGCCAGTTGGCGTGCTCGGTGTCCGTGCCCGGCACGTTGACCGGATCGCTCATGCCGATGAGATCCTCGATCTGGATCATCGCCACGTTGGCGCGCGACAGGCCGAGGAATGCGTGGACCGCACGCGCCAGCGCCGGCGAATACTGCGGCAGCGGCTGATCGGGCGACCAGCGCCACAGGTTCTCGGCGACCAGCGCGAGCAGCAGCTCGCGCCGCTCGGATGCGCGCGTCGCGTGCGCCTGCGCCTTGAATTCAGCGCTCGGATAGAGATCGAGCTGGTCGCGCAGCGCGAGGTCTCCCTCCTCCCACCAGCCGCGCAAGGTCGGCAGATCGTGCGTCGTGACCACGGCCAGCGCCGTCGGAACGTAAGCGGACGGCGGCTTGAATCTGCCGCTCGGCTCCTGCTCGAACAGCAGCACTTTGTAGTGGTACGCGCGGTAGTGCTCCATCGCGAGCGTCATCGCTTCCGGCACGGTGCCGAGATCTTCGCCGATCACGAGACACGCGCTGCGCTCGCTTTCCAGCGCCATGATCGCGATCAGGTCTTCGAGCGGATAGTGCACGTACGTGCCGTCCTTCGAGAGCAACCCGTGCGGCACCCACCACAACCGGTACAGCGACATCACGTGATCGAGCCGCAACGCTGCGACGTATCGCATGTTGTTGCGGATCAAGCCGACGAACGGCTGGTACTGCTGCGTGCGCAGCTCGTTCGGATCCTGCGGCGGGATGCCCCAGTCCTGGCCCTTGAGCGCGAGCGCATCCGGCGGCGCACCGACCGACGCGCCCTGTCGATACAGGCGATGATTCGACCAGGTTTCCGAGCCGGCGGAATTCGCGCCGACCGCGACGTCGCCATACAGACCGATCGCCATGCCGAGGTCGCGGGCAGTCGCCTGCGCCTCGCGCAACTGCTCCGCTGCGAGCCACTGCAGGTAGAGGAAGTATTCGACGTCCTGCGCGCGCTCGCGCGCGAAGCGGACGACCGCTGGCGTGGCGGGATCGCGATAGTCCTCGGGCCAGCTCGGCCAGCCCCGGTACTGCGGACCTTGCAACCGCAGATGCGCATCGAGCGCGTCGTAGATCGCGTGCAGCCGCAGCGCTTCGCCCTGCATTTCGACGAAGCTGCGGAAAGCCTGGCAGCGCTCGGTGTTGTGCTCGAGATGCCGGCTGCGGAAGCTCGCATACAGGAGCTTCAGGATCTCGAACTTTTGCGCGGCCACGCCGACGTAGTCGACGTTGGTCGTCGCGCGCAGGTCCTGCAGTTTCTCCTGGAAGTCGGCGGCGGCGACACGCTCGCGCGCCGCTTCGCATTCGGCGAAATCGGGCACGTCCTCCACCGCGATGTACAGCACGTTGAGGAACTGGCGGTTCGAAGGACTGTACGGGCTGATGAGCGCGGGGTTCGCCGGCATCAATGCGTGCAACGGATTCAGACCGACGATGCCGCAGCCGAGCGGCGCGGCCAGCCGGATCAGCTCGCGCAGATCGCGGAAATCGCCCATGCCCCAGTTGCGCGGCGAGCGCACCGCGTACAGCTGCGCCGCGATGCCCCACACCCGCGTACCGCTCGCGATCACGGGCGACTCGAAGCACCGCGCCGGCGCGACCACGAGACGCAGCTCGCCGCTCAAACCCGTGTCGAGAGCGATCGCCGCACTGTGATAGCCGAGCGGCAGTTCCGGGAGAATCAGCGAGAGTCGGCGATAAGCGCGATCCTCGGCGCTGCCTTCTTCGATCACTTTCAGCTTGTCGAGGCGCGCGACGCCTCTGCGCTTGCGGCCGTCTTCGAACGTGATGCGCCATTCGAGCCAGGTCGCGTCGAGATCGAGCGGCACCGCGACCGGCACGACGAGCGGCTGACCGGACTCGACCACGACGACGGGCGGCAACAGGCGCGTCCAGCGAACGGTTTGGTGCTGATGGATTGCTGCCGCCGCCGCGTGCTCATCGGCGGCATCGACGCCGATGGCCGCGAGAATCGCGGCCTGCGAACGCAACGACACGTCGCGCGGCTGCGCGCGATAGTCGATGTACGCAGCAGCGACGCCGTAGAGTCGGGCAAGTTCCTGGACGGCGTTCATTCCCGGTCAGGTCTGCAACTGGAAGCTGCGCACGCTCAGCGGCGCATCTCCATCCGCGAGCAGTACGCACGAGCGAAACGAAACCGCACAAGTCTCACCGGCTGCCAGGCGCTTGCCGAAGTCGCTGGAGCGCCAGCGCGCCGTGTCGAACACCACCTGCCAGACCGCGTTCGTTTTCGGCGCCGGCAGGCAGAAATCCACCGGCGCGTCGCCGGTGTTGCATAGAAACAGGAGATGTCCGTTCGGGGTTCCATGCGGATCCGCGAACGCGTGGCCGATCAGCACGCCGAGCGCGCGCGCGTTCTCGTCGTGCCAGTCGCCGGCGTTCATCTCGTGGCCGAGCGGATGGCGCCAGCTCACGTCCTTGTGCTCGCGGTCGACCTGGCGCGCGCCTTTCAGGAAGGTGTCGCGCCGCAGGCCCGGAGCGTGTTTGCGCAGCGTGAGCAATTGCCGGACGAACGCGGTGAGCCAGACGCGGCGCGAGGCCAGATTCCAGTCGACCCAGCTGATCTCGTTGTCCTGGCAGTACGCGTTGTTGTTGCCCCGCTGCGTGCGCCCGAACTCGTCGCCCGCCTGCAGCATCGGCACGCCCTGCGAGACGAGAAGCGTGGCGAGCAGGTTGCGGACCTGGCGCTCGCGCAGCTCCGTCACGGCCGGATCTTCGGTCGGACCTTCGATCCCGCAGTTCCAGCTGAGGTTATGGTTGTGGCCGTCGCGGCTGTCTTCGAGATTCGCTTCGTTGTGCTTGTCGTTGAACGCGGTCGTGTCGTACAGCGTGAAACCGTCGTGGCACGCGACATAGTTGATGCTCGCTGTCGGGCGCCGGCCGCTCGCGCGGAACAGGTCGCTCGATCCGGCGAAGCGCTCGGCGAAGTTGCCGAGGATGCCCGGGTTGCCGCGCCAGAAGCCACGCATCGTGTCGCGGTACAGGTCGTTCCACTCGGCCCAGCCCGCCGGAAAGTGACTGAGCTGGTAGCCCTCGACGCCGATGTCCCACGGCTCCGCGATCAGTTTCACGTAGCGCAGCGACGGTGAGGCCGCCAGCGCTTTGAAGAACGGCGAGTCGGTGCGGAAGCGGCCGTTGTCACGCCCGAGCACCGCAGCAAGATCGAAGCGAAAGCCGTCGACGCGCATTTCCTCGACCCAGTAGCGCAGGCAGTCGATGACCAGGTCGCGCGTCGCCTCGTGGCCGAGCGCCAGCGTGTTGCCCGTGCCGCTGCGATTGACGTATTGCGCCGGCGACTTCGACTCGAGCCAGTAGTAGGTCGCGTTGTCGAGCCCGCGCAGGTTGAGCGTCGGGCCGGCCTCGTTGCCTTCGGCAGTGTGATTGAACACGACGTCGAGGATCACCTCGATGCCGGCCGCGTGCAGCGCCTTCACCATCGTCTTGAACTCGGTGACGGCGTCGTCGAGCGCGTACTGCGGCGCGGGCGCGAACCACGCGAGCGAGTTGTAGCCCCAGTAGTTCGCCAGACCCCTGTCGGCCACGAACTTCTCGGAGATGAAAGCCTGCACGGGCAGCAACTCGACGGCAGTCACACCGAGTTGCTTGAGATGCGCGATGACTTCCGGGCGCGCGAGTCCGAGATACGTGCCGCGCTCGCGCTCGGGAACCCGCGGGTGCAGTTTCGTGAAACCCTTGACGTGCAGCTCGTAGATCACCGAGTCGCGCCACGGGACGGACGGCGCGATGTCGTCGCCCCAGTCGAACGTGTTCTCGATGACGCGCGCCTTGTAGTTGTAAGGAGCACTGTCCGCCGTATCGGGGCGATCGCTTTCGCCGTGGCCGAGCAGCGCCGCATGCCACGTGAACTTGCCCACCAGGGCGCGCGCATACGGATCCAACAGCAACTTGTTGCCGTTGTAGCGCAGGCCGTGCGGCGGATCGTACGGGCCCTGTACGCGCAGCCCATAGACCAGGCCCGGCACGCCGTGCGGCGCCGGCAGGAAGCCATGCCAGACGTCGTCGCTGCGCTCCGGCAGTGCGAGCCTGCGGATTTCGCGCTCGCCGGTCGCATCGAAGAGACAGACCTCGACGCTGGTCGCGCCGCTGGAGTAGACGGCGAAATTCACGCCCTCGCCAGTCCAGGTGGCGCCAAGCGGTTCGGGTGAGCCAGGCAGCAGGGTTGCGGCGCTGAAGTCGGCCGGGAGTGCGTTCATCCGTGCGATGGTGACAAATCAGGGGGCGGAATGAGAAGTGGGAGTTGGCGAAGTTGTCATGTTCTTTCGAACACGACCATCGCCAGCGGCGGCAACGTGACGGCAATGCGCGCGGGAAAATCGCGCCAGCCCTCATTTTGCGCATCGAGCTCGCCCTGCTGCGAGTAGCCCGAGCCGCCGAACGCCGGCGAATCGCTGTCCAGGATCTTGCGATAGCGGCCGGGCTGCGGCACGCCGAAGACGTAGTTGTCGCGCGGCACCGGCGTGCAGTTGAACGCGACGACGAGCTGCGTGCCGCCTTCACCGGGCAGGCGCTGGCGCAGAAATGCAAACACGCTCTCGTCGGCGTTGTTGGGCTCGATCCAGCGGAAACCGTCCCACGCGTTGTCGCTGCCGTGCAGCTCGGGATACGCGCGATACAGACGATTGAGCGCGCGGTTCCACGCGTGCAGCTGCTGATGATGCGGATGCGACAGCGCGGCCCACGCCAGGTCCTCGTAGTCGCGCCACTCGTGCCACTGGCCGAACTCGCCGCCCATGAACATCAGCTTCTTGCCCGGGTGTGCGGCCATGTAGCCGATCAGCAGCCGGTAGTTCGCGAGCTTGCGCCACTCGTCGCCCGGCATCTTGTCGAGCAGCGAGCGCTTGCCGTGCACGACCTCGTCGTGCGACAGCGGCAGGATGAAATGCTCCGAGAACGCGTACACGAACGAGAACGTGATCAGGTTGTGATCGTGGCGGCGGTACAGCGGATCGAGCGACATGTAGCGCAGCGTGTCGTTCATCCAGCCCATGTTCCACTTGAAGTGGAAGCCGAGCCCGCCGAGGTGCACGGGCCGCGTGACGCCGGGAAAAGCAGTGGATTCCTCGGCCATCGTCAGCACGCCGGGGAAGTAGTGGCCGATCGTCCAGTTCAGCTGCTTGAGGAAGTCGATCGCTTCGAGGTTCTCGCGGCCGCCGTAGCGGTTCGGCGTCCACTCGCCAGGGTTGCGGCCGTAGTCGAGATAGAGCATCGAGGCGACTGCGTCGACGCGCAGGCCGTCGACGTGATACTCCTCGATCCAGAACAGCGCGTTCGCGACCAGGAAGTTGCGCACTTCGTGGCGGCCGTAGTTGAAGATCTTCGTGCCCCACTCGACGTGCTCGCCGCGGCTCGGGTCCGAGTGCTCGTACAGGTGCGTGCCGTCGAACTCCGCGAGGCCGTGCGCATCCTTCGGAAAATGCGCCGGCACCCAGTCCATGAACACGCCGATGCCCGCCTGGTGCAGCCGATCGACGAAGCGCTTGAAGTCGTGCGGCGTGCCGTGCCGCGCCGTCGGCGCGAAGTGGCCGAGCACCTGGTAGCCCCACGAGCCGTCGAACGGATGCTCGGCGACGCCGACGAGCTCGACGTGCGTGTAGCCGAGATCGAGCACGTACGGAATCAGCTGGTCGGCGATCTCATCCCACGTGAGGAACGCGGGCTTGCGATGCCACGAGCGGCGCCACGAGCCGGGGTGCACTTCGTAGACATTGATCGGTGCGCGCAGCGGCTCCCACGCGCCGCGATGCGAGAGCCACTCGGCGTCGTTCCAGTGATGACCGCCGAGCTCGGCGACGATCGATGCGTTGTCCGGCCGCAGCTGCATCTGGAAGGCATACGGATCCGACTTGAGCTGCGTGTGCCCGCGCGCGTTCTCGAGCTCGAATTTGTAAAGCGCGCCCGGGCCGACCTGCGGCACGAACGTCTCCCACACCCCCGAGCTGCCGCGCAGCTGCAGCGGGTGCCGATGTCCGTCCCAGTGATTGAAATCGCCGACTACGCTGACGCGCCGTGCGTTCGGCGCCCACACCGAGAAGCGCGTGCCCTGCACGCCGTCGCGCGCCGCCGAGTGCGCGCCGAGCTTGCGATGGATGTGATGGTGGTTGCCCTCGCCGAACAGGTGAAGATCGAAATCGGTGAGGTCGGAGTACATGATCAGCGGCTCACAGGACCGGCTTGATCCCCCAGATATTGTCGGCGTACTCCCGCACGCTGCGATCGGACGAGAACGGCCCCATGCTCAGGGCGTTGATCACGGACTTGCGGGTCCAGGCGTCCGCGTCGGCAAACAGCGCGTCGACGCGCTCTTGCGCGGCCGCGTAGGCGTCGAAATCCGCCAGCACCAGGAAATGTTCCCCGTCGGCGGTGAGGCGGTCGGTCACGACTTTCGAGTCGAAGATGTTCTCCGGCGTGAAGTGGCCGGATTCGAGCAGATCGATCGCGCGCTTCAGCTCGGCGTTGCCCGCAATGAACTGCGACGGCGAGTAGCCCTTGGCGCGCTGCGCGACGACTTCCTCGGCCGTCATGCCGAAGATGAAAATGTTCTCGGCGCCGACCGCATCGCGGATCTCGATGTTCGCGCCGTCGAGCGTGCCGATCGTGAGCGCGCCGTTCAGCGACAGCTTCATGTTGCCGGTGCCCGAGGCTTCCATGCCGGCGGTGGAGATCTGCTCCGACAGGTCTGCGGCCGGCATGATCTCCTGCGCCAGCGACACGTCGTAGTCCGGCAGGAAGCACAGCTTGAGCTTGTCGCCGACCCGCGCGTCCGCGTTGATCACGCGCGCGACGTTGTTGATCAGCTTGATGACCGCTTTCGCCATGTGATAACCCGGCGCGGCCTTGCCGGCGATGATCACCACGCGCGGCACCAGCGGCGCCGCCGGGTTGTCGAGAATGCGCAGGTAGCGCACGACGACATACATCAGATTCAGCAGCTGGCGCTTGTACTCGTGGATGCGCTTGACCTGCACATCGAACAACGCATCGACGGCGACGTCGACACCGAGCAGCTGATGAATCGTGTTCGCGAGCCGCTCCTTGTTCGTGCGTTTGACGGCGCGGAAGCGCTGGCGGAACTCGGCGTCGTCGGCCGCCCACTTCAGCCGCTCGAGATCTTCCAGGTCGTTCTCCCACGCCGAGCCGAGCTTCTCGGTGAGCAGCGCCGACAGGCCGGGATTCGCCTGCTTCAGCCAGCGCCGCACGGCGATGCCGTTGGTGACGTTGATGAAGCGCTCCGGCCACAGCTCGGCGAAGTCGGCGAAGATCGTCTCGCGCATCAGCCGCGAGTGCAGCTTCGCCACGCCGTTGACCCGATGCGAGCCGACGACTGAGAGGTACGCCATGCGCACCCGCCGGTCGCCCTCCTCGTTGATCAGCGACATGCGGCGGCGGCGTTCCAGATCGTGCGGATAGCGCGCGCTGACGATCTCCAGGAAATCGCGATTGATCTGGTAGACGATCTGCAGGTGGCGCGGCAGGAGCCGCTCGAACAACGAGATCGGCCACGTTTCCAGCGCCTCGGGCAGCAGCGTGTGATTGGTGTAGCTGCACGTGTCGCAAATGATCTGCCACGCGACCGGCCACTGCACATCGTAGACGTCGACCAGCAACCGCATCAGCTCGACGACGGTCATCGCCGGATGCGTGTCGTTGAGCTGGATCGCGATCGCCTGCGCGAGATCCTTCAGCTGCCGGCGCTCCGAGAGATGCTGCGCGAGCATGTCCTGCAACGACGCGCTGACGCAGAAATACTGCTGCTTGAAGCGCAGCTCCTTGCCCTGCGGCGTCGAATCGTCCGGGTACAGCACGCGCGTGAGGTTCTTCGCCTCGATCTGCTCGGCGACCGCCGCGTAATAGTTGCCCGAATTGAACGCTTCGATCTTGAACGGCGTGATGCCGCGCCCCGACCACAGGCGCAGATGATTCACTGTCGGGCTGCGATTGCCGGGGATGAGCAGGTCATACGCGACTGCCCACACGTCCTGCGTCTCGATCCACTCGTAGCGCACGCGGCCCTGCTCGTCGCGCGTCGCCTGGCAGCGGCCGCCGAAGCGCACGCGATGGCGCACGCCGCCGTGGCCCTGCTCCCAATGGTTGTGCACGCCGAGCCAGGAGCTCGCGACTTCGCGCTGGGCGCCGTCCTGGCCGATGACCTGGGTGAAGATGCCGTAGTCGTAGCGAATGCCGTAGCCGGTCGCCGCATAGCCGAGCGTCGCCAGCGAATCGAGAAAGCACGCGGCGAGTCGGCCGAGACCGCCGTTGCCGAGCCCGGGATCTTCTTCCTCGGCGGCGATGCGATCGAGATCCTGGCCGAGCGACTCGACCGTCTCGCGCACCTCTTCCAGCAAGCCGTCCTCGAGCGAGGACAGCGCGTTGATGAGACTGCGGCCGAGCAGGAACTCCATCGAGAGATAGCAGACGCGCTTCACGCGCGCGCGTTTCACGCGAGTGCCGGTGGCGATCCAGCGCTCGGCGAGCTCTTCGCGGATTGCGATCGTCAGCGCGTCGTAGATGTCGCGGCGCGTTGCGCCGGTGAGCGGCTTGCCGAGCGAGCGCTCCAGTCGATCGATGATCGCGTCGCGGACCGCGCCGGGACGCAGCGCCGTCGCGGCATGCACGGCGGAGGTTTGCGACTTCATGATGTCGATGCAGGTTGGGCGATCGCCCAACTTACATGGTGACCTTCTCCTCGACGATGCGCCACGAGCCGCTCTCGCGCACCATGACGAGCTGCTTCTTCAGCGCGTTGACGCCGAAGCGCTGCGTGAACGAAACGATGCGGCGGTCCGCACCGTCCGGCTCGACCTTCAATCCCTGCACCATCGGGTCGGGCACCGGGCCCGTCGCCACCTGCTCGCGCCGCTGCTCGATCCACGCGCTGGCGCCCGAGGCGTCGGTCGGTGCGACGAACTGCGCCGAGTACAAGGCGACCACTGCATCGGACTCGCGATTCGCCCAGGCCTGCGCCCAGCTCGCGACGACTTCTTCGGGCGAGCGCGCCACCGTGCCCGTCGAGCGGAAATACGACGGCGGCGAGTCCAGGCAGGCGTCGGTGGCCCCCGGCTTGCCGGCGGCGGCCTTCTCGTCCGGAATCGCCAGCGCTTCCGCGCGGTTCGGGGTCGTCATGCCGTCGGGGACATGCAGCTGCGCATTGTTACGGGCGGCGAGATACGGCTCCTTCGGGTCGACACAGCCGGGATCGTGGCCGCCGCACGCGGCCAGCAGCAGCGGCGACAGGGTGAGGATCCAGAGGGATTTCACGACAGGGGAGTTCATGCATGTACCGTAACGTCGGGGGTGCGGCATTGTAAAGGCAAAGCGCCCGCCGCACCGCATAGCGACGGATGAACCGCTGCGGGGCACCCTGCAGCGCGTCCGGCCCGACCTGCCGACACCCTCAGGTTTGAGCGGGTTTGATGCATACTCGAAAGGACCGATCGACTCTGCGTCGCGGACAAACGAGAAATACGATGGGACTCAGAAGGTTCTTGCGGCAGTCCATTGCCGCACCGATCATCAAGCAGCTGGACGTGCACGGCGAACTGTCGCTCGAGATGCATCTGCAGCAGCTCCTGCGTGCCGATCCCTACAACGATCCGCAGCGCCTCGAGCGGCACGGATTCAGATCATTCTCACAGAATGACGAAGACGGCCTCCTGCAGGAGATATTCAGACGCATTGGAGCTGCGAACAGGACGTTCGTCGAATTCGGGGTTCAGGACGGACTGCAGAACAACACGCGGCTCCTTCTGTATCAGGGTTGGCGCGGGCTGTGGATCGAGGCAGATGAACGGGCGCATCGCAAGCTGAGCGATACCTTCGCGACCGAGATTGCAGCGGGCCAGCTGCAGGCTCTGCGCACATTCGTCACAGCACAGAACATATCCAACTTGATCGAATCGGCGCGGCTCGGCGAGCTCGACCTGCTCAGTATCGATGTCGACGGCAACGACTACTGGATCTGGGATGCGATCGGGATCAAGCCGCGCGTGATCGTTATCGAATACAACGCCAAGTTTCGCCCGCCGATGAAATGGGTCATGCAATACAACCCTGAGCACCGTTGGAACTACACCGATTATCAGGGGGCGTCGCTCGAGTCGCTGAACGCGCTGGCTCGGCAGAAGGGCTATACGCTCGTGAGCTGCTGCTTGGCGGGTGTGAACGCTTTTTTTGTCAGAGATGACCTGGTGCACGAGCACTTCGCAGAGCCGGATGTCGCCAGGCTCTACAATCCTCCGCGCTATTACATGCAGCGCTTTCTCGCCGCCGGGCATCCATCCGGCCCCTTCGGCCCATACAAGTCGATCTAGCAAGCTCATCGCACTGATCGCGATCGGGCCGTTCACGCCCGGATTCGTCGCTGACGCAGATTTGCGCAGCCTCGGCGTTTCGGCAGAGCGCTCCAAGCTCGTCACGCAGTGGCTGCGCAACGAGGAGCTGTCACGGCCAGAGAGCTAGCACCAGCGCGAACAGCACGAACTGCGCAGTGTGATAACCGGCGTCGATCGCCCACATCAGAAAGCTGCGGTTCGCGAACTGGTAGTTGATGCCGAAGCTCGCACCGACGAACGCGGCGCCGACCGCGAGGCCTTTGATCAGCGCGTCGCGCAGCTGCGGATCGGGACCGAGCCACCACGCGAAGACCCACGCCGCGATCAGCGCGAACACGAACGCGACGCCGAAGACGCGGCCGGGATGCTGCATCTTTTCCGGGTTCTCGCCGCGGCCGGCTTCGCGATTCCACACCTTGTGGAACAGCACGGGCGAGTACCACAGCCCGCCGAGCGCGAAACTGGAAACGGCCGCGACCAGCACGGCCCAGATGTTGACTCCGCTCATGTTGACCTCGCTGTCGGGCTGGAGCCCGACCCACGTTATTTCTTCTTGGCGGCTTGAGCTGCCGGGCGGCGCGGGCGCTGCCTGGCCGATATCGACTTGATGACGATAGCGCCGGCCTTCCCCTTCTGCAACGAACCCCCGGCGCGCGTGAGCGCCAGCTGCATGAGCTCGCGGATCTGCGGATCGTCGAGCACTTCGACCTGCGTCAGCACGATGTGGCGCACGACATTGCCGCTGCCGCTCAGACGCTTGTGCGGATCCGGCAGGCCGACGCCCTTGGCGAAGAACAGACTCACCCAGCGCGGATACATCGCGATCGAGAACACGATTTCCGACGTCCGCTCGCTCGGCCCGAAACCCACGGCGAGCGCGTTGTAGTTGTCGTAGACGAGCACCTGCGCTGCCGGCAGTAATCCGCACATGCGAGCGATCGCAGCGCGGCCGAGCTGCGCGACGTCCGGCGAAAACTTCGCGATGAAAGCGTCGAGCTGCGCCTTCGCGGCAGCCATCACTCGATCCAGCCGAACGAGCGCGTAACCGCCTTCTGCCACGCCGCGTACAAGCGGCCGCGCTGCTCCTTCGACATCGCGGGCTGCCAGCGCTTTTCGATCCCCCAGTTCTTCGTGAGCTCGTCGGTGCCGCGCCAGTAGCCGGTCGCGAGACCTGCCGCGTACGCAGCGCCCAGCGCTGTTGTTTCAGTCACTTTCGGACGGACGACGGTCACGTCGAGAATGTCGGCCTGGAACTGCATCAGCAGCTCGTTCAGGACCATGCCGCCATCGACGCGCAGCTCGCTGAGCTTGATGCCGGAGTCTTGCTCCATCGCCGTCAGCACGTCGCGCGTCTGATAGGCAGTGGCTTCGAGTGCAGCGCGTGCGATGTGCGCGCGCGTTGCGTATCGCGTGAGTCCTGCGATCACGCCGCGTGCGCTGTCCTTCCAGTACGGAGCGTAGAGGCCCGAGAACGCGGGCACGATATAGACGTCGCCGTTGTCCGCAACGCTCGATGCAAGAGCTTCGACGTCGCCGCTCGTCGCGATCAGCCCTAAGTTGTCACGCAGCCACTGCACGAGCGCGCCGGCGATCGCGATCGAGCCTTCGAGCGCGTAGTGCGCGGGCTGCCTGCCCAGCCGATATGCGACCGTGGTCACGAGCCCCGCGGCCGAAGATACCGGCGTCGGGCCCGTATTCATCAGCAGAAAGCAGCCCGTGCCGTACGTGTTCTTGGCTTCGCCCGCGCGGAAACACGTCTGCCCGACGAGCGCTGCCTGCTGATCGCCGAGGATGCCGGCAATCGGCACGCCGCGCAGCGGACCGGTTGCGACTTCGCCATACACCTCGCTCGACGACACGATGCGCGGCAACAGCGAGCGCGGGATCGAGAACGCATTCAGCAGCTCGTCGTCCCACGCGAGCGTGTCCAGACGCATGAGCTGCGTGCGGCTGGCATTCGTCACGTCGGTGACGTGCAGGCCGCCCTGCGCGCCGCCGGTCAGATTCCACAGCACCCAGCTGTCGATCGTCCCGAAGAGCAGCTCGCCTGCCTGCGCGCGCTGCCGGGCGCCGGGAACATTGTCGAGCAGCCATTTCAGCTTCAGGCCGCTGAAGTAGCTGGCGAGCGGCAAGCCGGTGCTCGCGCGAAAGCGGTCCTTGCCGCCCTGGCCGGCATAGAACGCGACGAGCGGCTCGACGCGCGTGTCCTGCCACACGAGCGCGTTGTGAATCGGACGGCCGCTGCGATCCCACACGACGGTGGTCTCGCGCTGATTGGTGATGCCGACCGCGACCAGGTCGCCGGCGGTGAGCTTCGCGCGCTGCAAAGCCGCGGCGATCACCTCTGCCGTGTTACGGGCGATCTCGGCCGGCGAGTGCTCGACCCAGCCGGGCTGCGGGTAGATCTGCTGGTGCTCTTGCTGCGCCAGCGCGACGATCGCCCCCTGCGCATCGAACACGATGAAGCGAGTGCTGGTCGTTCCCTGATCGATGGCCCCGACGTACTTGCCCATGGCGAAAGCATAATACGTGCACGCCTCCCCGCGGCATTCACTGACAGACGAACTGCGGGCGCCCGACTAGGCTCGCGCCTGTCGTGACAGATAGGACCATAATCTGCGACGCCATCCGCCAGCGGCTGCTGCTGGAATTCCGCTACGGGGGATTGCCGCGCGTGGTGGAGCCGTACGTTCACGGCATCTCCACCCGCGGCGTCGAAGTGCTGCGAGCCATCCAGGTCGGCGGCTCGAGCAACTCCGGAGGCTTCGGCTACGGGAAGCTCTGGACGGTCGCGGACATCACCGCGCTGCGCATCACGACCGAAACGTTCCCGGCCGACGACCCGAACTACAACCCGAACGACAGCGCAATGCAGAACATCCACTGCCGCATCGAGCGCGAGGCAGCCCCGGACAAGACGTGAGCGGCAACGCTCAGTAGCCGTTGCCTCCGCTACCGCCGCCGCCGCCACCGGCGGCTGCTGCAATCGCTCCGACCGCAACCACGCCAAGCACGACCCACATCGTGCGCTTCGTGTCGACTTCCTTGCGATTGATGCTCTGAATGTCGTTGTACGCGACAGTCTGACCGCCGCCGTGCACGCCGTTGGCATCGACGCTATCGACCTTGAACTTGAGCTGCTTGCCGCTCGAAGTCGTCACTTCGACGCTATCGCCGCGCTTGAGCGTGCCCGACAGGCTCGACTGACTGGCCGTGAGCGGTTGAACCGTGGTGCAGCCCACCATTGAAAGAACAACGAGCGCTGCCAAAAATTGCTGAACGAGCTTTTTCATCGTAAACCTGGGCGCCTGGCCCGCGTCGATCGAAAGGGATCGGTGCGCGTAGGTGATCCCCACGGCGCAAAAGGTTCACGGCGGTAGATTACAGGCGGCCGCTCAGCCCCTGAATCGCTCGCGCAGCTTGGTTTTCCAGAATTTACCGGTGGAGGTGCGCGGGATCGCGTCGAGGAATTCGAAGCGCTCGGGCAGCTGCCACTTCGCGAACTTGTGCGCGAGATGTGCGCGCAGCTCGTCGGCGGTCGCCGTCTTGCCGGGACGGAACGTGACGCATGCGAGCGGGCGCTCGGCCCACTTCGCGTCGGGAACTGCGATCACTGCGGCTTCCGCAACTGCCGCGTGACCCATGAGCTCGTTCTCCATGTCGACCGAGCTGATCCACTCGCCGCCGGATTTGATCAGGTCCTTGGTGCGATCGACGATGCGGATGTAGCCGTGCTCGTCGACGCTCGCAACGTCGCCGGTGCGCAGCCAGCCGTCGGCAGTGAACTTGTCCGGCTCCTGCGGCACGTTGTGATAGCTGCCGGTGATGAAGTTGCCGCGGACCTGGATCTCGCCGACGCTGTGGCCGTCCCACGGCTGTTCTTTGTCGTTGTCGCCGACGATGCGCAGATCGACGAGCGGTGCGGGCACGCCTGCTGTCGTCGCGAGGCCGATGCGTTGATCTGCGTCGTAGTGCTGCAGCTCCGGTTTGACGAACGCGCCGCTCGCCAGCGGACTCGTCTCGGTCATACCCCAACCCTGCAGCACGCTCACGCCGTGTCGTGCGAAGCCGCGGATCAGAGATTCCGGCACCGCCGAGCCGCCGACGATCATGCGCACGCCGGGCGGCATGCGATAACGCTCCGGTTCCGAGTCGAGCAGCTGCAGGATCGAGATCCAGATCGTCGGCACGCCGAGCGAGTAGGTCGGCTGCTCGCGCATGAACAGGTCGATGAGATCCGCCGCGCCGAGATGCGGCCCGGGAAAGATCAGCTTGATGCCCATCATCGCGGCGCCGTAGGGGATGCCCCAGCAGTTCGCGTGGAACATCGGCGTGACCGGCAGCACGCTGTCCTTCGCGGCGAGATTCCAGTGATCGGGCTGATTGCCGACCAGCGTGTGCAGCACCATCGAGCGATGCGAGTACACGACGCCTTTCGGCCGGCCGGTCGTGCCGGACGTGTAGCACATCGCGATCGGATCGTCCTCGTCGTGCTGCGGGTACTCGAAGTCCGCGGGCGCCTGCGCGAGGAACTGCTCGTAGTCGAGGAACGGCGCCGGCACCGGCGCGCCGGTGAGCGGCACGACGATGATCTTTTCGAACTTCACTGGCTCCGGGAATTTCGCGAGCAGCGGCAGCAGGCAATCGTCGACGATGAGGAAGCGATCTTCCGCGTGATTGGCGATCCACGCGATCTCCTCCGGCGCGAGCCGCAGGTTGAGGGTGTGCAACACCCCGCCGGCTGCAGGAATGCCGAAGTAGCACTCGAAGTGCGCGTAGTGATTCCAGCTCAGCGACGCGACGCGATCGCCTTTCTTGAGTCCCGCGGCGAGCAGCGCGGCGGCGAGCTGGCGCGAGCGGCGATAGAAATCCGCGAACCTGTACCGGTGCAAAGACTTGTCGGGCAGCCGGCTGACGACTTCGGATTGCGGATAGATCTTGCCGGCGCGCTCCAGCAGCGTATTGCTGGACAGCTGCACCCGCTGCATCGTCGAGCGAATCATGCGACCCCCAACACCGTCAGAATCGTTATGCGGTCGAGCCTACTTGCTCATGGGGATGAAGTCGATCATGACGCCCGGCCGCACCTCGTACTGGATGCGTTTCGTGCCGCTGTAGCCGTATCGCGTGTACAGCTTCGCGCCGGGCAGCGTGGCCATCATCTCGAAGCGGCGAAAGCCGCGGGCGCGCGCTTCCGCTTCGCACCGCTCCAGGATCGCGGAGCCCAGGCCGCGGCGGGCGTATGCGGGATCGACGAAGAACGCGCGGATCTTCGCTGCGTCCGTCGCCGGATCGAGCTCGGTCGCGTCGCGTCCGCTGCCGGCGTCGCCGCCGAACAGCGTGCGCCGTTTGCTCCAGCCGCCGCACGCGACCAGTTTCCCCTCGGCTTCAGCGACGAAGTACGTGCCGTCCAGGATCAGCTGCGTGTCGACTCCGAACGCGCCGAGCAGCGCGCCCTCGACCTGCTCGGGCGTGTAGTCGCCGGCGCTGAGCTCGCGCGCCGAGCGCGCGATGAGGTCGGCGAGCTCGGCCGTGTCGTCCAGGCTCGCGGGACGGATTGTCGGACTGAAGCCCGACCTACGACTATTACCAGGCGATTCCATAGTCTTCGCCGTGATAAGAAGCGGCGCCCCACAGCGAGCCGTGCTCGCGATCGACATAGATCGCGGTGATCGGCCCGGAGTTCATCTGCGTGAACTCGAGCTTGTAGCCCTTGCGCGCGAGGTCGGTGCGCACCCAGTCCGGTATCGAGTTCGTCAGCGTCATGCGGCCGGGGAACGACTCGTGCGCGCCGAACGAATCGCGCATCTGGTAACTCGTGATGTTGGCTGCTTCGGACGCCTCCTGGACCGTCATGCCGAATTCCACGACGTTGAGGAAGAACTGCAGCAGGTTCTGATCCTGCGTGTCGCCGCCTTGCACGGCGAAGGCGAGCATCGGCTTGCCGTCCTTCAGCGCGAGAGAAGGCGTGAGCGTCGCGCGCGGACGCTTGCCCGGCGCGACGACGTTGAACGGATTCTCCGCCGCATCGAGCACGAAGCTCTGCATGCGCTGGCTCATGCCGATGCCGGTCTTGCCGGCGATGACCGCAGGCACCCAGCCGCCGCTCGGCGTGACCGACACGACCCAGCCTTCCTTGTCCGCGGCCTCCACGCTCGTCGTTCCGGCGCGGAACGTGCGATCGAACTCGGCGAGCGCCGTCGGACTCCACTGCGCAGGCTTCGGTTTATCCGGCCGCTCCTTCACCGTGCGCCACTTGTCGAGCGACGCCTTGAACGGATTGTTGCCGCCCTGGAACGGATACGGATCGCCGGGACGCGCGTCGGGATTGTTGCTGTCCTCGCCGATCAGCTTGGCGCGTGCGCGCGCGTAGTCCTTCGACAGCAGACCGCGAATCGGCTCTTCCGGCGGGAAGCGCGAGTCGCCGTAGTAGAAGTCGCGGTCCGCGTACGCGAGGTTCATCGCCTGGTACAGCGTGTGAATGTAGCGCGCGCTGTTGTAGCCCATCGATTTCAGATCGAAGTTCTCCAGGATGTTCAGCGTCTGCAGCATCACCGGGCCCTGCACCCAGTGCGTGAGCTTGTAGACCTCGATGCCCTTGTAGTTCGTGCTGACGGGCTCTTCGAGATACACGCGCCAGTTCGCGAGATCCTCGGGCGTGTGCAGCCCGCCGACTTCCTTCGAGCCGCGCGCAAATTCTCTGGCGATGTCGCCCTTATAGAAACGGTCGTACGCCGCCATGATCGCTTCCTTGCGATTCTTGCCAGCCTGCAGCGCCTGCGCCTCCGCTTCGACCAGCTTGCGCAGGGTCGCCGCGAGATCCGGTTGCCGGAAAATCTCGCCGGCGACCGGGGCAGCGCGCTGGCCTTCGTGCACGAGAAACGTGCGTTTCGATTCCGGCCACTGGCGCAGCTGGTCCTGGTACTTCTCGATCGTGTCCGCGAGCTGCGCTTCGATCGGATAACCGTCCGCCATCTCGATCGCGGGCGCGAGCACCTCGGCGAGGCTGAGCTTGCCGTACTCGGCGAGCATCACCATGATCCCGCCGGGCGTGCCGGGCGTGACCGCCGCGAGCGGCCCGAACTCCGGCGGATATTCGTAACCTTTGCTCTTGAAGAACTCCGGCGTCGCACCCGTCGGCGCAGCGCCGAGCGCGTTCACGCCGATGACCTTGCCGGTGTGCGGGTTGTAGATCAGCGCCTGCGTCTCGCCGCCCCAGCTGAGCGTGTCCCACATCGTGGAAGTTGCGGCGATCATCGCGCACGCAGCGTCGACGGCGTTGCCGCCCTTGATGAAGATGGTCGCACCCGCGGTTGCCGCGAGCGGCTTGCCGGTGACGGCGACCCAGTTCTGCCCGTGCAGCGGCGGCTTGACCGTTTTGGCGGCGGCGCCGCCGCAGGTCAGAGCGAGGGCGGCGGCGAGGAGGACTGCACGGACGGGCGTTTTCATGCCGCAACTTTACCCCGTTCGCCCCGCCATCTCAGCTACGATGTACCGACACCGACGATTCTTTGAACTGCGCATCTTGCTCATCTTTGGGGGCGCCATGACCGAGGTCATCCTGCATCACTATCCGATGTCGCCGTACGCGGAGAAGGTGCGCAAGGCGCTCGGCATCAAGCGACTGGCGTGGCAGTCGGTGACGATCCCCGTGATCATGCCGAAACCGGATCTCGTGCCGCTGACCGGCGGCTATCGCAAGACGCCGGTGATGCAGATCGGCGCGGACATCTACTGCGACACGCAATGCATCCTGCGCGAGCTGGAGCGGCGCTTTCCGGAGCCGAGCTTCTATCGCGGCACCGACGCGGGCACGGCGAACGCGCTGTCGTTCTATCTCGACCGCACGCTGTTCTCGCCGATCGTCGGCATGGTGTTCGGGCTTGCCCCGCGCTCGTTGCCGGAAGGCTTCGCGGAAGATCGCACGAAATTGATGGGCCGCGAGCTGGATCTCGACCGGCTCAAGGCAGCGGTGCCGATGCTGCTCGATCAGCTGCGTCCGCAGTTCGCATGGCTCGAAGCGATGCTCGTCGACGGCCGCGCGTATCTTTGCGGCGAGCATCCGACGCTCGTCGACTGCTCCGCGCATCACCTGTGCTGGTTCGTCAGCTCCAACGTGAGCAACACGACGCCGCCGCTCGGCGAGCTGCCGAAGCTGCGCGCGTGGATGCAACGCATGGAGCGGATCGGCCACGGCCAGCCGAGCGATCTGAGCTCGCAGGAAGCGCTGGCGATCGCGAAAGCAGCGACGCCGCAAGTCGCAGAGCACGCGGACGCCAACGACCCGTTCGGCCGCAAGCCCGGCATGCGCGTGCAGGTCGCGCCCGACGACATCGGCCGCGATCCGGTGGTGGGCGAGCTGATCTCGCTTTCGACTTACGAAGTGGTGATCAAGCGCGCCGACCCGCAGGTCGGCGAAGTGGCGGTGCATTTCCCACGTGCGGGCTTTGTAATCAAGCCGGCATGAGCAGCAAGTGACGGAGTGACGCGTCACTTCGTCACCCCGTCACTCTCGTCGCTATTCCTTCTGCACCTTCTCGAGCGCCGCCTTCCGCGCGGCCTCGAACTCATCGCCCGGCACCCACGTCGGCGTCTGCGCCGCGTTCGCGACGTTCACGCCGACATGGAACCCGAGCTGCGCGTCTTCGATCATGCCGTCGAAGTTCCAGCTGTCGTCGATCTCGTCGGACGGCTGGTGATAGTGCTTCTTCTCGTACTCCTCGTGGACTTCCTTGCCCCACTGCGGCGGCTTGCCGACGAACTCGGTGCCGGCGTCGAGATACAGCGCGGGCACGCCGATCTTCGCGAAGCTGAACTGGTCGGAGCGGTAGAAGAAGCCGCGATCCGGGAACTGGTCGGGCACGACGTGGCGGTCCTGCGCCTTGGCGATCGCGTCGACGGACTCATCGATCGTCGACTTGCCCTTGCCGACGAAGATGATGTCCTTGGTGCGGCCCCAGATGTTGCCGCCGTCGTAGTTGATGTTCGCGACGATCTTGCCCGGCTGGATCGTCGGATGCTCCGCGTAGTACTTCGAGCCGAGCAGGCCCTGCTCCTCGGCCGCGACGAACAGCATCATGATCGAGCGCTTCGGCGGCGTCGGCAGCGCCCTGAACGCCTTCGCCTGCGCCAGCAGCTGCGCCACGCCGGACGCATTGTCCATCGCACCGTTGTAGATCTTGTCGCCCTCGGCATCCGGCTCGCCGACGCCGAGATGATCGTGGTGCGCGCTGAAGATCACGTACTCGTCCGCGAGCTTGGGATCGCTGCCCTTCAGCACGCCGTACACGTTCGCGGTCTGCGACTTGTTGAGCTTGTTCTTGAAGTCGAGCGAGGTCGTGATGCCGAGCGGCACCGGCTTGAAGTCCTTCGACTTCGCCGACTCGATCAGCTGGTCGAGATCCTGGCCCGCGAGCTTCGCGAGCTGGCGCGACGCGTCCTCGGTCATCCACGCCTTCACCTGGATGCGCGGCTCGCTCTCCGCCGGCACTTCGACCTGCTCGCCGCTCCACGAGGTCTGCACGACCTGGAACGGATAGCCCGCCGAAGGTGTGGTGTGCACGATGATCGCGCCCGCTGCACCCTGGCGCGCGGCGCTCTCATACTTGTAGACCCAGCGGCCGTAGTAGAGCCGCGTGTTGCCGGCGAACAGATTCGGATCCCAGTCCGGATCGTTGTTCAGCATCAGCAGCACCTTGCCCTTCAGGTCCTGGCCCTTGAAATCGTCCCAGCCGTACTCGGGCGCCTGGATGCCATAGCCGACGAACACGACTTCGGCGTTCTTGACCGAGCCCTGCTCGGTCTGCACGCCGCTCCCCGCGATGTACTGGTCCCACCACTTGAACGACGCTTTCTTGCCGCCCTTGCTGAAAGACCACTGCTTCGGCATTTCCGCCGTGATGCCGACGACGTTGAAGGTTTGCTGCCAGCGGCCGTCGGGTCCGCCCGGGCCGAAGCCGATATCCTGCAGCTGCTCGACGATGTATTGGCGCGTCTTCTCGTCACCGGGCGTCGCGGGCGCACGGCCTTCGAACTCGTCCGAGGACAACTTCGTAATCTGTGCACGCAGGTAGTCGGCGGTGATCTGCTGCGCCGCTTGCTTCGCGTCGGCGGAGATCGGGCTTTGCGGCTCGGGCGCCGGCGCGGGCTCGTGCTTTTTACAAGCGCCGAGCGCGAGCAGGCCTATGAAGAAAGGAGCAACGAGTGCACCCGACCACCGGGCGCGACGGGAAACTGTATACATGGGCACTCCCGATCGAGCGATGGAAAATCGACTCGGGAGGGTAGGTCGGGCTTTAGCCCGACGCAACCGGGTTTTGTTAAGTGGACGGCGCGCTGCCTGTGATCCAGTCCACACCGCTGCGCGGCGCGATGAGGGAAACTCGACGCGGATCACATCGAGCAACGCCCGGCGCTGCCGATAGCTGTAGAGAGTTGCCGTTCACGGATTCGTCGGTATGGATTCCAGCTCCCTCCTCTTAGCGCAACTGCCCCTGCTGCTGTGCGTCGCTGCCGCCATCACGGGTGGACTCGCCGCCGCTATTTTTCTGCATCGGCAACGCGCCTCCCATGCTCTCACCCTGCAGCGCGCGGCCGCATCGGCGCACGGCAAGATCATCTATAGCGACGCCCCCACGGTTCGCGTTTCCGATTCGCAGCGGGTCGATCGCCGGCGCAAGATCGTGCGCCTGACCGCGGGCGAGCACGTCGACATTCTCGAGACGCCCGCAGGCTTGGAGCCGCGCTTTCGCATCACGCTGAAGTCGGTCGTGCGAATGGCCGACGCTGCGCACATCGCGGTCGCGTTCGGCGGCACGCGTGTCAGCTGCGGGCCGCTGGTGCAGGAGCAGTCGACGAACGAGTTCATCGTGCCGCGCGCGTTGCGCGACGAGTCGCGCAGCTCGGTGTTTCATTACTTCGAGAAGGGCAGCTCGCTGGACTTCATGCGCATCAAGGTGCGCTCGCTCGATGCAACGGCCGGGACGGCGGAATTGGACGTAATGCAGATCGCGGCGCACTGGCCGGCGGCGGAGTGAATTCAAAGAGTCGGGCTTCAGCCTGACTCTCTTCTCTTATATAAGAGCTGCCGCGATGCCCGCGTCAGCTACTCTCCTGCCACTCGCCTTCTACTCCCGCGAAACGCTGCTCGTCGCGCGCGATCTGCTCGGCATGCACCTGGTCCACGCCGGGCCGGCGGGCCGGCAGGTGGGCCGGATCGTCGAGACCGAGGCGTACAAAGGACCGCGCGACCTGGCTGCCCATTCCGCGCGCGGCCGCACCAAGCGCACCGAAGTGATGTTCGGGCCGCCCGCCCATGCGTACGTCTACTTCATCTATGGATTCTGGAACTGCCTCAACGTCGTGACCGCCGCGGAAGGCGTGCCGCATGCGGTGCTGATTCGCGCGCTCGAGCCGGTCGCGGAGATCGATGACGCGACGCACGGTCCCGGCCTGCTCTGCCGTGCGATGCACATCGACCGGGAACTGAACGGCGTCAGCCTGCGGCAGGCCCCGCTCTGGATCGAGCGCCCGGCGGCCTATCGCCGGCCCAGGGTCGCTCGCAGCGAGCGGATCGGCGTGGACTACGCGGGGGACTGGGCGCTGAAGCCGTGGCGATTCTTCGATCGGGATTCTCCGTACGTGTCGACGGTCAGCCCGGTGCAGCGCAAAAAGGCCTTACGCAAGGGTTGTCCCGGGGGAGACCCTACTCGCGGCTGTCGCCGCTAGCCTGGTCAGCTATCATCCGCGCCCCATGCTGCCGGCGCGCGACCTCTTCTCCTACCGCAAGTACTGGGCGTCCCGGTTCGGGACCGCCCCATTCCTGCCCATGTCGCGCGAGGAGATGGAAGCGCTCGGCTGGGATAGCTGCGACATCATCATCGTGACGGGCGACGCTTACGTCGACCACCCGAGCTTCGGCATGGCGATCATCGGCCGCGTGCTGGAGGCGCAGGGCTTCCGCGTCGGCATCATCGCGCAGCCCGACTGGCGCTCCGCCGCCGACTTCACGCGGCTCGGCCGCCCGAACCTGTTCTTCGGCATCACGGCCGGCAACATGGACTCGATGGTGAACCGCTACACCTCGGATCGCCGCATCCGCAGCGACGATGCGTACACGCCGGACGGCGCGGGCGGACAGCGGCCCGATCGCTCGGTGATCGTCTACGCGCAACGCGCACGCGAAGCGTTCACCGACGTGCCGGTCATCGTCGGAGGCATTGAGGCGAGCCTGCGGCGCATCGCGCACTTCGACTACTGGTCGGAGAAAGTGCGGCGCTCGGTCCTGCTCGACGCGAAGGCCGACCTGCTCGTGTACGGCAACGCCGAGCGGCAGATCGTCGAGATCGCGCATCGGCTCGCGAAGGGCGAGCGCATCGACGAGATCACCGATCTGCGTGGCACTGCGTTCGTGCGTCAGACGACGCCGCCGGGCTGGACGGAGATCGATTCGACGTCGATCGACGAGCCGGGCACGTTGAATCCGCCGATCGATCCGTACGCGATGGAAGCCGCGAAGACGCAGAGCGCGCCTGCCTGCAAGCCTCCGGAGGCTGGCGCGCAGGAGCCGGTCAAGGTCGTGCGCTTCTATCGTCACGTACCGACGGCGGAGCGCGAGCACTCCGTGATCCGCATGCCGCCGCACGAAGCGGTGCGCGACGATCCGGTGCTGTACGCGCACGCGTCGCGCATCCTGCATCTCGAATCGAATCCGGGTAACGCCCGCGCACTCGTGCAGCGCCACGGCGACGCCGACGTGTGGCTCAATCCGCCGCCGCTGCCGCTCACGACCAAGGAGATGGACGCGATCTACGAGCTGCCGTACCGGCGCGTGCCGCATCCGTTGTACGGCACGGCGAAGGTCCCGGCGTACCAGATGATCCGCTTCTCGATCGCGATCCAGCGCGGCTGCTTCGGCGGCTGCACGTTCTGCTCGATCACCGAGCACGAGGGCCGCATCATCCAGAGCCGCTCCGAGGATTCGATCATCAAGGAGGTCGAGACCGTGCGCGACACGGTGCCGGGCTTCACCGGCGTGATCTCCGACCTCGGCGGCCCGACGGCGAACATGTATCGGCTCGCGTGCAAGTCGCGCGAGATCGAAGCGGCCTGCCGCCGGCCTTCGTGCGTCTATCCGGGGATCTGCCCGAATCTCAACACCGATCACATGCCGCTGATCAAGTTGTACCGGCGCGCGCGCACGCTCCCCGGCATCCGCAAAGTACTGATCGGCTCAGGCGTGCGCTACGACCTCGCGGTGGAATCGCCGGAGTACGTGAAGGAGCTGGTCCAGCACCACGTCGGCGGCTATCTGAAGATTGCGCCGGAAGCGATCGGCGAAGGGCCGCTGTCGAAGATGATGAAGCCCGGCGTCGGCACGTACTACCGCTTCAAGGAGCTGTTCGAGAAGTACTCGAAGGAAGCGGGCAAGGAGCAGTACCTGATTCCGTACTTCATCGCCGCGCATCCGGGCACGACCGACGAGGACATGCTCGAGCTGGCGCTGTGGCTGAAGAAGAACGGCTACCGCGCCGACCAGGTGCAGGCGTTCCTGCCCTCGCCGATGGCGACCGCGACGGCGATGTGGCACTCGGGCAAGAACCCGCTGCGCAAAGTCACGCACGGCAGCGACGAGGTGCACATCCCGAAGGGATTGAAGGTGCGGCGCCTGCACAAGGCTTTCCTGCGCTGGCACGACGCGAACAACTGGCCGATGCTGCGCGAGGCATTGCGACGCATGGGGCGCGCCGACCTGATCGGTCCGGGCAAGCAGCATCTGATCCCCGCGTGGCAGCCCGTCGGCACCGGCACTACGCCCGAAGGCATGCGCAAAGCGGTCGCGAAGAAGCCGCAGCAGTCGCAGCCGTTCCGCACGCAACACACCGGTCTGAAGGGTGTGAAGCTGCCGCGGAACAAGAAGCGACGCCCCTAAAAAAAAAGGCCCGCCGAAGCGGGCCAGTCAGGGGGTTGGGGAAACAGCGGAGAAAATCAGAACGAGTGGGCGAGCTGCACGCCGCCCCAGAACGCGTCGCGCGCGGCTTTGCCGTCACGCAGCTCGGCGGTCTGGTAGTGCAGCGCATAGCTCAGCTCGGTATTCGCAAGCAGTTGCGTCATCACGCCGACCCAGGCATGCCCGACGAGCGGCTCGATCTCGGAGTACGAGTAGCGTACGTCGCTGTCCCGGAACTGGCCCTGCAGGAACGCGTTGTACGCACGCGCCGTCACACGGGCGCCGGCGAAGAAGTACATCTCGCGCTGCTGGCCGAGCGACTCCACCGGCGTCGGGGCCGCGATGTAATCCGCGAGCTCCGGCGAGAACGTCCACCACGGCGTGTCGAAGCGGCCGATGCGCATCGAGATCGCGGCGCTGGTTTCGGTGAGGAAGCCCACGCTGCCTGCGACAGTCGTCTTCACATCGATGCGGCCCGTCGGATCCGCGTACACCAGGTTGTGTCGCGCGAGCATGTAGCGCGCAGTGGGCTCGCCGCCGGCTGAAATCTGGTGGTCATAACCCTGCGGCTTCTCCGAGCCCACGGCCTCGTGCACGAGGTCGTGCAACGCTTCGGAGAGATGCAGGCCGAGGAAGCCCACGGTCAGGCTGCTCGTCCAGGCGCCGCGGTCGTCGGCATCGACTCGCACACGGCCGTTCGAGGCGAACAGCAGGCTCGCGTAAGGCCGATCGGCCTGCTGCGCCTCGTCGGTAATGATGTCGTTGGGCGTGAATGCGATCAGGCCGACCTGACGCGCATGACGCACGCTCGCCGCCGGCGAGCCGGCGAACAATTCATCGGCAAGACCGTCGATGCGGGTCAGCACCGGGTCGAGCGAAAGCAGGCCGTCGCGCGCCGCAGTGCCGGACAGCGTGATCGCCAGGCCACCGGTGTAATCGCGATCGAGGTTGCGGCCCGCGAACAGGTCGTTGTCGATGTGCAGCCGCACGCCGCTGTTCTCGCTCTCGGGCGCCCACGTGCGCCACGCGTCGTCCTGCGCGCTGGCGTGAGACACCGGCAGGACCAGCGCCGCGGCCAGCACGGCGAGTGCAACGAGCTTCAGTTGTTTCGCGGACTCCATGACACGATCTGCCTTCTACCTGTTCGCAATGCCAGTTATTCGTCAGGTGCTACTTTCTTCGAAACGAGGCCGGCGATAAACGCGGTGGCGGGAATGACATTCATGACCGCCGCGCGTGGAATCGTCGTCCTGCCTTACGCAGGGCCCGTTCCGCCGGATGCGTCTACCGGTGAATGCAAGCACGCTACCGGTGAATACGCATCGCATCGAACCACGGGACGCAGATTAGAACCGTGCCGTGAGAGAACAGTCGCACGCAGCGTGAAGCCGGCGTGAAAAAAAGCGATGTCTGCCTACGATGACGTGGCAGCGAGCCAGAAAGTGACAGGTTTGCTTCGGTGTGACTTCGACTTTTCTTGCGTGTGCCCAAAACGGAATAAGGGGTTGCCCTTTTGTTCTATTGGCGTGGCTATCAGTGCTCGGCCCGGGACAGCTCCCACTGCAGCAGTGGCACGCTGCGGCGGACGTAGAGTCCGAAACCGGCGTGGCGGAAGCGGCGTCCGAGCCGCGTGCGATACCAGGACGTCGGACGCAGGTGAATGTCCTCGTCGCTGCAGGAGCGATCTGCGTTGCGATCCCAGTCCTCGCGCGTCGGCGCCTGCAGGAACAGCGCGCCGCGACACAGCCGGCCGAGATTGGCGAGAGCGCGCGCAGCTTCGGTGTCAGTGAGGTACTGCAGCACGTCGTAACAGATCGCGAGATCGAAGCGCTTGCTCGTGCGGTACGACGCGATCGACGCGTGCGTCCAGCCATAGCGCTCGCACACGTGACTACTCACTTCGATGCCGGTGTAGCTCGCACGAGGAAACGCGCGCAGCAGCGGCCGGCGCATCCAGCCGAGCCCGCAGCCGGCGTCCAGGATGGTGCGCACTGGGATCTCGAGATGCTCGACGAGAGCGGCGACGGTCCTGGCGCGCGCGACTGTCTCGGCGCGCGACGTCACCTGCGTGCGGGGGTCGAAGTAGAAGCGGCGGTAGAAGTCGGCATCGAAGGCGCGGCGGGGCATGGAACCAAGGATAGCCGCTCTGCGCTTGACTCCCTGCATTGCGACCCCACCTACCCCGCCATGTCCCACAGGGATCTTTGACTTATGGCCCTCCGAAACCCGCCCGCCTGGATGTGGGCCGAAGCGTGCGAAATGCTCGAGCAGGCGCAACGGCTGCAACGTCAGTTCTTTCGCTTCGGCCGCGCCGTGGAGGCGCAGCCGCGCTGGGAACCCCCCGTAGACATCGTGGCTTATGGGGATGAGGTGCAGGTGACGGTGGCCTTGCCGGGCGTTCCGCGGGAGCAGATCGACGTACATGCAGAGGGTGGCTTGCTGGTGATAGCAGCCGCACGCCCGTTGCCGGTGCAGCGAAACGCGACGGCGTTACATCGGCTGGAGATTCCTTACGGGCGCTTCGAGCGGCGCATTGCGTTGCCCGCGGCGCGTTACGAGCTGACGGAACAAAGTTACGCGAACGGATGCCTGGTCCTGCGCTTCATCCTGCGCTGAGCGGAGCCCCTCAATGAACGAGTCGGAACGCAAAGACGAAATTTCCCAGTCCGCGGCCTCGACGGTCTCGGACGACATGCTGATCATCGTGCCGGTGCGCAACCTGGTGCTGTTCCCCGGCACCGTCGTGCCCGTCGCGATCAATCGCGAGCGCTCGCTCGCGGCTGCCCAGGAAGCGGTGCGCGCCGAGCGCAAGGTCGGCTTCCTGCTGCAGCAGGATCCGGACCTGCAGTCGCCGACCGGGAGTGACCTGCACAAGGTCGGCACGGCCGCGAGCATCGTGCGCTATGTCACCGGGCAGGACGGCACGCATCACCTGGTCGTCCAGGGCGAGCGCCGCTTCCGGGTGCTGGACTGGCAGAGCGGCTTGCCGTTCATGGTCGCGCGCGTCGAGTTCCTGCCCGATTCGCCGACGACGAGCGAGATTGAAGCACGTGCGCTGAATCTGAAGCGGCTCTCAGCGGAAGCAGTGTCGCTGTTGCCGCAGGCGCCGGCCGAGCTCGCGAACGCGATCCAGGCGGTCGAGTCGCCGTCGACGCTCGCCGACCTCATTTCCAGCTTCATGGACGTCAAGTCGACCGACAAGCAGCTGCTGCTGGAGACGCTCGATCTCAAGGCGCGCCTCGACCATGTCACCGAGCTGCTGACGAAGCGCATCGAGGTGCTGCGGCTGCAGCGCCAGCTCGAAGTGCAGACGCGCGAAGCGATCGACGAGCGCCACAAGGAAGCGTTGCTGCGCGAGCAGCTGCACCAGATCCGCAAGGAGCTGGGCGAAGAAGGCGAGTCCGGCGAGGAGATCGCCGAGCTGCGCAAGTCCATCGAAGCGGCCGGCATGCCCGAGGAAGCGCTCGAGCAGGCGCGCAAGGAGCTCAAGCGCCTGGAGCGCATGTCCGACGCGAGCGCCGAGTACTCGTTGCTGCGCACCTGGCTCGACTGGATGCTGCAGCTGCCGTGGGCGAAGGTGGACGAGGAAGCGATCGACATCGAGAAGGCGCGTCGCGTGCTCGACGAGGACCACTACGGCCTCGAGAAGATCAAGCGCCGCATCGTCGAGTACCTCGCGGTCCGCAAGCTCAACCCGCAGGGCCGCAGCCCGATCCTGTGCTTCGTCGGTCCGCCGGGCGTCGGCAAGACTTCGCTCGGCCAGAGCATCGCGCGCGCGCTCGGCGTGAAGTTCGCGCGCGTCAGCCTCGGCGGCGTGCACGATGAAGCGGAAATCCGCGGTCACCGGCGTACCTACATAGGTGCACTGCCGGGCAACATCGTGCAGTCCATTCGCAAGGCCGGCACGCGCAACCCGGTGCTGATGCTCGACGAGATCGACAAGGTCGGCGCCGGCATCCAGGGCGATCCGTCCTCGGCGCTGCTCGAGGTGCTCGATCCGGAGCAGAACAACACGTTCCGCGACAACTACCTCGGCCTGCCCTTCGACCTGTCGAAGGTCATGTTCATTGCGACCGCGAACATGCTCGACACGATTCCGGGACCGCTGCGCGACCGCATGGAAGTGATCGAGCTCACCGGCTACATCGAGGAAGAGAAGGTCGAGATCGCGAAGCGTTACCTGATGCGCCGTCAGCTCGAGGCGAACGGCCTCAAGCAGGGACAGGCGACGATCACTGACGCAGCGTTGCGACAGATCGCGCGCGATCACACGCGCGAGGCCGGTGTCCGCAACCTGGAGCGCATGATCGGCGCGGTCCTCCGCAACGTCGCGGTGCGCATCGCCGAAGGCTCGATCGAGCACGCGACGATCGACGTCGGCGACCTGCCGCCGATCCTCGGCGCGGCGCGGTTCGAGAGCGAAGTCGCAATGCGCACCAGCGTGCCGGGCGTCGCCACGGGGCTCGCCTGGACGCCGGTCGGCGGCGACATCCTGTTCATCGAGGCGACGCGCATACCGGGCAGCGGCCGGCTGATCCTCACCGGTCAGCTCGGCGATGTCATGAAGGAGAGCGCGCAGGCGGCGCTGTCGCTGGTGAAGTCGCAGGCATCGCGCCTGGGCTTCGATGCGGGCACGCTCGACAAGAGCGACGTGCACATCCATGTGCCGGCGGGCGCGATCCCGAAAGACGGGCCGAGCGCTGGCGTGGCGATGTTCACAGCGCTGGTATCGCTGTTCACCAACCGCACTATCGCCGACAGCGTGGCGATGACCGGTGAGGTGAGCCTGCGCGGCCTGGTGCTGCCGGTCGGCGGCATCAAGGAGAAGACGGTCGCTGCGCATCGTGCTGGCATTCGCAAGGTGCTGCTGCCAGCGCGCAACCGTAAAGACCTCGAGGACGTGCCGAAGAGCGTGCGCGACGAAGTGCAGTTCGTGTTCTGCGAGCGCGTCGACGAGGTGGTGCGTGAAGCGCTCGGCATCGATGTCGTGAAGCCCGTCACAGCGGCCGCCTGAACCACCCCTGAATCCACCGTGACTTGTCCACAGCCCGTTTGGGCTGTGGACCCCTGCTGGCTGCGGCAATAAAGTTCAACGACATCGCCGCTCAACGGGCTCAGCAATGATCGCATTGCAAGATCTGCCCGAAGGGAGTAATCAGAGAGTCATGGTCCGCACTCCATCGTGTGAGATGCGCGATCCCGCGCAGTCCAGCTCATCTCTCTCCAGAGCTGCGGTCGTGCATCACTCCGCGATTCCGCACCTTTGCGGCGCACTGTTCCGATGGAACATGTGCGAGCGTGCATCAGTCTTTATCTTACGGCGACGGGCGATGCTGGACTGCGAACTATGTGAACTGCGTGCAAGAGTGCACTGACTAACGAGCGTATAGCGCAAGAGAAAATTATGGAGGGCGGTGCGATGCAGTCAGACAGCCCCAGAGGAGGCTCGCAGCGTGGCGAGAGCTTCGTCGAGGCATTGAGCGCGTACAGCCGGTTCCACCGTGCGCAGCACTGGTCCGGCACGTTCGGCGAGTTCCTGCGCACGATCGTGCCGGGAAACGGGCGCCAACTGGCGCGCGCCAGTCATGAATATCTGTGGGACATGCTCTGCTGGTTCGGCAAGAACAATCCGGCCGCGGCCAATGGCAGCGCAACCAACGGCAACGGCGGTGAAAACGCCGGCCCCAAGGAACTGTTCAAGCGCGAGCTGTTCGGCATCGACGAGCCGCTCGGCCGCGTGGTCGACTACTTCAAGGCCGCCGCCGCGGGCTCCGACGTCGGCCGCCGCCTGCTGTTGCTGCTCGGTCCGCCGTCCGGCGGCAAGTCGACGATGGCGATCCTCCTCAAGCGCGGACTCGAGGAGTACAGCCACACCGACGAAGGGGCGATGTACGCATTGCAAGGCTCGCCGATGCACGAGTCGCCGCTCAACCTCATCCCTGCCAGCCTGCGCGGCGAGTTCCGCGACACCTATGGCGTCGAGATCCGCGGCGAGCTCAGCCCGTGGGCGCGCGATCGCCTGGAACGCGAGTTCGAAGGCGACTTCCTGCGCATGCCGGTCGAGCGCATCTTCCTTTCCGAAGCCACCCGCATGGGCGTGGGCACCTATGCACCGCACGATCCGACGACCGCGGACCTCGCGGACCTGGTCGGCTCGGTCGACCTGTCGAAGGTCGCGCAATATGGCGACGAAGGCGATCCGCGCGCCTGGTCGTGGTCCGGCGCCGTTTATGCCGCGAGCCGCGGCATGCTGGAGATGATCGAGATCCTGAAGGTCAAGCGCGAGTTCCTCTACCTGCTGCTGACATTGACGCAGGAGAAGAACGTCAAGGTGTCGCGCTTCCCGCTGATCTACCTCGACGAGACGATCCTCGCGCACACGAACCTCGCGGAGTTCCACAAGTTCCTGCAGGAAAAGGAAAACGAAGCGCTGCTCGACCGCATGGTCATCGTCAAGGTGCCGTACACGCTGTCGTACGTCGAAGAGTCGCGCATCTACAACAAGCTGGTGTCCGCGGCGCCGGCGTTCCGCGACGTGCATCTCGATCCGCACGCGCTGCGGCTGGCAGCCGTGTTCGCGGTGCTGACGCGCCTGCTGAAGCCGGAGCGCGAAGGCCTCGACCTGACGAAGAAGCTGCGGCTGTACGCGGGCGAGAGCGTCGAAGGCTTCCCGGAGAACGAGATCACGCGCCTGCGGGCCGAGTCGCCCGAAGAGGGCCTGACGGGCGTGAGTCCGCGCTTCGTCGTCAACTCGATCTCGAACGCGATCACGCGCAGCGACAAGCGCAGCCTGACCAGCATGGAAGTGCTGCTCGCGCTCAAGGACTCGATCGAGAACGACGCCCGCATGGACGCCAAGGCGAAGAAGCTGTGGATCGACTACCTGGTGCTGGCGCGCAAGGATTTCTACAACCGCTGGGTCAAGGAAGACGTGCACCGCGCGCTGTTCGCGTCGTTCGAGGACGAGGCGCAGCAGCTGCTCGACAAATACCTGGACGAGGTCGAAGCATCGCTCGACCATCGCGAAGTCACCGATCCGATCACCGGCGAGTCGCGGCCCGCGGACGAGCGTTTCCTGCGCTCGGTCGAGGACAAGATCAAGGTGTCCGAGTCGGGCAAGATGACCTTCCGTCAGGAAGTCGTCCGCAAGGCGATGGTCGCGTACAAGCAAGGCGAGAAGTTCACGCTCAACAGCCACTCGCGCATGCGCGAGGCGATCGAGCAGTACCTGTTCGAAGAGCGCCGCGACGTGCTGCGGCTGGTGACTTCGGCGGCGCGGCCCGATGACGAGGCGCGTAAGAAAATCTCGGCGGTGCAAGACCGGCTCACGGCGGAGTATGGTTACGACGAGCACAGCGCGAAGGAAGCGCTCAGCTACGTCACGACATTGTTGGCGCAGGAGTAGCGAGCAGATCGATCGAAGCAGCGAGGTTGCGAAGGGCAGCATGAGCGAAAACACGTCGGGCGGAGGCGGCTCCGGCGGTGGTGGCGATCGCAGCCCCGGCGAGGCGGGCTGGTACGACCTGTTCTCGCGCGGCGCCCGCGACTGGCTGCGTCACAACGATAAGGTTCGCGATGCCGTGCGGCAGCATCTGCCGCAGATCGTTGCCGGCGCGGACGTGCTCAACGGCGGCGCCACAACGGTGCGCGTGCCTGTGCGCATGCTCGAGCACTATCGCTTCAAGCTGCGCTCCTCCAACGAACAGCAAGGCGTCGGCCAGGGTCAGGCCAAGCCCGGCGATCGCATCGGTCGGCCGCAGCAGGACAGCGACAATCAGCGCGGCCAGGGCGGCAACGACGACGGCACCATCCAGTACACGCTCGAATTCCGCATCGACGACATCGTCGACTGGCTGTGGGAAGAGATGCAGCTGCCGAATCTCGAAGCGAAGGCCGGCCGCGCCAAGGAAGACGACTGGACGCGCGAAGGCTGGGACCGCCGCGGCGCGCGCTCGCGCCTCGACCGGCGGCGCTCATTGAAAGAATCGATCAAGCGGCGTGGCATGCAGAGCGCCGGTGGCCAGGACTCGCCCACGTTCACCGACGACGACCTGCGCTACCGGCAGCTCACCAAGCGCGAGCAGCCGGCGATGCAAGCAGTCGTGATCCTGCTGCTCGACGTTTCCGGCAGCATGGGTGAGCGCGAGCGGCAGATCTCCAAGACGTTCTTCTTCTGGGCGATCCAGGGCCTGCGCCGCCAGTACCGCCATCTCGAGCTGGTGTTCGTCGCGCACACGTCCGAGGCCTGGGAGTTCCAGGAGGAAGAATTCTTCCGCGTGACCGGCACCGGCGGCACGGTCGCTTCGGCGGGCCTGAAGAAAGTGCGCGAGGTCATCGACGCGCGCTTCAGCCCGAGCCAGTACAACGTCTACCTGTTCTACGCCTCCGACGGCGAGAACTTCCCTTCGGACCAGCCGCAGGCGCAGGCCGCGCTGGAGGAACTGGTCGGCGACTGCAACTTCGCCGGCTTCCTGGAGGTCGCACCGCTCGCCGGCGCCGCGCCGGACAGCGAGATCGGCCGGCTGTTCGTCGAGATCGCGCGCGACGAGGACACCGTCGGCGCGTACCGCGTCAGCGGCACCGACGACATCTGGAACGCCGTGCGCCACTTCTTCGGCCGAGCTTCAGAAGTGAATCCATGACCGAAGACTGGCAACAGCACATTTCCCGCATCGAGCAGCTCGCGCGCGACAAGGGGCTGAACTACCACCGCGTCGAGTTCGAGGTCGTGCCGGAAAGCTTCATGACCGAGATCGCGATCTACGGTCTGCCGGTGCGCATGCCGCACTGGTCGTTCGGTGTGCGCTACATCTACCAGCTGATTCAGCACCGCATGGGCCTGTCGCGGCTGTTCGAGGTCGTGTTCCCCGGCAATCCCGGCCGCGCGTATCTCGCGAAGAGCAACAGCGCCGCGGAGAACGTGCTGGTCACGGCGCACGTGCTCGGACACGCGGATTTCTCCGCGAACAACATGCTGTTCAAGCGCAGTCAGCAACAGGTCGGCGAGCACATCGTCGAGCAGGCGGCGGCGCATGCGCGCCAGATCGGCATGGCGATCGAAGAGCATGGGATGGAGCGCGTGGAGTCCGTGCTCGACGCTGCGCTGGCCCTGGAACAGCACATCGACATCGATCAGGGCCTGCGCCGCGCGCGCTATCCGGAATTGATGGCACAGCCGGCCCCGCCGCCGAACGACGATTTCTCGCGGCGTTTCGCCGCACTCGGCCCGGACACGGCGCGCCCGCAGTCGACCGGTCCCGCGAAGCGCGCGCCGGTCCCGCCGCATCCGGAACGCGACCTGTTGTGGTTCATCGCACAGTACGCGCCCGAGTTGGAGCCGTGGGAGCGCGACATCTTCCTCGCGGTGCGCGAGGAGTCGTTCTACTTCTACCCGGTGTTCGCCTGCCAGATCATGAACGAAGGCTGGGCCTCGTACTGGCACGCGCGGCTGTTACGCGAAGCAGACTTCCTGTCGCAGTCGGCGTACGTCGACGCGATCAAGTGTCACTCCGACGTGGTGCGGCCGAGCGCGAGCGGCGAGAGCGTGGCGCTCTCGACCAACCCGTATCACCTCGGCTTCTCGATCTGGGAAAAGATCGTCGAGGCGCAGGGCCTCGAGGCCGCGCGCAAGATCATGGCCGAGGACGACGACTTCGGCTTCGTGCGCAACCACCTGACGCACGACCTCGCGACCGAGCTCAAGCTGTTCCGCTTCAAGGGTCCGGCGACCGGCACGCTGACGGTGCAGGAAATGGACCTGCCGATGCTGCACGAAGCGCTGCTCGCGCCGAAGTACGCGTTCGGCGCGCCCACGGTGAGCGCGGCGCGCGTGCACGTCGACGGCAAACTGGAGCTGTTGCACGATCACACGACCGACGGCCGCGGGCTCGATCCGGAGCGCGGACGCAAGGTGCTCGAATACATCGCGCGCGTGTGGCGGCGGCCGGTGACGATAACGACGGTGGATAACGACAATCGCAGCGTCGAAATCGCTGTGACGCCGCAGCTGGAAAAGACTTAGGCGGCGCTGACCGTCAGAAACTGTTTCTTGTAATCGCGCACGAAGTCATCGACGGTGCGCGGCTCGCGCCCGGTCACTTCCCTGACCACCTGCGTCGGCGGCGCGTTGATCAGATTCGACGCGCAGGCATCCCACATCTCGAGCTTCGCTTCGATCATCACCGGCGACAGGCCTTTGCCCTGCAGCCAGCCGCGCGCTTCGTTCGCAGTGATGTCCGCGTAGCGAATCGGCTTGCCGAGGATGCGGGTCATATGCTCCGCAATTTGCGGATAGCTCATCGATTCCGAGCCCGTTACCGTGTAAGTGCGTCCGCTGTGCGAAGGGTCGCGCAGCGTGGCTGCAGCAACGGTGCCGACGTCGCGCGCGTCGACCCACGTCCACTTGGTCGAACGGAAGGGCCCGGAGATGACGCCCTGCTGGGCGATCGAAGGCGCAAACTCGAAGAGGTTCTGCATCAACATGCTTGGCCGCAAACGCGTGACTTCCAGGCCGGCGGCGGCAACGGTGACTTCGGCCTGCCCGTACCAGCGCAACATCCGGGCGCAACACATGTTGGGATCGGCGCCGACGCCTGACAGTTGCACCAGGCGCTGCACGCCGGCGGCTTTGGCCGCCGAAACGATGCGCATGTGGGCTTCGGCGAGTTGCGGCGAGAACTGCCAGGCGAGGAAGATCGCCTCGACACCCTGCACTGCACGCTGCAAACTGGCGGTGTCCGTCGGATCGAAGTGCGCCGCCTCGATGTTCGGCGCCTGGACGGGGAGCTCGCCGCCCGGCTGGAGCAGGGCCCGGACGGCAGCAGGGCCGTTGGCCAGTTCGGCGAGAACCGCCCGGCCCACTGGTCCCGTCACATCCGTCACAAGCAGCATGGTTGCACCGTCACGTTGAAATTCGTGGAGCGATACATTAGTCGGGTGGCACGTCCGGGTAAACGCCTTCCGGAGCAACTTGTTCGTGAGTCACAGTCAACAATTGCAAGCCTACAATGACGGCCGACAGGGAGCCCCTACAGGGGCGCGCCTCATGGGGATTGCTTGAACAGCTTTAGTGACATAGTCGCATTCGTCCGCGTGGTCGAGGCCCATAGCTTCGTGGCCGCGGCGCAAACCCTGGGGATGTCCCCCTCGGCGATCAGCAAGGCCGTGAGCCGGCTGGAAGAGCGGCTCGGCGCGCGCCTGCTGAACCGCACAACGCGCTCGCTCAGCCTGACCGACCTGGGCACGACCTTTTACGACCGTTGCCGCGACGCGCTCAGCGAGCTCGACCAGGCCGAGAGCGAGGTGACCGAGGCGCGCGGGGTTCCGCGCGGCCGCTTGCGCGTGGACGTGCCGGTCTCGCTCGGGCGCCTGCTGATCGTTCCGGCGCTGCCGCGCTTCATCCAGCAGCACCCGGAAGTCACGGTGCAGATGAGCATGAACGACCGCGTCATCGACCTCGTGCAGGAAGGCATCGATATGGCGCTGCGCGTCGGCGAGCTCAGCGACTCGAGCCTGATCGCGCGCCGCATCGGCAGTTTCCGCGTCGTGACGTGCGCGTCGCCGGAATTCATCGAGCGCGTCGGCGAGCCGCAGTCGCCCGACGATCTGCGCCCGGAGCATTGCATCGCAATGTTCCGTCTCGGCACGAACCAGATCCGCGAGTGGATGTATTCGAAGAACGGTGTGGAGCATTCGCTGCTGCCGCGCGCTTCGTTGTCTTTCAGCGATCCGCAGTCTGCAGTGACTGCGGCAATCAGCGGCGCGGGCTTCGTGCATTCGCTCGATTTCACCGTCGAAGCGCAGATCGCGTCCGGACTGTTACGGCCGGTGCTGCAGGACTGGAACGCCGAGTCCTATCGTCCGGTGTCAGTCGTGTATCCGCAGCATCGCCAGCCCACCGCGAAGGTGAAGGCGTTCATCGATTTCGTCGCCGGCCTGTTCCCGCAGGCCGCCGTGCATAATTTGCCCGCTCCTTCTTCGACTTCCCGCGTCGCTTAGCACTGTAGGTCGGGTTTTAGCCCGACTCCCTGTCGCATTTACCGCCGAGGTAATTGCGACCGCGGCATATCGTCATAACGCTCTCGATTCCTGATTCGCTTTCATGAATGTCGTGCAGCCAACCCGATTGGTCGCACGCCCTTTGATCTCTACAGTGCGCCCCACGTCGCGAGCCGTCGCGTGGCGTCGCAGGCTCCTGACACACCGCTGTCAGCAGCCCTGTCCGAAGATCTGAATGTCGAATCGCGCGCCGCTGGCGCGTCTTTGGTGAGACGGAACTGGAGTAATGACTATGACCCGATCGAGTGCATTCATGCCCGCGCTTGCCGTATCCGGTGCGTTGCTCGTCGCGCTGGTTGCATTGAGCGGCTGCCGCAGCGAAGCGACAACTGCGACGCAAGCGCCTGCGCCCCAGGTTTCCGTAGCCTCCGCGCTCGAGCGCGACGTCACCGAATGGGACGAATTCACGGGCCGGCTCGAAGCCGTCGAGTCCGTCGAAGTGCGCCCGCGCGTCACCGGCTACATCGAGAGCGTGAATTTCACCGAGGGCAGCACGGTGCGCAAAGGCGACCTGCTGTTCGTGATCGACCCGCGTCCATATCGCGCCGAGCTGTCGAAGGCCGAAGCGGAGCTGGCGCGCGCCGTTGCAAGCGCTGAGCTTGCGGCGTCCGATGCGGCGCGCAGCGAGAAGCTGGTCGACATCAAGGCGGTGTCGCGCGAAGAGTACGACTCGCGCATCAACGCATCGCGCGAAGCGAAGGCGAACGTCGCTGCGGCCCGCGCCGCTGTCGATTCTGCGAAGCTCAACCTCGAGTTCACACGCATCACCTCGCCGATCGACGGCCGCGTCAGCAAGGCCGTCGTGACTACGGGCAATCTCGTGAGCGGCGGATCGAACGCGGCGCCGCTGCTCACGACCGTCGTGTCGCTCGATCCGATGTACGTGACGTTCGAGGGCGACGAGCAGATCTACCTCAAGTACAACGAGCTTTCGCGCCGTGGCGAGCGCGCCAGCTCGCGCGACGCCGCGAATCCCGTGCTGATGGGCCTGGCGAACGAGGACGGCTATCCGCATCGCGGCGCCATGGTCTTCGTGGACAACCAGGTCGATCCACGCACCGGCACGATCCGCGCGCGCGCTGCGTTCGGCAACAAGGACGGCTACCTGACGCCGGGCCTGTTCGCGCGCGTGAAGCTGCTCGGCCACAACTCGTATCACGCCGTCCTCGTCGACGATCGCGCGATCGGCACCGACCAGAGCCAGAAGTTCGTCTACGTCGTCGATGCGCAGAACAAGATCGCATACCGCCCGGTCAAGGTCGGTCGCCTCAGCGATGGTCTACGCATCGTGCAGCAGGGTCTGCAGCCCGGCGAGACAGTCGTCGTCAACGGCATGCAGCGCGTCCGGCCCGGCGTCGTCGTCGCCCCCGAGCGCGTAGCGATGGATGCACGTGAGCTGCAGGAGTCCAAGCTCGCGATGGCCGCCAAGCAATAGGAAGCAGTCATGAAATTCGCACGCTTCTTCATCGACCGGCCGATCTTTGCGGCGGTGCTGTCGATCATCATCTTCCTGATCGGCGCCATCGCCGTATGGCGGCTGCCGATCAGCCAGTACCCCGAAGTCGTACCGCCGTCGGTGCAGGTGCGCGCGCAGTATCCGGGCGCGAACCCGAAGGTGATCGCCGAGACGGTCGCTGCGCCGCTCGAGCAGGAAATCAATGGCGTCGAGAACATGCTTTACATGTCCTCGCAGGCGACCAGCGACGGCACGATGCTGCTGACGATCACGTTCCGCCTCGGCACCGACGTGGACAACGCGCAGGTGCAGGTGCAGAACCGCGTCGCTCAAGCATTGCCGCGCCTGCCGGAGGACGTGCGTCGCGTCGGCGTGACGACGAAGAAGGCCTCGCCCGACCTGCTGATGGTCGTGCACCTGACTTCCCCCGAAGGTCGCTACGACACGGTCTATCTGCGTAACTACGCCACGTTGCAGGTTCGCGACGTCCTCGCGCGTCTGCCTGGCATGGGTGAAGTGCGTCTGTTCGGCGCGGGCGACTACTCGATGCGCGTGTGGCTCGATCCCGAACGCATCGCGAGCCGCGGCCTGACTGCAGGCGACGTCGTGCGCGCGATTCGCGAGCAGAACGTGCAGGTTGCCGCGGGCGTCATCGGCTCCGATCCGGCGCCGGTCGGCACCGAGTACCAGTTGAACGTCACAACTTCCGGCCGCCTGATCACCGAAGAAGAGTTCGGTGACATCGTCCTGAAGACCGACCCGGCTGGTGGCGTGACGACTCTGAAAGATGTCGCGCGTGTCGAGCTCGGCGCAGGCCAGTACTCGCTGCGCAGCCTGCTCAACAATGAATCTGCAGTCGCGCTGCCGATCGCGCAGGCGCCGGGCGCGAACGCGCTCGAGCTGTCGGACGCCGTGCGCAGCACGATGAAGGAGCTGAGCAAGAATTTCCCCGAAGGCATCAAGTACGAGATCGTGTACGACCCGACGGTGTTCGTGCGCGACTCGATCAAGGCCGTGGTCGAGACGCTGCTCGAAGCGCTGGCGCTGGTCGTCATCGTCGTGATCGTGTTCCTGCAGACCTGGCGGGCGTCGGTCATTCCGTTGATCGCCGTGCCGGTCTCGATCGTCGGCACGTTCGGCCTGATGCTGGCGTTCGGCTTCTCGATCAACGCGCTGTCGCTGTTCGGCCTGGTGCTGGCGATCGGCATCGTGGTCGACGACGCGATCGTCGTCGTCGAAAACGTCGAGCGCAACATCGAGAGCGGCTTGTCGCCGCGCGAGGCCACGTACAAGGCGATGCAGGAAGTGAGCGGCCCGATCATCGCGATCGCACTGGTGCTGGTCGCCGTGTTCGTGCCGATCGCGTTCATCACCGGCCTGACCGGCGAGTTCTACAAGCAGTTCGCGCTGACGATCGCGATCTCGACCGTGATCTCGGCGATCAACTCCTTGACGCTGAGTCCTGCACTGTCGGCGCTGCTGCTCAAGCCGCATGGCGCGCGTCCCGACGCGCTGACGCGCGGCATGGACCGCGTCTTCGGCGGGTTCTTCCGGCGCTTCAACAGCGTGTTTACGCGCTCGGGCTCCGGCTACGTGCGCGGCGTCCGCGGCGTGCTGGCTCACAAGAGCGTGGTAATGGGAGTGTTTGTTGGCATCCTCGCGCTGACCTGGGGCCTGTTCCAGGTGGTGCCGAAGGGCTTCATCCCGGTGCAGGACAAGCAGTATCTGGTCGGCATGGTGCAGCTGCCGAACGCCGCCTCGCTGAATCGCACCGATGAGGTCGTCCGCCGCGTCGCCGACATCGCGCACAGCGTTCCGGGCGTGCGCGACGCCGTGCAATTCCCCGGCCTGTCGATCGCCGGCTTCACCAACAGCCCGAACTCGGCGCTCGTGTTCTTCGGCCTCGACAACTTCGAGGACCGCAAGTCCTCGGAGCTCTATGGCCTGAACATCGCCAAGCAGCTCAACATGAAGCTCAGCGTGATCCAGGACGCGCAGGTCGTCGTGTTCCCGCCGCCGCCGGTGCAGGGCCTCGGCACGATCGGCGGCTTCAAGCTGCAGCTCGAAGACCGCGCCGACCTCGGCTACGACGAGCTGTACAAGGCGACGCAGGCCGTGCTCGCCAAGGCGCGCCAGGCCCCGGAGCTGACCGGCGTGTTCTCGAACTACGAAGTGAGCGTGCCGCAGATCAGCGCCGAGGTGAACCGCGTCAAGGCGAAGGAGCACGGCATCGCGCTCACCGACGTATTCGAGACGCTGCAAGTCTATCTCGGCTCGATCTACGTCAACGACTTCAACCGCTTCGGCCGCACGTACCAGGTCATCGCACAGGCGGACTATCCGTACCGCGCGAAGGCCGAGGACATCCTGCGGCTCAAGACGCGCAACGAAGCGGGTGAAATGGTGCCGCTCGGCTCGGTCGTGCAGGTTGCGCAGAGCTACGGACCGGATCGCGTGTTCCGCTACAACGGCTATCTCACTGCCGACGTCAACGGCGGGCCCGCGCCCGGCTATTCGAGCGGCCAGGCGAAAGCCGTGATGGAGCGCATCCTCGCCGAGACGCTGCCGAACGGCGTCAAGTACGAGTGGACCGAGCTCACGTACCAGGAAATCATCGCTGGCAACAGCTCCGTGTTCGTGTTCCCGCTGTGCGTGCTGCTCGTCGTGCTGGTGCTCGCCGCGCTCTACGAGAGCTGGACGCTGCCGCTCGCGATCGTCGCGATCGTGCCGATGGCGCTGTTCTCGGCCATCGCCGGCCTGTGGCTGACCGGCGGCGACAACAACATCTTCACGCAGATCGCGCTGTTCGTGCTCGTGGGCCTCGCCAGCAAGAACGCGATCCTGATCGTCGAGTTCGCCAAGGACCGCGAGCAGGCCGGCGTCGAGCCGGTCGCCGCGGCGCTGGAAGCGGCGCGACTGCGGCTGCGGCCGATCCTGATGACGTCGATCGCTTTCATCATGGGCGTCGTGCCGCTGGTGTTTTCGTCGGGGGCAGGCGCGGAAATGCGCCACGCCATCGGTATCGCCGTGTTCTCCGGGATGATCGGCGTGACGTTCTTCGGCCTGTTCCTGACACCACTCTTCTACGTGCTGCTGCGCGCGGCGGTGCTGAGAAAGCGCCGTCACGCGCCGGCGCCCGTCAATGCAGAAGGAATTTCCCATGCGTAATCTCGCAGTGCTGATGTCGTCGCTGATCCTGGCGGCGTGCGCAGTCGGTCCGGACTACCGGCGTCCTGAAGTCGCGACGCCGGATCAGTTCGTCGGCGTCGAAGGCGCGCAGGTTTCTGCAGCCGACGTCGAGCGCGAGTTCTGGAAGGCGTTCAACGACGACCAGCTCAACGACATGATCGAGCAGGCCCTCGCAGCAAATCACGACATCCGGATCGCGACTGCGCGGCTGCGTGAAGCGCGTGCGCTGCGCGGCGAGACGCGACTCGATCTCGCGCCGACGGTGCAGGGTTCGGCGGGTTACACGAGGGCGCGCGCCAGCGATCGGCAGCTTGCGCCGGCCCCGACGACCGCAGACCGCGAGCAGGACTTCTACGATTCCGGCTTCGATGCGTTCTGGGAGCTGGATTTCTTCGGCCGCGTGCGGCGTCAGGTCGAGGCGAGCTCGGCTGAGGTGCAGTCGGCTGAAGCGAGTGTCTACGCGACGCAGGTCAGCGTGACTGCGGAAGTCGCGCGTAATTACTTCGAGCTGCGCGGCGCGCAGGATCAGCTGGCTGTCGCGCGTCGCAACGCGGACAATCAGGGCGAAACGGTGCGCATCACGCAGGCTCGACTCGATGCGGGTCGTGGCACGCAACTCGATGCCTCGCGTGCGCAGGCGCAGTTGTCCGCCACGCTCGCGACGATTCCCGATCTCGAAGCGGCTGTGACGCGCAGCATGCTGAGGCTTGGCGTGCTGACCGGCCAGGCGCCTGAAGCGCTGATGCCGCAGCTTTCCGCGGCGCGCGCGCTACCGACGCTGCCGGTGGCACAGAACATCGGCACGCCTGAGCTCCTGCTGCGCCGGCGGCCCGATATTCGTGTCGCGGAACGCGACCTTGCCGCTGCGACTGCGCAGATCGGCGTTGCCGTGGGCGATCTCTTCCCGCGCATCACGTTCCTCGGCCATTGGGGCTTCGACGCAGTGAACAGCGGCGACCTCGGCAATTCGGGCAGCGAGAGCTATTCGTTCGGGCCGAGCATCAGCTGGGCAGCGTTCGATCTCGGCCGCGTGCGTCAGCGGATCAAGCAGCGTGAAGCTGCGACCGATCGCGCGCTCGCGACGTATCAGAAGACCGTGTTGCAGGCGCTCGAAGAGACCGACGCGAGCCTCACCGCGTATTCGAAGGCGATAGTGAAGCAACAGCATCTGCAGGCGAGCGCGACAGCTTCGCTCGAAGCCGCGAAGCTCGCCCGTGCACGCTACGAAAGTGGCGTGGCCGACTTCCTCGCGGTGCTCGATGCCGAGCGCAGCGCGTTGGCCGCGGAAGATCAGCTCGCGCGCAGCGAGACGCAAACGGCGACAGCATTGCTGGCAACTTACAAGGCGCTCGGCGGCGGCTTCAGGCCGCTGCAGACGACCGCTTCGCGGTGATCAACGGGCTGTGAGCTCGTTGGTGGCCTGCTGCAACCGCTCGCGCGCCTTCGGATCGTAAGCCTGCCGGAGCGCGCGAGCCGGTCGTTGCTGATCGAAGTACTCGCCGGTTCTGCCGACGTCATCGACAGCGAGGTGCATGATCGCGTCCGCGCCTTCGTCGACGGTGCTCATCGGTTTGCCGCCGGACTCGCGCACCATGAACGTGTCCATGAACGTCGCCGGATGCAGGGCGTTGACCGTAACGCCGAGCTTCTGCAGTTCCGCAGCCAGATCGAACGTGAACATGATCAGCGCGAGCTTGGAGCGGCGATAGGCGTCGACGCCGGAGTAGCCCCGCGTCATCTGCAGATCGTCGAAGTCGAGATCCTGCTGACCGATCGAAGCGACGTTGACGACGCGCGCTGGCGCGCCCGCCAGTAACGCGGGAATCAACCGATGCGTCAGCAGGAACGGCGCGAGGTAGTTGACCGCGAAACGCATCTCGAAACCGTCCTGGCTCTGCTCGCGCCCCGCGCCCGGCCGGCCGAAGCCGATGCCCGCATTGTTGATGAGCAGGTGCAGCTGCGGATGTTCCCTCATGACCTCCTCGGCCAGCTGCCGCACCGTGTTCAGGGACGACAGATCGGCTTCATGGAAACGCGCCGAGCCACCGCGGTCAGCAATCGCCTGCACGACCTGCTCGCCGCGGCTGCGGTCACGCCCGTGGACCAGCACCTGCCAACCCTGTTGAGCGAGCCGCTCAGCAACGACGCGGCCGACGCCATTCGTGGCGCCGGTGACCAAAGCAACGCGATCCTTCATGGGAATACCTCCGTCAACGTGGAGTGGATCGGAGAGCCTATTGTTCCAAACATGACAGGCACTGTCTGCTTCCGGGGAGTATCCTCGGCCCCCTCCTATGAGCCCCACGCTTCCCTACTTTCACGACGCCGTGTCGGCGTGGTTCGGCCGGACTTTCCCCGCGCCCACGCCCGCTCAGGCGCAGGCGTGGCCGGCGATCCAATCCGGGCAGGACGTGCTCATCGCCGCGCCCACCGGCTCAGGTAAAACGCTGGCGGCCTTCCTCGCCGCGATCGATGAGCTGGTGCGCGAGGGCGAGCAGTGGGGCCTGCCGAACGAAACGCGCGTCCTGTACGTCTCGCCGCTGAAGGCGCTGTCGAACGACATCAACCGCAACCTCGAAGCGCCGCTCAACGGCATTCGCGAGGAGCTGCGCAATCACACGATCCGCGACGTCGAGATCCGCACCTGGGTTCGCACCGGCGACACGCCGCAGTACGAGCGCGCGCAGATGCGGCGCAAGCCGCCGCACATCGTCGTCACCACGCCGGAGTCTTTGTACATTCTGCTCGGCTCGCCTTCGGGCCGGGAGATGCTTGCGACGACGCGAACCGTGATCGTCGATGAAATCCATGCTGTCGCGGGCACGAAGCGCGGTGCGCATCTGGCGCTGTCACTGGAGCGGCTCGATGCACTGACCGGTCGCAGAGTCACGCGTATCGGGTTGTCGGCAACGCAGCAGCCGATTGCCGAAGTTGCGCGGCTGCTGGTCGGCGTGCAAGGCCTCGACGCCGCGGGCAATGCGCGTTGCCGCATCGTCGACAGCGGTCACAAGCGCCATCGCGATCTCGCCCTCGAGCTGCCCGATGCGCCGCTCGAAGCGGTGATGTCGAACGAAGTGTGGACGCAGATCTACGATCGTCTGGCGCAGCTGGTGCGGGAACATCGCACGACACTGGTGTTCGTCAACACGCGGCGCCTGAGCGAGCGCGTCGCGCGGCATTTGTCCGAGCGCCTCGATACGGAATCGGTCGCTGCGCATCACGGCAGTCTTGCGAGGGAGCTGCGCTTCAACGCCGAGCAGCGCCTGAAGCGCGGCGAGCTGAAGGTGCTCGTCGCGACTGCGTCACTGGAACTGGGCATCGACATCGGCGATGTGGATCTGGTGTGCCAGCTGAGCTCACCGCGATCGATCAACGCTTTCCTGCAGCGCGTGGGCCGGTCGGGCCACGCGGTAGGTGGCACGCCGAAAGGCCGGTTGTTTCCACTGTCGCGCGACGATCTCGTCGAATGCACCGCGTTGCTCGACAGCGTGCGGCGTGGCGAGCTCGATCACCTGCTGATTCCGCAGTTGTCGATGGACGTGCTGTCGCAGCAGATCGTCGCCGAAGTCGCGACGCGGGACTGCAGCGAGACCGAGCTGTTCGAGCTGTGCCGCAATGCCTACCCGTATCGCGCGCTGACGCGCGAGTCCTACGACGACATCGTGCGGATGCTGGCGGAGGGATTCACCACCCGGCGCGGCCGTCACGGTGCGCTGCTGTATCACGACCCGGTGAATCGCATGGTGCGGGCACGCAAAGGCGCGCGCCTGACTGCGATCACTTCCGGGGGCGCGATCCCGGACACGGCTGACTACCAGGTCATGCTCGAGCCGGAAGGCGTCCTGGTCGGCACCGTGAACGAAGACTTCGCGGTCGAGAGCCTGTCGGGCGACATTTTCCAGCTTGGCAACAGTTCGTATCGCATCCTGCGGGTCGAGCGCAGTGTCGTGCGCGTCGAGGATGCGCGCGGCGAAGCGCCGACGATTCCGTTCTGGCTCGGCGAGGCGCCGGGCCGCACCAATGAGTTGTCGCTTGCCGTGTCGCGCCTGCGCGCCGAGATCGAAGAGCGGCTGGAGAATGGCTCCGAGTCGGCGCTCGCGTGGCTCATGCACGAGGTCGGCATCGCCGAGCCGGCCGCGGCGCAAGTCGTGGCTTATCTCGCGGCGGCGCACGCCGCGCTCGGCTGTCTGCCGACGCACCAGACGATCGTCTTTGAGCGCTTCTTCGACGAAGCCGGCGGCATGCAGCTCGTCATCCACTCGCCGTTCGGCAGCCGCATCAATCGCGCGTGGGGCCTGGCGCTGCGCAAACGCTTCTGCCGCACATTCAACTTCGAGCTGCAGGCGGCGGCGACCGAGGACACGATCATCCTGTCGCTGACCACGGCGCACAGTTTCGAGCTGGCCGAGGTCGCGCGCTATCTGCACCCGAACACCGCGCGTGAAATCCTGGTGCAGGCGCTGCTCGCCGCGCCGATGTTCACGACGCGCTGGCGCTGGGATGCATCGATCGCGCTGGCGCTGCCGCGCTTCCGCGGCGGCAAGAAGGTCCCGCCGGCGCTCGCGCGCATGAACGCCGAGGATCTGCTCGCTTCGGTGTTTCCGGATCAAGTGGCGTGCGGCGAGAACATCGTCGGCGACATCGTCGTGCCCGATCATCCGCTGGTGCGCCAGACGGTGCGCGACTGCCTCGAAGAGGCGATGGACGTGGACGGTTTCGAGCGCCTGTTGCACGCGCTGATCGGCAATCGCATCCGCATCGCGGCGCGCGATCTGACCGAGCCTTCGCCGCTCGCACTCGAAGTGCTGTCGGCACGGCCGTACGCCTATCTCGATGACGCGCCGCTCGAGGAGCGACGCACGCAGGCGGTGATGAGCCGCCGCTGGATGGATCCGGAGTCGGCCGCCGATATCGGCAAGCTCGATCCGGAAGCGATAGCGCGCGTCCGCAGCGAGGCATGGCCTGAAGCGGGCAGCGCCGACGAATTGCACGATGCGTTGTGCTGGCTGACGTACCTGACAGAGGAAGAAGTGCAGCGCGAGGCCGCGTGGCCGGCGCTCGTGCACGACCTGATTACGCAGCGGCGCGTCGCTCGCTCCGGTCATTTGCTCGTAGCCGTTGAACGCATCCCGATGCTGCGAGCGGTCTTCCCCGCAGCAGTCTTCGATCCTGACGTCGCTCTGCCCGGCATCAGTGAAAAGGTGTGGGAGCGCGACGAGGCGATGCGCGAGATCGTGCGCGGCCGCCTCGAAGGGCTCGGCCCGACAAATGCAGGCGCAATTGCAAAGTCGCTCGATGTCGAGGCATCCGACGTCGATACCGCATTGCTCGCGCTGGAAGCCGAAGGCTCCGCGATGCGTGGCAACTTCGAGCCGGACAACGCAACGCCGGTTCAGTGGTGCGACCGCCGGCTGCTTGCCCGCGTCCACCGCTACACGGTCAAGCGGCTGCGCGCCGAGATCGAGCCCGTGCAGGCGCGCGATTTCCTGCGTTTTCTGTTCGAATGGCAACGCGTCACTCCCTCGACGCGCATGCAGGGGCCGGATGCAGTGCCGGCCGTGCTCGGTCAGCTGGAAGGCTTCGATGCACCGGCGAGCGCATGGGAAACCGAAGTCCTGCCCGCGCGCGTTGCGGAGTACGACCCCGCGTGGCTCGACGAGCAATGTCTTGCCGGCCGCATCGTCTGGACGCGACTCGCGACTCGTGCGGGCGACGCCGAGCGCGGCGCGGCGCCGGTTCGTTCGACGCCGATCGCCCTGCTGGCCCGACGCCATGTGCGATTGTGGTCGTCGTTCGCGGAGCGTCCCGAGGCGCCGCAGTTGACCCCGAAGGCGCAGCAGGTGGCCGCGTTCATCCAGGAGCACGGCGCATCGTTCTTCGATGAAATCGTCGAAGGCGCGCACCTGCTGCCGACGCAGGTCGAGGAAGCCCTCGCCGAGCTGGTTGCGCTGGGCATCGTGAACTCCGACAGCTTCGGGGGATTGCGTGCGTTGCTCGTGCCCTCGGATCGCCGTCGGCCGAGTGCACGCGATGCCCGTCGCAAACGGCGCATGGCGATCTTCGGGATGCAGGACGCAGGCCGCTGGGCGCTGGTCAAGAAAGGACTCGGGGCCGAGACCGGAGAAGACATCGAGCACGTCTGTCGCACGCTGCTGCGGCGGTGGGGCGTCGTCTTCTGGAAGCTGCTCGAGCGCGAAGCGGATTGGTTGCCGCCGTGGCGGCAGATGCTGATGTGCTTGCGGCGGCTGGAAGCGCGCGGCGAGATCCGCGGTGGCCGCTTCATCGCAGGCTTCTCTGGCGAGCAGTTCGCGTTGCCGGATGCAGTTGGCTTGCTGCGCGACGCCCGCCGCAAGCCGAATGACGGTGGATTCCTGTCGCTGTCAGCGGCGGATCCGCTGAACCTGGTCGGGATCATCACGCCGGGGGCGCGGCTGCCGTCGCTCACGGGCAATCGCGTGCTCTATCGCGACGGTTTGCCGATCGCCATGTACGCAGGCGGCGAAGTCGCGTTCCTGGAGCTGCTGGAAGAGAAGGAACAGTGGCAGGCGCGCAATGCGCTGCTGCGCCGGCAGGTCCCGGCGCCGTTGGCGGACCTGGCTTAGATCACTTCGGTGGAGTCGCTGGCCGGCTTCTGCTTCGGCTGTTCGTATTCCGGCTGCAGATCCTCGGGATCGATCGCGTCTTCGTCGTCTTCGATGTCCTTCGCATCCTTGCGCGCGATCGTGCCGAGGCCGTTCATGCGCGTGTTCACCTCGCGCGGGCTGCCCGTGTAGAGAATCGCGCCGACGCCATTCATCGTCGCGTCCAGCGTGTCCTTCGGATGCACGATCACGCTGCCGACGCCTTCGACCGTCACCTTGGCCGCGTCGGCCACGAGCCGGCTGAAATCGCCGTGACCCGCGCCGGCCATGCGCACCGTCAGTTCGGCAAGACGGCCCTCGGCGGAGATGTGCGCCGCACCGGACGCCTGGATGCTCGACTTGCCGCCGTCGAAGCCGGTCAGGCGCACGTCGTTGCCGCCTTCGACCTGCAGCGATTCCAGCCGCGGCACGCTGATCTTCACCGTGATGCGGCGGCGATTGCTGGACATGAACCAGTCGCGCGGCTTGCTCTCGATGTACAGCGTGTTGTGGCTCACCGAGGTCTCGACGCGCTCGATCGAGCCCGCGCGGCCTTCCAGGACCAGCGACTCCGGCTTGCCGACGGTGATTTCCAGGCGGGCGGCGCCGCGCATGTCGATGGTGTCGAACGCGCTCACGTCCCGGGTTTCCGTGCGGGCCGGCCCCCGGGCGCGGCGGTCGTCGCCATCATCGCAGGAGCTCAGCAGTCCCGCGCATGTGACCATCAGCAGCAGCCCGGCAGCTCGATCCGCATTCATACGACACCTCAGGAACAAACGATCGGCCCGCTGCAGGCATTCCTGCCCCACGGGCCGCCCGCATAGTGCGCGGTTCCTGGGGCTTCCTGAAGCAAATGCCGGCGAGTCGCCGATGTTCGCCGGCCGAGCCCGCCGCGGCGCCATCCTCGCGACTGTGACGGCGGTCACAGTGCGCAGCCCGGCCCGGTCCGCGCCGCAGATCCTTTGTGGCCAGGTGTGACGCAGATCGCGCCTTCCTGTGACGGTGATCCGCGTCCGCCCCCCCGTCGGGCGCGTAGTTTTATGTAGGACGAACACCTCCCAAGGGGCCCCGACCGTTTCATGACCTCCCTGGTCTCCCGACTCAGCGACCTGCTCGCGCGGCTCGTCCCGCGCCTGACGTTCGACGAGCCGCTGGAATCCGAATTCCGGCGCTGGTACGCCGAGCACACGCGCTCGCGCGTGCGCAGCGCCATGTGGATCGCGATGGGCAACATGCTGGTCGTGATGCTCGCCGGCGGCCCGTTCCGCGAGATGCGCAGCGCGATCTTCGGCGCGGAGAACGAGCTGATCGTCGACGTGCTGCGCTTCGGCTTCATCGTGCCGAGCACCATCGCGATGCTGGTGGTTTCATACACCGCGCTGTACCGGCGCTGGTTCGGCTTCACAGCGCAGATCGTCGCTCCGGTGCATGCGCTGTCGTTCGTCGTGATGGACATCCTCATGCATCCGCGCGGCTACTCGCTCAGCTCGTGGATGCCACTCGTCGTGCTGGCACCCTACTTCCTCTACGGCATGTTGCACGCGCAGGCCGTGCGCACCGCGCTGCTGATCGTGCTGGCGTACGCGCTGGGCGGCGAGTTCGCCGGAGTCGGCGGACCGCAGCGTGTGTTCGACATGTTCGTCATCGCCTTCGCCTGCGCGATCGGCGGCGCGATCCACTTTTCATTCCAGCGCGGCGTCCGCCGCAACTACGTCGCGAAGCAGGTGCTGAGCGAATCCGCGAACCGCGACAGCCTGACCGGCATTCACAACCGGCGCATGTTCGACGAGCACATGCAGCGGCTGTGGCAGCAAGGCATGCGCGAACACGTGCCGCTGGCGCTGCTGCTCGTCGACCTCGATCACTTCAAAGCCTTCAACGATCGCCGCGGCCACCAGGCCGGCGATGCGTGCCTGGCGAAAGTGGCAAGCGTGCTGCCCGTAGCCGCGCGGCGGCCGCTCGACCTGGCGGCCCGCTACGGCGGCGAAGAATTCGCCGTGCTGCTGTACGACGCCAGCCGCGAGCGCGTGGACGAAATCTGCCGGCAGCTGCACGCGACCCTGCAGAAGGCGGCGCTCGAGCATCCGTGCTCGCCGGTCAGCCAGCTCGTTACATTCAGCATCGGCGCGGCGTGCGTCGAGCCGAGCCTGGGCCGTCATCCCGAAGGCTTCATCCAGCTCGCCGACGAGGCGCTGTACGCGGCGAAAGAGCGCGGCCGCAACCGGACCGTGATCATGGATCGGGAATACGAGACGCTCACGACGGGCGCTTTCCGGATCCCGCGCGCGCGCGGCGAAGCCGCCTGATCCGAGCAAGCGCGTCAGCGGCTCGCGGGTAATCCCGCGGGAAGTCACGAAGTCCCGCCCCCGAGTGCTATCCTTCGGCCTTCGCTCACAGGCCCGGGATGCACGTGCTCACGGCTGACAAAGTCCTCGTCACGATCGGAACGCCCTGCTCGATCTCCGCGGTCGGCAGCACGGAGACCTACCAGGCACGCGTCACGCAGGCCCCGGAGTTCATTGCCTATGCCGCGTTCGACGCGGGGCTGATCGATATCGAGCCCGGCGCTGGCGGTGCGCTGCAGCTGCGCTGGATCGACGGCACGCCCGCTTCGCTCGACGAAATCGAGCGCCGCCACGGCGCACAGCTGCGCTCCAACCTCGGTATCCGTTACGTCAGCGACCTGACCGCGGCGGGTTCGGCCGTGGTGACGGACATCGCCGCGCCCCTGCCGCACGATTTCGAGAGCGGCGGGCTGCGCAAGCTGGCCGGCCTCATGTATCGCGACATCCGCGAGTCCGCGCTCAAGGACATGTACGGGTTGTTCGACGACGACCCGCGTCTCGGCCCTTCGCTGCAGGCCCAGCTGTTTGCGTACAGCGGGCTCGGTGCGCTCGCCGCGCTCCCGGTCTCGCTGGCGGAGCTGCTGCCGAATCCGTACGAGTTCCGCGTGGCCGGCGCCACGGCGTTCATGGGCATGGATGCGCTCGCCGAGCTGCGCGGCGCCGGCGCCGAGGGGATCGAGAACGACAAGCTGCGCGACAAGTTCGCGATGCGCCTGGCGAACTCGCTGTCCTCGCACGGACCGGCGCTGCTGTCGACGATGCTCGCGCCCTCGTACTCGCTGAGCAAATCGCTGAAGAACCCGGCGCTGCTGGACAGCCTGCGCTCGGCCGGCGGCTACATGCGCGTGCCGCAGACTCCTCTGAATGCAGTCGGCGCGTGCGCGTCGAGCTCGATCGTGTTCTGCGAGTTCGCGCCGCAGATGGTGCTCGACTATCCAGGCTATCAGCGGCCGACGATGACGCTGTGGACGGCGGCGGATGCCGCGACGCGGCCGAGCTGGCAGATCCTCGATGCGTTCGGTCCGGGCGCACTGATGACGCGCACCAAGCTCAACGCGCTGAACGCGGGCCGCCCCGAGTCGCAGCAGCGCTCGGTGGGCGACTGTCTCGCACCGTTCGACATCGACGCGAACGGCACGGTGGTCGGCGAAGGCGGCTCCGGCGTGCTGATCACGACGCTCGACTTCGCGCTGCGTAACTTCCTCGACGTCACGTCGATCATCGTCGGCTGGGGCCAGAGCGGCGAAGCGGGCGGCAAGGCACACTTCGCGGGCGTCGGCTTCGGCGGCGAGAACGCGCTGATTCACGCGTTCGATCTCGCGCATCGCGGCCACGGCTATCGCGTCGGCGACTTCCAATACCTGGTCGCGCACGCCACCGGCACGCGCACCAACTCCAAGACCGATCTCACGACCGCCGCGAACGGGCGCACGAGCGCCGCGGAGCGCCAGGGTCACAAAGGACCTCTGCCTTCGATGACGGTGGGCACGCCGAAAGCCCTCGGCGACGGCCACACGATGGGCGAGACCGGATTGAAGGCCGTGTCGCAGGCGCTGCAGTTCCTGCTCGGCAAGACCGCAGTCGGCATTCCGACGCTGCGCAATCTCGATCCGGAGCTGGGGCCGGCCGCGGAGTCGTTCGTGCTCGAAGCGCCGCCGGTCGCGGGCAACCCAGACGGCGGCGCGTTCTGCGCGACGCAAGGTTTCGGCGGCTACAACGGCGCGATTGCGCTGCGCGCGGCGCACGCCGAAGCGTTTGGCCGGTACGCTGTGGATCGCAAAGTGCTGTCAGCCTACCTGGAGCGCTGGCCCGAGTTGCGCCGCGAGCGCGAGCAGCGCGAGCGGTACTGGCGCCTGAGACGGCGAGCGACGATCGAGCTCGTGCAGGCCCATTGCTGGAAGGGCTTGGAGTAAGAAGAAGAGTCGGGCTAGGGCCCGACCTACAAGAACGCTCCTGCAGGTCGGGCCGCAGCCCGACTTGTTGTTTTCAACCTGACTTCTTGCCTGTAAACGTCCCCTCGCCCATCTCACCGAGCACCACCTTCCCCTTGATCGAGTCACCCTCGACCGTGCCCGTGTACGTGATCGCCAGGTCCGCGCCCTGCGCGTTCACTTTGAAATTGATCGTCAGCTCGTTGCCCTTTACCGTGCCGGTCACCGGCGCTTCGCCGAGCTGGCCCTTGTAGTGGCCGGTCACGTTCGAGCCGTCCTGCTTCAGGCTGAAGTGCGGCGTGCCCGTGCCCGCCTGGGTCTCGACCGCGAAGTCCCACTCGCCCGCGACGTTCGCGTCGGCAGCGAGCGCCGCCGCGGCCAACGCCGTCGACGCGAGCATCGTGATGAACAGTCTGCGCAGAATCTTCATGAGCGTCTCCTGATGCGGATCGTTATTTGGAGGGTGGTGCGGATGCCTTCGACCGATACATCTCGCGCAGCTTGTGCTTGTACAGCTTGCCGTTGTCGTGGCGCGGCAGCTCGCCGACGAAGTCCACGCTGCGCGGACACTTGAAATGAGCCATGTGCTGGCGGCAGTACTCGATCAGCTCCGTGGCGAGTTGCGGTGACGGTGCGTAGCCCGGCTGCGGAATGACGACGGCCTGCACCGCTTCGCCCCACTCCGGATCCGGCACGCCGATCACGCCGACGTCCGCCACGGCCGGGTGCGCGAACAGCACGTTCTCGACTTCCGCCGGATAGATGTTGACGCCGCCCGAGATGATCAGATGCGCGCTGCGGTCCGTCAGGAACAGATAGCCGTCCGCGTCGAGATAGCCGACGTCGCCGAGCGTGTAGTATTCGCCGCGATACGCGCCGGTCGTCTTGTCATCGTCCTTGTAGTAGTTGAAGCGCCCGCTCGCCGGCGCCTTCATGTAAATCAGGCCGGCTTCCATGGGCGGCACCGCCTGGCCGGCATCGTCGAGGATGCGGATGTGATCAGGCGTATCGGGCCGGCCGACCGTGCCCGGCCGCGCGAGCCACGTCGGCGAGTCGACGAGCGTCCCGGTGCCTTCGGTCGCCCCGTAGTATTCCCACACGATCGGACCGACCCAGTCGATCATCGCGCGCTTCACGCCGGGCGGGCACGGCGCAGCGCCGTGCAGGATGTACTTCAGCGACGAAAGATCATGGCGCTTGCGCACCGCCGCGGGCAGCGACAGCAGCCGGTGCATCATCGTCGGCACCAGGTGCATGTGAGTCACGCGATGACGCTCGATCATCTGCAGCGCGCGCTCGCAATCCCAGCCGTCCATCAGAACGACCGCGGAGCCGTAGAGCTGCGGAATTCCCATCGCCAGCGACAACGGCGCGGCGTGATACAGCGGGCCCGTGACGAGGTGCATGCTCTCGCCCGGACGATAGGCGGCGCTGGCAACGAGACTGGGCGAAGTCGGCGGGGCTGACGAACGATATACGCCTTTCGGCTTGCCCGTCGTGCCCGACGTGTAGAGCATCGAGTTGCCGAGCTGCGGATCGGCAATGTCGCTGCCGTCCTGATCGCGCAGGAACCCTTCGTAGCTGCCGAAGCCGGGAATCGCCCCGCCGATCGCGATCCGCAACCGGACGCGCGGTGCGTTCGCGGCCGCATGCTCGGCGACGGCCTGAAAACGCGCATGCGCGAAGAACGCTTGCGCATCGCAGTCATTGACGATGTACGCGGCTTCCTCGCCGCTCAGACGCCAGTTCACCGGCGTCATGCGGATGCCGGCGCGACGCGTCGCCCAGAACATCTCGACGAACTCGGTGCGATTGGCGCACAACAGCGCGACGCCGGCGCCGGCGCCGATGCCCTGCGCCCGCAATGCGCGAACGATCTGATTGCTGCGTGCGTTGAGCTCGCCGTAAGTGCGGTTGCCGGTTTCCGCGACGACCGCCGGCGCACGCGGCTGCAGCTTCGCCCAGAACGCGACGGTCATCCCCTTTTCCAGCGCGACAACGAACTCTGGATGAGCTGCAGTCATGCGACATTGTCGATGGACTGGCCGGGCCGTATCAATATGACGGGGGCAACAAGAAGTGCAAGTTCGCGCACAGCGTGTTTTGCTGTGCGGTCCCTCGCGCGACTGTGCGAAAATGCGCGCGTGTCTGCAACCCGCCGCTTCACCCCGCGCACGTTCTGGATCGTCAGCCTCGCTGCCGCCGTGGTGCTAGGCACGATCGTCGCCATTCCTCAGGTGCTGTCGAAGCAGGCGCGCCTGGAGGTTTTGCGCTCACACGTCGGCGCGGTAGCACGGCTCGCGGCCAGCGTCGTCGACGGCGACCTGCACCGCCAGCTGCTCGATCCCGCGAACAAGACGCCTGAGCTCTATGCGCGGACACTCGAACCGCTGGTGCGTTTCCACGCCGCTTACCCCGACATCTTCTACGTCTACACGATGGTCGAGCGCAACGGCGAGACGTTCTTCGTCGTCGACACCGCGGCGGAGCCGGACAAGCTGAAATCGCCGCACAAGCTCGTGCCCTCCGAGTACATGGAGCCGTTCAAGCAGCTCGACGCGGAGCCCGATCCCGACTGGCTGCAGCGGATCGCCGCGGGCCAGACCTATGTCTATCCCTCGTTCCAGCGCGACAAGTACGGGACGTTCCTCTCCGGGCACGCGCCGATTTACGACAGCCAGGGCCGCTACAGCGGTTTCGTCGGCGTCGACTTCGATCTGCAGTACTACCTCGCGCAGGAAGCGAGCTTCCGCGCCATCTCGATCGGCACGCTGACCGGCGCGGTGCTGCTCGCACTGCTGATCGGCTACCTCGCGGCGCGCTATCACTACGACGTGAACGATCGCATCGAGAAAGAATATCGCGCGTCGCTCCGCGACGAGCTCACCAGCCTGCTCAACCGCCGCGGCGCGCTGACGGCAGTCACCGAAGCGCTGGCCGTGCGCGCGTCCACGTACGCGACCATCCTCGTCGACGTCGACAACCTGAAAGGCATCAACGACAACTATGGTCACGTGCACGGCGACGAGTTGCTCGTGAGCGTCGCCGAGGCGATCCGCGAGAGCGTGCGCGCGAGCGACATCTGCGCGCGCTTCGGCGGCGACGAGTTCCTGATCTTCGCGGCGGGCTGCGATCTGGATGCCGCGACCGAGATCGCGCGGCGGATTCTGAACAAGGTGCGCTCCGGCGTGTCGATCGGCATCGACATCGCGCCGCTGAGCGAAGCCCGGTTCGAAACGATGTACCGGCGCGCCGACCAGGCGCTCTACAAGGCCAAGGGCGCCGGCCGCAACCGCTACGTCATCGCGGAGTTAGACTTTCCATCGCTCCCGGCATAGCGCCAGGAACCTTGCACCCGCCTGCGAAAGCGGCTGGTGCTTGCGGTAATACACGCCGACCTGGCGCTCGATGCTCGAGAACGGCAAGCCCTCGATGGGCACCAGCTCCGGCGGCAAGTCGGTGACCAGGTCCGACACGTACGTCACGCCCTTGCCCTCGACGACGAGCGCGAGCCGCAGATCCATGTGGCTCACTTCCCACACCGTCGCGAACGCGTTGCGCAACCGATCGCCGCTCGGCCGCCGCGCCGGCTCGTCGAGGTACGAAGTGATCAGCGGCACCGTGCGCAACGTCGCCTGCGGATCGCGCAGCAGCGCGTCGCGCGCCGGGTGATTGCGCGCCACCATCAGCCGCCGCGTTTCGGAAAAGCACGAATGGAATGCGAAATATTCCGGCATCGTGTGCAACAGCGGCCCGAAACCCAGCTCCCAGCGCCCGTCCGCGACGCCGTAGACGATCTCGCGGCTCGGCGCGACCACGACCTTGAACCGTGTCAGCGGATTGCGCTCGGAAAATTCCCGTAGCAGCGCGATACCGAAGCGCGCGTTCGCTGCCGGCGACAGCGCCAGTGACAAAGTCGAGAGCGCGCCGGTCCTGATCTGCGCGATGTCCGCAAGCGTCTCACGCTCCTCGTTCATCACCGTTTCGGCGAAGCGCAGCAGTCGAATGCCGGCCTCGGTGAGTTGCGGCGGATTACCGCGGCGTAACAGCACCGCACCGAGACGGTGCTCGAGGTTGGCGATCGCCTGGCTGACCGCGGATTGCGACAGATCCAGCCGCTCGGCCGCACGGCTGAAGCCGCCGGCTTCGACCACGGCGTGAAAGCAGCGGATCTCGTTGCGCTCGATCTGCATGGGGCAATTGTAGTTCGTCCGGCCTGATAGCGGGATCGCGGCCGCTAATAGGTTTTCCGGCCCGCTCCGTCGTAACGTGACCCGGTCAGAAACCGGAGTCCAGGTCATGAGCGATTCGGTACAGGTTCAGAAAGGGCTCGAAGGCGTGATCGCCGATACCACCGCGGTGTCGCTGGTCGATGGCGAGGCAGGCCGCCTCTATTACCGCGGCCAGTCGATCGAGTCGCTCATTCGACATAGTTTTGCCGAGGTCGTGCACCTGGTGGTGTTCGGCGAGCTGCCGGACCGCGAACGCCTGCAGGAAGTCGAGGAATATCTCTGGGCCGCCGGCCGACTGCCGCCGGAGCTGGCTACTTCGCTGCGTGAGCTGGCGCGTCACGGCGAACATCCGATGGCCACGCTGCAAGCCATTGCCCCGCTCCTGGCCCTGGAGCCGCCGGCCGTGAGCCTGGGTCGCTCGACGCTGGAAGAGGAAGGCCTGATCGTCGCGGCACGTTTGCCTGCCGCAATCGGCTTGATCCATGCGGCGATCGAAGATCACCTGGAGCGGCCGTATCCTGCCTCGCGTCGCTACGGCGAGCGCTTCCTGCAGCTGCTCCACGACACAACCCCGACGCCCGAGCAGGTGACCGCATTCGAGGTCACCCAAATCCTGCAACTGGATCACAGCTTCAATGCGGGCACCTTCGCCGCGCGCGTCGTGTCATCGACGTTGGCGCCGCCGTCCGCCGCCCTGTCGGCCGCGATCGGTGCGCTGTACGGTCCGCTGCACGGAGGCGCCGATCAACACGCGCTCGAGATGGCATTGGAAGTCGGCAGCCCGCAGCAGGCGAGCGCGTTCGTCGCGAATTGCCTTGCGACCGGACGGCTCGTGATGGGCATGGGCCATCGCGAATATCGGGTCGTCGATCCGCGCGCGCGCGTCATCCGCGCGACGGCGCAGCAGATCGCCACGGCGGGACAAGCGAAGCAGCTGTTCGAAGTTCTGGCTGCGATCGATGAGGCGTTCGTCGAGCAGACGAGCAACCGCAAGCGCTCGCTGCGCGCGAATCTCGAGTTCTACAAAGGCGTCGTGTACCTCGCGCTCGACATTCCGAAGGAACTGTTCACGGCGTGCTTCGCGGCCGCGCGAGTGTTCGGGTGGGTCGCGCACGTCGTCGAGCAGCGCCAGGACAATCGGCTGATCCGGCCGACGGCGCTGTACGTCGGACCGAAGCCGCAACCGGCATGAGGAAGGCTGCAAGGCTGTAGACTGCAGCCTATGCAGCAGATCCAGTGGTCCGACTTCGAGCGCGTCGAGCTGCGCGTCGGAACGATTCTCGAAGTGCTCGACTTTCCCGAAGCGCGCAAGCCGGCCTGGAAGCTGCGCATCGACTTCGGGCCCGAGATCGGCATCCGCCAGTCGAGTGCGCAGATCGTTGCGCTCTACGGCAAAGCAGAGCTGGTCGGGCAGCAGGTGATCGGCGTCGTCAACTTTCCGCCGAAGCGTATCGGGCCGTTTCAGTCCGAGGTCCTGGTCACGGGCTTTCACGACGAGCAGGGCCGCGTGGTGCTGGCGCGGCCCGAGCGCGCGGTGCCGAACGGCGCCAAGCTCCTCTAGCTATCGTGTAGCTATACTCGGCGCATGCAGTTCTCCGAGATCCTGCGCTCCGTCGTCGCCGCGGGCGATTCGCAGTTCCGCATCACCGTGACCGAGGACTGGGGTCAGGGCCGGGCGACGTTCGGAGGCCTGATTGCCGCCGCGGGCAACGAGGCGATGCGCCGCCTCGTAGCGAACGACCGACCGCTGCGCTCGTTGCAGACGACATTCGTCGGCCCCGCCAGCGCCGGTACATGGTCGATGCACGCGCGCGTACTGCGCGTCGGTCGTGCGGTGACGCTCGCGCATTGCGACATTCTCGATGGCGATCAGGTCGCGGCGATTCAGGTCGGCGTCTACGGTCTGGCGCGTCCGTCGATCATCACGGTGAAACCGCCGGTGACCGAAGCGCCGCGCAAGATCGACGAGATCAACGAGATGCGCTTTCAGCCCGAGCGCACGCCGCCGTTCCTGCAGCACTTCGCGCATCGCTGGGCGCAAGGCGCGAGACCGTTCTCCGGCACGCGCTCGAATTCGATCTGCTTCATCCGTCATCGCGACCCGTCGCCGCTGACCGAGTCACACATCATCGCGCTCGTCGACTGCATTCCGACGCCAGCGCTGTCGATGATGACTGCGCCTGCGCCGGCCAGCTCGCTGGTCTGGAACCTCGAGTTCTTCGAGCACGAATTCGGCTTCGGCCCGGAAGAATGGTGGCGCATCGACACCGACGTGGACGCCGCGACCGAGGGCTACGTGAATCAGACCGGCCTGCTGCAGAATCCGCAAGGACAGCCGGTCGCGCTGTCGCGCCAGGTGTTCGCAGTCTTCGGTTGACTCCCAGCATGAGGGTGTGGACATGACGAACGTTCGCGAAGGAGGCTGCCAGTGCGGCGCCATCCGCTATCGTGCTGAGGGCGAGCCGCTGCTGGCCGCGCTTTGTCACTGTTTCATGTGCCGCCGGGCACCGGCAGCGCTGCCGCCAACGCTGCATTACTGGGATTCGAAGCGGTTGCCGTGGCTGAAGATCGCTGACGGCCTGCCGCGCTTCCCGGAGTTTCCACCGCAGGAATGACAATCGCCGGGCCTACTTCCGCTTTGACAGCGCGCGCACACCGGCAAGGATGACGACGCCGACGACAGCCGCGATCGCCAGTTGCAGCAATTCGCGGCTGGATGCGTTCGCGAGCAGCGCGAAAGACAGGACGCTCGCAATCACGGCAATCGCGGGACCGAACGGCGCGATGAATCCGGCCGGCTGCACATCCGGGCGCCGGCGCAGCGCGATCAACGCGATGCATCCTGCGATGTAGACGACCATGCGCGTGCTGGTCGCAAGCGTGATCGCCGAGAGAAACGAGCTCGCGACGGTGGCGAGCCACACCAGCGCCGCGCTCGCGAAGATCGCGATGTGCGGCGTTCTGAATCGCGGATGGACGCGGGCGAGCACCGCCGGCACGTCGCCTTGCTCGGCGAAAGCGAACGGCAAGCGCGAGGTCGCGAGAAATCCGCTGTTGAGCGAGCCGAGCATGATCACGATCGCGCCGACGCCGATCACTGTCTCGCCCACGGGTCCCCAGAGCACGACCGCGGCATCCGCGAACGGCGCCGTGCTCGCAGCCAACTCGGGCACCGCACCGATACACACGATCTGCACACCGGCGTAGAGCATGAGCACGATCAGCAGCGACATCGCGACCGAGAACGGCACGTCGCGCCGTGGATTGCGGGTTTCACCCGCACTGACCAGCGCGGCTTCGAAGCCGACGAACGCAAAGATGCCGAGCAGCATGGCGTCGCTGAAATCTCCGGCCGGCGGCAGTGCGGCCGGCGCATCCGGCCAGGCATTCACGGCGAGAATGCCGACGACACCGAACACGAACAGCAGCGACACCTTCAATAGCGTCAGGCCATTGCTGACGATCGTCGCCTGGCGGATGCCGAACAGATTCACGAGCAGGATGCCGAGCACGACGAGCGACACGATCGCGATGCGGGGCACTGGCCCCTGCAGCGCAGGGACGACGCGCGCGACGTACACGACCAGCAAGTTGCAGATCGTCGCGAACGTGAGCACGCGCGAGACCCAGTAGAGCCAGCCGACGATGAAGCCCGGCGTCGTGCCGAACGCTGTGCGTGTAAAGAGGTAAGGACCGCCGGTATGCGTGAAGCGGCTGCCGACTTCGGCGAAGCAGATCGCAACGATCGCGAGCAGCGCCGCACACAGCACGAGTGCGAGCACGCTGTAAACGCCAGTGAGGGCGTACAGCTTCGCGGGCAGGCCGAGAATGCCGGAGCCGATCGTGATGTTGACCATCAGCGCGACCAGGTCCCAGCGGCCGATGCCGCGGACGATTTCGTAGCCGTTGTTGCCTGGATTCGGCATCGGCGCTACTGCGCGATGACGACCAGGTGCGTGACCTCCGGCAAGGGAGGCGCCAGCACGATGCGCTGGTGAGCCGGGTCCTGATCGTTGATCTTCAGCCAGTGGAATCCCGCCGTGGATGCACGCGCGTCCAGGTCTGCGACCTTCGATTCCTCGAGTCTGATCGTTCCGTACAGCCGACACGGACGATCGACGTAGATCAGCGTGAGGAGCTGGCGGTCAGCCGGGTCGATGAACCCGGAGAAGCCGAGCGCGTCGCCAGTCTCGGCGTCGTAGCTGTAGGTCCCGACGCGCGCAATGCGCGTCTCGACAGGCTCGACGCGAAAGCCGCGAGCCAGGGCTGGCATGATCAGCGGTTGCGCGTGCTCGTCCGCCGTTGGCGTCAGTGCTTCGAGGTCCAGAGTGAACTGCGGCGGGCTGAAGGCGTAGTCCTGGAGCGTCACGTCGGGGGTGCCCATTACGGCTCCCCGGACGAGACCCATCCACAGCCGCGTCTGGCGTGTCCAAGCCACGACACTGCCCGCGGCACGGTCCGTCGCATATTCCATGCGGATCGTGAGCGACGCGACCGGCGGCACCGTCTGCGCCGGCGCTTCGACCTTCCGCGGCGACTGCGTAGTGCATGCAGCCAGAAGTGCGACAACGACTACGAGATAACGGGCGTTGATGGTCATTCTTCTTTTCCTGCGTTGGCCGCCGGTTTCAGGCTACCAGATTGCGGTATCGTTTCCAGCGTAGTCGAAATGCACCCGGAGAGGCGTCATGCGTTACTCGCTGGTCGCACTGCTCGCGCTGATGTGCCACGGCGCGATGGCAGCGGACGACGATACCTACCGTCTGATGAAGGTCGAACAGGATGTTCGCAACCTGGAGCGCGAAGTGCAGACGCTCACGCGACAGCTCGACGACCTGCGCCAACAGCAATCCCGCGCGGGCGATCGCAGCTCGTCTACCCGTTCCTCCGGCGCACCGGCCGCAGCGAGCTCGACTACGTGGCTCGAAGCGAACCGCTGGGATCGCGTGCGCACTGGAATGAGCGAGCTCGAGGTGATCGGCGTGCTCGGCCCGCCGACGTCGATGCGGCAAGATGGCGACACGCGCGTGCTGCTCTACGCGCTGGAGATCGGCTCGTCAGCCTTCCTCGGCGGCAGCGTCGAGTTCCGCGACCGCGCTGTGACGGCAGTGAACAAGCCCGCTCTGAAGTAGGTCGGGATTTACTTCATCTGGCTGACGACGCCGGTCACGCCGTTGATCACGAACTGGATGCCGATGCAGATGAGCAGGAAGCCCATGATGCGCGCCATCGCGTTCATGCCGGTTGCGCCGAGCACCTTGTCGAGCCGCGTCGCTGCGCGCAGCACGATGTAGGAAATCAGCGCCGTGATCGCGATGCCGATCGCGACCAGCACGTAGCCCACGACGATGTGCTGACTCATCTGCACGGTCGTCGACATGCCGATGACGACAGCGATCGAGCCCGGCCCGGACAAGCTCGGCATCGCAAGCGGCGTGAAGGAAACGTCCGCTTTCGCTCGCGCCTCGGCGCGCTCCTGGCCCGAGATCGCAGCCGATTCCGGGAACAGCATGCGGAAGCCGAGATAGCTGACGATCATGCCGCCGGCGATGCGCAGCCCCGGAATGGAAATGCCGAAGAAGTTCATGATCAGGCCGCCCGCGACCAGGAACGCGGTGAGGATGCAGAACATGTAGACGCAGGCGCGGCCGATCTGCTCATTGCGCTCCTGTTCGGTCAGATCCGCGGTGATGCTCATCACCAGGCCGACGGCGGAGAGCGGATTCACGATCGGCAGCAGCGCACCCACGGTGCTGAGGACGTAGGTGAGACCTTCGACGAACCAGCTCATGAGCGCGGGTCCGTGAGGCGGTGCGTTTGCCGGGCTGAAGCCCGACCGACAGGAGAGGGCTTGCAGAGGCGTTCGAAGCCGCTCGCGATGAAGGGCGCCATGCGGTGGCCGATCGACTCGAAATCGCTCGACTTGCACAGCCCGTTCGACAAGCGATCGATACGGCCGGTCTGCGACAGCGACAGCGTGAGCGCACCCGACAGGAAGTGATAGCTCCAGTACAGGTCCTCTTCCGTCGCATCGGGCAATGCTTTGCGCAGCGCGCGAATCAGGCGGTGGATCACCGGATCGAACGTGCGCGCCATCGTCTCGCCGCCCCACGCCGGCGTGTTGTTGACCTGCGCGATCAGCGCAAAGTAGTTGTGCCAGCGCTGGTCGCCCTGCGCCGCCCGCTCGAGGATCGGCTGCAGGAACGCATTGATCACGCCTTCCGCAGTGATCGCGCTGCCGGCTTCGCGCTCATACACGTCGATCGATTCGATGCGTTCGCGGTTGATGACCTCGGCGCGGCGCCCGAACACCGCATCGAACAGTCCGCGCTTGGTGTCGAAGTAATAGTGCAGCAGCGCCGTGTCTACCTTCGCGTCCTGCGCCACTTCGCGGATGGTCACGCCCCAGAAACCGTGCCGCGAGAAGTGATCTTCCGCGGCGTCGAGGATGCGCTCGCGCATGTCGGGCGTAGCGTCGTTCTTCAGCGGGCGGCCGCGGCGCGCCCGCTGTTTGACGGACTTGGGCTTGACGGGGCGTTTCACTGCCATGGTCGGGTCCTTGTCGCGGAGCTGGCGCGATGCACCAGCCCGCGGTCAATTTCATTGATTGATGAATATTTGACAGACGGGCGCGCGCGAGGCAATCTGCTATTAATCATCAACCGATGAATAAATGCTCCGGCCACGCTCGCCGGCGCTATCCAGGGGGTCTCGCCATGTCCAGTCATGCTTGCCGCGCCGCCATCCGCCTTGCCCTCGCCGCCGCTGCGGCGTGCAGCCTACCAGTGTCCGGGCCGGTCGTGGCTGCCGAACCGGGCGCCCAGGCCGGCACGATCGAGCAGGTCACCGTGACGGCCCGCCGCCGCGAGGAGAGCCTGCAGGACGTCCCGGTCGCGATCACGGCGCTGACCGCCGACCAGCTGCTGGAGCAGAACGTGCGCACGCTCGAAGACATCACCGCGTACGCACCGAACATCAAGGTGAACGCTGGTCGCGCAACCACCAGCACGATCAACGCGTACATCCGCGGCGTCGGTCAGAACGACCCGCTGTGGGGCTTCGAGCCGGGCGTCGGCATCTACCTCGACGACGTGTACATCGCGCGCCCGCAAGGCGCTTTGCTCGACGTCTACGACGTGGAGCGCATCGAAGTGCTGCGCGGGCCGCAAGGCACGCTGTACGGCAAGAACACGATCGCCGGTGCGATCAAGTACGTGACGCGCGACATCGCCACCGAGGATCCGGATCTCAACATCACGGCGACCGGCGGCAGCTACAACCAGCGCGACATCAAAGTCGGCGGCTCCCTGCCGGTGGTGGCAGATCACGTCTACCTAGGCGCAGCGGTCGCGTACCTGCAGCGCGACGGCTACGGCGAGATCGTGGACGACGGCAACCCGCGCGCGTTCAATCATGTCGGCCAGGACGTCTCGAACAAGGACGTGCTCGCGGCACGCGCCAACGCCACGTTCGTGTGGGGCGACAGCTCGAAGCTGCGCGTGCTCGCGGACACGATCCAGGACAACTCGAACGCCGCCGGCGGCCAACGCCTGAACAGCATCGGGGCGGCGCCGCTCAACGACCGCTTCGATCAGCGCACCGACATGCCGGTCGACAAGGATCGCTTCATCAGCAAAGGCATCGCGGCGACCTACACGCAGGGGCTGACGGACGCGCTCGATCTCAAGCTCGTCGGCGCCTATCGCGAAGGCGACGGCCGGCAGTTCATCGACTTCGAGGAGCTGAACGCCAACCTCTTCCAGGTGCCGGCGCGATACAGCGACGATCAAGCCAGCGGCGAAGCGCAGCTGACCTACACGAGTGACAAGGTCAAAGGCGTAGCCGGCGTCTACTACTTCGACGGCACGGCGCGCGGCGCCTTCGATGCATCGCTCGGCGCCATCAATCTCACGGCGCTGACGAAAGGCAGCGTCGACACGCAGAGCATCGCTGTCTATGCCGATACGACCTGGACGCTGACCGATCGGCTGAACCTCAACGTCGGCGCGCGCTGGAATCAGGACGAGAAGGAAGCAACGGTGTTCGTCGCGCAATATCTTGGCCGGTTGCCGGCGAATCAGACGCTGTTCGACGAGAACAACGTGCCGCCCGGCTTCCTGCTGCTCGCGGTCCAGAGCGACTACACCGCCAAGCGCACGTTCTCGGACGTCTCGCCGCGACTGGGTGTGGACTATCGCCTGAGCGACAACGTGCTGACTTACGCCGGGTACAGCGCGGGCTTCAAGAGCGGCGGCTTCGACATGCGCGGCAACCAGGCCGCGAACCCGAACACGACCGCCGGCTACGACTCGGAAACGGCCGACAATTTCGAGGTCGGCATGAAGTCGAACTGGCTGGACGACACGCTGCAGCTGAACCTCACGGTGTTCTACACTCCGTATCACGACGTGCAGATCGGCAGCCAGCAGTTCGTGAACCTCAATGGCAATCCGACCAACGCCACCGCAGTGCTCAACGCCGGCAAGCAGCTCAACAAGGGCGCGGAGCTGGAATCGATCTGGCGGCCGGTGCCGGCGCTGACGATGGTGCTCAACGTCGGGTACCTGGACGCGCAGTTCGAGGAGTTCCTGGTGGGTTGCGTGCCGCCGGCCGAGGGCTGCCGCCGCGACATCAGCTCGCTCAACGAGCCGATCAACTCGCCTGACTGGACCTCATTCCTGGGTGCGACGTACAGCTGGGAGCTTGGCGCCGGCGATCTCGCTGCGCACCTGGGCTACCAGTACCGCAGCCGCACCAAGGTCGCGAACACCACGGCGAGCATCACGGACCAGGATGCCTACGACGTGCTCGATGTCGGCGTCTCGTACACGACGGCCAACCAGGCCTGGCGCTTCGCGCTCGAAGGCAAGAACGTGCTCGACGAGGAGTACCGCGTCGCCGGCTACGACTTCGGCAACACGAACATCAGCCAGATCGGCTTCTACGGCCCGCCGCGCACCGTCGCGGTGAGCGCGACCTATCGCTATTGATCCCCCTCTGCCCTCCTCCGCGCGCGCGGGGGAGGGCGTTCTTTGACTCCATGCCTTACAGCATTCTCATCACCGGCGCTGCGAGCGGGATCGGGCTCGGGCTGACGCAGCACTTCGCCGCGCTCGGCCATCGCGTGATCGCGTGCGATCTGCAGCCGCTGGAAATTGCGGGGCCGATTCGCAAGCTCGCGTTCGACGTCGCGGACGCTGCGCAGATCGAACGGGCGCTGGCGCGCGTCGCCGACGATCCGCCGGACGTGCTGATCAACAACGCGGGACTGCAATACGTCGCGCCGCTCGAAGACTTTCCGCCCGAGAAGTGGCAGCAGCTGATCGCCGTGATGCTCACGGGAGCAGCTTTGCTGACGCGCGCGACGCTGCCGTCAATGCGACGCAAAGGCTTCGGGCGCATCGTCAACATCGGCTCGATTCATGCGCTGGTCGCGTCGCCGTACAAGAGCGCCTACGTCGCGGCGAAGCACGGTCTCGTCGGTTTCAGCAAGTCGATCGCGCTCGAGACCCGCGACACCGACATCACGATCAACACCGTGTGTCCGAGCTACGTGAAGACGCCGCTGGTCGATACGCAGATCGAAGCGCTGGCTGCCCGCCACCAGCTGACGCGCGAGCAGGTGATCGAGGAGATCATGCTCAAGCCGATGCCGAAGCGGCAGTTCATCGGACTCGACGAGCTGGCCGGCACGGTCGACTTCCTGCTCAGTCCGCCGGCGCGCAACATCACCGGCCAGTGCATCACCCTCGACGGCGGCTGGACGGCGATGTAGCGCTGTCGGGCCAAAGCCCGACCTACAGTGATAGAGTCGGCCCCACAATTCGCAGGGGGACCGTCATGCAGACTCGCAGAGATTTCATCGCGGCCGGCTCGCTGGCCGTGGGCGCAACGCTGCTGTCCGGGCATGCGCTCGGCGCGACGCCGAAGAAGAACCGCCGCATCGTGCTCGCCAACCGCCCGCAGGGCGAGCCGACACTTGCCGACTTCCGCCTCGAAGAAGCGCCGATCCCGGCGCTGAAGGACGGCGAGATCCTGATGCAGACGGTGTTCCTCTCGCTCGACCCGTACATGCGCAGCCGGATGAGCGAAGGGCCGTCGTACGCGGCCGCGACCGGGCTCAACGACGTGATGGTCGGCGGCACGGTGTCGCGCATCGTCGCGACCCGCAATCCGCAGTTCAAGGAAGGCGACATGGTGCTGTCGTACAGCGGCTGGCAGGAGTACCAGATCTCGAACGGCTCGGGGCTCAACAAGCTGGATCCGCGCATTCCGCGGCCTTCGTACGCGCTCGGCGTGCTCGGCATGCCGGGCCTCACGGCGTACGTCGGCACGCTCGACATCGGCGAGCCGAAGGCCGGTGAGACGCTGGTCGTCGCCGCCGCGACCGGTGCAGTCGGCTCGGTCGTCGGTCAGATTGCAAAGATCAAGGGACTGCGCGCAGTCGGCATCGCGGGCGGCAAAGAGAAATGCGACTACGCGGTGAAGGAGCTGGGCTTCGACGCCTGCATCGATCACCGCGACTCGAGCATGGTGAGCCTGCTGAAGGACGCGTGCCCGAAAGGCATCGACGTGTACTTCGAGAACGTCGGCGGCGCGGTGTGGGACGCGGTGCTGCCGCTGCTCAACGTGCACGCACGCGTGCCGTTGTGCGGCCTGATCGCGCAATACAACGCGACCAGTCTGCCCGCCGGCCCGGACCGCAGCTCGCAGCTGCTGGGCATGCTCCTCATCCGCCAGATCAAGGTGCAGGGCTTCATCATCTCCAGCTACTACAACCGCTTCCCGGCCTTCGTCGCCGACATGAGCCAGTGGCTGCAGGCAGGCAAGATCAAGTATCGCGAAGACATCACGCGTGGCCTGGAGAACGCGCCGCAAGCGTTCATGGGACTGTTCAAGGGCAGCAACTTCGGCAAACTGCTGGTGCAGGTCAGCGACTAGCAAGGCGACGCATACGCGATGGCCCGCGCGCAGAAGATCACGCTGCTGATCGCGCTCTATTTCGCGCAGGGACTGCCGTTCGGGTTCTTCACGATCGTCGTGCCCGCGATGCTGCGGCAGAGCGGGCAGTCGCTGAAGACAATCAGCGTGGCAGGCATCTTGCTGACGCTGCCGTGGCTGCTGAAGTTCTTGTGGGCACCCTTCGTCGATCACCGCGGCACGCGCCGCAGCTGGTTGCTGACGCTGCAGGTGTCGGGGCTAGTGGTTGCGGCTGTGATCTCGCAACTGCAGCTCGAAGGCAACTATGTGCTGCTATTCGCTGCCGCTTTCGTGTTCAACATGATCGCGGCCACCCAGGACATCGCTACGGACGGTCTCGCGGTACGCATGCTGGATGCACGCGAGCTCGGCATCGCCAACGGCATCCAGGTAGGCGCGTATCGAGTCGGGATGATGTTCGGCGGCGGGCTGCTGCTCAAGGTCCTCACGCTGACGGATTGGTCGTTGGCATTCGTCGGCATGACTGCGCTGCTCGCGCTGACCATCGTGCCCGTGCTCCTGATGCAGGAGCCGCGGCACGACGCAAGAGAAGTGCGGCCGAGCACTGCACAGCTGTCGTTCGGCTGGCTGCGACGCTTTCTGACGCGGGGCATCCTGCTGCTCGCCGCGCTGATCTTCTGCTACCGCTTCGGCGACCAGCTGCTGACGACGCTACTCGTGCCGTTCCTGACCGATCAGGGACTCGGCCTCGGCGGAATCTCGCTGCTCAAGGGCGGGGTCGGCAATGCGATGAGCATCGCTGGCGCACTCGCGGGCGGCTGGCTCGCGTTCAGCACGAGCCGGCGCAATGCAGTGCTCATCAGCGGCGTCGGACAGGTTGCATCGTTCATGCTCTATGTCATCGCTGCGCTCGGCGTCGGCGGCATCGGCTTGCTGTGGGTCGCCACGATCGCCGAGGGGGTGCTCGGCACGATGGCCACGGTCGCGCTGTTCGCCCTGATGATGGATGCCTCCGATCCGGAGCACGCAGGAACCGACTACACGCTGCTTGCGTGCGTCGTGATAGTCGTCGGCATGATTGCGAACCTCTGCGGCGGAGCGCTCGCGGACGCGTTCGGCTATGCGACCGCATTCACGACTGGCGCCGTCCTGGCGCTCGCCGGTTGCCTCACGCTGGTCTGGGTGCTCGATCGCTATCAGTTCTCGGAGCGCGTCGCGCGCGCATGGCGGACGCCGAACGAGCCGCGCGCGGCTACACCATCGCAGACTTCGGCAACTGAATATTGAAAGTCGCGCCTTCGCCCGGGCGACTCTGCGCCCACACTCGCCCGCCGATCCGCTCGACCGCCTTGCGCACCAGCGCCAGGCCGATGCCCGTGCCGGGATATTGATCGTCACGGTGCAGGCGCTGGAAGATCTTGAAGATGTGGTCGTGGTATTCCATCTCGAAGCCGATGCCGTTGTCGGCGACGCTGAGCACCACGCCGAGATCGTTGCGATGCGCGTGCACCTGGATGTGCGCATGCTGGCGCTCGCGCGTGTACTTCAGCGCGTTCTCGAACAGGTTGCGCAGCGCGAGCAGCAATCCTTCCGCGTCGACGCGCAGCTTCAGCGGCTCGACCTGTATCGACAGGTCGATGTGGCGACGCTGCACTTCGTCCGCATACTGCATCAGGACCGAATCGATCAGCTCCGGCAGCGCGATCACGCTCGATTGCAAGCCGCGCCGGTCGATGTGCGAGTACGCGAGCAGATCGTCGATCAGCGTCGCCATGCGCAGCGAGCCGTTGCGGATGCGCGAGAGATGCTCGCGCGCCTGCGCGCTCAGCTGAGCCTCCATCTCCGCTTCGAACAGGTGCGCGAAACCGTTGATCGCGCGCAGCGGCGCTTTCAAGTCGTGCGCGACCGCATAGGAAAACCCTTCCAGCTCGTCGTACGCGCGCTTCAGCTCATTCGTGCGCTCGCTGACGCGCTGCTCGAGCGCCGTGTTCAATTCACGATAGCGTGCTTCGCTCAGCCGCAGCTCGACGTTCGCTGACTGCAGCTGCTCGTTGGTCGCCACGATCTTGCGTGTCAGCTGCTGCGATTCGTTCTGGATCCACGCCTCGCGTACGCCGAGGACGATCGCGAACAGGATGAACACCGTGGCAGCGGAGAGGATGACGCGTGTAGTGAGCGTCTTCGAGCTGCTCACGGCGACCACGACCATGATGATGAGCAGCAGCGCCGGGATGACCGCTTCGAGCCAACGCTCGTGCGCCAGGATCCCCTGCGACAACTCGCGATGATCGCGTTGACTCAGCCACGACTGCTCGTGCGCCGCGACCGCGATCAGTCCGAAATGACGACCCAGCTGACGTTGAGCAGGTCGGATGCGCGATAGGTGTTGGTGAGCAGCGACTGCGCATAGACCAGATTCACGATTGCGTAGATGCTCGTGGCAATCACCAGCAGCAGCATCGGCGTCCAGCTCGCGCTCCAGCGATAGGTCCACACCGCGTACAGCGCCGTGAGGAATGTGGCGGCGACCAGCAGCGTATGTGCGACCGCGATCACCAGGTAGAAACCGGGCACGCGACTCTGCAGCGCCGGCTCGAGCGTGCCGAGCACGATCGTCATCAGCAGACAGCACGTGACCAGCCCGATGTTGCCGAGATGCTTGAACGTGAACTGCGAGCGCTCGCGCGCCTCGGGCATCTGCAGCACGGCGGCGATCGCGAACAGCGCGAAGGCGCTGAAGAAGATCTGACCGATGCTCGGAAACGGAATGCCGACGGCGAGGATCAGCTGACTGTAGTTCCAGTGCAGCTGACCGATCAGCCAGCTGACGCACCCGAGGCCGAGCAGCAGCCAGGCGCGGCGCCGCGGGCGCTCGACGCTGCGCGAGGTTCGCAGGCAGGCCCAGGCCGCGCATGCCGAGGTGGCGGTCCAAGCGATATCGTTGATCCAGATCGCAGCGTAGTCGCTGGCGAGCAGGATGGCCGTGAGATAGGCAACGAGGCCGCCCAGCCAAGCGCACGTCGGCAGCCAGCGCCAGCGCGCTGCGCCGATAGTGACCACTCGAGCCGAGACCGTTTGCATGGCGCGAAGTATATTGCACTGTCTACAGGGTTCGGGGGGCGACTCGATGACGTCTCTGTGCTTCCAGAGCGCGCTGCATATCGCAGCGCAACTGCGCAACCGTGAGATCGGCGCGGTGGAATGCCTCGAATATTTTCGCGCGCGCGTTGAGCGATTGAATACTGTCCTCAATGCCATTGTCGTGCTCGACTGGGAACGGGCGTACGAGAGCGCGAGGCAGGCAGATGACGCACTCGCGCGCGGGCTGCCGCGCGGTCCGCTGCACGGTGTGCCGATGACGATCAAGGAGTCGTTCGACGTGGCCGGGCTGCCGACGACCTGGGGCGACCGCACGTTGAGTCATGTCGCAAATCGCGATGACCTCGTCGTTGAGCGCATGAAGGCCGCTGGTGCGGTGATCTTCGGCAAGACCAATGTGCCGTTCCGGCTGCTCGACTTTCAGTCCTACAACGACATCTACGGCGTAACCCACAATCCGTGGGATCGCACACGCACACCGGGCGGGTCCTCGGGCGGCGCGGCAGCCGCGCTGGCCGCGGGCCTCACGAGCCTCGAAGTCGGCAGCGACATCGGCGGCTCGATCCGCAATCCCGCGCACTACAGCGGCGTGTTCGGTCACAAGCCGACGTACGACATCATCGGCAGCGATGGCCTCGTCCTGCCACCCGCTGTGGGCAATGGCGATCTCGTCGTCGCCGGACCGCTCGCACGCAGCGCGGAGGATCTCGATCTCGCGCTGCGCCTGCTCGTCGGACCCGGCAGGTTGAACCGCGCAGTGCGCGTCGCGCTGCCCGAGCACTGGCGGAAGTTGAGCGAGTATCGCGTCGCGATCTGGCCGACTGATGAGAACGCACCCGTGCAGCGGGAAATCGCGGATCGCTGTCAATCGCTCGGCGATCGACTCGCCGCACTCGGCGTGAAGGTATCGGACACGGCGCGTCCCGACTTCTCCGCAAAGCATGCTGCGTTCGTGTATCGCAGGCTCCTGAACGCCGCGACGGATTCCGCCAGCGACCTCACGCATCGCGACTGGATCCAGCTCGACGCAGAGCGCGCGCGATTGCGACTTGCGTGGCGCGAGTTCTTCCGTGAGTGGGACATCGTGGTGTGCCCGATCGCAGCGTGCGTCGCGTTCGAGCACCAGCACGGCGCGTATCGCGGCCGCAAGCTCAGCATCGACGGCGCCGAGGTTCCTTACTTTCAGCAGCTGTTCTGGGCAGGGCTCGCGACCTGCAGCTACCTGCCGGCCACTGTGTTTCCCACCGGCCCCAACACGCAGGGATTGCCGATCGGGCTGCAGGCGATCGGCGATGCCTATGCCGATCTGCAGACGATCGAGTTCGCGCGGCTCGTGACCGGGCAGGTCGGCGGGTTCCAGCCGCCACCGGGCGTGGACTGACCACACCGAAATTATTGTTGAATCGGTCGATGGTGGCGTCCGGTCGGGTGCACGTAGTACAACTGTCCCACGGAATCCCTACAGGAGTGGACCGAATGGGTATCGCTGTACGAAGCGGTCTCGCTGGCATCGCCTTGTGTGCTCTGGCGGCGTGCGGTGGCGGCGGCGGTGGATCACCGCGGCCGGTGACCGGCAACCCGGGCGGCGGCACCGGAACGTGGACGGCGGGAGTGTTCGCGCCGCGCGCGGACTTCGCCGGACAGTGCATTTCGCCGCGCGCCGGCACGAGCGATCGCGCGGGCTCGGCGTTCACCGAGAAGATGTTCCTGCGCTCTTGGACCAACGAGCTCTATCTTTGGTACAACGAAGTCGTCGATACGGATCCGAATCTCACGCCAGACGTGATCGACTACTTCGAAACGAAACTGAAGACCACCCAGCTCACCGCATCGGGCAACGCGAAGGATCGCTTTCATTTCGACATCGGCACCGCCGAATGGATCGCGCTGTCGCAGTCGGGCCAATCGATCGGCTACGGCGCGGAGTGGGTGATCATTCCGCAGACCTCTTCCCGGCGCGTCGTGATCGCATTCGTCGAGCCGGGCACGCCGGCGAGCGGCGCTGCCAATCTCTCGCGCGGCATGGATGTGCTGCTCGCCGACGGCGTCGACGTCGCGACAGCCAACACACAGAGCGAGATCGACACCCTCAACGAGGCGTTCTTTCCGACGGCCACGGGCGTGAATCACACGTTCCGCGTGCAGCCGGCGGGCGGTGCGGCGCGCGACGTGACGATGATGACCGCCGACATCACGCACACGCCCGTGCTCATCACCAAGACGATCGACCAGGCCGCCGAGAAGGTCGGCTACATCCTGTTCAACGATCACATTGCGACGGCCGAGGCACAGCTGATCAGCGCGGTGAATACGCTGAAGACGGCGGGGATCACCGACCTGGTTCTGGACATCCGCTACAACGGCGGCGGCTTTCTGGACATCGCGAACGAGCTGTCGTTCATGATCGCGGGCCCGACTCCGACGACGGGACAGATCTTCGAGCGGCTGGTCTTCAACAACAAGAACCCGACGCGCGACCCGATCAGCGGCGAGCTGCTCTCGCCGGGCACGTCCTTCCACACCGAGGCAATCGACGTCGGCGACATCGGCAACCCGACACCCGGCACGCCGCTGCCGCATCTCGATCTGACCCGCGTGTATGTGCTGACCGGGCCGAACACCTGCTCGGCGAGCGAATCAATCATCAACGGCCTGCGCGGCGTCAACGTGCAGGTGTTCCAGATCGGCTCGACCACCTGCGGCAAGCCGTACGGGTTCTATCCGCAGGACAACTGCGGCACGACGTACTTCTCGATCCAGTTCCAGGGCGTCAATGCAATGGGACAAGGGGACTATCCGGACGGCTTCGCAGCTCAGAACCAGACGGGCATCAACAGCATTAAACTCACTGGCTGCTCGGTAGCGGATGATTTTACGAAGCCACTGGGCGATGAGACCGAAGGCCGGCTCGCAGCCGCGCTCGCGTTCCGTGCGAGCGGCAACAACACCACAACGTGCCCCACCGCTTCAGGCTTCGCGCCCGGCGCGCAGCTGAAGCCGGGACAGACGTCGATGTCGGCAACGGACGGAAAGATGTTCAAGAATCCGTTCCGCGAGAACCGGATTCTGCGGGCGCATTAGTACCACTCGCCTTAGCGCATCACGTTGGCGAAAGCTGCCACTCGGCATCGCCGCCAGAAATCGTCGCACCAGGCGAAGCCGTGTGTATCAGTCGCGTGCTATCCCGAGGTGCGCCCGCGACCTACAGCGAATTTTCCGACGTCTCGCTAATCGAAGTCGATCGTCGACGAGATCCGATACCATTGGGGATGTCAGGGACGGCGCGTTCCACTGACTGACATCCGATGACCGACGACAACCCGCCTGGCCCGTCCCGACCTTCGCCCGAGCAACTCGGCGTGCTGCTGCGATCGGTGCTCGAGCTTCCAGCGCAGGACCGCGAGCGCTGGATCGATGCGAGCTGCGCCGGCGACAGCAAGCTTCGCGAGCAACTGCGCGAGCTGCTCCGACAGGCCCAGACAGGGCCCGTGCCCGTGGTTCGCGTGGAGCCTCCCCCCAGCGGCGGCGCCCAGCCGGAGGTTTCCGCGGGCACGTCGCGGCCGTTGCCTGCGCCCGGCGATCGCCTGGGGCGCTATGACGTGATCGATCTGCTCGGCGTCGGTGGCATGGGCACCGTCTATCGCGCCCTCGATGCGAGCCTCGGGCGCGAGGTGGCGCTCAAGGCTTTGGCCGAGGCGTTCCGCGGCGATTCCGCCAGCCTGCGACGCTTTGAGCGCGAAGCGCGCGTGCTGGCGACGCTCAACCATCCGAACATCGCGACCATTTACGGCTTCGAGCGGCTGGAGGGCTCGCCGTTTCTGGTCCTCGAGCGCGTGGAGGGCGACACCCTCGCGCAGCGCCTGAGCCGCGGACCGATGCCCGTCGCCGACGCGCTCGCAGTCGCATTGCAGATCGTCGCAGGGCTCGAAGAAGCACACGCGCAAGGCGTGATTCACCGCGACCTGAAACCCTCCAACGTCATGCTGACCCGCGGCGGCCGCGTAAAGCTGGTCGACTTCGGCCTTGCCAAGACTGTCAATCCCCGCGCGACTTCGCAGGAGGATGCGGAGCCGATTACCAAGGTCGGAATCGTCCTCGGCACCGCGCGGTACATGAGCCCGGAGCAAGTGATGGGCGAGGACGTCGACGCGCGCACCGACGTGTGGGCGTTCGGGTGCGTGCTGTACGAGATGCTCACGGGGCGGCCGGCGTTCCCCGGCCGATCGGTTTCGGAGGCGGTCGCCGCGGTGCTGCGCGATGAGCCCGAGTGGAGTGCTCTCCCGCAGGACACGCCGCCCGGCATCGCTCGCCTGCTGCGGCGCTCCCTGCGTCGCAATCGTCAGGACCGTCTCCAACACATCGGTGACGCACGCCTCGAGCTGATCGACGTCGATGTCGAGACGAACGCGGCAACTGCGGGCGCTGCGCGCCCAAAGTGGACGCGGATCGTGGTCGTCTTGACCCTCGCAGCGGTGATCGGCGGATCGGCCGCGCTCTTCACCTTCTTCGCGACGCGGGCTGCACGGAGCGTCGCTGCATCTCCGCCAGCGCAGCTGAGTCTCGAGTTGCCGGCGGGCGTGACGCTGGCGAACGACTATCCGGCGCCCTTCGCGATCGCGCCGGCGGGCTCGCCGCTCATCCTGGACGCGAGCGTGGGCGGGCAACGACGTCTCTACGTGCGCGAGCTGAGCGAGCCTTCGCTGCGTGCGCTGCCGGGAACCGAGGACGCACGCCAGCCGCTCGTCTCGACGGACGGAACCTGGGTCGCGTTCTTCGCGAACCGCAAGCTGTGGAAAATTCCCGTCGCCGGGGGTCCGGTCGTGCAGCTCGCCGACATCGGCGACAATCCGCGCGGCGCGGCCTGGGCGCCGGACGGCACGATCATCGTCGCACCCACGCAGACCTCCGGACTCGTGCGCGTTGCGGAGCGCGGCGGGAAACCGACCCCGCTGACGACGCTCGACGAGTCTCGCGGCGAGTACTCGCATCGCTGGCCCGACGTATTGCCCGGCGGCAAGTGGGCGACGTTCACGGTCGGCCTCGACGATGCAACATTCGACGAGGGTCGCGTGGAAGCGGTCTCGCTCGAAACAGGCGAGCGGCGCTTGCTGGTCGCGGGCGCCGGATTCGCGCGCTATGACCCGAGCGGCCGACTACTGTTTGTTCGTGGCGGACAGCTGCACGCGGTCGACTTCGATCCCGAACGTCTCATCGTGCGTGGCACGCCGGAAGTCGTGGTCGACGCTGTTCGCTACGATCCCCGTAATGGCGGCACTCATCTCGCCGTCTCGGCCTCCGGCGTGATGCTCTACGGCCCTGGCGCGCGGCTCTCGTCCGAGTACTACCTCACCTGGGCGGATCGCACCGGCCAGCTGCGGCGCGCAGTCGATACTCCGCGGCCGTTCCGCGATCCCAAGGCAAGTCCGGATGGCAAGCGGGTCGCGGTCGTTGTCGGCACCTCGACGGAATCCGACCTATGGCTGCTCGATACCAACGGCACACTGTCGCGGCTGTCATTCGGAACTTCGCCCCATCGCCCCACGTGGACGCCCGATGGCAGCGGCATCACTGTCGGTGCGGAAAAGGATGGCACCTGGCGGCTGCTCACGCTGCCTGCCGATGGCAACGGAGCGCCGACGGTCCTTCACGAGGCCTCGTCTCGGATGTATCCGAACGCGTGGTCTCCCGACGGTCGATACCTCATCTTTCAGCAGCGGCGGCCGGAAACCGGTTGGGATCTGTACCTGCTGCAGATGGACGCCTCCGGAGATGCAGTCGGCACTCCGCAGGCTTTCGCGACCACACCGTTTCACGAAGCCAACGCCGCGATCTCACTCGATGGCGGGTGGGTCGCGTACGAGTCGGACGAGGTCGATGGCGTCGTGCAGGTGTATGCGCGCTCGTTCCCGGATGGCGGCCACAAGGTGCGCGCGTCAACAGGCGGAGCCCGCTGGCCGACCTGGGACTCCGCGGGCAATCTCAGTTACTGGCAGACGGGCGAGGATGTGCTGCGGTCTTCTTCCACGCATCAGGCGAACGGGCAGCTGATCGTCGATACCCCCGTGCCCGTGTGGGGCGCGGACATTGGCGCAGCTGTCATCGCTCGCGTTGTTATCAGCGTGGCGGGCGCGCGTTACGATGTCGATCCCGCGGGGACACGCTTTCTGGTGCTCGAGGCCCCGGCCGGCGCTGCGCGTCCCGAGCTTTCGCAACCGCTCATCGTCCTCGGGGCGGGCGCGTCGTCGCGTCACTGATATCCGGATGAGACCAGATCCTGCTGCGATGAAAGCGAGAACGGTCCGAAGTGCAGCCGGTCGTGCGTCTCAAGGTCCGTCACACCGATGCGCACCTTCGGCCCTCCTTCGCGGAACAGGCTGGACATCATGAACAGCGTTTCGCGGGGTCTCTCCGGCTTCGGCAGCGAGAAGAACATCACGCCCTGATAGCTGTCGCTCGGCAGCAGCGTCGTTTCCGTGAACGCCGTGCTGACGAAGTAGTCGTCGATCTGTTGCTCAGTTTTCGCGCGCAGAAACCAGTGCTGGCCTTTGGCGATCCGCAGCACGACCTCGACCGGCAGCGGATCGATGATCTCCTTGCCCCGGTGCAGCAAGACGTCCTCCGGCTTGACGCTCACGGGGTGAGCGCCGTAGTTCGACACGACCACGGCGACTGGCACGATGCCCGCCTTGATCAGGTCGGCGCCGAAATATCTTTCGGCACGAGCAGCGCCCTGGATCTGGTCGATCGCGACCGTGATGCCGTCCTTCGTCTGGGAGAGCGGATACAGATCGGCTTCGCGCTGCGGCATGCGCACTACGCGGTAAGGGCTGGCGCAACCTGCCGGAAGGAGCGCAGAAAGGATGGCAGACAGAAGCAGGATCGATGCGCGCGTGCGTGGCATATCGATCACCCCGAGGGCGATTCTCCTGCCGCGCGGCAGCGCCCACAAGTCGGCTAATGACGCACTGCTGACGGCTCGGCAGATGCCGCTGTCTCCCAGCGCGAGTAGCGGGGAAGTCTGCTGGCGAGCAGCATGATCGTCGCCACGAACCCGGCCGCGAGCGCCAGCGCAATCCCCACGTCCGTCCACGAGCCGAGCGGCAGATCGTCGCTCGCCAGCGCCGGCACGACGATCAGATACTTGTTGATCCAGACGCCTGCGTTGATGCCGAGGGCGATGAGGCCCATCGCCAGCAGCGAGCGCTTCACGGCTGCGAAGATGAACGCCGCGAAAGGCAGGAAGAAGCAGCCGATCATCATGGCCCAGTAATAAGGAGCGTAGTGCCCGTACATCTGCCGCCACAGGGGCTCGAATTCGCGCGGCACGTTGCCGAACCAGATCACGAAGAACTGCGCCCAGTAGAAGTACAGCCACATGAGCGTGAAAGCAGTGAGCAGCATGCCCAGGCTCCGGATCTGCCCGGGGCCGAAGGGCGAGGCGCCGGCATCACGCGACCGGCTCAGCGCTGCGGGGATGACGATCAACGCCGCCGTACCGGCGAACAGATTGCCGAACCAGTAATGGATCGGAAAGACCGTGCTGTGCCAGTGCGGAACGATCATCATCCCGAAGTCCCACGCAATGAACGTGTTGCAGACGACGAAAGCGATGATGACCCAGGGCGAGAGCAGGTAGAGCTGCCGCTCGACTGTCGTCGTATCCGTTTGGCCGGCCTGCGTGGCCGGAAGATCTGGCCGGATACTCTTCACTACATAAACCGCGCTGACACCGTAGAACAGCAGCAGCCCGAACAGATTGCGGGCCAGCAGCCACTGGCTGCTCAGCCATGGACTCGTGTGCTCGTGCGCAGCGCTGCCGAGCCAGTAGAACAATTCGCCGCGCCCGTACGCGTAGATCAGCAGGAACACGCCGAGCGCAAAGGGAGCGAACGCCATCGTACCGAGCTCGGCGAGCCGGTAGTACGGCCTGGCCCATCGCGCACGCATCAGGCGCGTCATCGCGCAAAACACGACGCCTGCCTGGCTCACACCCATGAGATACAGGAAGGTGACCGTGAGCAGACGCACATCCGGCTCAGCCATCACACTTACCTCTTGTTACCGAACTCGCTCCTCAAGTAGTTGATCACGTCCCAGCGCTCCGTCTGGTTCAGCGCGTCGCGATAGAAAGGCATCGCTACGCGCCCGCGCGTGAGCGTGTAGAACAGCTGACCGTCGGTCTGCGTCTGGGTGTAGTCCTCGTGAAAATTCACCGGCTTCGGATTGAACTTGCGCCCGACCGGGCCGTTGCCGCGCCCCTGCTCGCCGTGACAAACCAGGCAGTTGATCCGGTACAGAGCGGCGCCGCGCGACACCGACTCTGCGGTTGCGGGCACGGGATTGTGCAGCGTCGCGGCTGCGTCCTTGCCCTTGCGCTGTTCCTCCTGCGTCGTCGCCGGGGCGAAGGGCTCGCGTCCTACGATCGGCACCGACCCGGGTGGCGGCGGCGCCGGCGATTCCTGCGGCTTGATCGACGGCTGATCGACCATGTCCTTGTCCCAGGGGAAGCTCGAGGCCCCACTCGTCGGCAGCATGAGCGCGAGCGCTCCAGCTAGCCGCAAGGCATTAACTGCTGACCGCTTCATTGCGTACCTCCTCGGCCCCCGCCTCACGCAGTATCTGCGCGGCGCGCTGGAAGCCCTCCCCGTCGTCGCAGGTCACTGCAACGGCGAACCTGTCAACGGCCGCTTCAGGCGCATATGCGCGGTCGCGAATCGCAGGCAGCCGCGCACTGACGAGGAATCCGATCACTGTCGAGAGAATGCCGAACAGGATCGTCATCTCGTAGGTGATCACCAGGAACGGCGGCAGAGTGATGATCGGCCTGCCGCCGGTCGGATGCAGATACAGCACAGCAGTGCCTGCCGCGAGCAGAAAACCGGAGGCGCTCCCGAGGAGGGCTCCGAAGAAAGTGAAGCGCTTGATCACCGAAGTCTTCTTGCCGAGCACTTCCTCGGCTGCCTCGAGCGGCACCGGCGAAATCACGGTGGGCGCTGCGAACCCGGCGCTCGTGAGCTCGCGGGCCGCAGCCAACGCGGCGTGGGAATCGCCGAACAGTGCTATCGCGCTGGTTGCCATCGATCTCCTCCTGCAGCCGCGCTGCCGGCGGCGCCACTGCGCTCTGGGCTTACGGCGGGCTCGTGCAACGTCTCCTTCACTTCGTAGATGGACACGCTCGGGAAAATCTTGACGAACAGCAGGAACAGCGTCGAGAACAGTGCGATGGAGCCGACGAGGATCGACAGCTCGACGAGGCTCGGCACGTACAATCCCCAGTCGGCCGGCAGATACTTGCGCGACAGCGAGGTGCCGACGATCAGGAACCGCTCGGTGTACATGCCGATGTTGATCGCAATCGACAGCCACAGCATCGGCCCGAAGGAGGTTCGGAACCGTTTCGAGGCGAGCAACAGCGGCGCGATGGCGCAGAACAGGATCATTTCCCAATAGAGCGGCGCGTAGTAGCCGAACAACTTGTACTTGAGCGCTTCGATCTCGCTGGATGCGCCGCTGTACCAGCCGGTGAACAGCTCCAGCACGTTGATGTAGGTCCAGATCAGCGACAGCGCGAGCAGGAGCTTGCCGAGATTGTCGAAGTGCAGCTCCGTGATGTACTTCTCGAAGCCCATGAACTTGCGCAGCAGGAACATCACCGTGACGATGCCCGCCGTGCCGGAGTAGATGGCGCCGACCACGAAGTACGGCGCGAAGATGGTCTGGTGCAGCGCCGGCACGATGGACATCGCCCAGTCCCACGAGACGATGCTGTGCACCGACACCGCCAGCGGAATGATCAGCACCGCGAGCAGCGTGTAAGCCCAGCCGAGGCGGTGCCATTCTGTGTCGGTGCCGCGCCAGCCGAGCGACAGCAGCGTGTACATGTGACGGCGCCAGCCGGTCGTGCGGTCCCTGACGGCGGCGAAATCGGGGATCGATCCCATGTAGATGAACACCGAGCTGCCGGTCAGATACGTCGCGATCGCCGTGACGTCGAACAGGAGCGGCGAGCGGAAATTCGGCCACAGCCCCATCTGGTTCGGATACGGGAAGGCCCAGTGGATGAACCAGGGACGTCCGAGATGCACCATGACCATGGTGACGGCGATCACCAACGAGAACAGCGTCATCGCCTCGGCGCTGCGATACATCGCCTTGCGCCAGGAGCTGCGCGTGATGTGCAGCACGCAGGACAGGAGCGTGCCGGAGTGGCTCAGGCCTATCCAGAAAATGAAGCCGGCCTCGTAGGTTCCCCAGACCTGGGGATGATTCATCCCGGCCGCGCCGATCCCTAAGTTCAGTTGATAGAACCACGGGAAGAAGAAGCACAGCAGCGCCACGCCAACGGCGCAGCCGAGCGTGATGTAATACCTCGGCCCGGTTTCGACCAGCGAGCGCACGATGTCGCGGTTGACGTCCGCGTAGCGCAGGTCGGTCTCGCTCATACCGTCACCTTCTTCAGGTAGATCACCGATGGCCGCGTGTTCAGCTCATCCAGCACACGGTAACCGCGCGGATCGCTGAGCGACTTGGATACGCGGCTGTCCGGATCCTTGCGATCGCCGAACACCAGCGCCTCGGCCGGACAGGCCTGCACGCACGCCGGCACCACCTCGCCGTCGCGGACGCGCCGGCGCCCGTCGTCCTTGGCGAGATCCTTCGCCTGGCGGATGCGTTGAATGCAGAAGGTGCATTTCTCCATCACGCCCTTCTCGCGCACCGTCACGTCCGGATTCAGCTGCTGCTCCAGCGGCGAGTCCCAGCGATGGTCGTAATAGTTGAAGTAGCGCACTTCATACGGGCAGTACACCGCGCACGATCGGGTGCCGATGCAGCGGTTGTAGACCTGCACGTTGAGTCCATCCTGGTTGTGATACGTCGCGGTCACGGGGCAAACCGTCTCGCACGGCGCCGCGTCGCAGTGCTGGCACATCATCGGGATGAAGCGCAGCTTCACGTTCGGATACTCGCCTTCCCAGTAACGCTCGACGCGGATCCACTGCATCTCGCGTCCCTGTGCGAACCCCTTCTCGCCGACGATCGGCAGATTGTTCTCGGCCTTGCAAGCGGTGACGCACGCTTCGCAGCCCATGCAACGGTCGAGATCGACCGTCATGGTCCAGTCATAGTCGAATTCCTGGTAGTACCCGGGCCGACGGAACTCGCGCCACTTCTCGGCGAGACTGCTGGCGGGCTCCTCTTGTTTGCGTGCCGGTTCCTTCGCGGTCATCGGAGCTCCACCTTGATCGGAATGTCGTGAAGTGCGGTCGTGCGGACGATGCCGCGACCCAACTCGCGCGGCGTGCCTTCGGTCTTGAGCAATCGCACGCGCCGCCCTGTGGGAACGAGCCTGACCCGCGTTGCACTCCAGGCCAGCGCCCCGGTCGATGCCTCGACCTCGGGTGCGAGAATCTGGAGCGGATTCACGCCGCGACCTTGCGCGTAGCGGCCGTACTCGCGATGACCCTGCCCGATCGGCATGGCGACGACGTCCGGCCGAATGGCGGGATAGACATACACCGGCGCGCTGATGCGGCCATGCGTTGACTCGACATCGACGATGTCACCTTCGCTCACGCCGAGTTGCCTTGCGGTCGCGGGGTTCAACTCCACCCAGGAGCCATAGAGTGCACTGGTCAGCGGGTCGGGCAGCTCCTGCATCCAGGGGAGGTTCGCGCCGCGACCGTCGTTCAGTCCGGCAGACAGGTAAGGATGCAGGAAGAAGGGATGGCCATCGTCAGCCGGCTTCCCGCCCTCTTCCACGTCGAGGCCGTCGATCACGGCCGCGGCAACAGCAGCACCGCGGGCTTCACGCCACCCGGCCTGACCCCACACCCCGGCCTGCAGCACCGAGTTCCAGAATGCTTCGAAGCCGTCCGTTCCCTCGTTGCCGGCGCCGCGCCGATAGATCTCGCGCCAGCCTTGCTTCAGGCACTCCTGCATGTTCGCCCAGGGCAACGCAGCGGCGAAGCCCAGCCGCTGCGCAAGGGCGAGAATGATGTCCCCGGTCGCTCGCGTGTCGTACAAGGGCGAAACGACCGGCTGCGCAATCGCACCGACGGGGAAGCCGACACCGGGCTCGGGGAAATCGTCGCCCCAGCTTTCGAGGTAGCTGTGACTCGGCAGGACGAGGTCGGCGAGCGCCGTGGTCTCATCCATGAAGCTCGACAAGCTGACGATGAGCGGTATCGCGGCGAGCGCCTCGCTGAAGCCGGCTGCGGCCGGCAAGGCGAAAACGGGATTCGTCTGGTTGACGACCAGGACGGCGATCTGGCCGGCGCGTGCGCGCTCCGCGAGCTCACGCATCGCACGGTAGCTCGCCTGATGTCGCCGCGAGTCCGGAGCGACGACCGGCGGCGGATTGAGCACCAGCCCACCGGCGCTGCCCACGTTGCCGACGAGATGATTCAGGACGTTGACGGCGATCAGGATGTCGACGCCTTTGACGTGGCCGCCGGCGACGCTGCCGCCGATCGCAAGGCTCGGTCGCGACTGCGCGAACTCGTCGGCGAGCCGCTCGATCGTCGCGGCTGGAACGCCGGTGTCGTTCGCCACTCGCTCCGCGGAGTAGCGCGACAACTTGCTCGCCCACTCGTCCCGATCGGCGCCGCGGTAATGGCCTTTCTGCACGATGCGCTGAGCCAGTCCGAGGGCCAGCAGACCCTCAGTGCCTGGTCGCGCCGCAATCCATTCGTCCGCGGCGGCACCGCTGAGCGACATGCGAGGTTCTATCTGCACGTAGCGTGCGCGCACCCCCGGCCGACCCTGACGGCTGCGGCCGTAGCCGAGAGCGTGATGCACCGGAGAAATCCACGCACCGAGAAAATCCGCTCCGAAGGACAGCACATAGTGCGCGTGCTCGAGATCGTAGTACGGCAGGTACTGCGTGCCGAACAGGCGCTCGTTGGCGGCGTAGAGCGTATGGGGATGAGCAAAGTCGTAGTGCAGAAGACTGGCGGACCCGAGCTGCTCCACGAAGCGCTCGAAGACCAGTCCGAGATGCCCGCGCACGCCCTCACTGAGCAGACAAATGCGATCGCTCTGCTGGTTCGCGCGCAGCGCACGCAGCCGCTCGGCGACAGTGGCGAGTCCTTCGTCCCAGGTCGTGGGCTCGAAGGCGCCCGCGCCTCGCGCGCCGGTGCGCTTCAACGGCGTCGTCAGGCGATCGGGGTTGTACAGCGCCTGCACACCGGCCTGCCCGAGACTACACAGCCGTCCCTGGCTCACCGGATGCGCAGGATTGCCCTGAATGATCTTCGGACGTCCCTCGCGCGTCCGCACGGAGATGCCGCAGCCGGCCGGGCACATGAAGCAGACGCTGTTGTACCAGGTGGCGATGCCGGCGCTGAACTCCTCCGGCGGCACCGGATACGGGATCAGGTGCTCGACCGGATGCTTGATCGACTGGGCCAGCATGAAACCCGCGCCGGCGCCGACGCCGCCCGCGCCGACGAGTTTCAGGAAGGTTCTTCGGTCAATGTTCGCCATGTCGTCCCGCCTATTTGTGACAGGTCCAACAATCGAGCCCGTTCTCGACCGCGTGCGTCTTGTGGCACTCCAGGCACCAGCCCATCTTGAGCGGCGCGACCCGCTCCACCCGCTGCATCGTCTCCACCGGCCCGTGACACGTCTGACAAGCGACGCCGGCCTGCACGTGTCGCTTGTGCGGGAAGTAGACGAAATCCGGCAGGTCGTGGACCTTGATCCACGGAATCGGCTGCCCGCTCGTCCAGTACTCCATGACTTTTCTGATCTGCGGCCGGTCCTTCGCCACGATGCCGTGGCAGCTCACGCACTTGTTGACGCTCGGAACTCCGGCGGAAATCGAGCGCCGCGCCTGCACGTGGCAATACATGCACGGAATGCTGTTGTCGCCGGCGTGGATCTTGTGACTGAACTCGATCGGCTGCCGCGGACGGTTCGCCGGGAAGAATGCAGCGTTCGCCCAGAACCCGACCAGCACACCCGCGAGACCGACGGCGAGCATGAGTGCGGCCGGTCGCAGCGCTCGCAAGGCGGGGACGATGGAAACGCTCATGACCCGAGACTCGTGCCGAGCTGGTCGGCGAGCTTGCGGATCGACTGCGCAGTCGCCTCGTTTTTCGTGGCGCGCAGGCAGGTATCGGCCATCTTGTACAGCACTTGGTAGAGGAACGAGTTCATGTCGTCGACCGTCATGTCGCGCGTCCACAGATCGATCGCCGCCGTCGTCCTGGTCCGGCTGTCCCAGACCGCGAGCATCAGCGACTGACAGGCCGACGGTCCCGCAGCGTCGTCGGCCTGCCACTCGATGCGCGTCGCCACGTTCTGTGCGTCCAGATCGACCTGCAGCCTGATCTCGGCCCTCCTTGGCCCTGCAACGGTTGACGTCATGGCGCGGCCCTGCTTGGATGGAGAGCGATGCTCGATCTGCTCATCATCGTGGTCATGCTCGGCATCCTCGCCAGCCTGGGCGCGGGCCTGTACTTCCTGGTGCGCGACCGCGGCCGATCCGAACGCACCGTGATCTCGCTCAGCATTCGCGTCGCACTGGCGGTCGTTCTGCTCATCTTGTTGGCCTGGGGTTTGGCGCACAGGTTCAGTAGCGGCTGATCAGAACCAGTAGACGAACGTAAACAAAAACACCCAGATCACGTCGACGAAGTGCCAGTACCAGCTGGTAGCCTCGAAGGCGAAGTGATTGTCGGGTGTGAAGTGGCCCTTCAGGATGCGCAGCATCATGACGCTCAGCATGATCACCCCGAGCGTCACGTGCCCGCCGTGGAACCCGGTGAGCATGAAGAATGTCGAGCCGTAGATTCCCGATCCGAGCCCGAGGCCCAGCTCGTGAAACGCGTGCAGGTACTCGGTCACTTGCAGAGCCAGGAAGGTGACGCCGAGCGCGATCGTGACGCCGAGCCAAAGCTTCAGGCGCGCTCTGCGATCCTTCCTGAGCGCCCAGTGCGCGAAAGTGATCGTGCCGCTGCTCGAGACCAGGATGACCGTGTTGACGAAGGGAAGTCCCCAGGCTTTCATCGCCTGAGTGGCGCTGCCGCCCGGCGTCATGAACAGCGGCCAGGTATCGAAGAAGTCGGGCCACAGCAGCAGATGCGTTTCCAGCTTGCTGCCGGCGCCGGCCAGCCACGGCACCGAGACCATGCGGGCATAGAACAGCGCGCCGAAGAAGGCGGCAAAGAACATCACTTCCGAAGTGATGAACCAGAGCATTCCCATGCGGTAGGAGCGGTCGAGCTGCTCGCTGACCAGTCCCTGCAGCGATTCTCTGATGACCGTGCCGAACCAGCCGAACATCATGAACGCCAGCACCGCGACCCCTGCGTAGAAGATCACCATGCCGGACTCGCCGCTCGCAGCAACTTTGCCGGTGCTCTGATGAATGAGCGTGGCCGCGCCGAAGGCCAGCAGGAACAGCGCGACCGAGCCGATGATCGGCCAGTGACTGCGGTGCGGGACGTAGTAGCGGGGCGCTTCGCTCACGAGCCCGCCTCTCCCCGGACGGCGTCCGGTACCTGAAACAATGTGTACGACAGCGTGAGCGTGCGAACCTGTCGCGGCAGGTCTTTGTCCACATAGAACCGCACAGGCATTTCCCTTGCCGCGCCCGCGTTCAGCCGCTGCTGCGAGAAGCAGAAGCACTCCAGCTTGGTGAGATGTGTTGCAGCTGTGCTCGGCGCGATGCTCGGCACTGCCTGGCCGGTCACTGCGATGCGAGCCCGGTTACGCACATAAAAGCGTGTCGTGGCGATCGCGCCCAGACGTACGCGCATCTGCGCCTCGACCGGCCGAAACTCCCATGGCAGGCCGTTCGCGACCTGCGCGAGGAACTGAACCGTAACTTCGCGTTCCTCAGGCACGGCGGCAGGCGCCGCGCCGGCGCGCAGGGCCGCTCGACCATTCAGCCCGGTCCACTCGCAGAAGGTTCGGTACATCGGCACGAGCGTAAACGCGAATCCGAACATGCCGACGGCCAGTGCGAGCAGCGCGATCGTGTGCCGCCGCGTGCTCATCGCAGCGTCGCCCCCGCACCCGCCGGCGCGCCGAACCCGGCCTCCTCCTCGCGCACCCGCGCGAGGTCCGGCGGCGTCTCGAACGTGTGCAGCGGCGCCGGCGATGGCACCGTCCACTCGAGACCCCAAGCACCTTCCCAGGCCCGAGCCGTCGCCTTCTTGCCGCCGCGAATAGCCTTGATGACGATGTACAGGAACAGCAGCTGCGTGAGACCGAGAATGAACGCGCCGATCGTCGAAATGCGGTTGAAATCGGCGAACTGCAGCGAGTAGTCCACGACGCGCCGCGGCATGCCGGCGAGTCCCGCGAAGTGCATCGGGAAGAAGGTGAGATTGACGCCGATCGCCGCGGCCCAGAAGTGAATCTTGCCGAGGCGCTCGTCGTAGTAGTTGCCGGTCCACTTCGGCAGCCAGTAGTAGACCGCGGCCATCGTGCCGAAGATCGCTCCGGGGTACAGCACGTAGTGGAAGTGCGCGACGACGAAGAAGGTGTCCTGGTACTGAAAGTCCGCCGGTACCAGGGCGAGCATCAGTCCGGAGAAGCCGCCGATCGTGAACATGATCACGAAGCCGAGCGCGAACAGCATCGGCGTTTCGAAAGTCAGCGAGCCGCGCCACAGGGTCGCGACCCAGTTGAACACCTTCACGCCGGTGGGAATGGCGATCGCCATCGTCGTGTACATGAACAACAGCTCGGCACCGAGCGGCATGCCGGTCGTGAACATGTGATGTCCCCAGACGACGAAGGACAGGAACGCGATCGCCATCACCGCGTACACCATCGAGCGATAGCCGAACAGGGGCTTCCTGGCGAAGGTCGGAATGACCTGCGAGGCAATGCCGAAGCCCGGCAGGATCATGATGTAGACCTCCGGGTGGCCGAAGAACCAGAAGATATGCTGGAACATCACCGGGTCGCCGCCCCCGGCGGCCTGGAAGAAGCTCGTGCCGAAGTGCCGGTCGGTGAGCACCATCGTGACGGCGCCCGCGAGCACCGGCATGGCCATGATCAGCAGGAACGCGGTGACCAGCCAGGTCCAGACGAACAGCGGCATCTGCATCAGCTTCATGCCCGGGGCGCGCAGATTGAGGATCGTGACGATGATGTTGATCGCGCCGAGCACCGAGGAGATGCCCATCAGGTGCACGCCGAAGACGAAGTAGTCGGTGCTCGGCGGGCCGTAGGTGGTCGACAGCGGCGCATAGAACGTCCAGCCGAAGTTCGGCGCGCCGCCTTCCATCGCGAGCGATGACAACAGCATCGTGAACGCGAACGGCAGCACCCAGAAGCTGAAATTGTTGATGCGGGGCAGCGCCATGTCGGGTGCGCCGATCATCATCGGGATCATCCAGTTGGCGAGCCCGACGAAGGCGGGCATGACCGCGCCGAACACCATGATGAGCCCGTGCAGCGTCACCATCTGGTTGTAGAAATTCGGTTCGACCAGCTGCAGGCCGGGCTGGAACAGCTCGGCGCGGATCACCATGGCCATCGCCCCGGCCACGAAGAACATCGTGAAGCTGAACCACAGGTACAGCGTGCCGATCTCCTTGTGATTCGTGGTGAGGAGCCAGCGCGCGGCAAATGCGATGAAGGGATTTCGCGCAGTGGCGTGCTCGACGTGCGTGTGCATTGGAATGCGCCCCGATATGAACCGCCCGGTCAACGGGCCTCGTACACGACCTTCGGTTGAATGACGTCGCCCGTGTGGTTGCTCCAGGAATTGCGCTCGTAAGTGAGCACAGCGGCCAGCTCGACATCGGAAAGCTGCGGCGCCCACGCCTGCATCTCGGTGCCCGCCTTGCCGTTCATCACGCGGTTCAGGTGGTCTTCGATGCGGCCGTTCACGATGCGACTGCCGGACAGCGCCGGGTACCTGCCCTGCTGGCCCTTCCCATCGCGCTCGTGGCAGGTCGCGCAATGCTCTATGAACACTTGCTGGCCCTGCGGAATCAGCTCCTCGATCGTCCACTGCTTGTTGCGCGCCGCGACAGCTTCCTGGGAGGCGGCCGCCAGCCGCTGGCGCTCGCGGGCAAGCCAGCGATCGAACTCCGCCGCGGGCCTGACTTCCACGACGATCGCCATGAAGGCATGATCCTTGCCGCACAACTCGGCGCACTGGCCCCGATACACGCCCGGTTTCGCCACGCGCGTCCAGGCCTCGTTGATGAAGCCCGGGACGGCGTCCTGTTTGACGGCGAAGTCGGGGACCCACCAGGAATGAATGACGTCCTGCGACGTCGTCAGGATGCGGACTTTCTTGTCCGTGGGCAGCACCAGCGGGCGATCCACTTCGAGCAGGTAGTGCTCGCCTTTCGCTGCCGCGTTCTCGATCTGCTGCCGCGGCGTGGCGGATCTGCTGTAGTAGCCGAAGCCCGCTTCGACGTATTGGTAGTGCCACTTCCATTGCGATCCCGTGACCAGCACAGTGAGGTCCGGATCGCTGTTGTCCTCGAGCTCTATCAGCGTGGCAGTCGCCGGGATGGCCATGCCAACCAGAATCAGGGCAGGGACCAGCGTCCAGATGAACTCGAGGCGCGTGTTCTCGTGAAAGTGCGCAGGCTCGGGACGCCGCGAACGCCGATGCGCCCACATCGAGTAGAACATCGCGCCGAAGACGACGATGCCGACGACCACACACACCGTCAGGCTCATGTGATGCAGCGCGAGGATGCGCTTGCTCATGTCGGTGGCGCCTTCGCGCATGTCCAGACTGACCGCCGCACCCGTGTCAGGAAATGCCAGCAGCAGGCTGATGAGGAGCGCAGCGCAGTCAGCGCGGCCCACACTCACCCAGCGGAAACCAGGGGCGTTTCCGTGACGCGGTGGCGCTGTTGTTTTCGTTGTTCTCGCCTTCTCGACTATGCACGCAGGCATAGAAAACCCGAGGTCGAGCTTCGATCCAGACCACTCAATGGCGATGCTGTAATTGTGCCACCGTTCGCACCTGGCGATCGCCGCGCCAGTCACGATAGCGCAGGGCGCGGGCGCGTTCTGCACGCCCCTTCCAGTCACCCCGTGGCGCCAACAGGAATTCTTTGCCGTCGACCTTCGCCTGCCACGGCCGGCCCTGCCAGTCGATGAACGCGAGACTGGTGTTGACGTGGCGTTGCCATGTGCCGGGCTCGCGCGGCTGCAGCACGAATTTGTCTTTGAGGATCCACGCCGTCCACCGTTCGTTGTCCCAGGCGACGAACTCCATCTGAGGCTGCGACCACGGCTGCGCAGCCGACTGGACATCGGGCCTCACGGTGGCGAGAAACAGGAGTCTGGCGGCGATGACAGCGACGAGAACAGCTGCCAGTAATGCTGCGACAGCCCGCATCATTGTTCAGCACCACGCGGCAACGCGAACAACTGTTCGTCGACCTGGGTGTTCACGGCGAGCGACTTCAGCATCGCCCGCCAGCTGCCGTCGGGACGCGACACCCATAGCGGGTAGCGAATGCCGCGCCCCTCGAGTTGCCAGGGGCCGCAGATGACGCCCACATCGTCGTCGTGCGCTCCCATTGCATAGGGCTCGCCGCGCGCGTCCAGCTGGTACCACGCAATGCGGGTGCCGCCTTCAAAAACCTCGAGGCTGCCCTTGCGACCCGTCGCGAGTCTTAGCTTGGGATCGCGGACCGCGATGCGCTGCAGCGTTCGATAGACGTGCGCGGTGTAGCGGCGCAGGTCCCGAGCCAGCGGATCCTCTGCAACCTTTGCGAGGCGGCCGTCCTGATTGCGGCGCCAGCTGTGATCGCCTTCGCTGTCGATGATGCGGACCTGCTCCAAATGCAGGCCAGTAAGGTCGATCCTGAGGCGCGAGCGGTCGTAGTCGAGCGTACTGACTGCGCCGACGGCAGTCCCGTCGCTTTGCCGGTATTGATCGGAATAGAGGACGGTGTTCGTCACACGCGCCCAGGCAGGCCTGCCGCCGACCGCCCACAACAAGTGTTCGGCTGCCTTGTCCGCCTCGCTCAGCGCGTCAGCGCCGCGAGTCGGAACAGGGTTCAGACAGGCACCCAGCGTCAGCACGGAACAGATCACTGTGCGAATCATTGGAGCAGCTCCAGCGTTCGCGGCACCGCACATGAAGAGTGCGGAGCGTATTCCTAATGCGGCGCGGAAGCCATCGCGTTTTTGCGTGCGCAACGCCGCAGCACGTGCACCGCAGCAGTGTGGTGTCGTTTGATGCTGCTAGTGCGTCATCGCGTAGATGATGACGTTGACGCCGATCATGTAGGACTTGGTCGAGAAGGTTTCGAAGTACCACTCGCCGTACGCTTCGCGCTCCCAGCCGTCGCCGACGTCCGTGTTGTGGGTAGCGAGCACCATGATGCGACCGTCGTCGTCGACCCACGCGCGCATCTCGGGCACGTCGAGCGTGCCGGCGGGAAACTTGTGCGCGTTCGCGGGTTCGGCCGTGCTCGCGCCGGGGCTCGCGAACGGTAGCGCTGGAATCTGCGGCATTCCCTCGTTCAGATCGAACACGGTGTGGAAGATCGGATGGTCCGGCGTGAGCGTGCGCCACTCGCGCCCGGGCAGCACCTTGCGCATCACGTCGGCGAACTGCTGCCACTCGGCATCGCCCCAGAAATCGTCGCACCAGACGAAGCCGCCGTTCGCGAGATACTTCGCCAGCGCCTCGCGCTCTTCCTTGGACACGATCATGTACCCGGGATCCGACATGTACAGCAGCGGGAAATCGCCGATGTCCGGCGCGGTGAGCATGCGGCTCGAGGCGACGCGGTTCACCTGGATGCGCGTCAGCTGCGCGAGGCGGTGACTGAAGTTGTCGTCGCCTTCCGGAAAGTCCGTCTCCCAGCGCGCCCACACGCGGCCGTCATACGCGTAATAGGCTTCGCCCATTCCGCCTTCGCTGTCGTAGATGATGCGCGCGAAATTCAGCTTCGACATGTCGGCCGGCGCGCTGGCGCGGCCGCCGTCGCCGGTGATCAGATTCGATGAGGCGATGGCGCCGAGCGAGAAGCAGACGATGGTCGCGGCGATGGCGAGTCGCATCCTCATTGATTGCTCATTGATTACCGAGGCGCCGATAGTATTCGGCCACTGCCTCGCGATAGTTCGGCGAGTCCGGATCCGGAAGCGTGGCGCGCGCCGCAGCCGCCTCGCGCGTCTTGGCCGTCGAAGCGAGCGCCTGCAGCTCGATCTGATCGATCAGCTTCAACATCACGTCGGGCTGCGCGGCAAGCGGATCGCCGCTGAGACGGCGCAACTGCGTGGCCGCGCGCCGCAGCGATTCGAGCTCCTGCGGGGTGAGATCGCCGCGATTCATGCGGTTCGCGAGATCGCGGATGCGCTCGCTGAGTCGCGCCGTCTGACGCGCGAGCGAGCCGTTGCCGTTCTCGAAGCCGCCGAGCGCAACGCTCGGTGTGTTCGGAGTCCACGCGGACAAGCCGCCGCGCGGCGGCTGACCCGAACGACCGCTGTTGTCGGCAGCGCGCTCGCC
>DASYRK010000055.1:0-2952 GCA_036004505.1 Steroidobacteraceae bacterium
TGGCAGATCATCGGCGGGCTCAACCGCATTCGCATCGCGCGCATCGATACCGACACGTGCTTTGCGATTCAGCTGGTCAACCCAGGCACGAATTCGAGCGCGCTGACGCTGCCGGCCGACTGGGCATTCGAATTCGCGCGCGCGGTGCAACCGATCGGCGCATGCAATCCGGCTTACCTTGGTCCGATCTCGAACATGTTCGAAGCGAGCGACGCCACCGGCACGATCACGTGGACCGCGAGTGGCACGCCGATGCTGATCGAGAACGTGCAGGTCACGCTGACGTTCGCGAATCCGCCGATGTGGTGCCCGCCGAGCACGACGCTATCGGCGACGAACCTCGAAGTCGCGAACTAGGAGTCTGTAGCGCGTAGATGGTCGATTCAGGATCGACAGATCGATCCGGGTTTGATCTAGTGGCGATGTGAAGACCTATCGCCCATTCGCGCCGGACCAGCCGTACTTGCTACCGCCGTCGCCGCGGGAATGGCTGCCTGCGGGGCATCTGGCGTACTTCGTTCTGGACCTGGTCCGCGATCTTGACCTGAGTCACATCGAGCGACCTGTGCAAGCAAAGGATGCTCGCGGCGAGCGGCCGTATTCGCCGACGATGATGGTGTCTCTGCTGCTGTACGCGTATGCGACCGGTGTGTTCTCGTCGCGACGCATCGAGCGAGCCACCGTTGAAGATGTGGCGTTTCGATTTCTCAGCGCAGGGGAGCATCCGCATTTCACGACGATCAACGGATTTCGCGGCGCCCACCGGGCGGCGCTGGCGGATCTGTTTGCTCAAGTGCTGCAGGCCTGCATGTCAGCCGGGCTTGTGAAACTTGGCCACGTCGCGATCGACGGCACCAAGATGAAAGCCAATGCGAGCAAACACAAGGCGATGAGCTTCGAGCGGATGACCAAGGACGACGTCCGGATCCGCGCTGAAGTCGAGACACTTCTACGGCAGGCCGAGGAGGTAGACGCCGCCGAGGATGCTGCAGAAGGCGTCTACGATCCGCAGGAGGAAATTCGGCTTCGCGAAGAGCGGCTCAAGAAGATGGCCGAAGTACGTGAGGCATTGCGTCGAGAGACCGCGGCGAAACGAGCTGCGCGCCTCGAAGAGCAGGCGCTCGAGTTGCGAAGAAAGGCCGCTGATCCGAGCACGTCACCTCGCGACCAAAAAGGATTCGTGACTCGCGCCGTGAATAGCGAGCGCCAGGCGCAGTTGCTCAAGCCTGAGAGCGACTCCGATGACGATTCCGACGACGACCTTCCGCGCAACACCCCGCCGTCGACACCGGACGGGGAGCCTAAGCCGAAAGCGCAGCGTAACTTCACGGACCCCCAGAGCCGGATCATGTTTCGAGATGGCGCCTTTCTTCAGGCGTACAACGCACAGATCGCTGTCGATGAAGCGCATCAGATCATCGTTGCCGCGGCGCTAAGCAACCAAGGTCCGGACACCGAATACTTCGAGCCGATGATTCGTCGTGTCGTCGAGAACTGCCAGGCAGTGCCGGCTCGCGTCACGGCCGATGCCGGCTACTTTTCACCGGCGAACGTGCGCGTGGCCGAATCGCTGGGGACGGAGCCTTTCATTGCTGTCGGTGGTCAACGCCGCGACGGGCTGCCCAACGAAGAAGCAATTCCGATCAGCGGACGGTCGGCCGCAGCTCAAGCCATGACCACCTTGCTTCACACTCCGCGAGGCCACGCGGCATACGCCCGACGCAAAGCAACCGTCGAACCGGTGTTTGGACAGATCCGCTCATGTCGTGGCTACCGCCAGATGTCCTTCCGCGGCCTCTTCAAGAGTAGATGCGAGTGGCTGCTGGTCTGCGCTACTCACAATCTGTTGAAGCTCTGGCGGGCGGTCACGCGGCGCTCGCTCGCGCTCGCGGCGTAACCGACGAGCCGATGGTCGCCGATCCGAGACGGCGACCGGCCAATCGCCGCGGCGCGTTCCAAACGACGCTACGCGCTACAGACTCCTAGGCCTTCGTCAGCAGCACGATGCGGCGCTCGTAGGCCTGCAGCTTCGACAGCGCCTCGCGGAACACGCCGTACTTGTCGGTCGGCACGACAAGCTTATCGAGCTTGATTTCGCCTTTGCACGTGACAGTCTGACCTGTTGCCTCGCACGCCGACGAGTACGTAACGCCCTCGGCCTTGCCTTCGAGCTTCGGCGGCACGTACGCGACCTTCCAGCCCGCAGGAATCTGCACGCTGAGCTCTCCCCGCTCGATGCGCGGTGTGCCGATCCACAACGCTGACTTGCGCGTCGACAGATTCGCGCCCGGCTCGTCATCGGCGACGTCGAGCGTGACTGGCGGGAGCTCGAACACGCGGAAGTTCGCTTGCGCCTGCGAATAGCCAGGCACGCTGACTTCATGCGTAACGCTGAGCGGACCGGTGACCGACTGCGTGTCGCCGACGGTGTGCCCCTTATCGAGCGCCGATGATGCCAGCTCGGCCGCCGATTTCTGGAAGTAGCGATCGAGCAGCTCGCCCTTGAGCGGGCGCAGCTCCTGGCTCGCGCGGTCGGCGTACCAACCGGTGAGATCGTATGTGTACTTTGCCTGCAGATCGCCGTTGGGCGACAGCGTGAATGTCGCCTTCGTCGACGAGATCGAGGTCGATGGATCGAGCGGCGGTCGCGAGCCGAGCTCCGAGCCGCCCTTGTCCAGCGGCAACACGAGGTTGTCCTGACCGGCGAAAGTGACACCGTACTGGCCGAATTCGTCGCCGGGATCGAGCCACACGTCTTTGCCGCCGACCGAGAGCTTCGCGATGATGCGATCGAACTGCGCGATCGTCGGCACGCCCGCGATCACCGGCACCTTGCCGCTGCGCACGAGCACGGGGCGTCCGGTGATGCCTTGCGACGCGGCGAGCGCGAGCACGAGCCCGACCTTGTCGCGCTCGTCGGCATACTTGTTCTGCAGCACGAGCTCGGCGGGA
>DASYRK010000056.1:0-110754 GCA_036004505.1 Steroidobacteraceae bacterium
AGCATCGACACCGGCTGTGTGTGGGGCGGGAGGCTGTGCGCCATCCGGCTCGATCAGCGCACGGCGCCCGTGTTCGTGCCGTGCAGCTCGTCCGGGCTCACGGTCGAGAAAGACTAGTCATTTCTTCGTCGGCTCTGGCGCCTTCTTGTTGCCCTCGTCCGGCTTCGGCAGCGCGACGAGCGCTTCGATCTCGAGCTGAGGCTGCCCAAGCGTCACCTGATGCGGTGTGCAGTGGGTGTTGTCCTTGACGAGGCGCACCGACAGCTTCGGCAAGACCTTGCGGCGCAGCTCATCGATGAGCTCGCAGTCGCCCGGCTCCAGGTGCGCCTTGCCGCGACTCAGCGACACGCGCTGCCACTGCGCGGGAAATGGCGCGAGCGCTTCGGGATCTTCCTTCTCGCCCCGAACTCGCTCCACGAGCTCGCGCTTGCTCTTGTCCTTGTCGCGCTCGGCCAGCGCCTGCGGCGTGGCCTCGACCGGCGAGCGCACGGTGACGATGACGCGCGGCATGCGCACAATCCGCCCGGGGCTCTGACAATCGACCGAGCGCACCTTCACCTTGGCTGTTGCGCCCAGGATCTTCAGGATGCGCTCCAGCTTCGCCTCGAGGCTCCCGCACGAGTAGAACGTCGTCTGGGACTGGAAGAAGAACGCGAGCTCCTGGTCCTTCCAGATGGCTTGGACAGGCTCGGGTGCGGCCTGTTCTGCCGCGCGTGCGGTCGGCAATAGTCCGGACAACGCACACAACGTTGCGAATGTCGCGAAGCGCAGCAGACTCCCTTTGCTCGTCATGGCCACAGCATCGCGGAGCCCTCTGCCGAACGCAAGCACACGGCGCGCGCCCCGATATCGGAACGTGCAGTTATACTGCGCGGGCCGGGCCTGCGGGTCCGGCGCGGTCGGCGAGGCATCATGAACGCGCTCAAAGCATTCAACCTGCAGCAGTGGATCGACGAGCATCGCGAGTTTCTGAAACCGCCGGTGGGCAACCGGCGCGTGTTCCCGCACTCGGAGTTCATCATCATGGTGGTCGGCGGGCCGAACGCGCGCAGCGACTATCATGAGGATCCGGGCGAAGAGTTTTTGTATCAGCTCGAAGGCACGATGACGCTGCGGACCATGCAGGACCGCGGCCGCGTCGACATTCCGATCCACGCCGGCGAAGTACTGCTGCTGCCGCCGCGCGTGCCGCACTCGCCGCAGCGTCCGGCGAACACGGTCGGTCTCGTGATCGAGCGCCAGCGCAAGCCCGAAGAGCAGGACGGTTTCCTCTGGTACTGCGATCACTGCCAGTACCCGCTGTATGCCGAGTATCTGCACGTCAGCGACATCGAACACCAATTGCCGCCGATCTTCGATCGGTTCTACAGCTCGCTGCAGAACCGCACGTGCCAGGCGTGCGGCACCGTCGCGCACAAGCGCTGACGGAGAGCGCTGCGTGGCGAGCCCGACGCCCGTGTTCACGGTCGAGATCGCAGGTCGCCGCTGGCGGGTCGGCGCCGACGGGCACGACATCTCCATCCCGCTCGCGTTCGACGCCGCACAACCAACCTTCTTCGGCGCTCCGCCTGCAGCAGCTGATGTGGTTACCGCCGGCTCGTTCGTCGGCGACGTACGGCGCGGCGGTAGCTGCAACTGCTCGAGCCACACTTTGACTCCGCATTGCAACGGCACGCACACCGAGTGCATCGGACACGTGACCACCGAGCGGCTGAGCGTTCGCGATCACAGCGCCGATCATTTCAGTCCGGCGCTCCTCGTATCGGTTCGATCGGCGCCGGCCATCACACGCGCGGCGCTCGAAGCGGCGGTTGCTCCGCATGTGCTCTCTCACTACCGCGCTCTCGTCGTGCGTACGCTGCCGAATACGCCCGACAAGCTGGAGCGTAACTACGACCGCGCGCCAGCGCCCTACTTCGATGCAGAAGCGATGCGCTCGATCGTGAGCAACGGCATCACCACGCTCGTCGTCGACCTGCCCTCTCTCGATCGGGGTGACGATGCGGAACTGACCACGCACCGGATTTTCTGGGGCCTGCCCCCGGGTGCAACCACCGCGACGCAGGCCACCCGCCCGACCGCCACGGTCACCGAGCTGGCGTTCATCGACGATTCGATCGCGGACGGGCAGTATCTGTTGAACTTGCAGGTCGCGCCGTTCGTTGCGGATGCAGCCCCGAGCCGGCCGATCCTGCTGCCGCTGATGCCGTCATGAACGTCCCGTCCGACCGCTCCTTCGCCGAACAGCAGGATCGCGCCGATCCGCTCGCGAAGATGCGCGACGCCTTCCGCATTCCAACGCGCGCCGACGGCACCGAGCACGTCTACTTCTGCGGGCATTCCCTCGGACTGCAGCCGAAAGCAGTCGGCCGCGTCGTGCAGGAAGAGCTCGACAGCTGGGCGCAGCGCGCGGTCGACGGTCATTTCGAATCGAGCCGTCCGTGGCTGAGCTACCACGAGCGCTTCGCGCCTTCGCTGGCCAAGCTGGTCGGCGCGCAGCCGCTGGAAGTCGTCGCGATGAATACGCTGACGGTAAACCTGCACCTGATGCTCGCGACGTTCTATCGCCCGACGCGCGAGCGCTCGAAGATCCTGGTCGAAAAGCATGCGTTCTCGTCGGACCGCTACGCGGTTGCGTCGCAAGCGCGGCTGCACGGGTTCGATCCGCAGACAGCGATGTTGGAGATCGGCCCGCGACCCGGCGAGGAAGCCGTGCGCACCGAGGACGTGCTGTCGCTGATCGAGCGCGAAGGCGCGCAGATCGCGACGGTGATGCTGCCGGGTATCCAGTTTCTCAACGGCCAGCGCTTCGACCTGCACGCGATCACGCAGGCAGGGCAGCGCGCCGGCTGTCGCGTCGGATTCGATCTGGCGCACGCCATTGGAAATGTGCCGCTCGCGCTGCACGACTCCGGCGCAGACTTCGCCGTGTGGTGTCACTACAAGTATCTCAACGCCGGCCCGGGCGCAGTCGGCGGCTGTTTCGTTCATGAGCGCCACGCGCGCGACTTCGACCTGGTAAGGCTCGCCGGCTGGTGGGGTCACGACAAGGCGAGCCGCTTCGCAATGCCGCACGAGTTCCGGCCGCTGCCCGGCGCGGAGGGCTGGCAGATCTCGAATCTGCCGATTCTGGCCGCTGCGCCGCTGCTTGCTTCGCTGCCGCTGTTCGATGCCGCCGGAGTGCCGGCCTTGCGCGCCAAGTCGCTGCAGCTGACCGGCTACCTGGAGTCGCTGCTGCGCGCGCAGCTGGCAGACTCAGTGACGATCCTCACGCCAGCCGATCCGGAAGCGCGAGGCTGCCAGTTGTCGCTGCGCCTGCGGCGTAGCTCGTCCGACGCGCACAAGGTGTTCGATGCGCTCGCCGCCGCCGGCTTCACTGGCGACTGGCGCGAGCCGGATGTGATTCGCGTCGCGCCCGTGCCACTCTACAACACGTTCACCGAAGTTTGGGAGTTCGCGGCGACGCTGGGACGGTTCCTGCGATGAGCTCCACCGCGCCCCAACGTCGCGAGCCCGTCACGATCGTCGGCGCAGGCCTTGCCGGAACGCTGCTCGCGACTCTCCTCGCGCGCCGCGGCCACAAGGTCCGCATCTTCGAGCGACTGCCCGACATGCGCAGCTCCGCACTCCCTGCGGGCCGCTCGATCAACCTCGCGCTCGCTGCGCGCGGCATCCGTGCGCTGGAGCTCGCCGGCGTGATGGATCGCGTGAGCCCGCTACTCATTCCGATGCCGGGTCGCATGCTGCACGCGATGGACGGCGTGCTGACGTTCGTGCCTTACGGTCAGGGCGCGCACGAAGTGATTTATTCAGTCTCGCGTCCGGATCTCAACCGCATCCTGATCGACGCCGCGGAGCGCGCCGGCGTGGAGATCCGCTTCCGCGCGGCTGCGGTCGGCGCGGATATTCGCCATCGCAGCCTGGTGCTGCGCGACGAAGTCTCCGGCCGGCTCGAGGAATCTCCGTTGCAACGGGTGATCGCAGCCGACGGCGCCGGCTCAGTCGTTCGCCGCGCGGTCGCCAGCGAGCTCGAAGTGCCGAGCTCCGAAGAACTGCTGAGGCACGGCTACAAGGAGTTGCGGCTGCCGCCCGGAGCCGGCGCGAGCCATCAGATCGAGAAGCACGCGCTGCACGTCTGGCCGCGCGGCGGCTTCATGCTGATCGCGCTGCCGAATCTGGACGGCAGCTTCACCGTCACGCTGTTCCTGCCTCACCACGGTGAAGAGAGCTTCGCGTCGCTCACCGAGCCGGCTCGGGTCACGCAGTTCTTCCGGCGATATTTTCCGGACGTCTGCGCGCTGTTGCCGGCGCTCACCGACGAGTTCCAGCAGCACCCCACGGGCATCATGGGCACGGTGCGCTGCGAGCGCTGGTCGGTCGAAGATCAGTTACTGCTGATCGGCGATGCCGCGCACGCGATCACGCCGTTCCACGGGCAAGGAATGAACTGCGCGTTCGAGGACTGCCGCGAGCTGGTCGCGCTGCTCGGCGAAGCGACCGACTGGGCGGGCGTGTTCCGCCGCTTCGAAGAGGAGCGCCGGCCGCACACGAACGCGATCGCCGACATGGCGATCGAGAATTACCTGGAGATGCGCGACACGGTGCGCGATCCGCAGTTCCACCTGCAGCGGGCGTTGTCGATGGAGCTGGAGCGCCGCTTCCCCGGGCGCTTCGTACCGCGCTACTCGATGGTGATGTTCCACGACGAGATCCCGTACGCCGTCGCGATGGAGCGCGGCCGCATCCAGAACAAGATCCTCGCGCTGCTGACGCGCAACGTGAGCACGCTCGCAGCCGTGGACTTCCAGGCGGCGCAGCGCATGATCGAGGAGCGGCTGACTCCGATCCCATCGACGTTCCGCCGCTAGCACGCGGGCTGTGCTGTTCGCGGCGCGCCCGACTGTGCCTTCACGCGCCGCGACGACTCACTAGAATTGCAGCGGTTGCAGAGGAAAAGCCGCCATGCACGAGCTCGCGTTTCGCATCGTCAACGTGTTCACCCAGAACGGCGGCCGGCTCACCGGCAATCCGCTGTGCGTGTTCGAGAACGCGTCGTCGCTCGATACGGCGACGATGCAAGCGCTCGCGCGTCAGTTCAATCTGTCCGAAACGACGTTCGTACTGCCCTCCTCGCGCGCGACCGCGCACGTGCGGATCTTCACGCCGAGCTACGAGATGCAGTTCGCCGGCCATCCGACGCTGGGCACAGCGCACGTCTGCCGCGCACTCGGACTCGGCGGCGCCGACTTGAAGCTGGAAATGCAGGCCGGCATCATTCCGGTGCAGGCGCAAGGCGACCGCTGGACGCTGCAGGCGAACGCACCGACCTGGCGCACATTCGGCGCGTCGCGCGGCACGCTGGCGCAGATGCTGGGATTGAGCGAGAGCGACATCGGTCGCGAGCCTTTGTGGGTCAAGGCCGGCAAGGAGCAGCTGATCGTTCCGCTGGCGAGCGAACGCGCAGTGCGCAGCGTGCGCCCGGACGCCGCCACGTTCGCCGCTGTCCTGAACGAGGACGGACAGAGCATGGCGTATGTGTTCGCCGAGCTCGCGCCCGGGCGGTTGTTGTCGCGCTTTTTCTTCCCAGTCGGCAGCGCGGTGCTCGAAGATCCTGCGACCGGCTCGGCCACCGCCAATCTCGGCGGCTGGATGGTCGCGACCGGCCGCAAGCTCCCCTGCCATTTCGACATCTCGCAGGGCGAGTACGCGGGACGCCCGTCGACGCTGCTGCTCGACGTGGACGGCGACGGCCGCATCTTCGTCAGCGGCGACGTCATCGAGCTGGCGCGCGGCACGCTGCGTGTGTGAACGACTCGCGACGCGGAACTATCCGCGCGGTCCGCACATCTATTTCGCATGACCTCCCGCTCCGTCGAAGCGCCGCTCTCCCAGGTTCTGTTTCGCTACGTCTGGCCGTTCTGGCTGTTCAAGGACGCAACCCGCGGCGATCGCTACGCACGCGCCGCGGCGTATCGCCACAACCGCGACATGCGGATTCATCTGCCCGGCTATCTCGCGCGATGGGTGCTGGTCAGCGCTGCGACGCTCGCGGTCGCAAGCGGCTTCAGCGCACTCGCGGCGCCGCGCCCAGGCGCGATGGACGTCTTCGCGGTGCTGGCAGCGGGGTCGGGCATCGCCTTCGCGTGCTGCGTCTGCGTGCTGTTCGTGACGAGCTATATCTATCTCTATCTGAGCCGGCACGAGCACTGACTGCCCTGTGGGCCGGGCCTTAGCCAGACTCTTGTAGAATCCGCGGCCATGAGAGCCGCTCTCGCCGCATTGTTCGCACTGTGCGCCTTAGCCGCGCACGCCGAGCCGCTCGGCCAGCGCTATGAGCACCGCGCGGCGCACGACGCCGATGGCATTGGCAAGTTCTATCTCGGCCGCGAGATCGCGCAGGTCATGGGACCCGGCGGCATCCTGTGGCTGGAGCGCACCGAGCGCGAAACCGAGGAGCAGCCGCAACTCGTCATCGACGCGCTCGAGATCGAGCCGGGCCAGACGATCGCCGATCTCGGCGCCGGCTCCGGCTACTACAGCTTTCGCATCGCGCCGCTGGTCGGTCCCGCGGGCAAGGTGCTCGCGATCGATATCGAGCCGGCCATGCTCGACGCGATCGCGCAGCGCGCCCGCCGCGAGCACATCGGCAACGTCACAACGGTCCGCAGCTCCACGCAGGATCCGAATCTCGCGCCGGGCAGCGTCGACCTGCTGTTCATGGTCGACGTCTACCACGAGCTCGAATATCCGTACGAGATGCTGACGAAGGTGCGCATGGCGCTGAAGCCGCGCGGCCGCGTCGCGTTGATCGAATACCGCGCCGAGGATCCCGACGTGCTGATCAAGCCGCTGCACAAGATGTCGGAGCGGCAGGTGCGCCGGGAAATGCAGGCAGCGGGATTCAAGCACGTCAAGACGGTGCGCACGCTCCCGCTGCAGCACCTGATCGTGTTCGAGGCGGACCGCTAGCGGAGTGCTTTAGCGCTGCGTCACTTCCGACATCAGCGCGAACATGTTGTTCTCGCTGTCGCGCGCGAAGGTCATCCACAGGTCGTGGCTCGGGAGCTTCGCGATCACGTGCGGTGAGTCCTCGAAGCGCACGCCCTGCGCCTGGAGCTCGCGGTGCACTGCGCCGATGTCCTCGACCTTGTAGTAGAGGATCGAGGGCGGGTGCTGGAACTGCGCCTGCTCGGGCACGTCGAGCATCAGGCGCACGCCGCCGCAATCGAAGAAGCTGAGCCTCGGACCCGCGTCGAACAGGTGGCGCATGCCGAGCACGTCGCGATAGAAGTTGACGGCACGCGGCAAATCGCGGACGGTGATGGCGATCTGGCCGATCTGCTTCAAGGCGACCATGGGCAGTACCCCGCTCGCTGCAATTTCGTTAGCTATGCTAATTAATTCGACCAGAGCTGTAAACGGATGAGTAAAGACGCGCTCCCGGACCTGGCCCAGCAGCTGCACTCGGTGGCGATCCACCTGTTGCGCCGGCTGCGGCGCACCGACGATCGGATGGGGCTGTCGGGACCGCGCGCCTCGGCGTTGTCCGTCCTCGTGTTCGGCGGGCCGGCCTCGCTCGCGCAACTCGCGAAGGCCGAGCAGGTGAAGCCGCCGACGATGGCGCGCCTGGTCGATGCGCTCGAAGCTGCCGGCCTCGCGCGACGCGAGACGGACAAGAGCGACCTGCGCGCGGTGCGAATCCGCGCGACGCCGAAAGGCCGCAAGCTTCTCCTCGAAGGGCGCGCCCGGCGCCTGCGCCAGCTCACCCAGCTGCTCGAAGCGGCGACAGCCCCCGAACGGGCGGCCATGACCACCGCCGTGAGCACTCTCCGGCGACTTCTGAAGCAATCCGACTGATTTCCTGCCCGAATTCGGGCAGGATTGTTGGGTCATGACCCCCGACGAGGCAGACTGCGCGCGCATGCCGGATCAGACCGAACTCGGCGAGCTGGTCGCGTACCTCGTCCGCTCGAGTCGACTGAGCCCTGCCGAAGCCGCCCGGGTCGTCAACGAGGTGCTCGCGTTCCTCGACGAAACGGTCGACGACTTCATCCGTCGGCGCCACCTGGCGCTGCAGGCGCAGGGCCGGTCGAACAGCGAGATCTTCACGCAGATCGCGAGCGAGTTGGGCCAGCGCCGTTTTCGCGCGCCCGCCTACACGCAGCGACAGATCCGGCGAGTGATCTACGGGTAGCGAAAGCGCCTCGGCGACTTTTCGCCATTGAAAGCGCAGCGAAAGCCACGCCTTTCGCAAGCGGCCAGGAGCAGCTCATGTGCGGAATCGTCGGCTATGTCGGCAAGCGCGATGCGGGTCCGATCCTCATGGAGGGACTGCATCGTCTCGAATATCGCGGCTATGACTCCGCGGGCATCGCCTGCGCGCGCAACAACAAGCTCAGCGTGCACAAGGCGAAGGGCAAGGTCCGTGACCTGGAACGACAGCTGCCCGCGCAGCTGAAAGGCACACCAGGCATCGCGCACACGCGCTGGGCGACGCACGGCGAGCCGAGCGATCGCAACGCGCATCCTCATTGCGACGGCGCGGGTCGCTTCGCCATCGTTCACAACGGCATCATCGAGAACGCCGCGCAGCTGCGCTCGAAGCTGCAGGCCGGCGGCGTCACGTTTCAGTCCGAGACGGACTCCGAAGTGCTCGCGCATCTGATCGCGGCCGTGCCGGCCGACAAGCTCGAAGACTCGGTGCGCGCCGCGCTGCGCCTCGTGACCGGAACGTACGGCCTCGCGGTGCTCGATGCGCAGCGGCCGGAGTCCATCGTCGTCGCGCGCAACGGCAGTCCGGTGGTGCTCGGCATCGGTGACCGCGAAATGTTCGTCGCTTCGGATCCGGCGGCGCTCGTGCGCCACACGCAGAGCGTCGTGCACCTCGACGACGGCGAGATCGCCGTCGTGCGCGCCGACGGCTTCGAGACTTCGACCCTCGACGGCGGCCCGACGGCAAAGACCGCTGCCACGATCGCGTGGACCGACGAGTCTTTCGACAAGAGCGGCTACACGCACTACATGCGCAAGGAGATCGCGGAGCAAGCGGAAGCGATCCGCCGCACGCTGAGCGGCCGGCTCGACTCGCGTTTCCAGACGACGCATCTCGGCGGCGTGGAGATGGCCGCGCGTGAGCTACTGGAGATTCGTCGCGTGAAGATTCTCGGCTGCGGCTCCGCGTACATCGCGGGTTGCGCCGGCGCGCATCTCATCGAGCAGCTGGCGCGCATCCCCGCGCACGCCGAACCCGCTTCCGAGTTTCGCTATCGCAATCCGGTCGTCGAGCAGGACACGCTCTACATCGCAGTGAGCCAGTCGGGAGAAACCTTCGACACGCTCGCGGCCGTGCAGGAAGTCAAGCGCAAAGGCGGACGAGTGCTCGGCATCGTGAACGTTGTCGGCAGCACCGTCGCGCGCGAATGCGGCCGCGGAATCTATCTGCATGCAGGACCCGAGATCGCAGTCGTTGCGACGAAGACCTTCACCTCGACCGTCGTGGCGCTCGCGCTGCTCGCCATTCACCTCGGCCGCATTCGCGACATGTCGACAGCGCACGGTGCACGTCTGCTCAAGGCGCTCGAAGCTTTGCCCGCGCAAGTCGAGAGCATCCTCGCGCAGGAGCCGCACATCGCCGCACTCGCTGCGCAGATCGCCAAGTCGAGCGACGCCTATTTCGTGGGCCGTGCGGCGGGCTTTCCGATCGCGATGGAAGGTGCTTTGAAACTAAAGGAAATCAGCTATTTGCACGCCGAAGCTTATCCCGCTTCCGAGCTGAAGCACGGGCCGCTCGCGCTGATCAGTCCGGAGACGCCGACAGTCGTCATCCTGCCGCGCGACGATCTGTTCACGAAGAACGTGTCGACGATCGAAGAGATTCGCGCACGCAGCGGTCCGGTCTACGTCGTCACCCATCCAGGCGACGCATTACCGATGACCGTGAACGGCGTGATCGAAGTGCCGAAGTCCGAACCGGAGCTCGATGCGCTGCTGCTGAACATTCCGTTACAGCTGCTCGCGTATCACGTCGCGCTCGCAAAGGATCGCAATATCGATCAGCCGCGCAATCTCGCGAAGTCGGTGACGGTCGAGTAGGTCGACTAGTAGTGACAGATCTCGCTGAAGTGTTTGCTGTCGCGCTGCTGCGGCTCGGGCGGACCGTGGATGCGATGACAATCGACGCAGCTCTTGTCCGAACCGCCTTGCAGGACCGCGCGCGTCTTGAGGTACACGTGTGAGTCGCTGCTGTCGAGCTTCGCTTTCGTATCGAGCTGCAGGTCGACCTGGAAGTCCTTGAACAGGTCGTTGCCCGCGATGTACGCGTGCGGATACGGCCGGCCGCTGGTCTTGGAACGCCCGCCGCGCAGGTGACACGAGCCGCAGATCTCGATGACCTCCTGGTCGGCGTTCGGACGCGTGCGCGACAACAACGCCGTGCCCTTCCGCGTCGCGTGCTCCTCCGGCACGTTGCCGTGACAGGCATAGCAATCGAGCCCGATGCTGGAGAACTCGCCGGTCTGCGGATTCACGGCGGTCGTGTGACAACCGGCGCATTGCTTCTCGAAGACGTTCGGCTGCCACGACGTGCCGCCGACCGTGAGCAGCGCGAACTTGCCGTAGCCGTTCTGCTTGAGCGGACGGAAATGCTCCTTGCCGATCACGTGCGTCGCGTCGGGCGGCACCGGGCTCACTTGCGGCGCCTCGGCCACAGGTCGGGTCGTCCAGGCGTGCGCGTTGTCGAGCCAGCTGGAGCCGATGTCGTCGCGATGGCAGAACAGGCAGGCGTCGCCGGTGGGATAGTCGGCGATCGACTGCGCAATCGCCTCGGCACTCCCCTGCTCCGCCGCCGCCGCGGCGGTACACGCCAGCAGCAGCAGCGGAACCCAAAATAATCTCAACTGGCAATCCTCACTGACACACTCTGTTCCGGCCCGTGCGCTTTGCCTGGTAGAGCATCTCGTCGGCGCGGCGGTACAGGCCCGCAGTGTCCATCCCTTCGCCGAGACAGCCGGCGCCGATCGAGACCGTCACGCTGATGCGCTTATCATCGGCGACGAAGGCGTGTGCTTCCACCAGCGCGCGCAGCTCTTCACCAATCTTTGCCGCATTCGCCAGTCCCGTCTCCGGCAGGATCGCGCAGAACTCCTCGCCGCCGTAGCGCCCGAGGCGATCGTTCGGCCGCAGCCGCTTCTGCAGGATCGTCGCGAGGCCGCGCAGCACGGAATCGCCGGCCAGGTGGCCGTAGGTGTCGTTGATCTTCTTGAAGTGATCGATGTCGAGCATCAGCACCGAGAGCTCGCGCTCGTGCCGGCGCGCCCGCGGGATCTCCTCGTGCAGCGTCGCGTCGAGCTGCTTGCGATTGCACAGGTTCGTGAGACCGTCCGTGACGGTCATGCGGAACAGGATCTCGTGGTACTGCACCTCGATGTCCGAGCCCGACAGGTACTTGAAGATCGTGTCGCCGACGCGCAGCCGGTCGCCGCGCTCGAGCGGCCGCTCGCGCACGGGCTGCGCCTCGTCGTTCACGTAGGTGCCGTTGGTCGACGCCAGATCGACGACGTAGACACGCTCGTCGCGCAGCTCCAGTCGGCTGTGGCGCCGCGAAACGCAGTCGCTCGGCAGCACGATGTCGTTGTCGCGCCCGCGGCCGATCGTGGTGATCTCCTTGGCGAGCGTGTGCAGGCGGCCGAGATCAGTTTGCACGGGCGCGTGGATGACGACGAGACAACCCTGTCCGGACTGCCCCATCTTCAACTGTTCGAGCCCGGTGACGCGGGTCTTGACGTCGTAGTCGGATTCCACGGCGCGCAGGGTACTGCGGGCGCCGCGCGTCGGTCTATAGAACTGTAGGCCGGGCGTTAGCCCGGCTAGAACTTGAAGTCCGGTTTCTCCGGCAACAAGCCGCGAACCTCGGTCGGCTGCAGGTGCCGCCACTTTCCGGGCCGCAGATCGCCGAGCGCGATGTTGATGATGCGCACGCGCTGCAGGCGCAGCACTTTGTAGCCGAAGAACGAGCACATGCGCCGGATCTGGCGGTTCAGGCCCTGCGTCAGCACGATGCGAAACGTTGCGGCGCCGATGCGCTTGACCTTGCACGGCTTCGTGACCGTGCCGAGGATGCGTACGCCGCTCGCCATGCCGCTCAGGAAGATCTCGGTCACCGGCCGGTCGACCGTGACCACGTACTCCTTCTCGTGCTCGTTTTCGCTGCGCAGGATCTCGTTGACGATGTCGCCGTTGTTGGTGAGCAGGATCAGGCCTTCGGAGTCCTTGTCGAGCCGCCCGATCGGAAAGATGCGCTCCGGGTAGTCGACCAGGTCGAGGATGTTGCCGCAGACGTGCCGCTCGGTCGTCGAAATGACGCCGACCGGTTTGTTGAGCGCGAGGTAGACGTGCTGCTGCTCCCCGCCCACGGGCTGGTCGTCGACGCACACGACGTCGCCCGCGGCGACCTGCATGCCGAGCGTCGCGACCGCGCCGTTGATGGTGACGCGCCCCGCCTCGATGCGCGCGTCAGCCTCGCGACGCGAGCACAGGCCCGTCTCGCTGATGTACTTGTTCAGGCGCAAGCGCTACGCCGACGGTATGAACTCATCGTCGCCCTGATGCTCCCGTTCGAACTTCAGGAACTCGTAGTAGCCGCAGCTCTTGCCGTACGGATAGCGCCGGCACACGTTCGGCCGCGCCGCGTACACGGTGCAGGCGCGCGCCTCGCGGTCGAAGAAGCGGCAGACGGACTTGTAGATGTGGTCCTGGTGATGCCGCAGGACCTGCTCGTCCGCATCCGCGGTGCGGTACCGATACGTGAACCGCTGCTTCGCCTCGTCCGCAGTCAGGCCGAAGTGCCGGGCCAGCCGCTGGATGTCGAAGTCGCTCACGGCAATGTGCGCGTGGCTGCAGCAATACCCCGGACATTCGAGACAGTTGTAGCGCGTCATGGCGCGGCTCTCTGCAGGGTGACGAAGGTAAAGGCGTACTGATGACGCTCATCCGCCGCGTGGTGTTCCACGGCGGTCTCCTGCCACTTGCCTGGATCGAGCTCGGGGAAAACGACGTCGCCGGCGACACGCGCATGGACGCGCGTCAGGTGAATCACGTCCGTGCGGGGCAACGCCTGCCGGAAAATCTCGGCCCCGCCGATGATCACGACCTCCGGCGCCGTCCCTGCCGCGGCCAGCGCAGCATCGAGCGACGGCGCCACGACTGTTCCTTCGATCGCGAGCCCCGGCTGGCGCGACACGACGATGTTGGTGCGCCCCGGCAGCGGCCGGCCGATCGAATCGAACGTACGCCGGCCCATCACGATCGGCTTGCCGAGGCTCAGCGCCTTGAAGCGCTTCAGGTCGTCGGGCAAATGCCACGGCAGGCGATTGTCGCTGCCGATGACGCTGTTCTCGGAGATGGCGACGATGATCGAGATCATTTCTTCTTGTTCGACTTCACGTCCGTGGGCTCCGTGTCGAGCATCGTGCCCCGGCAGCGCTGCGCGCCGCAGCGGCACGCATAGAGTGTGAGCTCGACCGGATCGTCGGTACTTTCCCACGTCAGCTGGTAGTCGTAGCCCAGCTCATCGCCGGGCTTGATGCGCCGGATCGCCTCGATGAACACGCGGCCGTTCTCGATGACGGTCTCGCAGTTCGGATCGCAGCTGTGATTGATGAAACGCGCCTCGTTGCCGTTCACGCCGGCGTCGATGACCGTGCGCTGGCTGGCGATGAACAGGAACGTGTGGCCGTCGTCCTCGCCCTTGCGCGCGTACCGCCGGTCCGCCTCGGCGTGCGTGATGCGCTCGCCCAGGTACTCGATGATGCGCGTGCCCTTCTTGATGCCGCGCGTCGCGTACACGCCGCGACCGTGAATCCCGGAGTCGCGCGTCTCCACCGGCGGCGGTTCGAAGTGCTCGGTCTCTTTGCGCGCGGACGAGCGCGCTTTGCCGCGCTCCTGTTTGCGACTGCGTTTCGTGGGCATGGACGACTAAACGGCGATCGGCGCCTTGATACTGGGATGCGCCTGATAGTTCAGGAGCTGGAAATCCTCGAACTCGTACTCGAAGATCGACGGCGGCTTGCGCTTGATCGCGAGCCGCGGCAGCGGGAGCGGCGAGCGCTGCAGCTGCTCGTCGGCCTGTTCGAGGTGGTTGAGGTACAGGTGACAGTCGCCGCCGGTCCAGATGAACTCGCCGGCGGCGAGATCGCACTGCTGCGCGAACATGTGCGTCAGCAACGCGTACGAAGCGATGTTGAACGGCACGCCGAGGAACATGTCGGCGCTGCGCTGGTACAGCTGGCACGAGAGCTTGCCGTCGCCGACCCAGAACTGGAACAGCGCGTGGCACGGCGTCAGCGACATCTGCTCGAGCTCGCCGACGTTCCAGGCGTTGACGATGATGCGGCGCGAGTCCGGATTGCGGCGGAGCAGATCGATCGTGCGGCTGATCTGGTCGATCGGCTGGCCGTCCGGTCCGGGCCAGGCGCGCCACTGCTTGCCGTAGATCGGGCCGAGCTCGCCGCGATCGTCGGCCCACTCATCCCAGATCGTCACGCCGTGGTCGTGCAGGTAGCGCACGTTGGTGTCGCCCCGCAGGAACCACAGCAGCTCGTAGACGATCGACTTCAGGTGCAGCTTCTTGGTCGTCAGCAGCGGAAAGCCCTGCGACAGGTCGAAGCGCATCTGGTGCCCGAACACGGACAGCGTGCCGGTGCCGGTGCGGTCGTCTTTGCGAGTGCCGCGCTCGCGGATGTGGCGCAGGAGATCGAGATACTGCCGCATGTCAGCTGGTTTGGATCTGCAGGTTGCCGCTCGGCTGGTTGCGACGGTACGCGATCGCCAGCAGTACGAGGCCGGCGAGGATCATCGGCGTTGACAGGATCTGCCCCATCGTCACCCAGTCGAACAGCAGGTAGCCCCGATTCTCGTCCGGCACGCGCACGAATTCCACGGCGAAACGGAACACCCCGTAGAAGAGCAGAAACAGCCCGGACGGCGCAAGCCGCGGCCGCGGCTTCGCAGTGAACACCCACAGGATCACGAACAGCACCAGCCCTTCGAGCAAGCCTTCATAGAGCTGCGAAGCGTGAACGTGCAGCACGCAGGGATCGATTGCGAACCGCTCGCACAGACGGTGCGCTTCGGCTGCCGGCGCCTGATGCAGCACGGCGGGGTCGACAGTGAAGCCCCATGGCACATCGGTCGGCTTGCCCCACAACTCGCCGTTGATGAAGTTGCCGACGCGCCCGGCGAACAGGCCGAAGCCCGGAAGCGGCGCGAGAAAATCGAAGACGTCGCCGACGTTACGCTGGCGGCGTCGGGCAAATATTGCAACCGATGCCAGCGCGCCGAGCAGGCCGCCGTGAAACGACATGCCGCCTTCCCAGATGCGAAACAGCATCACCGGGTCGCGCATGAATTCCATGAAACCGTAGAACAGGACCCAGCCGATGCGGCCGCCGACGATGACACCGAGCGCAGCGAAGAAGATCACGTCGTCGACGTCGGTCACCGTCCAGCTCGAGCCGCGCTGCGACGCGCGGCGGCGGCCGAGCCACCACCCTACGCCGAAGCCGATGACGTACATGAGTCCGTACCAGCGAACCAGGAACGGGCCGACGGGACCGAACGGACCGATGGAAACGAGGACGGGGTCGATCGAGGGGTACGGGATCATTGTTGTCGACCAGGCATCGGCGAAGTATAGCAATCGGCGCAGCGCGGCCCGTCAATCGCGCACGATGCGGCAGAAGTACGCCTTGAGGTAGCGCGTTTCGGGAATCGCCGGATGAATCGGATGGTCCGGCGACTGGCCGCCGACCTCCACGACCTGCGCGAACCGGTCGAGATGGCGTGCGCCGCGCTGGATCGCGGCCAGCAGCTGCTGCGGCTCGAGGTGGTAGGAGCACGAGCACGAGACCAGGATGCCGTCGCGCTCCAGCAGCCGGATCGCGAGCTGGTTGAGCCGGCGATAGGCCGCCTCGCCCTTGGGAATATCCTTCTTGCGCTTGATGAAGGCCGGCGGATCGATCACCACCACGTCGAAGCGGCGTTTCTCGGCGTGCAGCGTCTCCATCACATCGAAGGCATCGCCGCGCAGCGTGGTGGGCTTCAGGCCGTTCGCGGCCGCTGCCGCTTGCAACCCTTCCAGCGCCGTGGCCGATGAATCGACACACGTAGCTTCGGTAGCGCCGGCCTGCAGCGCGCCCAGGCCCCATGCGCCGAGATAGCTGAAAACATCGAGCACGCGCGCGCCGCCGACGTACTTGCGCAACGCCAGCCGGTTCGCGGCCTGGTCGAAGAACCAGCCGGTCTTCTGCCCGCCGCCGAGCGGAATGCGGAACGTGACGCCGCCCTCCTCCACGTCGACCGACTCCGGCAGGTCGCCGAACGCCGCCGCGACGTAGGACGGCAAGCCCTCGAGCTCGCGCACGCCCGCGTCGTTCTTCCAGAGCATCGCAGAAGGCGCGATCGCCTTGCGCACTGCCGCTTCGACATCGGCGCGCATCGCCTCCATGCCGGCCGTCGCGATCTGGCCGACGACGACGTCGCCGAAGCGGTCGAGCACCAGCCCGGGCAGCGCATCCGACTCGCCGTACGCCAGCCGATAGAACGGCCGCTCGTACAGCGACCGCCGCAACGATTGCGCGACCTGCAAGCGATGCACGATGAGCGACTTGTTCGGCGGATACTCCGGATCGCGCCCGAGGATGCGGGCGCAGATGAGCGAATGCGGATTGACGTACGCGTAGCCGAGGAATTTGTCGCGCTCCGAGACGATGCGGCACAGCGCGCCGGGCGCGAAGCCCTGCAACGGCGTACGCGCGGTGTCCACCTCGTTGGAAAACACCCACAGGTGGCCCGCCGACAGCCGGCGGTCTTCGCCGCGCTTCAAGCGCAGCTCGGGGAGTTGTGCGGGGGTTTCGCTCATGGGTGCCTTACTATTGGGCCGCGCATTCTAGCTGAGCATCCTCATGGCCACGCATTCCGCCCGTTCGACTCATCGTAATCGCCTCGCCGGCGAGACCAGCCCGTACCTGCGGCAGCACGCGGCCAACCCGGTCGACTGGTATCCCTGGGGCGAGGAAGCGCTGGAGCGGGCGCGGCGCGACGACAAGCCCATCCTGCTGTCGATCGGCTACTCCGCGTGCCACTGGTGCCACGTGATGGCGCACGAGTCCTTCGAGGACGCCGCCAGCGCCGCGGTCATGAACGAGCTGTTCGTGAACATCAAGGTCGATCGCGAGGAGCGGCCCGATCTCGACAAGATCTACCAGCTCGCCCAGCAGATGCTCACGCAACGCTCCGGCGGCTGGCCGCTGACGATGTTCCTGGCGCCGGGGACACAGCGCCCGTTCTTCGGCGGCACCTATTTTCCGAAGGAGCCGCGCTACGGGATGCCGGCCTTCACCGACCTGCTGCGCCGGGTCAGCGAGTTCTATCGCACGCATCGCGAGGACATCGCGCAGCAGAGCGCAGCCTTGCAGCAGGCGTTCGCCGAGATGTCCCCGCCCGCAGCGCCGGATAGCGAGGCGCTCACTCTCGAACCGCTCGCTGCGGCCCGCGCAAGACTTGCCGAAGAGTTCGACACGCACTTCGGCGGCTTTGGCGGAGCGCCGAAGTTCCCGCACCCGACGAACATCGACTTCCTGTTGCGTCAGTGGCGCTCGACGGCGGCCAGCGACACGCCGGACCTGCATTCGCTGTACATGGCGACGCTGACGCTCCAGCGCATGGCGGAAGGCGGTCTCTACGACCAGGTTGGCGGCGGCTTCGCGCGCTATTCGGTCGATCAGTACTGGATGATCCCGCACTTCGAAAAGATGCTGTACGACAACGGTCAGCTGCTGCGCATCTACGCGAATGCAGCGCTCGCGACGGGCGAAGAGCTGTTCCGTCGCGTCGCCGCCGAGACTGCGGACTGGATCGTGCGCGACCTGCAAGCGCCGACGGGCGGCTACTGGTCGACACTCGACGCGGACTCCGAAGGCCACGAGGGCAAGTTCTACGTCTGGGACGCGGCCCAAGTGCGCTCGCTCGTTCCGGGTCCGGCCTACGACGCCTTCGCCCGTCGCTTCGGGCTCGACCAGCCGCCGAACTTCGAAGGGCTGTGGCACCTGCACTCGTACCGTCCCGAAGACGAGATCGCGACGGAGTTGGGTCTGGACGCGACTGAGCTGCGCCGGCGTCTCGACGAAGCTCGCAGGATCCTGCTCGCGGAGCGCAACCAGCGGATCTGGCCGGGGCGCGACGAGAAGGTACTCACTTCGTGGAACGGCCTTGCGATCGCGGGCATGGCTACGGCGGCGCGAGCGCTGTCGCGTCCTGACCTCGCTGAGTCAGCGACACGCGCCGTCGATTTCATCCGCGATCACCTGTGGCGCGACGGACGCCTGCTCGCAGTCCACAAGGACGGCCAGTCGCGCTTCCCCGCGTATCTCGACGACTACGCGTTCCTGCTCGACGGCCTGATCGAGCTGCTGCAAACGCGCTGGCGCAGTGCCGACTTGCAGCTCGCCATCGCGCTCGCCGACGCGCTGCTCGCGCATTTCGCGGACAGCGAGCACGGTGGCTTCTACTTCACCGCAGACGATCACGAACAGCTCATGCACCGCTCGAAGTCGTTCGGCGACGAAGCGGTGCCCGCCGGCAACGCGATTGCGGCGCAGGCGCTGACCCGCCTGGGCTTGCTGCTCGGTGAGACGCACTATCTCGATGCCGCCGCCCGGACGCTGCGTTCGGCGTGGACTCCGCTGCAACACTATCCGCACGCGCACGCATCGCTGCTCGTGGCGCTCGCAGAGCATCTCGACCCGCCGGAAATCGTGATCATCCGCGGCTCGTCGCAGGAAGCGGCGCAGTGGCGCGGTGCGCTAGCGAGCAAGTACTCGCCGACGCGGCTGGTGTTCGCGATCGAAGCGGATGCGACGACGCTGCCGCCGGCGATCGCGGACAAGCGCGCACTCGCTACGACCGTCGCTTATGTGTGCCGGGGAACGACCTGCTCGGAGCCGATCCGTGCGCTGGCGCCGCTGCTCGCACTCGCATGAGAAATGGGGACATTCCTCATTTATCTTCCCGCTGCTTCTTGCGCGCCTGCTTCATGTGGCGCGAGCGCTCGATGCCGGCCAGCTGCTTGACCTTCGCCGCTTCGATCGCAGCCGCCAGCGCATGTTCGCCCCACTGCTTCAGCTGCACCGGATCGTCGACGATCTCGGCCGGCACCTGGTGATGATCGGTCGTCAGGTCGAACGCGTTCGGATACGGCTTGAACTGCGGCATGCCGCGGTCCTGGTAGGCCCGCAGATTGCTGGCGTCGGTGTGCAGATACAGCTTGTCGTCCATGACGATACCGAGCAGGCGCTCGTCGACGAAGATGCCGATGCCGCCGAAGATCGACTTCGTCGAGATGCGCCCGAGAAACACGAGCGTCTCCTCGACGTAGTGGGCGAGCTCCGACTTGACCCGCATGGCGAGCGACTCGTTCTTCCTGAAATGGCTGCTTGGCGGAAATTCGACACTGATCCCCGGCGCGGGGGAGTTTACGTCAGTCGCGCGCGGATCGCATCGCGCAGCGGTCCGTGCTGCAGCAGATCGAAGAGCGGCGCCTGCGTCCAGTCGTAGGCAAACGGGTTGTTGGTACGCATCGCTGCGGGCTCGTCCGCATAGCGCGGATGCACGTGTGCGTGCAGGGCCGGTTCGAGGTTGCCGAAGATGGCGTAGTTGATCCGCAACGCCCCGGTCACCGCGAGGACCGCATCGCCGAGCCGGCCGAGGTCGGCCATGAAGCGGTCGCGCTCCGGCGCACCGAGCGCGTTCAAATGCGGCACGACGGGATCGGGCAGCAGCAGGCAATAGCCGCGCAGCACCTGTCGTTGGCCGAGGACGGCCCAGCCCGAAGGCAGCCGGGCGATCACCGTCGGCTCCTGCCCGGCGCGGCATGCTTCAACCATTCGATGGATGAGCGTAGTCATTTGCGGAACACGAAGTACACCGCGCCGAGGATACACAACGCGGCCCACAGGTAGTCGAGCTTCAGCGGCTGGCGCATGTACAGGAGCACGAACGGCACGAACGCGCTCAGGGTGATCACTTCCTGCAGGATCTTCAGCTGCGGCAGCGTCATGACCGTGTAGCCGACGCGGTTGGCCGGCACTTGCAGCAGGTACTCGAACAACGCGATGCCCCAGCTCACGAGCGCCGCCACGATCCACGGCTTCTGGCTCAGGGTCTTGAGGTGGGCGTACCACGCGAAGGTCATGAACACGTTCGACAACGTGAGCAGGACGACAGTACGCACGATCGGATTCATTGCGGCACCTTAGGTTCTCTCGAGGCGCGCAGGCGCTTGCCCGCGCTCGAGCCTCAGGACGAAATCGAATGCATCGACCTGCGTGCAGAGCTCGAAGTCGCGCTGCGGGGCCCAGTCGCAGTCCGGGTCGAAGAACTTCTGCGCGCTGGCTGCGCTGCGCAGCCGCTCTCGCACGCCGGAGACGTCCGGTTGCTCGCCGGCAACGCGCTGCTGCAGGAGCTCCGCGCACAGGTCGTCTTCGGCGCACCGCTCCGTCGCTTCGTGTCCCATTCGAACCAGCGTGACGGTGGCGGGTGCGCGCGCGCGAATGTAGCGCACGATGGCGGCAGCGTTCACCAGCGCGCCGGTGATCACCTCGTCGGCGCTCGTCGCCGCGGCGAGGCCCTGGGTGCCGGAGTGCGTCGTGTGGATGATCGTGCGGTCGCGCAGATCGAGCCGCTCGAGCTCGGCCGGCGAGTTGCCGGCGTCGAAGCCCGGCAACGGCCGGGCGTGACGCTCGCCGATCAGCAGCCAGTCCGGATGCAGGCGCTTGAGCTCGCGCGCGTCGGCGATGTCGGCAACGGGAATGATGGTGCGGGCGCCGCGGGCGAAGGCGTGAGCGGCGACCGAGAACGCGCGAAACACGTCGATGACGACGACCAGCCCGCGCGCCTCGCGGGCGCCCGCGACGAAGTCCGCGAGACGAACCTCAGCCGGCCGCCACCCGCTTGGCACGCTGCAGCCTCACGACGCGTTTTGCATCCACGGGCTGCTCGTTCATGACGACGACCTTGGCGCGCTTGAAGAAGTTGAAGTCCGTGGCGCTCGCCCAGGTGTAGGCGCCCATCATGCGGCCCACGACCAGGTCGCCGACTTCCAGCTCCGGCAGCACGATGTTGTCGTCGATGACGTCGATCGAGTCGCAGGTCGGACCGGCGAGCACGCTCTCGAACAGCTCCCCGCCCTCGCGCAGGGCCGCAACCGGGTACTTGGCATGATCGAACAGCTGACCGCTGTACGAGCCATACAGGCCGTCGTCGAGGTAGTACCACCAGCGGCCGTCGCGCTTCGCCTTGCCCATGACGGTGCTGACCGCAATTGCGGCCGGCGCGGCGATGAAGCGGCCCGGCTCGGCGATCACGCGCACGTGCTTCGGCAGCTTGGCCAGCGCGGCGCGGATCGGCGCGCAGAACTCGTCGATCGGCATCACGGCGTCGGTGTAAGGCACCGGGAAGCCGCCGCCGATGTCGAGCACCTCCAGCGACGGCAGGCCGGCCAGCAGCGCCTCGGCGATGAGGTTCGTGCAGGCCTGGATCGCCTCGATGTACTTGGAAGGATCGGTCGCCTGCGAGCCGACGTGGAACGACAGGCCGCGCACGCGCACGCCGAGACGGCGGGCCTGCTCGATCAGGCCGAGCACGGCGCCCGGCTCACAGCCGAACTTCTTCGACAGGTCGCAGACAGCCGTCGGGCTGCGGAAGCAGACGCGCAGCAGCAGCTCGGCGCGTTTGCGGTAGCGGGCGAACTTGCGGATCTCGTCCGGATTGTCGGCGACGAACGTCGTGACGCCGAAGCGCAGCGCGTCGCGGATGTCGCTGTCGCGCTTGATCGGGTGCGTGTGGATGCATCGCTCCGGGGCGATGCCCTGCGCCTTCACCAGCTCGACCTCGCCGGTCGTCGCCAGGTCGAAGAACGCGCCCTCGTCGCGCAGCGTCGCCACGACGGACGCGTGCGGCAGCGGCTTGAGGGCGTAGTGCAGATCGACGCCGGGCAGCGCATCGCGCAAGGCGCGGTACTGGCGGCGGACCTGTTCGCAATCGACGACCAGGAGCGGCGAGCCGAAGCGGGCGGCCAGCCGGCGGATCTCAGCTTCCGTCAGCGTCGTCGAGTCGAAGGAATGGGCGGGAGAGACAGCTAGGGACTGCTTGGCTGCGCGTGGCAACACCGTTCGGGCACCTCATGAAACGAAAAAGCTGCGAACTCACTTAACCAACCAACGAGAGCTTCGAACGATCCGAACCTCTCAAAAGTTCTGGTCGAGCGGCACCTGCAGCTCATCGCATCGGGGTGCTCTCTTACACAGTCGCGCGCAATGTAACAAAAACGTGCAGCGATGCAAGAAGCAGCGCACGGTTTGTCAGCGCGCGTGCGCGACGCGGATCACATTTCGCTCGCGCACGTCTGCTAAATTTCGCGGATGACAGCCGTTCCGTCATCGCCCGACGCACGCCAGGAGCTCGAAGCGCTGCTCCGCAGCCGCGTGCCGCTCGTCGTGATCGAGACGTACGACGAGCCGCGCGCGCTCGAGATGCTCGCAGCGCTGTCGCCGCGCCTCGCTGCCGCGCACACGCCCGTGTTTCAGTGGACCTGCACCGACGGACTGCGCCGCCTGGACGTCAACCTCGGCGGCCCCCAACAGCACAACGCCGAGCCGGCGGCGGTGCTCAAGTCGATCCGCGCCTCGAGCGTCGCCGGCATCTACGTGCTGCTCGACTTCCATCCGTTCCTGGCGGATCCGGTGCACGTTCGGCTGCTCAAGGACATCTGCCAGGACTATGACCGCACGGCGCGCACGATAGTTCTGATCAGCGCCGAGATCGTGCTGCCGCGCGAGCTGGAGCATCTCGCCGCGCGTTTCAAGCTGGCGTTCCCGGACCGCATCGAGCGCCGCGGCATCATCGAGAAGGTCGCCACCGAGTGGAGCCGCACGAACGGCGGCAAGGTGCGCACCGACCGCAAGTCGCTCGAGCTGCTGGTCGAGAATCTCGCCGGCCTGTCGGTCGGCGACACCGAGCGGCTCGCGCGCAAGGCGATCCTCGACGACGGGGCGCTGCTGCCGAGCGATCTGCCGGCGGTCATGCAGGCCAAGTACGAATTACTCAACCGCGGCGGCGTGCTCAGCTTCGAGTACGACACCGCGCACTTCGCCGACCTCGGCGGCATGGCGCGCCTCAAGGAGTGGCTGCAGCTGCGCCGGCCCGCCTTCGACGGCTCCGCGCCGGAGCTGGAGCCGCCGAAAGGCGTGCTGCTGCTCGGCGTGCAGGGCTGCGGCAAGAGCGTCGCGGCGCGCGCCGCGGCGGGAATCTACGGCGTGCCGCTGCTGCGGCTGGACTTCGGCGCGATCCACAACAAGTACATCGGCGAGTCGGAGCGCAACCTGCGCGAGACGCTGGCGACTGCCGGCGTGATGGCGCCGTGCGTGCTGTGGATCGACGAGATCGAGAAGGGCCTGGCGACCGGCGACGGCGACACCGGCACCTCGCGCCGGCTGCTCGGCGCGTTCCTGACCTGGCTGGCGGAGCGCAAGTCGAAGGTGTTCGTGGTCGCCACCGCCAACGACATCGCGGCGCTGCCGCCGGAGCTGATCCGCAAGGGGCGCTTCGACGAGATCTTCTTCGTCGACCTGCCCGACATGGCGACGCGAGCGGAGATCCTGCGCATCCACACCCGCAAACGCTCGCTGCAGCTCGCGGACCCGGAGGTGACGCAGCTGTCATCGCTCTGCGATGGCTTCTCGGGCGCGGAGATCGAGCAGGCAGTGGTGTCGGCTGTCTATGCGGCGCATGCCGCCGGTCGTACGGTTGGCGCGGCGGACATCCTGCGGGAGATCAAGGCGACGCGGCCGCTGTCGATCGTGATGGCGGAGCGAGTCGCCGAGCTGCGCGAGTGGGCGGCCGAGCGCACGGTGCCCGCTAACTAGCCCGGCCCGCCCTCTTCGCCGTAATCCGCGACCCACGCGGCGATGTCCTGGTCGTACGTGACGATGTTCTCGGCGGTCGCCGCGCGCTGCACGCGATCGCGCACCGCGTCCCACTTCTCGCCCGGCGGCACTTCCTCGACCAGGATGATCTTGGCGGCGGCCTTGTCGAGCGTGCGCAGGTTCGCGTACAGCTGCCGCGCGTACGCGTCGGGGCGGATGCCGGCGTTGATCCACGTCATGTGCGGGTTCGCCCGGCCCGGCGGGCGCTGTGCCAGCACTGCGACCTTCTCGTGGTTGGCGGTGAACTCGTTCATCACCTGCTCGAGCCGGCGGCTCGGCACGACGTTGACCGGCGTCGTCGGCGAGTAGTGGCGCGTCGTGGTGCCCGGCACGCGCGGCGCGCTCGGATTCGGACCGGCCTGGATCGTCGGCACGACCGCCCGCAGCTGCGAGAACGTGATGCTGCCCGGACGCAGCACGCGCGGACCGTCGCCGATGCACGAGACGATCGTCGACTCGAGCCCGACCTTGCAGTCGCCGCCGTCCAGCACGAACTTGATCTCGTCGCCGAACTCCTCGCGCACGTGCTCGGCGCGAGTCGGGCTCAGGTGGCCGTAGCGATTGGCGCTCGGCGCGGCAATGCCGCCGCCGAACGCATTCAGCAGCTGCTGCGCGACCGGATGATTGGGCACGCGGATCGCCACCGTGTCCTGGCCGCCGGTGATCACGTCGTTGACGGCCGGCGCGCGCTTCGCGACCAGCGTCAGCGGGCCCGGCCAGAACGCATCGGCGAGCTTCTTCGCTTCCGGCGGCATCTCGCGCACCCAGCGCTGCAGGTACCGCGGATGGTCGATGTGCACGATCACCGGGTGGGTCGACGGCCGGTTCTTGGCGCGGAAGATCTTGCGCACGGCGTCCGGGTTGTTGGCGTTCGCGCCGAGCCCATAGACGGTTTCCGTCGGAAACGCGACCAGCTCGCCGGCGCGCAGCGCTTCGACAGCTTCCTGGATCTCCTGCTGCAGTACTCGTCCGATCGCCATAGGGTGGGAATGATAACAAGGGAGGTGCCGCTGCCGGCCGTTCCTGGTCAGCAGCCGACGAAATGGCGGCAAACGGCGACAGAAGGCCCTATTCCAGGGCGGCTCGCTTCCAGCCCTGGTCCGTCCGGCGCAGCTCGTACGTCGGCCAGTAGCGCTTGTCCAGCTTCAGCGTGATGACTTCCACGGAGCCGTTCCAGCTCACGGTGCGCAGGCGCAGCGAGGAGCGGTCCTCGCGCCCCGAGACGGCTTTGACGAACGCGTCCAGGTCTGCGATCGGCTGACCGTCCACTTCGACGATGCGGCGGCCGGCCCACAGCGAGTAGCGTGTTGCCGGCGAGCCGTACGAGAAGTAAGCGACGAACACGCCTTCCGGCGCGATGCCGCGCTGAGCAGACAGCGCACGATGCGGCTTCTGCAGCACCGCGCCCGACCACACGACGATGCGATCGAGGTCGCGGCCGCCGAGCAGGACCGTCGGCACATCGACCGCCAGCTCCTTGCCGGCACGCAGCACCGTCACGCGCACCGAATCCTTCTGCACCGCCCGCTCCACTTCGCGGAAGCGGTTCACGACCGCGCCGTCGACGTCGAGGATCAGATCGCCCGACTTCAGCAGCTTCGCCGCCGGCGACCCGCCGACCAGGCGCTGGATGCCGAGCACTTGCCGGCGCTCGGGACTGTGCTGCTCCATCTTCTGCACCCACGCGTCCGTCAGGCCGAGCTTGCGCGCGCTCGCGAGCGGCACGGGCTGCAGCTCCGCCTCCAGCGAATGCAAGGAGCGCCCATCCCGCACCAGCGGCAGCATCTCCATCAGCACGTCCGCGGGGATGCCGCGGTTTTCCTGCACGGTGTCGCGGCCGGTCTCGTAGGCGAAGCTCGCCCAGCTCGCGACCACTTCGCCGCTCTTGTTGACCAGCACACCGTCGTAGTCGCTCGGACCGTTGATCAGCGAGACGGTCTCGAGATTGGCCTCGCGGAACTGCAGCGTGCGCGACAGCGGATACGCAGACGGATCGATCGAGGCGACCGTCGCGGAGCGCGATAGAACCTTGCCGTCGGGACGCACGCCGACCGCCCACACCTCTTCGCCCGGGTGCAGGTCCGTGGCCCGCATCGTTGCCGCGCGCGCCGGTGTCGTGCCGATCAGCTTGGGATCGTAGGAGACGACCGCAAGGTTGTGCAGCGGATGCACGTACTCGACCCGGCCCGGGATCTCGATCGTGCCGGAGAACGTCAGGCGCACGTCGCCGAGCGGGGTCGGCACCGTGTTGCGATCGACGAGCACGAGCCCGCGCTCGGCGTCGAGGATCACGCCCGTGCCGTAGTAGCTGCGCTCGGTAATGCCGGAGACGGAGTACGGCATGTCGAAATTCACCAGCACCAGCGACGGCGCGAGCTTGTTGACGAGCGGGTCCGCGGTCTTCGCATAGCTGGTGGTCGCCGGTGTCTGCGGCTGGTCGCCGTCGCTGTCCGCCCAGCTCTTGCACGGCCACGTGCCTTGGGCGTCGTCGCGCTTGCACGAGCGGGCCGGGAACCAGCGGCGATCCATGCGCATCACGCGGACCTGCGCCGTATTCGGATCGTCGAGCGTGAAGAAGCGCACCGGGGCGCGCTGGCCGTCGTGCAGCTGCCCGACGACCTGCTCGAAGTCGCTGAGCGACGCGATGTCCTTGCCGCCGACTTCAGTCACGACGGCGCCGCGCGGCACGGCCGCCGCGCCGAGAATGTAGCCGGGGTTCGCGATATAGACGCCGCGGATCGACACGTTGATGTGGCGCGCCTGCTGCCACGACAGGTTGTGCACGACGCCGTCGCCGAACTCGAGGAACTGGTCCGGCGTGATCGAGTAGAGGTCCTGCACCGCCAGGTCGCGTTCGAGCACCTCGCCGCCGCGCTCGACCTGGATCTTCACGGTCTTGCCGACGCTTTCGTCGAGCACGCGCGAGAGCAGGTCGAAATCGGCCGTCAGCTCGCCGTTGATGCGCACCAGGATGTCGCCCGGCTCGAGCGGACCCTCTGCCGGCGCGCCGCGCTGCACTTCCGACACGACCAGCATGCCGGTCTTCGCCGGAAACTTGCGGCGCACGGCGGTTTCAGTCTCGGTGCGCAGCCCGAGGCGATGCACTTCGTCGTAGGGCGTGTAGACGAACACCGTCTGCAACGTGCCGCGCGCGACGGGCTTGCCTTCCTGGATCAGCTGCAACGCGCGCGCGACGCGGTCGAGCGGCAGGTAGAAGCTCGACTGCGCCGCGGAGCTGCCGCCGGCGTTGAGCGCCAGCACGCGCCCATCGATGTCGATGACCGGCGATCCGGACGAGCCGCCGGACGTGCCGGACGCCGCCTGGTAGTAGAAGGTGTTGAAGTCGTTGTACTTGCCGATGCCGTAGTTCGGCGCCTCGCGATCGAGACGCGCGAGCGTGCCCGCGAGGATCGAGAGCTGCTCGCCGGCGTCGTTGCCGATGACGCGAATCTCGCGCCCGACCAGCGCGCCCTGCGGAAAGAGCTTCAGCTCGGTCGGCTTGATGAAGCGCAGCTTCGAAGGGTCGTAGCGATAGAAACCGAAGTCGTGCACCGGATCGCGATACACCGGGTACAGCGTGACTTCCTCGCGATTGAGGAACACCGCCTGCGCCGTCACCGGCCCCGGCGTCACGACGTGCCGATTGGTGAGGATCAGGCCGCGCTTGGCGTCGACGACGAAGCCGGTCGCCTGGCTCGACATGTTCCACTCGGTATCGAACGCGCGCGCGAGGTCGACCTGGATCGTGACGACGCCGGTCGCGACCTTCTCCAGCGTGCGGGTCCAGCGCGAGTCTTCCGCGTCGGGGATGGGCACGGCGCTCGCAGGCGCCGTCTCGCGCGCTTCCGGAACAGGGGGAGTGACCGCCACGGGTGCTTCCGCGGCAGCACAAACGGTCAGTGGGGTTACCAGCAGCGCGAACAGCAGACGTCTTTGCATTCAGGAAACCGCGTCAGGACGATGCTCAACCGAGCAACAGGAAGCCCCAGATCACCGCGAGCACGCCGAAGGATAGCAGCACGGCGGTGGAGCCCACGTCCTTCGCCAGGCCGGAAAGCTCATGACGTTCCAGACCGATGCGGTCGACAACAGTTTCAATTCCGGTGTTCAGCAGCTCGACGATCAGCACCAGCAGCACCGAGGAGACCAGCAGCGCCTTCTCGACCGGGGTCTTGCCGAGCCACGCGCCGAGCGGCAGCAACACGACCGCGAGCGCGACTTCCTGGCGGAACGCCGCTTCGAAGCGGAACGCACCCCGGAATCCCTTCCACGAGTTGACGAAGGCCAGCAGCAGGCGCCGCGACCCGGAGAGCTTGGGACGATCTTGCATGACGGACGGCAGTTCGCTAGCCACGTTGATAGGTCAGGTCGAGTTGCTTGGCGGCGCGGACGTCGTCCAGCCGGCGGACCGGCAGAGTATACGGTGCGCCCTTGACCTTCGCGGGATCCTGTTCGGCTTCACGCTGAATCGCAACCATCGCCTCGATGAAGGCGTCGAGCTCCTCTTTCGCCTCCGTCTCGGTCGGCTCGATCAGCAGGCACTCCGGCACGAGCAGCGGGAAGTACGTCGTCGGCGCATGGAAGCCGTGATCGAGCAGCCGCTTGGCGAAGTCCATCGTGTTCACGCCGAGCTGTTTCGCCTGGCGCTTGAGCGTGATGATGAACTCGTGGCTCGCGCGGCGTCCCGGGTAGGCGGCGTCGAAGCCCGCCTGCTGCAGGCGCGCGAGCATGTAATTCGCATTCAGCGCCGCATACTCGGCGACCCGCTGCATGCCCGCACGACCGAGCATCCGCATGTAGACATAAGCACGCAGCAGCACGCCCGCGTTACCCATGAATGCCGACAACCGGCCAATCGATTGCGGCACGTCGCGCGCGTCGAGCCAGCGATAGCGATCGCCCTCGCGCCCGACGATCGGAATCGGCAGGAACGGCAGCAGGCGCTCGCCGACGCCGACTGCACCGGACCCGGGTCCGCCGCCGCCGTGCGGCGTCGAGAACGTCTTGTGCAGGTTCATGTGGATGACGTCGAACCCCATGGTGCCCGGTCGCACCTTGCCGAGGATCGCGTTGAGGTTCGCACCGTCGTAGTACAGCAAGCCGCCCGCTTCGTGAACGAGCTGCGCGACTTCCTGGATGCGCCGCTCGAACACGCCGAGCGTCGAAGGATTGGTGAGCATGATGCCGGCGGTCTTCGGACCGAGCGCCTGCTTCAGCGCCTCGACGTCCATGTCGCCGTTCGGCAGCGAAGGCACTTCGATGACAGTGCAGCCGCACATCGTCGCCGTCGCCGGATTCGTGCCATGCGCGGCGTCCGGCACGATGATCTCCGTGCGATCCATGTCGCCGCGCGCGCGGTGATAGGCGCGGATCATCGCGACGCCGGCGAACTCGCCCTGCGCGCCCGCCATCGGCGTCAGCGAGACGCCCTTCATGCCGGTGACTTCCTTGAGCATCTCCTGCAGCTCGAACATGCAGGCGAGGAAGCCCTGGCTCGCCGACTCCGGCGCGAGCGGATGCCGGCCGAGAAGCTCCGGCAGCATCGCGAACTGATTGCACGCGCGCGGGTTGTATTTCATCGTGCACGAGCCGAGCGGATAGAAGTGCGTGTCGATCGAGAAGTTCAGCTGCGACAGCCGCGTGAAGTGGCGCACTGCCTGCAGCTCCGACACTTCCGGGAGCGCGGCGCGCTGCTTGCGGCGGAATTTCTCCGGCACTTCAGCAGCGGCGGCGTGCGGATACTGGCCGGCGGCGCTGCGGCCGGTGCGGGAATGCGTAAAGATCAAAGGTTCCTGCATGGCTGCGGTGCTCACTTCATCACTTCGGCCAAGGCCGCTGCGTAGGCCGCGATGTCTTCATCGGTCCGGGTCTCGGTCGCGCACACGAGCAAGGCGTTGCCCAGCTCGGGGTACTGCCGCGACAGGTCGTAGCCGCCGACGATCCCGCGCTTCGTCAGCGCTTCGATCACCTCGCCCGGCGTGCGATCCAGCTGCAGCACCGCCTCGTGGAACCGCGGGCCGCTGAATGCGAGCTTCACGCCCTTGATGCGCGTAAGCGCTGCGACCAGCGCGCTCGTCTGCGTCTGCGACGCCGCTGCGACCTTCTCCAGGCCCGCAGCGCCGAGCAGCGACATGTGGATCGTCGCCGCCGTGACCAGCAGGCCCTGGTTGGTGCAGATGTTCGAGGTCGCCTTGCTGCGCCGGATGTGCTGCTCGCGCGCCTGCAGGGTCAGCGTGAAGCCCGGCTTGCCGTCGAGATCGACGGTGCGGCCGATGATGCGGCCCGGCATCTGGCGCACGTGCTCCATGCGCGTCGTCATGAAGCCGAAGTACGGACCGCCCGAGGACAGCGGCACGCCGAACGGCTGACCGTCGCCGACGACGATGTCCGCCCCTTTCGTGCCCCACTCGCCCGGCGGCTTCAGCAGCGCCAGCGACAGCGGATTGACGACCGCGATCAGCTGCGCGTTGTTCGCTTGCGCCCAGTCGGCGATCGCGTCGACATCTTCGAGCAGGCCGAAGAAGTTCGGCTGCTGCACGACGACGGCGGTGATGTCCTGGCCCTTGTACGCGTCGAGCGACGACGTACTCAGCGTTCCGTTCGTCGCTTCGTACGGCAGCACGTCGAACTTCAGGTTCTGCCCCTCGGTGATCGCACGCGCCACGTCGAGGTACGTCGGATTGAGCGCGGCCGGAACGAGGATGCGCGCCGACTTCGACTTGCGATGCGCGCGCACCGCCATCAGGCAGGCCTCCGCCAGCGCGGATGCGCCGTCGTACAGCGATGCATTGGAAACCTGCATCCCCGTCAGGCTGGCCATCATCGTCTGGTATTCGTACAGCAGCTGCAGCGTGCCCTGACTCGCCTCCGCCTGGTACGGCGTGTAGGCGCTGTAGAACTCGCCGCGCGTCACGATCGCCCAGACCGCCGCGGGAATGTGATGCTCATACGCGCCGGCGCCGAGGAAGTTGAGGGGCCGGCCGTCGCGCCCTGCGCGCTGCTGCATCAGCCGCCCGACTTCCATCTCGGTCAGCGCTTCCGGAATGCCGGCGAGCGACTTGATGCGCAGTGCGGCGGGAATCTCTTCGAACAGTGCATCGATGCTCGGCGCGCCGATGGCGGCCAGCATCTCGCGAACGTCGCTTTCGGTGTGCGGGATGAACGGCATGTCAGTGCCCCGCCTCCTCGACGACCTTCTCGTAAGCCTTCGCATCGAGCAGGCTGCCCAGCTCGCTGTTGTTGCTCGGCTTCACCTTGTACAGCCAGCCCTGACCGTACGGGTCGCTGTTCACCAGCTCGGGCGTCGCGCTCAGGGCATCGCTGTTGTTGGCAATGACCTCGCCTGAGATCGGGCTGTAGACGTCGGACGCTGCCTTCACGGATTCGACGACCGCTGCCGCGCCGCCCTTCGTCAGCGCCTTGCCGACTTCCGGCACTTCGACGAACACCAGGTCGCCGAGCGCACCCTGCGCGTGGTCGGAGATGCCGACGGTCACGGTGCCGTCGCTCTCGACGCGCGCCCATTCATGAGAGTCGAGGTATTTCAGGTTGTTTGGAATGTTGGACATGGGGGGTCACCTGTTTCTTCAGATCATTTTCGTCAGATTAGGGCTTTGCCGTTGCGCACGAACGGATACTTCACGACTCGCGCCGCGAGCAGCTTGCCGCGGATATCGACTTGCACCTGGTCGGCGGTCGCAGCCGGCACGCGCGCGAAACCGATCGAGCGCTCGAGCGTCGGCGAGAAAGTGCCGCTGGTCATTTCGCCTTCGCCGCTGCCCGGCACGACGACTTTCTGGTGACTGCGCAGCACGCCGCGGTCTTCCAGGACGAGGCCGACGAGCTTGCGCGGCACGCCGCCGCGCCGCTGCGCTTCGAGCGCGGCGCGGCCGATGAAGTCGCGCTCCGGCGGATCGAACGCGACGGTCCACGTCAGGCCGGATTCGAGCGGCGTCAGATTCTCGTCCATGTCGTTGCCGTAGAGGTTCATGCCCGCTTCCAGGCGCAGCGTGTCGCGCGCGCCGAGACCGCACTGGCGGACGCCCGCGTCGCGCAGGGCCGCCCAGAACGCTGCGATGTCCTTCGCCGGCAGGATGACTTCCCAGCCGTCTTCGCCGGTGTAGCCGGTGGTCGCGACGAAATGCGAATCGAGCTGGCGGGAGAAGAACGGCTTCATACCCAGCACCGTGTCAGCGCTCTTGCCGATGACCTTCGCCGCCTTCGCGCGCGCGTTCGGCCCCTGCACGGCAACCATCGCCAGATCGGTGCGCGGCTGGATGTTCACCTTGAACGGCTCGGCCCAGCGCTTCAGCCACGCGGTATCCTTGTCGCGCGTGCCGGCGTTGACGACGACGCGGTAGTGCTGCTCGTCGCCGAAATACGTGATCAGGTCGTCCACGACGCCGCCGCGCTCGTTGAGCATGCAGCTGTAGAGCGCCTTGCCCGGGTCCTTCAGCTTCGCGACATCGTTGGCGAGGAGGTAGCGCAGATAGTCGCGTGCGCGCGCGCCCGAGACATCGGCGATCAGCATGTGCGACACGTCGAACATGCCGGCGTCGCGCCGCACGGCGTGATGCTCTTCGATCTGCGAGCCGTAGTGGACCGGCATGTCCCAGCCGCCGAAGTCCACCATGCGGGCGCCCGCGGCGACGTGCGTTTCGTACAAAGGTGTCTTGAAACCCATCGTTGCTCCAGCAAAACAAAAGACGGCAGCGATCCGCTTGCGCGGGCTGCCCTCTGTCCTGCTACCTGAGAGATCCGGCGCGCGGCGCCTCTCCCCTTCGGTGAATCGGACCCTATTTGCGTAGGGCCGACTACTCTCCAGAGCCCCTCGGGATGCGCGCAGCGCACCGTGGACATGCCGTTCTTCTGCCTGAGCGTTTCCGGGCGGTTGCGCCTTCGGCGGTCGCTGGTCGAAGACCTGGGCGACTCTCTCCGGCCATGCCTTGCGATGGGTGCCGTATGGTAGCAGAGAAGCGGTTTAGAATTCCGTCATGTCCATGCTTCCCCGCCGCCGCTCCATTGCCGTCCGCATCGGCGCCGTCGTCGTCGGCGGCGACGCACCCATTGCCGTGCAGTCGATGACGAACACCGATACGGCCGACGTCGAGTCGACCGTCCGCCAGGTCACGGACCTCGCACGCGCCGGCTCCGAGCTGGTGCGGGTCACGGTGAACACCGACGAGGCGGCAGCCGCAGTGCCGCACATCGCGGAGCGTCTCGCGCGCGCCGGCGTCTTCGTACCGCTGGTGGGCGATTTCCACTTCAACGGCCACCGCCTGCTCAAAGCGCATCCGGCATGCGCGCAGGCGCTGGCCAAGTACCGCATCAACCCGGGCAACGTCGGCCGAGGCAGCAAGCGCGACCCGCAGTTCGCCGAGATGATCGAGGTCGCGTGCCGGAACGCGAAGCCGGTGCGCATCGGCGTCAACTGGGGGAGCCTGGACCAGGACCTGCTGACCCGGATGATGGACGAGAACTCGCAGCGCCCGCAGCCGCTCGACGCCAACGAGGTGATGCGCGAGGCGCTGGTGGTGTCGGCGCTCGATTCCGCGGAGCGCGCGGTCGAGCTCGGACTCGCGCGCGAGCGCATCGTCATTTCCTGCAAGGTGAGCGGCGTGCAGGACTTGATCGCGGTGTATCGGAACCTCGCGGCGCGGTGCGAGTACGCGCTGCACCTGGGCCTGACCGAAGCCGGCATGGGCTCGAAAGGCATCGTCGCCTCCACTGCCGGCATGGCGGTGCTGCTGCAGGAAGGCATCGGCGACACGATCCGCGTCTCGCTGACGCCGGAGCCGAACGGCGATCGCACGCAGGAAGTGATCGTGGCGCAGGAGATCCTGCAGACGCTCGGACTGCGCTCGTTCGTGCCGATGGTGATCGCGTGCCCGGGCTGCGGGCGCACGACCTCGACCTATTTCCAGGAGCTCGCGCAGAAGATCCAGACGCACATCCGTCACCAGATGCCGCAATGGCGCAAGCAGTATTCAGGCGTCGAAGAAATGACCGTGGCGGTGATGGGCTGCGTCGTGAACGGGCCCGGCGAGAGCAAGCACGCCAACATCGGCATCAGCCTGCCGGGCACCGGCGAGCGGCCGGTGGCCCCGGTCTACATCGACGGCGAGAAAGGACCGACGCTCAAGGGCGAACGCATCGCGGAGGAGTTCCAGTCGCTGGTCGAGGATTATGTCGCGAAGCACTACGCGCGCAAGGAGTCCGCATGAGTGAGCTCACGAGCAGGAAATGCGTGCCTTGCGAAGGCGGCGTGCAGCCGCTGACGCGCGCACAGGCGCAGGACCTGATGAAGCAGCTGCAGCCGGAATGGAAGCTGGCGGAAGACAGCAAGAGCATCGCGGCCGAGTGGAAGTTCCGCAACTTCTTCCACACGATGAGCTTCGTCAACGCGCTGGCCCACATCGCCAACGCCGAAGACCATCATCCCGATGTCGAGCTGGGTTACGGCTACTGCCGCATCCGCTACAACACGCACGCTATCGGCGGGCTGTCCGAGAACGACTTCATCTGCGCGGCGAAGATCGACGCGCTGCCCAGGACCTGAGAAATGGGGACATTCCTCATCCCACCGGGTGCTTGAATTCGCGCTTGGCGAACTCGATGCGCTCCGCCGGCGACGCCTTGAAATCGCCGCGCTCTTCGCAAATGTTCAGACGGCGCAGCAGTCCCTGGCGATTGGCGATCTGGATCGCGAGGCCCGGACGTGCGTTCAGCTCCAGCACCAGCGGCCCGAGATCGCGATCGAGCACGACGTCGACGCCGATGTAGCCGAGACCGGTCAGCTCGTAGCAGCGCGCGGAGATATCCAGGATCGTGTCCCATTCCGGCACGCGCAGGCCCGCGATGGCGTGCGTCGTGTCCGGGTGATGAGTCACGACCTCGGTGCTGATGACTCCGTCGAGCGTGATGCCGGTCGCCAGATCGATGCCCGCACCGACTGCGCCCTGATGCAGGTTCGCCTTGCCGCGCGAGCCGCGCGTCGGCAGGCGCACCATCGACATGACCGGAAAGCCGCGGAACACGATCACGCGGATGTCCGGTACGCCCTGGTAGCTGATGCGCTCGAACAGCGGCGAGAACCGCACCATGTATTCGACGATCACCACGTCCTGCACGCCGCCGAGGCTGAACTGGCCGTTGATCGCGTTCGACAGATGATGCAACAGGAAATCCTCGTCGAGGATGTCGCCGCCGATCGTGCGGTAGCGGTTGCCGCTGCGGCCGCTGATCACCACGATGCCGTCGCCGGCGCTGCCGTGCGCGGGCTTGAGCGCGAATTCGTTGTGGCTGCGCACGATGTCCGGCAGCGTGCGGATGTCGTGCTGCGTCTCGATCACGCCGTACAGCTCCGGCACGGCGATGCCCGCGGCGATCGCGAGCCGCTTGGTCTTGAGCTTGTCGTCGACCAGCGGGTACAGCTTGCGCGGATTGAAGCGCGAGATGTAGTCGCCATTGCGCTTGTTGAGGCCCAGCACGCCCTCGCGCAGCAGACTCCCGTAGCTGCCGAGCATCAGGTCGCGCTCCCCGACGGCGTGCTGGACGGCCGCATGGCCTTGAAGCGTCGCAACTCGAGCAGACGGTAGCCGGTGTAGCGACCCGCCAGGAGCGCAGCGGCGATCACGAGCAGCAGCAGCTCGGGGAACACGAAGATCAGATGCGCGAGCGCGGCGATGCCCATGACCATGTACGCGACGGCCGCAACGATCAGGCTGCCGACGCCCTCCTGGATCGCCTCCGACGCGCCGCGCTCCTCCCAGACGATCGACATGCGCTCGATCGTCATCGAGATGATGACCATCGGGAACAGCGCGATCGACAGCCCGGGCTGGATGCCGAGCTTGTGGCTGAGCACGCTGATGCCCGCCATCAGCATGACCACCACGGTCAGCACGCAGGTCAGTCGAGGCACCAGCAGCAGCCGCAGCTTCTCCAGGTAGAAGCGGATCAGGAGCCCCAGGAACACGATCACGACGAACAGCACGATGCCCCAGATCAGCAGCGTCTCGCGGAACGCCAGCGCCACCAGCACCGGCATGAACGTGCCGAAGGTCTTCACGCCGATGAAGTTGCGCAGGAACAGGATCACCAGCGCGCCGATCGGGATCATCAGCAGCACGCTGTAGACCGCCTGCGTGGCGATGGGGAGCGAGAACAGCGAGAACTCGATCGAGTGCGAGCCGACCTTCTCGGCGCGCCGCTCGGCGACCAGCATCGAGTCGAGCAGGTTCTGCTGCACGGCCAGCGTCACGTCCGGCGGCGAGCCGCCCTCGACGTCGGCGATACGGTCGGCGCCGCGCCACCAGATGAAAAAGTCGCGCGGCAGTCCCTGCTCGAGCGTCTGCGGATTGAAGTACAGCCATTGCACGCCGTCGTGCACTTCCAGCAGCTGCACGGACTGCACCGGCCCGGGCTCGTTGCGCAGGAGAACGCCGTGGGCGATGCGCGCCGGGATCTGCGCGCCGGCGAGCAGGATCGTCGCGAGTCGCGCCCGGTCGGAGGAGGTGCTGCCGCGCTTCAGGAACACGCTGACGTACGGATCCTTCTGCGCGAGGTTCAGATGTCGCAGCAGCTCGGTCGTGAAGCTCGCGACATCGGCGGACTGGCGGCGGACCTCGGCGATCAGCCCCTCCATCGCGATCCGCGAAGGCTCATCGAGCTCCGGCTGCGCGGGAAACGGCGGTGTCGTGTCTTCGGCGATGCGCGTTGCATCCCGGTAGACCTGCGCGCGGTAGTACAGGGTCTGCGGACCGGTCGCCTGGCGCAGCGACCACTGCGCTTCGCGTCCCTCCGGGGCATTGCGGGTCGCGAGGCCGAAGCCGCGCGACACGAAGTTCTCATCGAGCAGCGCGAAACCGGGAGTCAGCGTCGGGATGCGCAACGTCGCCTTCACCGCCGCCGGTCCCGGCTCGAAGCGCACCGCCGCCTCGATGTTCCAGATCTGCGTCTGCTCCTGCGGGCGCAGCGGGAAGCCGAGCACGTGCACTTTGTAGAAGAACAACGCGAGGCCGAGCAACGTCAACGCGGCCGACAGCGCGTAGATGTGGCGGTTATTCATTGGTGGCGCTGCAAAGGGGCGCCAAGCCTACACCAGCAACCGTGAATCTTGCGCGTCGATATCGACCAGCAGGTCGACCGGCGCGGCGGCGAAGCGGATGGCAGCGGCCAGCGTCGCCCGGACACCCGACTCCAGCTCCCACCGGGCATGCTCGACCAGGAAAGCAAGCTCCAGCGCGCGGCCGATGGTCATCGCGATCCGCCGGGCGTGCGACTGGACTTGCACGGCATCGCCGTGCTCGCGCACCCAGAGTATGACGTGCTCGATGGCAGCCACCGCTTTGGCGCCCGCGGCCGCCAGGCGCTCGTCGCGAGCACCCTGCACGCATTCTCCGATGCGCGCCTGAGCAGCGGGCAGCGCGAGTGCGAGCTCCCCACGCAGCAGCGCATCCAGCGCGAGGACATTCGTCGTCCCCTCCCAGATCGGCAGGACCTGCGTATCGCGCAGCAGGGCCGGCAGACCTGTGTCCTCGACGTAACCCGCACCGCCGAACGCTTCGATGCATTCGCTGACGACGGCGACCGCTTGCTTGGCCGTCAAAAGTTTGGCGATCGGCGTGATGAGTCGCAGCAGCACCCGCTGCTCCTCGCTCGACTCGCCCGCCTCCTGCCGGCCCATGAGCTCGACGAGCTCGAAGGCGAGCAGGAACGCGCCGCGCGTTTCCGCTTCCAGCCCGGCGAGCGTGTCCACGTGCAGGGGCAGCTCGCTCAGGATCGAACCGAAGGCGCGCCGCTGCTGCGCATACGATCGCGCCAGCGCCAATGCGCGGCGCATGAACGCCGCGGAGGTCACGCTGTTCCAGGCGCGGGTGACGATGAGCATCGGCTCGATGTTGCGCGTGCCGTTGCGGGTGTCGCCGACCAGCTCCGCGCGAGCGCCTTCGAGCAGCAACTCGGCGGTCGGGACCTTGCGCGTGCCGAGCTTGTCCTTCAGGCGCTCGACGCGCATGCCGTTCAGTCGTCCGGCTTCGTCGTGCGTCTCGACATAGAACATCGCGAGGCCGCTGCCGCCGGGGCCGTTGCCGGTCGGACGCGCCAGCGTGAGCGCCATCTGCGAAGTGATGGCCGAGGTGAACCACTTCTTGCCGTACAGACGCCACTGACCGTGCTCGTCCCGCTCGGCATGCGTGAGCGACGCGCCGACGTCCGAGCCGCCGGTCGATTCGGTCATCCACTGGCCGCTGGTCCACGCCTGGGACGGATCGCGACTCGTGAGACGCGGCACCGCGCGCTCGATCAGCCGCGAGTTCTTCGACACAGTGAGCGTGCGTGCCGCGCCGTCGGTCATCGCGAGCGGACACGTGTACACATCCGATGACGGATGAAACAGGTACACGGCAGCGAATTGCTGGATGCGCGAGTAGCGGCCATGCGCGCGCTCGTACGGAATCGCGATGAGGCCCGCACTGGCGGCGATCTGCGCCGCGCGCTTCCACAACGCAGTGACCTCGATTCGATCAATGCGCTTGCCCCACGCGTCCCATTGCACCAGCGTCGGCTCGTTCTCGCGGTCCGCGAGCTGCAACGAATACAACTCGCCGCCCGCGATCGCGCCCAGCTCGTCCAGGTCCGGCGTCATCGCATCGAGCGCAGGCTCCGGGACTTTGCGCTGCAGGTAGCTGCGCAGGAAGGCGTCGTCGCGGTACTGGTTGCCCAGCGTCGGCGCCATCTGCACGAAGATGTTTACCTGAGTCACGGCGAGACCCTGGCCACCGCCGGCAGCTCGCCGCTCGTCCCCATCGCGCGGCCCATGAAGAACCGTTTCGCGAGCGCGCTGCTGTCCACGGCGCCGAGCCCCGCGCGGCGGAGCGAACCGAGCATCTCGTCGGAGGTGCTGAACAGGCGATTGAGCCCGTCGACCAGCCCGAGCGCGATCATGTTCTCGCTCTTGCGCCAGCGCTCGTAGCGTCGCAACACCCGCAGCTCGGCAAGGGCCGCCGGATCGGCGCCACTCGCCAGCTCGCGCGCGAGCACTTCGACCAGCGCCGCGCAGTCGAGGAAACCGAGGTTCACACCCTGGCCGGCGAGCGGATGGATGGCGTGCGCGGCGTCGCCGACGAGCGCGAAGCGCTCTTTGCAGTACTGGCGCGCATGGGCGAGCCGTAACGGGAAATGCACGCGGCTTGCCGCGATCTCTACCTTGCCGAGCGCGCCATCGATTGCGCTCTCGATCTCACGGGCCGCCTCGTCCGCAGGGCAACTTGCAAGATGCTCGGCGTGCGCCGGGCGCGTCGTCCACACGATGGAGCTGCGGCCGTCGGCCAGCGGCAGGAAAGCAATCGGACCGTCCTTGAGAAAGCGCTGCCATGCCGTGCGCGCATGCGAATGCTCGGTGCGCACGTGGGTCACGAGTGCCCGCTGGTCGTAGTCCCACCCCGCCGTCTCGATCCCCGCGAGCTTCCTGCTGGGCGAGGCAGCGCCGTCGGAGCCGATCACGAGCGTCGCGCTCAGAGTGCGACCGTCGCCGAGCGACACGACCGCGCGATCGCGTTCGAGCGTCATGCCCGCCAGCTCCGCGCGCAACAGGGTGACGCGGCGAAACGCCTGACACTCGTACAGCGCCCATTGCAGCTGCCGGTTCTCGACGATGTGACCGAGGTTCGGCTCGCTCGTCGCACTGGCGCTGAAGTGAATTGCGCCGGCGCCGCGCGGCCGGCTGGCTGCGTCCCACACGATCATCTCATCGTAGGGCGACAGACTCTGCGCAGCAATGAGCGGCCACGCGCCGACCGCGGCGAGGATGCGCTGCGAGGCACGCGATACGGCAGAGACGCGCAAGTCGACGTCGCCCTGCGGCGGCGTCGGAGGATGCGCCTCCAGCACGGCGATGCGCAGGTCGGCGAGATGCGGATTGGCTGCGGCCAGTGCGGCCGCGCACGCGCCGACCATGCCGCCGCCGACGATGATGATGTGGAAGTCGGGGCGCATCAGGTGAGACTCGCACCGCGCGCCAGTTTCGGAATCCGCACCGACGCGCCCATCGACAACTGCGACAGCGCGCCCTTCGCCGCCGGCATGAGATCGAACGCCAGCATGCCAACGTCGCGCAGCGCCTTGATCGGACCGAAAGGCTGCGTGAACACGCGCACCAGGCCGTCCGTGAACCGGACGATGTTGGTGCGGTCGGCGACGCGCCATTCGCGGTAGCGCTCCAGCCACATGCCGTCGCCCGGATCGAACTCGTCCTGCTGCTGCGTGCGGCCGTCGGCGAGCACCTCAGCGAGACTGGCGGCGTCGCGCAGACCGAGATTGAACCCCTGTCCTGCGATCGGGTGCAGCGTCTGAGCGGCATTGCCGACGATCGCAAGCCGCTCGGCGATGTGCTCTTCTGCTCGCGTCAGCGACAACGGATAGAGCTGCCGCGCACCGACCTTCATGAAGCGCCCGAGCCGGAAACCGAAAGCGTCCTGCAGCCGGGCGAGGAACGCCGCGTCGTCCACCTGGGCGATCGACGGCGCGACTTCGGTCGCGAACGTCCAGATCAGTCCGATCCGCCCTTCGGACATCGGCAGCAGCGCCAGCGGGCCCTCAGTCGTGAAGCGCTCGTACGCAACGTGATCGTGGAAGCGTTGCGCGAGCACATTGGTCACGAGCGCCGTCTGCTCGTAGTTCCAGGTCTTCGCACCGATACCCGCCGCTTCGCGCAGCACCGATTGAGCGCCGTCTGCGGCGATGGCGAGCCTGGCTTCGACCGCAGCGCTGCCCGGGCCGAGGTCGCAGTCGATACGCTGTCGCCCATCCACGAGTTGCATGCCGCGCACGCGCGCCGGAGCCAGGATCCGCACCGAGCTTTGTTCGAGCCGCCGCCACAGCGCCGCGCCCATCACGCGATTGACGACGACGAACCCAAGCGCACTCAGGCCTTGCTCCGCCGCGTCGAGGCGCGCGAAACCGAAGCGCCCGCGGTCGGAAACGTGGATGCGGCGGATGGCAGTCGCTTCGCGCTCCAGCAGCGGCCACACGCGCAGCGCTTCGAAGATGCGGCGGCTGCCGTTGGACAGCGCGGTGGTGCGATCGTCGAAGCTCGGCTGGCCGAACGTGCCGAACGGATGCGCCTCGATCAGGACGACGCCGAGGTCCAGGTCGGCCAGCGCCAGCGCCAACGTCGCGCCGACGAGGCCGCCGCCGCAGACGGCGACATCACACCTCACGACATCGCAGCCCACAACATCAGACCTATGCGCGTCCGGTTCCATTCATCAGCTTCTCGATGGCATCCGCTTCTTTCGGCAACCCGCGCGTGAGCACCTCGTTGCCGTCCCCCGACACCGCGACGTCGTCCTCGATGCGCACGCCGATGTTCCACCAGCGCTTGGCCACGCCCTTCGAGCCGTTGGGGATGTAGATCCCCGGCTCGACGGTCAGTGCCATGCCTTGCTCGAGCACGCGCCACTGCTCGCCGATCTTGTAGTCGCCGACGTCGTGCACGTCCATGCCGATCCAGTGACCGGTGCGATGCATGAAGAACCGGCGATAGGCGCCTTCCTTGATCAGCGCCGGCACCTTGCCCTTGAGGATGCCGAGCTTCACCAGGCCCTGCGTGATGGCGCGCACCGCGGCGTCGTGCGGGTCGTTCCAGTGATTGCCGGGCTGCGTCTTGGCGATCGCCGCGTATTGTGCGTCCAGCACGACTTCGTAGACCGCCCTTTGCTCCGGCGTGAAGCGGCCGTTGACCGGGAACGTGCGCGTGATGTCGGACGCATAGAACTCGTATTCGCAGCCGGCGTCGATCAGCAGCAGGTCGCCGTCGGCGAGCGTCTCGGAGTTCTCGTGATAGTGCAGGATGCAGGCGTTCGCGCCGCCGCCGACGATCGGGTGATACGAGATGTCGGCGTTGTTGCGCCGGAACTCGTGCAGCAGCTCCGCCATCACTTCGTACTCGGTGCGGCCGGGGCGCGCGAAGCGCATCGCCCGCTTGTGCGCACCCACCGCGATGCGGGCGGCGTGGCGCAGGCTCTCCAGCTCGGGGCGCGACTTGAACAGCCGCATGTCGTGCAGCAGGTGATCGAGCGCGACGAACTCCTGCGGCTGCTGTCCGCTGCGCGATTGCGACTGCGACTTCAGACCGTTGACCCAGCCGATCACGCGCTGGTCGAACTCCTGGTGCGCGCCCATCGTGTAGTAGACGCGGGCGCAGTTCTCCATCAGGCCGGGCAGGATGTCGTCGATGTCGGAGATGGGAAACGCATCGTCCGCGCCGTACTCGCGCGTCGCGCCATCGGGGCCGGCGCGCCGCCCGTCCCAAGTCTCGCGCGTCGGATCGCGGTCGCGGACGAACAGCACGTACTCCGCCTGAGCGCGACCGGGAATGAGCACCGCGACCGCCTCGGGCTCGGCGAAGCCGGTCAGATAAAAGAAATTGCTGTCGGGGCGGTACTGGTAGTGGACGTCGCCGTTGCGCGCCTTCTCGGGAACCGCAGGCAGGATCGCGATACCGCCCCGACCCATCACTTTCAGAAGTTGCCGACGGCGACGGCGGAACTCGTCTTTGCGCATGCTCCAGTCCGGCTCAGATCAGTCAGTTCAGGCGGGAAGGATCGACAGGCGCGTCCGCCGCGCGCATTTCGATCAGCTCGTCGTGGATGAGCTGCACGCCGGCGCGCACGTACTCGACGATCTCCGCGTAGGCCTGCTCCTCTTCCTCGGCGTTCGCGCCGGTCTCGACCGACGCCTGGCTGATGTGCGTGAGATCGCGCAGCACTTCCTCGACCTCGGCCGTCAGCTCGTCCCGGGCAACCGGTCGGCCGGTGCCGAAACCGTAGAGGAACCCCTGGCACCACTGCGACAGCGCCGAGGCACGCTCTACCAACGGATCGTCGTCGTCGGGCAACAGCAACGCGAATTCCATCTCGTCGCCGCGCAGCGCGCGCACGGTGTCGGCGAACAACAGACGCAATGGCGCGAGCTCGTCGCCCTGCTCCGGCTCAGCATCAGGCACCAACTCGTCGAGCCAGCTCTCCACCGCGTACTGCTGTGTGGTGCAAAGGGCGCCGCACAGACAGCCATGACTTTCCGCTGCCGCTACCGACGATTGCAGCGTCTGCAGCACGCGCGCAACTTCCGGAAAAGTGACCTGAAACATCGCCGGTTATGTTAGCACCGGGCGGGTGAGCGTTGTTTGACCGCATGGGGGTGCAGCCGCATAATCGGGCCGCCATGAGCGAAGCCAAACCGAAGATCAGCATCGAGCTGGAGCTGAAGCAGCTGGAACGGCGGCTCGATGAGCTGCTCGGCACGATCGCGCAGCTGCACGAAGAGAATCGCGCCCTGCGCCAGCGGCAGGATTCGATGATGGCGGAACGCGCCACGCTGCTGCAGAAGAACGAGCAGGTGCGCGCGCGCGTCGAAGCGATGATCGGCCGCCTCAAGGCGATGGAGCACAGCGCATGACGGATCGCACGACGCGGGTCAGCGTGCGGATCCTCGAGAAGGAATATCCGGTCGCCTGCCTGCCCGAAGAGCGCTCCGAGCTGCTCGACTCCGCCGAGTACCTGAACACCAAGATGCGCGAGATCCGCGACGCCGGCAGCATCGTCGGCCTGGATCGCATCGCGGTGATGGCTGCGTTGAACCTCGCGCACGAGCTGCTCAAGCTGCGCGGCCGCGGCGATGCCGCGGATACCGACGTCAGCCAGAAGATCCGGCAGTTGCGCGAGCGCGTCGAAGGCGCGCTCAGCCGAGGGCAGCAGCTCGACTTGTGAGCTCGCGGGCCGGCAGCGGATCGAACTTTTCCGCGCAGCTGTTCGTTGCAGGAACGACGGTGCGACGAAGAGAGATTGGAAGACAGAGTTTTCTGTGGCGCCGCCTGCGGTGTTCGACATGTGTCGGGTTACCTCTCGACCCTAACGTAAACACCCCAGGGATTCGGTCTCGCGGCAGCGGTGTGCAAGTCCGTCTCGAACGGGAAGCCTTAGCTGACGCGGCTGCGTCCCACCTATTGCTCCGTGTCGAGAGCAATGGCTCATGACGGCACATGCGGGTGGCGCCGCCCTCCTTTCCGAACGCGCGCGGCTGCGCGCAACTTTGCGGGCGCGGCGTCGCGCCGTTCCCGCTCATGAGCGGATCAGTGCGTCGCGGCAATTCGCGCGCATCCTGCGACGCTCGCACCTGCTGCGACCCGGCCAACGCATCGCCCTCTACGTCGCGCACGATCACGAAGCGGACCCGCAACTGATCGCGCGCCTGGCGCGACGCAACCGTTGCCAGCTCTATCTCCCCGCCATCGTCGACTACACCCGACGGCGCATGGAGTTCCGGCGCTATGCGAGCGATGCGCAGCTGCGTCCGAATCGCTATGGCATTGCCGAACCGCAGCGTGCGGCGCCGCGCATCGCCGTCCGGCATCTCGATCTGATTTTGCTACCGTTCGTCGGCGTCGACCCGCACGGCACGCGGCTGGGAAGCGGCGCGGGGTTTTACGACCGCTGCCTGCATCACCTGCGCGCCGGTCGCCGCTGGCGGCGGCCGAAACTGATCGGCCTCGGCTACGAGCTCCAGCGCGTCGCGGAGCTCGTCGCCGGCGCCTGGGATGTGCCGCTGGACGCGCTGCTCACCGAGAAAGATCTCTATCTCTTCAAGGGCTCGCCATGAACTACTGGCTGATGAAATCGGAACCGGACACGTTCGGCATCGACCACCTCGCGAAGGCTCCCAAGCGCACCAGCGGCTGGGACGGCGTGCGCAACTTCCAGGCGCGGAATTACCTGCGCGAGATGCGCGTCGGCGACCTTGCCTTCTTCTATCACTCGAGCACCGACGTTCCAGGCGTCGCCGGCATCGCCAAGGTGGTGCGCGAGGCGTATCCCGACCGCACGGCGTTCGATCCGAAGAACGATCACTACGATGCCGACAGCGATCCCGACAAGCCGCGCTGGTACATGGTCGACGTGCAGCTCGTCAGGAAGTTCGAGCGGGTGATTTCGCTGGAAGAGCTGCGCACGCACGCCAGCGGCAAGCTGCAGGACATGATCGTCCTGAAGCGCGGCAACCGACTCTCGATCACGCCGGTGACGAAGTCGGAATGGCAGTTCATCGAGTCGCTGGCGGGGAAGTAAGTGAGCGACTTTGTCGTCGCGAGTGCGTGATGCGCGTCGCTCTCTGCAGACTTAAATTGCACGCACCCCTTGCTTGCCATTTTTAATTTATGTATATACTGCGCCCGGACTAACTCGACATGGAGATCCACGACTATGGCAACCAAGAAGAAATCGTCCAAGAAGAAAGGCGGCAAGAAAAAGGCCTCTAAGAAGAAGTAGAACTTCTTCTGGACGATTGTGATGAAGACTGTGCCCGCGAAAGCGGGCACAGTCGTTTCCGGAACCCGTAAAAACCAGCAGCAAACCAGTATTTCCTCCACACCGGGAGCAGAAGGGGAACGAGATGAGCGCGGAGTCGAAGAAGCGAGCGGCAGCCGCAGCGGCGCTGGCGTACGTCCCCGACAACGAAGTGCTCGGCGTCGGCACCGGCTCCACCGTGAACTTCTTCATCGATGCGCTGGCTGCGCGCAAAGTGCCGATCAAGGGTGCGGTGTCGAGCTCGGAGAGCTCCACCGCTCGCCTCAAGCAGCATGGCATCGACGTCCTGGAACTGAACTCGGTCGGCGACCTCGAGGTGTACGTCGACGGCGCCGACGAATCCGACCCGCAGCTGCGTCTCATCAAGGGCGGCGGTGCGGCGCTGACGCGCGAAAAGGTCGTCGCCGCCGCCTCACGCCGCTTCGTCTGCATCGTCGACGATTCGAAGCTGGTTCCGGTGCTCGGCCGCTTCCCGCTGCCGGTCGAAGTGATCCCGATGGCGCGCTCGTACATCGCCCGCGAGCTGGTGCGGCTCGGCGGACACCCCGTCTACCGCGAGGGGGTCGTGACCGACAACGGCAACCACATTCTCGACGTCCACGGGCTGAAGATCGTGGATCCGGTCGGGCTGGAGCAGACGCTCAATCAGCTGGCCGGCGTCGTCACCGTCGGACTGTTCGCGCGTCGCCCGGCGGACGTCCTCATCGTTGCGCGCGAGAGCGGCACCGAGACGATCAAGCGGAAATGATCTCCCTGACCAATCCCGGTCCGCGATAGATGAGGCCGGTGTAGACCTGCACCAGGTCCGCGCCGGCAGCGAATGCGTCCTGGGCATGGCGCGCGGAGTCGATTCCGCCTGCCGCAACGATCGGCACGCCGCCGCCGAGCGCGGCGCGCAGCGACTGCACCGCCTGCAGGGCAAGCGGTCGTAATGGAGCACCGCTCAACCCACCCGCCTGAGTCCGCCAGCGTGGCGCGACCCCGCTGCGATTCAACGTCGTGTTGGTCGCGATGATGCCGTCGATACCCGACTCGCACGCGAGCCGCGCACTGCGCACGAGCTCAGCGGGTGCGAGATCCGGGGACATCTTCAGCAGCACTGGCACATGCTTGCCGGTCGCAGCGTGCAGCTCGCGACGCGCTTCGATCACCGCGCTGACGATCGGCTGCAACTGATCGGGCGCCTGCAGTTGACGCAGACCTTCGGTATTCGGCGACGACACGTTGACCGCCACATAGTCGGCATGCGGCGCGACGGTGCGAAAGCACTCGACGTAGTCATCGACGGCGGTGGCGATTGGCGTCGCGGCGTTCTTGCCGATGTTCACACCGCACACGCCGGCGAAGCGGCGATGCGCCAGCCGCGCAACGACGCGTGCAGCGCCTTCGTTCGGGAAACCCATGCGGTTGATGAGTGCTTGCGCAGCTGTGACACGAAACAGCCGCGGTCGCGGTTGTCCTGGCTGCGCGCGCGGGGTCACGGTGCCGACTTCGATGAAACCGAAGCCGAGCGCACCGAGTGCGTCGACGTAGCGACCGTTCTTGTCGAAGCCCGCAGCGAGTCCGATGCGACTCGGAAAGCGCAGTCCGAGCAGCGTCGCTGCCGTGCGCGGATCCGGCGCCGACGCGCGAACGAGACCGAGGGAATGAGCGCGCTGGAGCGCGGCGAGTGCGAATGCGTGAGCGAGCTCGGGCGGGAGCGCAAAGAGGGCGGGGCGCAGCAGCGGGTAGATGCGCATCTGGAGCGAGATGATGACGCTTCAACTTCGCTCCGGCTACGTTAGTCGAACCTAGGTGCCCTAGGCTCTTCCCTGGTCCTCCGGCCAAAACGAAAGGGCCCGCTTTCGCGGGCCCTCTTCGTTTTGGCTGGGGGACTAGGATTCGAACCTAGGTTGACGGAGTCAGAGTCCGTAGTCCTACCGCTAGACGATCCCCCAAAAGCGCTTAGCGCTTCGAGAACTGCGTCCCGCGGCGGGCTTTGCGGAAGCCGACCTTCTTGCGCTCGACCTCGCGCGCATCGCGCGTCACGTAGCCGGCGTCGCGTAGCGGCTTGCGCAGCGTCTCGTCGTACTCAATCAAGGCGCGCGTCAGACCGTGGCGGATCGCACCCGCCTGGCCGGTGATGCCGCCGCCCTTGACCGTCACTTCGACGTCGAAGGTCTTGTCCAGGCTGACGGCTTCCAGCGGCTGCCGCACGATCATGCGCGCGGTCTTGCGACCGAAGAACTCGTCGATCGTGCGCTGGTTGATGCGGATGTTGCCGTTGCCCTTGCGCAGGAAGACGCGGGCGGTGGCGGTCTTGCGGCGGCCGGTGCCGTAGTTGGACGAAGTAGTCGGCATGGGGGTCAGATCTCGAGAGCCTTGGGTTGTTGGGCAGTATGCGGATGCTCGGCGCCCGCGAACACGTGCAGCTTCTTGAACATCTTCCGACCGAGCGGGTTCTTCGGAAGCATGCCTTTGACCGCGAACTCGATGGCGCGCTCCGGGTGCTTGTCCAGGAGCTTTTCGAGGCTCGTGGTCTTCAGGTTGCCCAGGTAGCCGGTGTGATGATGGTAGAGCTTGTCCGTCAACTTCCGACCGGTGACGCGGATCTTGCCCGCGTTGATGACCACGATGTGGTCGCCGGTGTCCACGTGCGGCGTATAGACGGCCTTGTGCTTGCCGCGCAGGCGCATCGCAAGCTGCGAAGCGAGCCGGCCCAGCGTCTTGTCCGTCGCGTCGACCACGTACCAATCGCGACGTACCGTAGCCGCGTTCGCGAAGACGGTTCTCATTGAATTCTCCGGGAAAATCACTCAAGTCCGGGGCGAAAAGGCCGGCAAGTCTAAAGGACGACCCCTGCCTTTGCAAACCCGCGTCGGGCCGGCCAACCGACCAGCCGACCGACCCCCGGATCGACCCCCGAATCGACCCCCTAATCGACATATATAAATGTGCTCCAATACTTCCCCATGGAGCACCCCCAGGACCGTCGCTACACCCCGGTCGACCACGTGATTGGGTCCATCGACCAGGCGCTGCGCACCCTGCTCGGCGGCAATTCGGCCACCCGGCCCTACCCGGCCGAAGGAATTCCCGAAACCGTCGAGCAACCGGACGACCGCCGGCACGCCGCGGCGCTGATGCGCGTGAATCATTCGGGCGAAGTCGCCGCCCAGGCCCTCTACCAGGGACAGGCTGCAGTGGCGTCCAGCCCGACGACCCGGGCCGCGCTCGGCGAAGCGGCGCGTGAGGAAACCGACCATCTCGCCTGGTGCGCGAACCGGATCCAGGAGCTGGGCGGCCGCACCAGCCTGCTCAATCCGCTGTGGTACGCAGGATCGTTTGCGATCGGCGCGCTCGCGGGACTGGCCGGCGATCGCACCAGCCTCGGCTTCGTCGCGGAGACCGAGCGACAGGTGGTCGAGCATCTCGAAGGACATCTGCATCGCTTGCCGCAGACGGACGCTCGCACGCGCGCGATCGTGCAACAGATGAGCGCAGACGAAGAGCGTCACGGACACAACGCGCTGAGCGCGGGCGGCGCCGAGTTGCCTGCAGTCGCGCGCGCGCTGATGAAGGCGACGGCGCGAATCATGACGCGCACTGCGTATTGGTTTTAGCAGCAGCGTGCGAGTGGCAAAGACCGACAATGCTTGCGGTCCGGGTATATCCTGTATTAAAAGGCGCGCAAGACAAATGCTGTCCCATGCCGCTCGAATCAGTCGGTTAGCAACACGAAAGCACAACATTACGGGGTGAGTATGGAAGAGGGCGCAAGGCCACTGAGCGATATTCCGGCGATCAACCGGTTCCTGAGCTACTGCCGGATTCGCACCGTGCCCTCCAAGACGGTCGTCATCCACGCGGGCGATCTGCCCGACGTCCTGTACTACATCGTCAGCGGCTCGGTCGAAGTCATGATCGAGGACGAGGAAGGCAACGAGATGGTGCTCGCCTACCTCAACAAGGGTCAGTTCTTCGGCGAGATGGGCCTGTTCTACGAGCAGCCGACGCGCAGCGCCTGGGTGCGCACGCGCCAGCAGTGCGAGCTCGCGGAAATGACCTATCCCCGCTTCCGCCAGCTCGCGGCCGAGAGCCCGGGCCTGGTGTTCGAGCTGGCGACGCAGCTCGCCACGCGCCTCGACCGCACCAATCGCAAGCTCGGCGACCTCGCGTTCGTCGACGTCACCGGCCGGGTCGCGCACGCGATCATGGACCTGTGCAGCGAGCCGGACGCCATGACGCATCCGGAAGGCATGCAGATCAAAGTGAGCCGCCAGGAGCTGTCGCGACTGGTCGGCTGCTCGCGCGAGATGGCGGGACGCGTGCTGAAGGTTCTGGAGGACCAGGGCCTGCTGCGCGCCACCGGCAAGACGATCGTCGTGTTCGGCGCACGCCCGAAGATGAAGACCAAGCCGCCACTGGCCGCCGCCGCCGGCCGCGCGGGCATCGCGCAGAACCGTCGTGCCGAAGACGACGACCTGGACGACGACGAAGATTGATCGTAAGGAGGTCGGGTTTTCAGCCCGACTTCTTCCCCCTCTCGATGCCTTCTCTCATCGCCGCGATCGTCGCGGCGTAATCCTTCGAGCCGAAGATCGCCGAGCCCGCCACGAACGTGTCGGCGCCGGCGCGCGCGATCGCCTCGATGTTGTCTGCCTTCACGCCGCCGTCGATCTCCAGCCGGATCTCGCGCCCGCTGGCGCGGATGAGCTCACGGGCGAGGCGCAGCTTCTGCAGCGCCTCCGCGATGAACTTCTGGCCGCCGAAGCCCGGGTTCACCGACATGATCAGCACCAGGTCGATCTTGTCGATCACGTGATCGAGCCAGTTGAGCGGCGTCGCGGGGTTGAACACCAGGCCGGGCTTGCAGCCGTGCTCGCGGATCAGCTCGATGGTGCGATCGACGTGCTCGCTCGCCTCGGGATGAAACGAGATCCAGGTCGCGCCCGCCTGCGCGAAGTCCGGCACGATGCGATCGACCGGCTTCACCATCAGGTGCACGTCGATCGGCGCGGTGATGCCGTGCTTGCGCAGCGCCTCGCACACCAGCGGCCCGATCGTGAGATTCGGCACGTAGTGATTGTCCATCACGTCGAAGTGGATCAGGTCGGCGCCGGCATCCAGCACGGCTTGCACTTCCGCGCCGAGGCGCGCGAAGTCCGCGGACAGGATCGAGGGAGCAATCCACGATGAGTGTGCGGGTTTCATCGAACGGCACCTGCGTTCATTTCATGGCCTTCATTTCATGCCACGCGCTTCGCGCAACAGCTCGTACGCTGCGCGGATCTGGCGGGTCTTCTCTTCGGCGACTTTCATCATCGACTCGGGCAAGCCCTTCGCGACCAGCTTGTCGGGATGATTCTGGCTCATGAGCCGGCGATACGCCTTCGTGACCTCCGCGTCGGACGCAGTACGCGCAACGCCGAGGACCTCGTACGCTTCCGCAACGCGATCGACAGTGGGTCGCACTTCCGGCCGGCGCGAAGCCTGCTGCATACGCAGCAGCGCCTCCATCTGCACGACTTCGTAAGCCGAAATACCCAGCGCTGCACAAATGCGCCCGAGCACTTCGCGGCCCGCGGGATTCAGGCTCGCGCCCCACAGCGCCGTCTGCAGCTGGATCTGCACGAACATGCGACACAGATCGGGACGCTGCCTGCACGCGCGCCGCAGCTCGCGCAGCAGCGGCTCCAGTGGAAAATCGCGCGCCTTGCCTTGCGTGAACAGCTCGATGGCCAGCTGCACTTCGCGCTCGCCGAGCCGGAACTCGCTCATCATCGCGCGCGCCGCGCGGATCTCGTCCTCCGACACGCGGCCGTCGGCCTTCGCGAGGTGACCCATCGCCTGGAACGTGGCGCGGAAAAAAGCTTCCTGCACCTGCGCCGGGCTCGCGGGCGGCGCGCCGTCGTCGCTCGCCTCGTCGCGTGCGCTCTCCGCCTGCACGTCGAACAGGTGGCCGATGAAGGTGCCGAACACTGCGCCGACCGGTCCCGCTGCGACCACGCCGATCAGCGCACCCAACGCTTTGCCCTGCCATACCATCTACGCTATGGTAGCAGCGATGCTGGAATCGCACGTTCCCAGTCTGCAACGCATCCACCAGGGCAAGGTGCGCGACATCTACGCCGTCGACGAGCAGCACATGCTGATCGTGACAACCGACCGCCTCAGCGCATTCGACGTGGTGATGCCCGACCCGATTCCCGGCAAGGGCCGCGTGCTCACGCAGATCTCCAATTTCTGGTTCGGGCGCACGCGCCACATCGTGCCGAACCACATCGCCGACTATCCGCTCGCGCGCGCCGTGCCCGACGCCGCCGAACGTGCGCCGCTCGAGGAACGCAGCATTGTCGTGAGACGTCTGAAAGCGCTGCCGATCGAAGCAGTCGTGCGCGGCTACCTGATCGGCTCGGGTTGGAAGGACTATCAACAGACCGGCACAGTGTGCGGGATCGCCCTGCCCACCGGGCTGCGCCAGGCCGACCGGTTGCCGGAGCCGATTTTCACGCCGGCGACCAAAGCGGAGATGGGCTCGCACGACGAGAACATCGCCTACGAGCGCGTCGTCGCGCTGATCGGCCGCGGGCTCGCCGAGCAAGTGCGCGCAACTGCGCTCGCTCTGTACGCGTTCGCCGTCGCGCATGCGCAAACCCGCGGCATCATCATCGCCGACACCAAGTTCGAGTTCGGGGTCGACGAGGCCGGACGCCTGACGCTGATCGATGAGGCGCTGACGCCGGATTCCTCGCGCTTCTGGCCGGCGGACACCTACCGGCCGGGCTCCAGTCCGCCCAGCTTCGACAAGCAGTACGTACGCGACTACCTCGAGACACTGGACTGGCCCAAGCGCCCGCCCGGGCCGAAGCTGCCGCCCGACATCATCGCCCGGACCAGCGAGAAATACGCCGAAGCCCTGCGCCGCCTCACTGGCTGAGGCCGCGCGCGTGCCACGTACGATCGCGCTGATCTACGTCGCCGTTGGCGTCGTGTGGATCTTCTTTTCCGATCGCCTGCTCGTGTGGCTCCATCTCGACCCGCAGCTCATGCTGCGCGTGCAGACCGCAAAAGGCTGGCTGTTCGTGGTCGGCTCCGCCGTGGTCTTGTACGTGGCGCTGCGCCGCTACGAGCGGCGCGGTCGCGACGCTGTCGCAGCGCTCATCGAATCGCGCAACGAGGTGAGACGCGTCAATGCGGACCTGGAGCGCCGCGTCGCGGAGCGTACCCGCCAGCTCGAAGCTGCGAACCGGGAGCTCGAAGCTTTCGCCTATGCGGTCTCGCACGATCTGCGCGCGCCTCTGCGCAGCATGTCGGGCTTCAGCCAGATCCTGCAGGAGAACGCGCCGCCCGGTCTCGACGAGAAATCGCGCCACTACCTGCAGCGCATCCACGACGCCAGCATGCGCATGTCGAGCCTGATCGAAGACCTGCTGAACCTCTCGCGCATCGGTCGCAGCGAGCTGACGGCGCGACCGATCAGCCTGAGCCAGATCGCGGCGGAAGCCGCAGCCGCCATCCGCGAGCGTCATCCGACACGCGACGTGCAGCTGGAGATTGCATCCGGCATGGAAGTCAGCGCGGACCCGCGGCTGCTGCGGATTGCACTCGAGAATCTGCTGAGCAACGCGTGGAAATACACCTCGCGCACGCCGCAAGCGCGCGTGTCGGTGGGCACGCAGGCGGGCGAGCAGGGTCCGGTCTATTTCGTGCGCGACAACGGCGTCGGCTTCGACATGAAGTACGCGGACAAGTTGTTCGTGCCGTTCCAGCGCCTGCATCCGGAAGCGGAATTCCCGGGCAGCGGCATCGGCCTCGTGACGGTTCAGCGCATCGTCGCGCGCCACGGCGGTCGCGTCTGGGCGGATGCGAAGCCCGACGAAGGCGCGACGTTCTACTTCACGATGTAGGTCTCTGCCACGCCTCGATCACCTTGTGGATCGCGCGCACGCCGTCCGTGAGCGCAGCCGGGCCCGGCTGCAGGATGATGGGCGACTTGATCTCGTGCAGCTGGCGCTGCGCCACCGCCGGCACCTGTTCCCATCCGGGACGCTTCGCAACCGTATCGGGCTGGAATTTCTTGCCGCACCAGGAGCCGAGGATGATGTCCGGCGAGCGGCGCACCACTTCGAGCGGGTCGGCGATGATGCGGTCCTTGCCGAGCGCGTGCTGCGCGTTGTCGGCGAAGCAGTCCTCGCCGCCGGCGATGCCGATCAGCTCCGAGACCCAGCGGATGCCGGAGATCATCGGCTCGTCCCACTCCTCGAAGTACACGCGCGGGCGCCGCGCGAAGCGGGCCGCGGCGGCGCGCACCCCGTCGAGCTCCTGCTCCAGCCGCACGGCTAGCGCGTCCGCTTTCGCCTCGCAGCCGATCATGCCGCCGAGCACGCGGATCATCTGCAGGATGCCGGCCACGTCGCGCTGATTGAAGATGAAGACACTGAGCCCGAGCCGCGCCAGTTGTGCGGCGATGTCGGCCTGCAGGTCGGAGAATCCCAGCACCAGGTCCGGCCGCAGGTCGCAGATGCGCTCCACTTTCGCGCTGAGAAACGCCGACACCTTCGGCTTCTCCCGCCGGGCGCGCGGCGGACGCACGGTAAAGCCCGAGATGCCTACGATGCGCCAGTCCTCCTCCAGCAGGTACAGCGTCTCCGTGGTCTCCTCCGTGAGGCAGACGATGCGGCTCGGATAGCGGTCGGTCCGTGAGCGGGTAGAAGTCGCCATCCGCGCATCTTGCCGCGTCAGCGGACGCGTGTCAGGCTCGCTGGCGCATGATCCCAAGGCTCCTTGGCAACCTGGAACGTTGGCTGTTCGAGCCACCGGAGTCCATCTACGGGCAGCCGCTGTGGAAGCTGACCCGCATCCTGCGTTATCCCTACGGCCTGATCCGCGACATCCTGCGCGGCGACCTGACGCTGCGTGCAATGAGTCTGGTCTACACGACGCTGCTGTCGATCGTGCCGCTGATGGCGGTGTCGTTCTCGGTGCTCAAAGGGCTCGGCTATCACCGCGAGCTCGAGCCCGTCCTGTACACGTTCCTCGAGCCGCTCGGCGAGCGCGGCTACGAGCTCACCAGCCAGATCATGACGTTCGTCGAGCGGGTCCGCGGCGACGTGCTCGGCTCCCTCGGCATCATCTTCCTGCTGTACACGACGATCTCGATGATCCAGAAGGTCGAGGAGAGCTTCAATTTCGTGTGGCGGGTCGCGCAGCCGCGCAGCCTCATGCGGCGCGTCAGCGAGTACCTGAGCGTCATGGTCATCGGACCTGCGGTCATCGTCGCGGCGTTCGGCCTGATCGCCACGTTCGCGCACACGAGCGGGGTCCAGGCCGTCGCGCAGTACGAGCCGTTCGGCACCGTGCTGGCGATATTCGGCCGGCTCACGCCCTACGTGCTGGTCACCGGCGTGTTCACCTTCGTGTACGCATTCATGCCGAACACGCGCGTGATGCTGCGCGCGGCGCTGATCGGCGGCCTGTTCGGCGGCGTGGTGTGGGCGGCGACCGGCATGATCTTCACGTCGTTCGTCGTCACCTCGGCACGCAACATCATCATCTACGCCGGCTTCGCGATCGTGATCGTGGCGCTGATCTGGCTGCACGTCTCGTGGCTGATTCTCCTGCTCGGCGCGCAGCTGTCGTTCTACATCCAGAATCCGCAGTACCTGCGGCCCGGGCGCGGTGAGATCAATCTCAACGCGAGCCTGCGCGAGCGGGTGGCGCTGTCGATCATGTACCTCATCGTCAACCACTACCGCAGCGCCGACCATCGCTGGAACACGAACAAGCTCGCCGACCATCTCGACCTGCCGGGCGCGGCGCTCGGCCCGATCGTCAATGCGCTGGAGCGCGCGAAGCTCGTGCTGCTCGCAGACGACGAGACGTGGGTGCCGGCGCGCGATCCGCAAACGATCGAGCTCATCGAAGTGCTCGAAGCGGTGCGCTACGACTCCGCCGGACCGAGACTCGGACGCATCCGCGACGTCGCGCCGGCCGTCGCTGCCGCGCGCTCGGCGGAAGACGCGATGCGCAAGAGCCTCAAAGGCAAGACCGTGAGCGATCTCGTCAAAGAGCAGGAATCCTGCAAAGAGAGTGAGAGCGTGTAGGGCGGGCCGACTCTCCTACTCCCCTGCGATCGTCATCTGCTCGATCAGCACCGATCCCGTGCGAATGCCGCCGCGCGTATCGACGTCGTTGCCGACCGCGACGACCTGCCGGAACATCTCGCGCAGATTCCCCGCGATCGTGATTTCGTGCACCGGGTAGGCGATCGCGCCGTTCTCGACCCAGAAGCCGGCGGCGCCGCGCGAATAGTCGCCGGTGACGCCATTGACGCCCTGCCCCATCAGCTCCGTGACGACCAGCCCACGCCCCATCTTGCGCAGCAGACCTGCAAAATCCTCCGAGCCGCCGGCGACGATGAGGTTGTGCACGCCGCCTGCATTGCCGGTCGTCTTCAGCCCGAGCTTGCGAGCCGAGTACGTGCTCAGGACGTAGCCGGTCAGCACACCGTCCTGGACGATCTCGCGATCGCGCGTCGCGACGCCCTCGCTGTCGAAGGCCGCGCTGCTGAGCGCCTTGCGCAAATGCGGTCGCTCGGAGATCTGCATCCACTCCGGGAAGACCTTCTCACCCGCTGCGTCGAGCAGGAACGACGCACGCCGGTACTGACTGCCGCCACGGATCGCACCGAGAAAGCTCCCGAACAAGCCGCGCGCCAGCTCGGGCACGAACAGAACCGGAGCAGTGACCGTCGACAACTTGCGAGCGTTGAGGCGACGCAGCGCCCGGGCTGCCGCCTGCTTGCCGATGCTGACCCCGTCTTCCAGGTCGCGCCAGTCGCGAACGGTGCTGTACCAATAGTCACGCTGCATCTCCTCGCCGTCCTCGGCGACGACGACGCAGCTCAGGCTGTGCAACGTGGTGGCGACAGTGCCCATGAAGCCCAGTGAATTGCCGAATACGCGCAGCCCGCGATGACTCGACAACGACGAGCCCTCGGAGTTGCCGATGCGCGGATCGGCATCCAGAGCCGCGGCCTCGCACGCGATCGCGAGCTCGCGTGCCGCGTCCGGATCGATCGACCACGGATGAAACAGGTCGAGGTCGGGAAAATCGCTCGCCAACGTGTCGGGGTCCGGCAGACCGGCACACTGGTCCTCGGCGGTGAAGCCGCCGATGCTGTAGGCCTTCGCAATCGTGTCGCGGATCGCGCCCGCACTCAGGTCGCCGGTGCTCGCCGAGCCCTTGCGCTTGCCGCGATACACGGTGACGCCCATGCCACGGTCGCGCTGATATTCCAGCGTCTCCACTTCGCGCAGCCGCGCAGTGACCGAAAGGCCGGTCTCGACGCTGACGCCGACTTCCGCATCGCTCGCACCGAGCCCGCGCGCCTCGGCGAGCGCGAGGGCCACGAGGTCCTGCAGATCCTGTTGCGAATAGCTGAGCTGGGCAGCGCCTTGGGCGGGAACGTCGGTCGACATGGCGCGATTCTAGCAGCTGCGCCCGGCGACCTCGCCGGGGTCCTGTAAACTGTACGCATGTCTTCCGACGACGAACGTCCCAGCAAGAGCGAACGCAAGCGGCGGAGCGATGACCTGCAGTCGCTCGGCGAAGCGCTGATCGATCTGCCGGATTCCGAGCTGAACGCCCTGCCGCTGCCGGACAACCTGCGCGAGGCGGTGCTGCTCGCGCGCAAGATCACCGCGCATGGCGGCCTGTACCGGCAGAAGCAATACATCGGCAAGCTGATGCGCAAGATCGATGCCGAGCCGATCCGCGCGGCACTGGATGCGAAACGTGAGCGCGAGCGCGTCGAGGCGCTGCGCTTCCGTCGCATCGAGCAATGGCGCGACCGTTTGCTACAGGAAGGCGTCAGCGCCATCGAACGGCTCGCCGCCGAGGTGCCGGGCATCGATGTCGCCGCGGTCACGGAGCTGGTCGGACGCGCCCGGGCGGAACAGCCGGTGGGCGAAGCGACAGGCGCGAGCCGCGCGCTGTTCCGGCTGCTGCGCGAAGCGTTCGCCAAGTCGAAGTAAGCTACAATCGCCCGCATGAAACCGCTGGTCGGCATCATCATGGGCTCGAAATCGGATTGGGATACGCTCCAGTCCGCCGCCGACACCTTGCAGCGCCTCGGCGTGCCGTTCGAAACGCGCGTCGTCTCGGCGCATCGCACGCCGGATCTGCTGTTCGAGTACGCCGCAACGGCGCGCTCTCGCGGGCTCGAAGTGATCATCGCCGGCGCCGGCGGCGCAGCGCATCTGCCCGGCATGACCGCGGCGAAGACTTCCCTGCCCGTGCTCGGCGTGCCCGTGCAATCGAAGGCGCTCAACGGTCTCGATTCGTTGCTATCGATCGTGCAGATGCCTGCGGGCATCCCGGTCGGCACGCTCGCCATCGGCGTCGCCGGCGCGACCAATGCAGCGCTGCTCGCCGCCGCTATTCTCGCGAACAAGTACGACAACGTGCGCACCGCGCTGGATCAGTTCCGCTCGGAACAGACCGCCGGCGTGCTGGCACAGCCGCTCCCCGCTCGCACGCCGCCGCAGACATGAGGATCGGCGTCATCGGCGCGGGCCAGCTCGGTCGCATGCTGGCGCTCGCAGGCTATCCTCTCGGCCTGCGCTTCGTGTTCCTCGATCAGAGCGCAGACGCGCCCGGCGCGCAGGTCGGACGCATCGTCACCGGCGCCTTCGACGACCCGCGCAAGCTCGCCGCGCTCGCGAGCGAAGTCGACATCATCACGTTCGATGTCGAAAACGTGCCGGTCGACGTCGTGGCGCAGATCGCCGCAACGAAACCCTTCCTGCCTCCGGTCGCGGCGCTCGGCGCCTCGCAGGACCGCCTGCACGAGAAGGCGCTGTTCCGCCAGCTCAAGATTCCGACGCCGGCGTTCGCACCCGTCGATTCGCTTGCCGACCTGCAGGCCGCGATTGCGAAGATCGGCGCACCCGGCGTGCTGAAGACGCGACGCCTCGGTTACGACGGGCGCGGCCAGTACCAGGTGCGCAAGGCGGAGGATGCTGCGGCCGCGTGGGAAGCACTCGGCTCAGTGCCGCTGATCTACGAGCAGTTCGTGAAGTTCAGCCGCGAGGTGTCGATCATCGGCGTGCGCAGCACGCGCGGCGAGACGCGCTTCTATCCGCTTGCAGCGAACACGCACGGCGCCGGCATCCTGCGCTATTCGATCGCGCCGTACCGCCACACCTCGCTGCAGAAGCAGGCGGAGACACACCTGAAGCGCCTGCTACGCCACTTCGACTACGCCGGCGTGCTGACGATCGAGTTCTTCGTCGCCGGCGGGCGACTGATCGCCAACGAGATGGCGCCGCGCGTCCACAATTCCGGCCACTGGACGATCGAGGGGGCCGAGACCAGCCAGTTCGAGAATCACGTGCGGGCGATCCTGGGCCTGCCCCTGGGCAACACGCGGGCGCTCGGTCACTGCGCGATGATTAACTTCATCGGCACGCTGCCGGCGCTCGGGAACATTCTGCGCGTGTCGGGCGTACACTTTCACAGTTACGGCAAAGAGCCGCGGCCGAACCGCAAGCTTGGGCATTGCACGATCAATGCACCGTCGCCGGGCGCCCGGGACCGGGCCCTGAAGCAGCTCTTAAGACTCAAGGTGGATTGATTGCGAGTAATGAGTTCTGGTGAATTGGCGCCCTCGATACAGACGGGGGACGGTTTTTGAAACCGCCGGCCAATGTCCGTAAACTTGCCTCGCACACCAGACCGGCCGCTTTAACTTAAGTCTTCGCGCGCCCACCGCCCGCATCGCAAGGACTTCCAGGGCTTCGATGTACCTCGACCTGTTCAAGCTGCACGAGCTGCCGTTCCGGCTGACCCCGGACCCCGCGTTCCTGTACCTGTCGAAACACCATGCGCGCGCCAAGGCGTACATGGAGTCGACCATCTGGTTCACCGACGGCTTCGTGGTCATCACGGGCGAGATCGGCTCCGGCAAGACCACGCTGATCGAGACCTTCCTGAAGGAGCTCGAGAAGGACGTGGTGGTCGCGCAGATCAACCAGACGCAGGTCTCGGCGATCGAATTCCTGCAGACCGTGCTGGTGCAGTTCGGCTTCCAGCCGTTCCGCATGAAGAAGGCCGAGCTGCTGTCGACGCTCAACGAGTTCCTGGTGGAGCAATACGCGAACGGCCGCCGCGTGCTGCTGATCGTCGACGAGGCGCAGAACCTGTCCAACAAGGTGCTCGAGGAGATCCGGCTGCTGTCCGGCGTCGAGACCACCAAGGAGAAGGTGCTGCGCATCATCCTGGCGGGTCAGCCCGAGCTCAACGAGAAGCTGAACTCGGCGATGCTGATCCAGCTGGCGCAGCGCATCCGCCTGCGCTTCCACCTGACGGCGCTGTCGAAGACCGACACGCAGTTGTACATCCAACACCGCCTGGAGGTCGCCGGCTCGCAAGGGCGGCAGATCTTCGATCCCGAGACGTACCCGCTGATCTTCCGCTACACCGGCGGCATTCCGCGCCTCATCAACACGCTGTGCGACACGACAATGATGGCTGCGTTCGCGCAGGACAAAGACGTCGTCACCGTCGATCACATGCGCGCCGCAATCGACGAGCTGCAGTGGGTCGAGTACGCCGAGCGCTCGGTCAAGCTGCAGGCGCTCTCCTCGCACTTGCACTCGCCGTCGCACTCTCTGGCCGATTCCCATTCCACCGGGGAGCGGCGCGTCACGCTGGGCCGCGTCCTGGTCGGCTTCAACGGCCAGACGATTGCCGAGCGCGAGCTGACGACCGGTCGCTTCATCATCGGCCGCACGCCCGACAACGACCTGCAGATCGACAGCAAGTACATCAGCCGCCATCACGCGCAGATCATCACCTCGGTGCACGGCTCGGTGGTCGAGGACTTGAACAGCACCAACGGTATCTTCGTGCGCGCCAAGCGCGTGCGCCGCCGCAGTCTCAACGACGGCGACGTCGTGCAGATCGGTCAGCACGAGATCATGTATTTCGACGAGCGCCTGTCGCGCACCCGCGTGCTGCCGGGCGACAGCGAGGACGACGCAGTGCCGCTGGTGCAGGACGCGGCGGGCAAACAGGGCGGGCAGGAAACCGAGGACGACGACGAAGCCGTCGAGCCGCTGCCCATCCGCGCCGATCGCAAGTAGTTGCGCAGCAGCTTCAGCCCGACATTCTTCTAATCTTCGAGCGAGCGGCTGTTGTACTCCGACTGCCGCGTGCGGTAGTCCCGCCGCCGCAGCCACAGCACCACGCCCGCCATCATGCTCAGCACGCCGACCACCAGGAACACACTGGGCAGCGTGCTCATCTCAACGAACCATGCCGCGGCCAGCAGGACGAGCCCGACCAGCATGTACAGGTACGGCAGGAATTCGTAGAGGGGACGGGCGAGCCACATGGGCCGAATCGTAGCAGATCGCGTTACGGCCTCCCTCAGGCCGCAGTTCCACCCACCGTAATGCCGTCGATGCGCAGGGTCGGCTGACCGACGCCCACGGGCACGTCCTGGCCCTCCTTGCCGCAAGTGCCGACACCCTCGTCGAGCTTCAGATCGTTACCGACCATGGACACGCGCCGGAGCACGTCGGGGCCGTTGCCGATCAGCGTTGCGCCGCGCACCGGCGCGGTGAGCTTGCCGTTCTCGATCAGGTAGGCCTCGCTGGCCGAGAACACGAACTTGCCCGACGTAATGTCGACCTGGCCGCCGCCGAAGTTCTTGCAATACAGGCCCTTCTTCACCGAGCCGAGGATCTCCTGCGGATCGTGCTTGCCGGGCAGCATGTAAGTGTTCGTCATGCGCGGCAGCGTCATGTGCGCGAACGACTCGCGCCGCCCGTTGCCGGTCGGCGCTACGCCCATCAGTCGCGCGTTGACCTTGTCCTGCAGATAGCCGCGCAGCACGCCGTTCTCGATCAGCGTCGTGCACTGCGTCGGCGTGCCCTCGTCATCGATGTTGAGAGAGCCACGGCGCGAGCCGAGCGTGCCGTCGTCGACGACCGTGCATTCGGGCGCCGCGACCTGCTCGCCGATGCGGCCCGAGAACGCGGACGTGCCCTTGCGATTGAAATCGCCTTCGAGACCGTGACCGATTGCCTCGTGCAACAGGATGCCCGGCCAGCCCGGCCCGAGCACGACAGTCATCGTACCCGCGGGCGCCGGCGTCGCATCGAGATTGACCAATGCGCTGCGCACTGCTTCCTGCACGAGCTCGCGCCAGCGATCGTTGTCCGTGAATCGCGAGAAACCATAGCGCCCGCCGCCGCCGGCATAGCCCTGCTCGCGACGATCGCCATCCTGCACGATCACCGAGACATTCATGCGCACCAGCGGCCGCACGTCGGCTGCAAAGGTGCCGTCGCTCGCCATCACGAGTACGACCTCGTGCGCAGCGGACAAGCTCGCCATGACCTGCGTGACGCGCGGATCGAGGCGCCGCGCCTCGGCATCGATGCGCTCGAGCAGCTTCACTTTCTCGACGTCGCTCAGACCTTCGAGCGGATCGTTCGGCAGATAGAGCTGATGACCCGCCGATGCATGCCACGCCTGCAGCGAGCTCGTCGCTCCGCTGCGCGCGATCGCTCGCGCCGCCTGCGAAGCTTCGGTCAGCGCCGGCAGCACGATTTCATCCGAGTACGCAAAGCCGGTCTTCTCGCCCGCGAGCGCGCGCACGCCGACGCCCTGCTCGATGCTATGAGTGCCATCCTTGACGATGCTGTCTTCGAGCGACCAGGACTCCTCGCGCACCAGCTGAAAATACAGATCCGCGTAGTCGACGCTGTGGCCCATAACGGTGCCGAGCACGCGCGCGATGCGGTCCTCGTCGAGCCCCGAGGGCGCGAGGATCGCGCGCCGTGCGAGGTCGATCGGTTGCAGCGGAGTCTCAAGTCGCGGAAGTTCGATGTGCAGCGGGCTGGAAACAGGGGTCGTCGCGCTCGTCACTTCGTCACTCCGTCACTTGGAATTTGCGGTGCGCCAGCGCCGGGAAGCGGCCGCGCAGCTCATGTTGCAGTGTGCGGTCGATCTCGGCGACTGCAAGGCCCGGACCGGTCTCGGCTACCCGCGCGAGCACTTGGCCCCACGGATCCACGATCATCGAATCGCCGTACGTTTCGCGGCCGTTGTCGTGCGTGCCGCTCTGGGCCGGAGCCAGCGCGTAGCAGAGATTCTCGACGGCGCGCGCACGCACCAGCAGCTCCCAGTGCGCACGCCCGGTCGGCGCCGTGAATGCGGAAGGCAGGCTGAAAACCTCCGCACCCTGCGCCTGCAGCATGCGAAACAGCTCCGGGAACCGCACGTCGTAACACACCGCCATGCCGAGCCGGCCGAGCGGCGTCGTGGTGACGACCGGTTGCGCGCCGGGCACGACCGTTGCGGACTCGCGATAGCGCTCTTCGCGGCCCGGAATGTCGACGTCGAACAAGTGGATCTTGTCGTAGCGCGCGACGCAGCGGCCGCGCTCGTCGAACACGAGGGATGCGGCAGCGACGCGCTCCGGCTCCTCTTCGTCGCGGATCGGAATCGTGCCGCCGACGATCCACATCCCGAGCTCGCGCGCGCAATGACCGAGGAACGCCTGGATCGGCCCTTCGCCGCCCGACTCCGCGACTGCGACCTTGTCCGCCTCGCGGCGGCCCATGATCGCGAAGTTCTCGGGCAGCACAGCGAGCGCCGCACCCTGCGCGTGAGCGCGCTCCAACAGCTCGCGCGCCGTGGCGAGGTTCGCCTCCACGTCCGGACTGGAGGTCATCTGGATGACAGCCGCTACCGACATTGCAGTCATTTTCCCGCAGGGGTCTCCTGCTGCTCCGAGACTTTGATCTGCGAAGCGTCGACTCGTTCGACCGTGGGGTTCTCCCAGGGTCCCGTGATCCGATAATAGCCGCGCGTGATGCCCTTGAGCGGCTCCTTGAACACCTGCGAGAACAGCAGCACCGCCGCACCCACGACCGGCCCGCCGGCAAGCGCGCCCGCGACCGGCAGCGACGCACCGAGATTTCCCGTGACGACCGCAGTCTGATCGTAGTCGCGCGTGGCGAGCCCGGTGCGGCCCGCGATGCCGATCTCCGCGGCCGGGCCACGCAGCAGCAGATTGCTCGTATAGGCGTTGCCGTCGCGCAGCTCGAAGTCGCCGTGCACGCTGTCGAACGCGAGTCCTTTCTCGGTGAGATCCTTGAAATCGAGCGCGAGCCGCCGCGGCAGCGCCGCGACGCTGAACAATCCGAGCACGCGGCCCGCGCCAGGCTGCACCGCGAGCAGCTGACCGGTCTCGGCCTTCACGCTGATCGTACCGGTCGCGTGCGTGAGCTGATCGAGATCGAAACCACCGTTCCAGCTCACGTCGCCCTGCAGCTCACCGTGCTTCGCTTCGATCACATCGCCGTAGTTCAGCGCACGCAAGGTTGCGCGCACGTCCTGGCTGGTGATCGCCGCTTTGAGCGAAGAGTGCTGGCCCTCGGGCGTGACAATCCACTCGCCCTGCCCTTCGGCGTGCGCCGACGCGCCGTCGAGCGTGGCGCTGTCGAAGCGGATGCCCTGCGGCACGCGCGTCGCCTTCAGGTCGAGCGTCCCGAGCTCGCGCGTACCCATGCGCAGGTCCGCGACGTGCACCTGCAGATTCGGAATCTTGCGCGGATCGCCGGTGTCTTCGGCTGCGCCCTCGCCGGTCGAGTCCGGCTTGTCGAGCACGAGCCGCTCCAGGGCTGCGCGCAGCGGCTGCGTGCCGCCGAATTGCTCCGGAATCAGGATCTGCCCCGCCGCACCCGGACCGTCCACATCGACGCGCCAGCCGCCTGTCGTCGCTTGCAGCATGCCGCGCACGTCGGACCACTGATAACCCGCGAGCTCGAACGTGCCGACGCGCACATTCGCCGCCTGCAGATAGTCCGACAGCTGTTTGCCCTCGCCCGAACCGGTATCGTCGCTTTTGAGCGCGAGCCAGTCGTCGAGCACGAAGCGCTCGACCGCGCCCTCGATGCGCAGGCCGCGATGATTGGGCAGCGCCGGCGCATTGCCATCTGCGCGAATGCCGCCGCGATCCAGACCCCACTCGCCGTTCTGGTGCGCCACGCGCACGATCGCGCGCACGTCGCCGAGCCAGCTGCGCGCCAGCACCGCATCCGCATCTGCTTCGAGCGTGACCTGGAACGGACGCTCTTCGTCCTCGCGCTTCCCGACCGGCTCGGGCAAGCCGATGCCGAGGCCACGCAGATTCGATTCGATGCGCACGCCGGTCTTGCGGTCCTCGTCCGCGCCGTCGTCAGTGTGAAACTCCGTCGCGAGCTGCCAATCCGCCGCTCCGCTGAGCTTGACGGCCGACGGCAGAAACGGCTGCAGCTGCGCCGCCATTGCCGTGCCCGTTGCATTCAACGCGGACGCCTTGCCGCCCTGCGGCCGGATGACGACGTCGAGCGGCCCGCCGAGCCATTGGCCGTGCAGCTCCGCCTCGGCAACCAGCGTGTTGCGCACGATCAGATTGCCTTGCAGCGAGCGCACCGGCGCATCGATGTCGCGCATCGCCACCGTCGCATCCGTGAAGCGCGCCTGCACCTCGATCCGGCGCTGGTCGAGATTACGGATCGGCAGATCCAGATCGACCGTCGCATTCACCGGACCGCGGCCGCTGAGGCGCGCGAACGTCTCGCCGAGCGCCGGCGCGAGCGGACTGTTCGTCATGAATTCCAGGCCGTCCTGCATCTCGCCGCGCGCCGCGGCCTTGATGCGCAGATGCGTTTCCTTGAGGTCCGGGATATTGGCAGTCGCGTCGCTCACGCGCAGCCCGCCGACGTTGGCCGCGGTCGCGTGAATGTGCATGCCTTGGTTGCGGAACTCGACGTCCGCGGTGACGTCGCTCGCGGGGATCCAGCCCGGCTGATAGTCGAACACCGCGTCCTCGACGTGGCCGCGCACCAGGAACAGGCCTTCGTTCCTGCGGAACGGAAAATCGCGGACCGATCCCTGGTACGTGAAGTCGGCTGCGGTGACGCGGCCATCGACGAACGCGTGGTCGAACCACTCCATGGTGCGCGCGCCGAGCTTGCCGGCCGGAATGTACTTGTGCGTGGCGCTGACTTTCAGGTCTTTGCCTTCCGCCGCAAGATCGAGAATCGGCGAGGAGCCGTCGCCCGGAATCGTCGCGAGGAAGCGCCCGGTGGCGTTGCCGTCCGCGCTGGTCAGGCGAATGTCGTTCGATTCGATCGTCCACGTCTCGTCGGACTTGGCCTGGTCCGACTTGCGCCAGCGCACCGAAGCATCGACGGTCTGGGCGATGAGCGGCTCGCGAAACATCCGCGGCAGCTCGAACTGGACATCCTGCGCAGCGACCTTCAGCTCGCCGCCCGCCTCCGTCATCTGCAAATCGCCGCTCAATCCGGCGGCGCCCGCCGAACGCAGCACCGGCGCGACGCCCAGGTCATCGATGTGAGCCTGCACCGAGTACTTCGGCGGGCTCTCGGGGGTGTCGCGCTCGAAAGCGAAGGAGACGTTGCTGAGCGTCCCGGTCGCGTCCAGCGCCCGCAGCCGCGCCGCTGCGTCGCTCTCCGGCAAATACGCGAGCAACGGCCATAGGGCGTCCAGCACGATGCGATCGGTCTTGCCGCTCGCCTTGGTATGCCCATCGGACGTGCGCTGCCACTCGCCTTCAATGCGGGCAGCGAGCCACGCCGCAGTCGGCCGCGCCATGTTCAGATTCGACACGACGACATGCCACTTGTCCTGCAGCCTCTGCGCGCGCATCCCGAACGCCAGGCGCGGATAGCTGAGCATCTCCGAATGCGCGGCGCTCACCGCGGCGCCCGGATCGGTCTCGTCCGGATGCTGCTGCGGCTGGGCGACGTGTTTCTCTTCGCTGTCGCCGTTGGGATCCAGCGGCTCCGCAACCGGCAGCGGGGTCGCCCACATTGGCGGCACGGCGACCAGCTGCGTCAGATCGACGTCTGCAGCCAGCTGGATCAACTTCGCTCCCTCCAGTGCGCCACGCACCTCCACCGTGCCATGACCGGTCTCCGGCGCAGGCCATTCATCGGGCAGCACATCGGCCCAGCCCGCCAGATCGAGATCGCGGCCGTCGACACTGAAAGTCGACACCAGCGCGGCGGCGTCATGCAGCGGCCCTTCGACGGTCGCGCTGAATCGCAGCTCGCGACCGAGTGTGCGCGGCAATGACGCATCGCCGTGCAGGTCCAGCAAACTGGAGTTGCGCGTGACATCGAAATTCACGCCGGACAGCGACCACGGCCCGCGGCCGGTGATTGCGTCGCGGAAGCTGACGACGGCGTTGCGAACGTGGAATCGGCCGGTCGGCAGCTCTTCGAGCGCGAACGGTTTGTCCCGCTCCGGCAATGCGCTCTGACCGAGCAGCTGGATGCGGCCTTCCTGGGTGCGGATCAGGCCGATCTCGGGCGATTCGAGCGAAAAGCGTCCCGCGGTGAGCCGTGCGTTGCGCAGCGAGCTCCACAAATCGAAGCCGACGCTACCGCGGCGCGCGGTCGCGAGAATGCGTGCGCCATCCGGCGTGCGGACCACGGCCTGATCGAATACGAGCTCCGGCCCGTACAGCCGCAGCCGCGCACTCAGCGTCTTGAACTCGACCGACAGGCCGCTGCGCTCGTTGATCCAGCTCTGCAGCTGCACCCGGTATTCGGGCACACGAGTGACGACGATGCCGAACGCGACGAAGGTGAGGCCGAGCAGCACCGCGGCAGCTGCCGTCAGGCCCAGCAGCCACTTGAGCGACTTGCGAAGGGCGATACGCATCAGCTCACATCAGCACCACGTCGTACTGGTCCTGGTTGTACAACGCTTCGGTCTGCAGCCGGATCGGCTTGCCAGTGTGCACCTCGAGCTCCGCGAGCGCCGCGGACTCCTCGTCGAGCAGCCGTTCGATGACGTCCTGGTGCGCCAGCACCATCAGCTCCTGGAACTCGAACTGGCGCGCCTGGCGCAGGATCTCTCTGAAAATCTCGTAACAAACTGTTTCCGGGGTCTTGACGAAACCGCGGCCCTCGCAAGTAGGACACGCCGTGCACAGCATGTGTTCCAGGCTCTCGCGCGTGCGCTTGCGGGTCATCTCGACCAGGCCGAGCGGCGACACCGACGAAATGTGGTTCTTGGCGTGATCGCTGGCCAGCGATTTCTCCAGCGCCTGCAGCACCTGCTTGCGGTGCTCCTCCTCCTGCATGTCGATGAAGTCGACGATGATGATGCCGCCGAGGTTGCGCAGCCGCAGCTGCCGCGCGATCGCCACCGCGGCCTCGAGGTTGGTGCGGAAGATCGTCTCTTCCAGCGTGCGGTGACCGACGTACGCGCCGGTGTTCACGTCGATCGTCGTCATCGACTCGGTCTGGTCGAAGATCAGGTAGCCGCCGGACTTGAGCGGCACTTTGCGGTCGAGCGACTTCTGGATCTCCTCCTCGATGCCGTACAGGTCGAAGATCGGCCGGTCGCCGTCGTACAGCTGGATGCGCTCCGCCATGTCCGGCATGAACGTACGCGCGAACTCGAGCATGCGCTGGTGCGTCTCCGCGTGGTCGACGCTCACTTTGTCGACGCCGCTCGAAACGACGTCGCGCATGACGCGCACCGCGAGCGGCAGATCCTCGTACACGAGGTTGCCGGGCCGCGTCGCCGCCGCCTTCTCGCCGAGCACCGCCCAGAGTTTCTGCAGGAACATCATGTCGGCCCGCAACGCGTCGGGCGTCGCCCCTTCTGCAGCAGTACGCACGATGTAGCCGCCGGTTTCATCGTTGCGCAGGAACAGCGTCGCCGCATCGCGCAGCCGCAGGCGCTCGGCTTCGTCCTCGATGCGCGCCGAGATGCCGACGCCGCCGCCCTTCGGCATATAGACGAGATAGCGTGACGGGATCGTGATGAACGTCGTCAGGCGCGCGCCCTTCGTGCCGAGCGGATCCTTCAGCACCTGCACCAGGATCTCGCCGCCCTCGCTCACCAGCGCCTGGATGTCGGGCGTGCGGTCCTCTTCGAGCGGCTCATCGAGCTTGCCGTTCTCGGCGACGGCGGGATGCACGATGTCCGAGGCGTGCAGGAACGCCGTGCGCTCCAGCCCAATGTCGACGAACGCCGCCTGCATTCCCGGCAGCACGCGCGAGACGCGGCCTTTGTAGATATTGCTGATGAGCCCGCGCCGGTTTGCACGCTCCAGGAAGATCTCCTGCAGCACGCCGTTCTCGACCAGGGCGGCGCGGACTTCGCGCGGGCTCACGTTGACCAGGATCTCGGTCATCCGCGCGCTCCGGCCGCGTCGAGCAGCTCGCCGGTTTCGAATAGCGGCAGGCCCATGATCCCGGAATAGCTGCCGGCGATGCGCTCGATGAACAGCGCCGCGCGACCTTGCACTGCGTAACCGCCCGCCTTGTCCGCGGGCTCGCCGGAATGCCAGTAACGCCGGATCTCGTCGGCCGCCAGCTTGCGGAACGTCACCTCACTCACGTTGACCCTCGCCTCACAGCCGTTAGACGCACGCAGCGCGACAGCCGTGAACACCTGGTGCGTGCGCGCCGACAACAGACTCAGCATCCGCAGACAATCCTGCTCATCCCGCGGCTTGCCGAGTATCTCGGCGTCCAGCACGACCGCGGTATCGGCCCCAAGGACCGGCTGACGCCGGGCAGCGTCCAGCTGTTGCCACAACGTTTCCGCCTTGAGCACGGCCAGCCGGCGCACGTACTGGTCGGGCGGCTCGCTGGCGAGCGCCCGCTCGTCGACTTCGACCGGCTGCACGCGATGCGAGACGCCGATCTGATCGAGCAGCGCACTCCGCCGCGGGGAGGCGGAGGCCAGATAGATCAAAGAGTTGGATGAACTTCCCATCCGCGGAAGGATACAAGGTCACGAGCGCCGTGACATTGTTCGAGTCCCCAAATGAACTCGGTCTGAATTAGGGGAACTGCTGGTGCTGCTCGAAGGCGAGGCGGTCTGCATCGGAGAAGAAAACCAGGTGCACTTTGCGGACAGCGTGCGCCTTGCCGAGCGCCTCCGTGATCGCCTTCGACGCCACCTGGGCAGCGCGGTCCCGGGGATAACCGTACGCGCCGGTCGAGATGGCCGGAAACGAAATCGACTGCAGGCCCTCGGCGTCGACGAGCTCGATCGCCCGCCGATAACAGGAGCCGAGCAGTTTGGCGGCGGGCTCATCGGATCCCCAGATCGGCCCGACCGTATGCACCACGAAGCGCGCGGGGAGATTGCCGGCCGTCGTCAACACCGCCTCGCCGACGGGCAAGCCACCCTGGTAGCCCTTACGCCTGAGGTCAGCGCACGCCTCCGTCAGCGCAGGGCCGCCGCGCCGATGAATCGCGCCGTCGACGCCGCCGCCGCCCATGAGCGCCGAATTCGCTGCATTGACGATCGCATCGACTGCGATGCTCGTGATGTCGCCTGTCGTGACGACGACGCGACCTCCGAGATACGACCTGGCTGTCATCTCAATCCACCTCGCGACGGATCCAGCGCAATGCGTGCTGCGGATCGTCGAACATGCGCATCTTGATGCGCGCCCCGACCGCCTCGCTGATCACGATCAGGACGTGACCGGCGGCCGCCAGCGACCCGGGCTTGAGCACGCCGGCCCAGCGCACTTCGCACGGCACCTCGACCCGCAGGATGTAGTCGCGCAGCCGCTGGATTTCGGAATAGTCCCACTGGCCGTGGGCTTCCCGGTAGTCGCCGAGGGAGTTCATGTCCGGCGTGTAGCGCGGATCCTTCTGCGCCCGGTTCAGCAGGTCGATCAATCCGTCGACGGTCACTGCGCCCTGGGCCTGCAGCCGCAGGAGTTTTTCCGCGGCGTCGATCGAATAACTCAACTCCATATTTCCGGCACAACCCCCGTTCGGCCACCCTCCCGGGCCGCGTCCGGACCCTATCACAAACGGCCACGGGACGCGGGCATTGCGGACTTTCCCCTAAAGGCGGCTGCTCGCCGCCCGGGGCGGCCAGTATTCGTGACACAGTGCGCGGCGCCCTGGCGCCGCCGCCCCTACCTTGCACGGGTTTGATCCATCCGCGTGGCAGGGCATGCAAAACGTCGGCGACAAGAAGTCCGTGAGCGGGCGCAATCTGCAGCCGGCGGCGTTTCCCGTGATCCCGGGCTATCGCTTCCTGCAGACGATCGCCCGCTCGCCGAAGTCCGAGATCCACGTCGCGCACTCGCTCGAGCTCGGCCACAACGTGGCGATCAAGGTGCTGCGCACCGGTCCGCTCGCCGAGACGCCGGCCGGCGAAGAGGAGCGCTTCCAGCGCGAGCGCGACCTGCTGATGCGCCTCAAGCATCCCTCGATCGTCGACGTCTACGACTGGGGCAACGCCGAGGACTTCCACTACATCGTCACGGAATACTTTCCGAGCGGGAGCCTCGAGCTGCGCATCCGCAACCTGATGACGGTGAAGGACAGCGTCGACATCTTCCTGCAGATCGCCGGCGCGCTGGTGGTCGTGCACAGCGCGGGGCTGTGCCACCGCGATCTCAAGCCCGCGAACGTGATGATGCGCCAGGACGGCCGCATCGTGCTGATCGACTTCGGTCTCGCGAAGCGCCTCGACGCGGGCATCACGAGCGCCGGCGAAGTGCGCGGCTCGCCCTACTACATCAGCCCCGAGCAGGCGGAAGGCGCGCCGGTCGATCCGCGCAGTGACCTCTACAGCCTCGGCGTGATCCTCTACGAGATGCTGACCGGGCAACGTCCGTTCCGCGGCAGCACGATCATCGCGATCATCCAGTCCCATCGCAACGACCCGATCCCGGTGCTGCCGGCGGAGCTGAGCCGCTTCCAGCGCATGCTCGACGCGTTGCTCGCGAAAGATCCGCGCGACCGCTTTCCCAGCGCCGTCACCGCGATTGCCGAGCTGGCACGAATGAAAGTGTAGGTCGGGCGGCGCCCGACATCGGGCGCTCGGGGCGATTGATGAGCATGATCGCGATCGACCCTACTTCTTCTGCCACGACCGGCGCATCTCGACTACGTCGGTTGCGAGCGCGCGCCAGCTCCCGGCCAGCGCTCCTGACTCGGGATCGGGGAAAATATCCGCTTGCGCGCCCGCCACTCCGTCCAGGATTCCACGCGCGACAGTCTCGGCAGAGCTCTTGGGTATGTCGGCATCTCTGCTCATATCCGTGTCGATGGGACCCGCCATGGCGGCATGCACGCTCACGCCTTGTGCTGCCCAAAGAGCACGCATGGACTGTGTCAGCGAGAACGCGGCGGCCTTCGACATCGAATAGGCCGGCACGAACGGCACCGGGGTCAAAGCAGAATCCGATATCACATTGACGACAGCTCCCCGTGAACGAGTCAGCAACGGCAGGAAGGCCTGTGTCACGTCGTACAGGCCGAAGACGTTGACCGCGAGGTGTCGTTCGAGCATGGCACGATCGCCAAGGTCGTCATACTGCGCCACGGCGGCGTTATTGATGAGCAAGTCGAGTGATGCGACCTGACCCGCCGCTTCGCGAATCTGCGCTGCATTCGTCACGTCCAGGGTCACGGGCGTGACGCGCCCGTCCGAATGGGAGAACGGCTGACGCGTGCCGGCGTAGACCCGCTTCGCGCCTCTGCGTAAGGCTTCCTCGACGAGTGCCCGGCCGAGGCCGCGATTCGCACCAGTGATCAAAACTGCTGTATCCGCGATTTTCATGGGGTCCGACTCCTGTTGTGCCCTCATGCTCATGACGATCGCGGCGGCGCCATTTCGACAGACGGGAACTGCAGGAACAACCCGACCTACGCGCGATGATACGGATGTCTCTTGATGATGCTCACGGCGCGATACAGCGCCTCCACCACCACGACCCTCGCCAACGCGTGCGGCAACGTCAGCGCTGACAACGACCAGCGCAGATCCGCGCGCTCGTCGATTTGCGGCGCAAGGCCATCCGGACCGCCGAGGCAGAACGCAACGTCGCGCCCTTGCTGCGCCCGGCTCTCCAGAAACTTCGCCAGCTGCTCGCTCGACATCGAGCGTCCGTCGACCTGCAGCGCGACGACATAGCAGCCGTCCGGCAGCGCCGACGCCATGCGCTCGCCTTCGCGTGCGATCGCTTGTTGCGGAGCGGCCGCAGCGCGCTGGCCGAGCGCGATCTCCTTCAGCTCCAGGCGATAGTCGTTACCGAAGCGGCCGGCGTATTCCTCGAACCCGCGGTTCACCCAGTCGGGCAGCCGCGTGCCGGCCGCGAGCAGCAGCATGCGCACGGGCTAGGCCGTGCGTTCCGCTGCTTCGCGCCGCGCGGCGCTCACGTCCCACAGGCTCTCGAGGCGATAGAACTCGCGCACCCGCGGCAGCATGATGTGGACGATCACGTCCTGCAGGTCGACCAGCACCCACTCGCCGTCGCGCTCGCCTTCGATGCCCATCGGGCGGAAGCCGCCCTGCTTCGCGTGCTCGACGATGCGATCGGCGATCGAGCGCACGTGGCGGTCCGAGTTGCCGCTGGCGATGATCATCGTGTCGGCGATGTCGGTCAGCTTGTGCACGTCCAGCACGCGGACGTTCACGGCTTTCATCTCGTCCAGCGCGCCCTCGACGACCTGCACGAGCGGCCTGATGCGGCGCACGTTCGCGGCCGGCGGCGCGGCTTTCGCCGCACTCTTCACCCGCGCTGTGCGCTTGCCCTTCCCAGGCGATTTCGGAGCTGCGGAACCTGCACGTCGTGAAGTCTTTGCGCGCTTGCCAACCATGCTCACCTCTTGGATCGATAACATCCCGTCTGCTCGATGATCTCCCGCACGCCGTCCGGCATCAGGTAACGCGGGTCGCGCCCTGCCCCGATCAGCTTGCGCACCTCCGTCGAAGAAATCTCCAGCTGCGTCACCGCGTGGATGTAGATGCAGCCGGCGCGCCGCTCGTGCAGGTCGCCGCTGCGGCCGGTGCCGCGGTCGACGAGCAGCTCGCCGAGCGGCCCCATGCTCGGCGCACGCCACCCCGGCCGGTGGGCGACGACCAGGTGCGCGAGATCGAGGAGCTCGCGCCACTGGTGCCACTTCGGCAAGCCGAGGAACGCATCCATCCCGACGATCAGCGACAGCGAGTGGTCCGGAAAGTCGGCGCGCAGCGTGCGCATCGTATCCACCGAATAAGACAATCCTTCGCGCCGGATCTCGCGGTCGTCGACCACGAAGCCCGGCTGGCCGGCGATCGCCGCTTTGACCATCGCGAAACGCTCCGCCGGGCTCGCGACCGTCACCTCGCGGTGCGGCGGGTTGCCGGCCGGCATGAAGCGGATCTCGTTCAGCCGCAGCGCCTGCAACAGCTCGAACGCAGTGCGCAGGTGGCCGAAGTGAATCGGGTCGAACGTGCCGCCGAAAATACCGATGCTCGTCATGCGACCGCTGCAACCTTCACGCCGGCCAGTCTCGCCACCAGCCGCTCCAGCTCGAGCCATGGATCGGCTTTGATCACGCCCTTGATCGAGCGATCGATGCGCTCGGCATCGAGGATCAGGTTACGCAGCGTGTGGCGATTCATGCGACCGAGCGCCTGTGCCATCGCGGCCTGCCGGGGCCGCCACACGTATAGAGTGTTCATCGCGGACTCGGCGCTCTGCCCTCGCCGCATCAGGCTGCGCGCCCGCGCGATCCACTGCAGATCCTTGTTCACTGCCCACAGCACCAGCGTCGGCTCGACGTCTTCGCCGCGCAGTCCTTCGAGAATTCGCAGCGCACGCGCCGTCTGGCCTCGCATCGCCGCTTCGCCCAGCTGCAGAACGTCGAAGCGAGCGCTGTCCGCGACCGCATCGACAATCGTTTCGGCCGTGATCGGACCCGGCGGCAACAACAGCGCGAGCTTCTCGATCTCCTGGTGCGCGGCCAGCAAATTGCCTTCGACGCGCTCCGCGAGCAGCGACGCTGCGGCTGCATCGGCCTGCAGCTTGTGACGTCCGAGCCGCTCACGAATCCACGCGGGCAACCGCGGCAGATCGATCGGCCACAGCTGCATCAGCACGCCGCGTTTCTCTACTGCGCTCACCCAACGCGAGCTCTGCGTGCGGCCGTCGAGCTTGCCGGTGATGATCAACACCAGATTGTCCGGCGACGGTTGTTCCGCAAGCTCGACGATGACATCCGCGCCCTGCTCGCCCGGCGTCGGATTGGCCATGCGAATCTCGATGATCTTGCGCTGAGCGAACAGCGACAGGGCCCGGCTGTCGGCGAGCAGCCCCTGCCAATCGAACCCGCGCTCGACCACGTGCAGCTCGCGCTCGACGAAGCCTTGCTTGCGCGCCACGGCGCGAATCGCGTCCGCGGCTTCGTTGACCAGCAACGGCTCGTCTCCGGACACGAGGTAGATCGTCTGGAGCTGACGGGCCAGGCTGGCAGCGAGGTTTTCGCCGGAAAGCTTCACTTAGCGGAGCGCGACCGGCTGTCGCGGACGCGACGCAGCGGCGGGAGTCGGAGGAGAACGGTGGAACACTCGAGCGATGAAACTTGTGTCTGGCGCCAGGTTGATCCAGGTGAACGTTGGGCCGATTATGGCCCAAGCTGCCCGGCGAGGCCATAGAAACCGCCCATGCTGCGTCGGTTGCTGCATTCCGTTGCGTCGGACGATGCCCGCGAGACAATGGTCCGCGAGCAGATCGCCGCTCGCGGCATTCGCGATCCGCGCGTCATCGAGGCGCTGCGCGAGGTGCCGCGCCACTTATTCATTCCCGAGCCTGAGCGCCCGCGCGCCTACGACGACGGACCGGTGTCGATCGGCCAGGGCCAGACGATCTCGCAGCCCTACATCGTTGCATTGATGACAGAGCTGCTGCGGCCGCAGCCCGGCGACCGGGTGCTCGAAATCGGCACGGGATCGGGCTACCAGGCGGCGGTGCTCGCGCGGCTGGTCAGCCACGTCTATACGATCGAGCTCGAAGAGACACTCGCGAGCAACGCCGCGGCGCTGCTGCGCGAGCTGAAGTACGAAAATATCACCGGGCGTACCGGCGACGGTTACGCCGGCTGGCCCGAGCACGCGCCGTTCGACATCGTCATCGTGACCGCCGCGCCGGAGCAGATTCCGCAGCCGCTGATCGAGCAGCTGCAACCGGGCGGCCGGCTGATCGTGCCCGTCGGGCCGCGCTTCACCGTGCAGCAGCTGCAGCTGATCGAAAAGGACGCCGCCGGCGCGATCCGCAGCCGGGACATCGCTCCGGTCATGTTCGTGCCCCTGCGCAGGCCGTAGACTCTCGCCCCATGCGCTTCGATCTGACCGATCTCAAGCTGTTCCTGCACGTCGTCGAGGCCGGCAGCATCACCGCCGGCGCAGATCGCATGCACCTCGCGGTCGCCGCGGCGAGCACGCGGATCCGCAATATGGAGATCGAGCTCGGCACCGCGCTGTTGAATCGCGATCGCCAGGGCGTGCAGCCGACGCCCGCCGGCCGTACGCTCGTGCATCACGCGCGCATCCTGCTGCAACAGGCGGAGCGCATGCGCGGCGAGCTCAGCGAATACGCCGACGGTCTCAAGGGCCACATCCGGCTGATGTCCAACACCAATGCGCTGACCGAGTTCCTGCCGGAGCCGCTCAGCCAGTTCCTCGCCTCGCACCCGCAGGTCAACATCGATCTCGAGGAGCGCCTCAGCGACGAGATCGTCGCCGCCGTCGCCGACGGGCAGGCGGACATCGGCATCGTCGCCGGGACCGAGGACGTGAGCGGCCTGGAGGTCTTCCCGTTCCGCGTCGATCGTTTCGTGCTCGTCACGGCCGCGCGCCATCCGCTCGCCGCCACGGGAAGCATGGCGTTTGCCGACGCGCTCGATTGCGATTTCGTCGGGCTGGATCGCACCAGCCCGCTGCAACGGTTTCTTTCGGAAAAAGCCGAGCGCACCGGCCGGCGGCTGAAGCTGCGCGTGCAGCTGCGCAGCTTCGATGCCGTGTGCCGGCTGGTCGAATGCAACGTCGGCGTCGGCGTCGTTCCGGAAACGACTGCAGTGCGGAGCATGAAGACGATGTCGTTGCGCCGGATCGATCTCACCGACGACTGGGCGCAGCGCAACCTCACCATTTGCGTGCGTCGCCTCGCCGACCTGCCGATCCATGCACAAGAGCTGGTGCGCAGCCTCGCGGGCCCTGCTGAAACTCAACGGAGCGTGACTCATGCTTAGCCGGATCTGCGTCGCACTGATCGCAGTCAGCGCAATCGCCAGTGCGAGCGCCGCAACCGTCGTGGTGCACAACGTGCAAGGCGTCACGCCGGTGGGACAGAAAGGCCTGGAACAGTTCAACGCCATCGTCATCGAAGACGGCCGAATCAAGCAGATCGGCGTCTATGCAGATCTCGCGCACGGGCTTCCTGCGACGGACATCGACGGCGGCGGCAAATTCGTGCTGCCGGGCCTCACCGATGCACACGGCCACGTGCTCGGCCTCGGCGAGCTGAAACTGCAGGCCGACCTGCGCGACACGACGAGCATCGACGACGCGCTCGGCCGCATTCGCAAACACATCGCGGCGAATCCGCACGCGCGCTGGGTGATCGGCCGCGGCTGGAACCAGGTGCTGTGGAAGGAGCGCCGCTTCCCGACGGCGCGCGAGCTCGATGCGGCCGTGGGCGATCGGCCGGCGGTCATGAGTCGCGTCGACGGTCATGCGAGCTGGGTGAACAGCGCGGCGCTGAAGGTCGCAGGCATCACGTCAGCGACGCCCGATCCGCAAGGCGGCCAGATCGTGAAGGATGTTTCGGGCCAGCCGACCGGCATGCTCGTCGACACCGCCCAGGAGCTGGTCGAGAAGCACATTCCCGCCGCGACCGATGCCGAAACGAAGCGCCAGCTGCTCGCGGCCCTGAACGAGGTCGCCGCGCTCGGCATGACCGGCGTCCACGATGCCGGCATCGCTGGCCACACTTACGGTCTGTATCGCGAGCTGGCTGCTGCGGGTCGGCTGCCGATTCGCATCTACGCGATGCTCGGCGACAGCGCCGAGTCACGCAAGCTCATGCAGTCGGGTCCGCGCATGCCCGAATACGACGAACGCTTGCAGATGCGCGCCGTCAAGGCGTACGCCGACGGCGCACTCGGAAGTCGCGGCGCGGCGCTGATGCAGGACTACAGCGATCAGCCGCATCACCGCGGTCTCCTGATCAACACGCGCCAGCAGATGCAGGAACTGGCGACGCTGACGGCTTCCAGGGGCTGGCAGCTGAACGTTCACGCGATCGGTGATGCCGGCAACCGTCTCGTGCTCGACACGTTCGAGACGATGCTGACGAAGGAACAGCGCCACGCGCTGCGTCCGCGCATCGAGCATGCGCAGGTGATCGCGCTCGACGACATTCGCCGCTTCGCGCGCCTCGACGTGATCGCGTCGATCCAGCCGACGCACGCAACATCCGACATGAACATGGCGGAGGATCGCGTCGGTCCGAAGCGCATCCAGGGCGCGTACGCGTGGCGCAAGCTGATCAATGCCGGCGCGCGTCTCGCCGGCGGCAGCGACTTTCCGGTCGAGCTGCCGAATCCGTTCTACGGTCTCTACGCGGCAGTGACGCGGCAGGACCGCGAAGGCCGACCGCCGGGCGGCTGGTATCCGCAGGAGAAGCTGACGCGCGAGGAAGCGCTGCGCCTGTTCACGACCGACGCTGCCTTCGCCGCGCACATGGAGCACTCGACCGGCTCGCTGGAGCCGGGCAAGTGGGCCGACTTCATCATCGTCGACCGCGATTACTTCAAGATCCCGGAAAGCCAGATCGATGACATCAAGGTGCTCGCGACCTACGTCGCGGGGAAGAAGGTCACTGGGCCGGTAGAGTGACGGCCGGCCGGCGACTGGTCAGCCACACGCCCACCAGCACCACCACGCCGCCGATGATCGCGCGCACCGACAGCGGCTCGCCGAGCATCATCCCCAGCACGACGCCCACGATCGGGATCAGATTCGTATAGACGCCCGCCTCGCTCGCATCGACATGCTTCAGCGCCGAACTGTAGAGCATGAATGCAATGCCCGATGCGCCGGCGCCGAGGTACGCCATGCCGAGCCAGCCTTGCAGATTCACCTGCGGCATGCCCTCTGCAGCGACTTCGAAAGCAGCCAGCGGCAGCAGCATCACTGCTCCGGCGCCGAGGATGCACGCGGTCACTTGCAGCGGGTCGAAGTTGGCGACGCGCTTCGCCATCGACGTGTAGATACCCCACAGCACGGCCGAGGCAAACATCAAGACGTTGCCGAGCAGACTGGCACTGCCTGACTGCACAGCCGAGCCCGAGAAGACGATCGCGATACCCACCATCGACAACGCAATTCCGGTCCAGCGCACGGCCGACGCGTGCTCGCGCAACCATACGACCGCAACCAGGGCCGTCATCGCCGGAATGCAGCTCTGGACCAGCGCGCCCTGCGACGCTGTCGTGTACACGAGCGAGTAGTTGAACACCGCGTAGTACACGACGACGCCGACCAGTCCCATCGTCACCATCGTGCCCCAGGGCAGCGCGCCCCAGCGCGAATGCGCGCCGCCGCGCGCCTGACGCACGAATGCGCTCGCCAGCAACACGAGTGCACCGATCGCGACGCGCACGAACGCGAGCGTGAACGGCCCCACCTGGTCGTTGATGCCCTTGGTGACGACGAACGTACTGCCCCAGATCACCATCGTGACCAGCAGCATGAGAATGGAAGCCAGGTGAGACTGCATCGCGTATCCGGCGCGTGTTTCCGAAGGGCGGCATTGTAAAGTACGATGCGCGGCCGCACTTGACCGTTCGGAGCTTTCGACCATGGCGAGCAAGCGAAAATCTCCCCGCCGCAGCGTACGCAAGCCGGCGTCGAACAAGCAGCGCAGTCACGCGCGTCATGCGGTGCTCGCCAAGCGCAAGCGGTCTGCCAAGTCGGCTGCCGGCGGTCGCCGCACCCTGTACCCGGCGATCGAGCCGTACAACAGCGGCATGCTGCGGGTGTCAGGCACTCACGAGATCTACTACGAGGAGTGCGGCAATCCCAAGGGCAAGCCCGCGCTGTTCGTGCACGGCGGGCCGGGCGCCGGCTGCGACAATCGCGCACGTCGCTTCTTCGATCCGGACACCTATCGCATCGTGCTTTTCGATCAGCGTGGCTGCGGCCGCAGCCGGCCGCACGCCAGCCTGGTCGACAACACGACCTGGCACCTGGTCGCGGACATGGAGCAGCTGCGCGAGCATCTCGGCATCGACAGCTGGCTCCTGTTCGGCGGCTCGTGGGGCTCGACCCTTGCCCTCGCCTACGCGCAAACGCATCCACAGCGAGTCACCGAGATGGCCCTGCGCGGCATCTTCATGCTGTCGCAGTTCGAGTTGCAGTGGTTCTACCAGGAAGGCGCGAGCGCGCTGTTTCCGGATCACTGGGAGAACTACATCGCCGCGATTCCGCCCGCGGAGCGCAAGGACCTGATCCAGTCGTTCTACAAGCGGCTCACGAGCGGTGACCGCAAGACGATGGTTGCCGCTGCGCGCGCATGGTCGGTCTGGGAAGCAGCGACCAGCTATCTGCACATCAACGAGGAACAACTGCACAAGTGGGGCGAAGAGGATTTCGCGATCGCCGTGGCGCGCATCGAGTGCCACTACTTCGTGAATCGCGGCTTCCTCGAGACCGAGGATCAGCTGCTGCGCAACGTGACACGGCTGCGGCAGATCCCGGCCGTGATCGTGCAAGGCCGTTACGACGTGGTGTGCCCGATGCAGACGGCCTGGGCGCTGCATCGCGCCTGGCCGGAAGCGGAAATGCACATCGTGCCCGACGCCGGCCATTCGGCGTTCGAAGCCGGCAACACGCACGAGCTGATCAGGGCGACCGACAAGTTCCGGTAATCCGGCCGCCCGCGTCGATGATCCGGTGCGCGAGCAGCCAGCGGCGCGCATCGTCGGCGTCCTGCTCGAACCACGCCTGCGCGGAGCCGAGCCGGAACGTGTAGCCCCACGCGTCCATGTCGCGGCACATCTGGCCGGAGTCGGTCCCGTCGAGCTCGTTCGCCAGCAGGATCTGCAGATAGCAGACCGCGTTCTCTTCGTCGTAGTCGCCGCCCGCGTCGCGCTCCAGTTGCTCCCGGCGACCGTCGTCCATGCAGATGAAGTGACAGGCTTCGTGCAACACCGAGTGCAGCGGTGTGTCGCGCCGGAAGTAGATGCGATTACCGACGAGACCGGCCTCGCTTTCGCCCCAGTACGAGCCCGGGATTTCGTCGTCGTGCGCAAGCGCGACCGGCTCCAGGCGATACCGGGACAGCAGCTGAGTCACCGCGGCGAGATGCGACTCGACTCTCGTCACAAGCCACGCGCTCGCAACGCGGCCTGCACCTGCCGCTCCAGTCCGTCCGCATACTGTTGCAGCTTGTCGATCATCGACGGATCCGTGGTGTCTTTCGCGGCCAGCTCCAGCGCCCGCGCCTGCTCGCTGACCGCTTCGAAGCCGAACATCGAGCCGCTGCCGTAGATCTTGTGTGCGAGATGCTCGATGTCCTTGCAGGCCGCAGCGCTGCCGGCGCGCACTCTGGCAATCAGGTCGCGCAGCCCCGCCAGCTCGCCCGCCGTGCGCTGGATGTAGCGGCCACCAATGTCGGCAATCTTTTGTTGTAGCTCGTCACGTTCGTCCATGATCGAGTCCTTTGCGTCACTCAGTGACGAATACTACCGATCTGTGCGCAATGCGGGATCCGCATCCATACGCTGTCGTGGCGTTATGTCTCACAGCGTTGCAAGCCTTCTAAGCACGAGCGACGCGAGATCCTGCGCCAGGGCCTCGCGGAGAATGGCCTGCTCGCGCTGTTTCGCCAGCACGGCGGTCGTGTCGTAGCTGTAGTCCCGCGTGACCTCGAGCGGCTGAGCAGCGATCACCTCGGCGCCGCCGCTCGTGACCATGTACTCCACCGTGTAGAACACTTCGTACTCTTCGGGCGTATTGCGGGCCGAGACCGACAGCACGCGCTGCCCGCTCTGGTCCTTGATGATGCGTACGACCGCCGTTGCGTCCGTCCTGCTCTCCGTGACTTTCGCACCCGAGGCGCGCAACCGGTCGCGCAGCGCGCGATTGAAGTCCGTGTAGCGATCGTTGGCGTCGACGTAGACCACCGACATGCTCGGCGACAACTTCGCCGTGCCCTGCAGGCGCCAGCCGCAGGCGCCGAGCAACGAGGCTACGCACAGCACAATGACGACTCGACTCGCGATGGAATGCACGGCGGCCCCTTGGGAAATCTGGCCGCCATGTTCGCGGCGCCGCACCGAACGGTCAACACTGCGCCGCGCGAGGGTGTTTTAGCCCGCCAATGCCGCCCCGGCGTCGCGGCGCGCCGGCGGGCGCGCCTTGAGGCTGCATTCGTTGTCGACGACGTAGCCGTGGCGGCAGACGATCGAAACGTGGCAGGCAACGCTGCGCTGGACGGCGCCCAGCTGCTCCGGACCGGTCCGGCCCGGGCAGTTGCGGCACAGTCCGGCGATCTCCAGCATCTCCGCGGTGTCGACGGCCGGGCTCTGCTGGCCCGCGTCCTCGAGCGCGGCCACGCCGAACGCGAAGCTCAACTGCAGCGTGTCGAGACCCTCGGCGTAACCGCGCAGCGCCTGGAGCAGACGCTCCTTGATCCGCGGCGCCTCGCTGATGCTGGACTCAGGCAGAACGACCGCCAACGCAGCGCCCTGCTCGCTGTCGAGTCGTCCGGTCCAGTCGATCTGCAGCCGTACCACGCTTTCGACCGTCTGCACGATTCCGCGCAGTATCTCCGGCGTGAGCGCGACGTTGACCGCCGTCGCGCGCTCTGCCGCGGACACGGCCAGTGTCAGCAGCGTCAGTTTGCGCCCGTAACGCCGGGCGCGTTTGATTTCCCCATGCAACCGGCTGTACAGCTCGCGCAGCGCGAAAGCGCCGGATTCCGCGTCGACGGCCGCGGCCTGCTCGAGGGCGGCTTGGGCTTCCTTGAGGGAGCGACGCAGAGCGAGCGTATTGAAAGCGGCCGTGATGCGGGCGAACAGCTCGGCGTCCGGCACGCGCTTTGACAGATAGTCGTCGACGCCTGCGACGTAGCCGCGTTCGTAGTCGACGCTGGCTTCGCGCATCGTGAGCATGATGATGTAGGTGTCGGTCGCGCCGCTGCTGCGCAGCGCTTCGGTGAACGCGATGCCGTCCATGACCGGCATCAGCCAATCGGTGATCACCAGCGGATACCACTGTTGTTCGATCACCTGCAGCGCGGCTTCGCCGTTCTGCGCGCAGGCCACTTCGAAGCCTGCGGCGGTGAGCCGATCCGCCATCAGCTCCAGTTCCAGCTCGTCGTCGTCGACCAGCAGCACCCGTGAGGGCAGCGCGCGGCCCAGGACCGACATCCGGGTCGCTATTCGCTCCGCCTTCATCCGAACTCTCCTTCCGCGCTCATCCTTCCTACGAATTTGCGCCGCGGAGTTTGCAGGACATTGCCCTGCAGTGAATATCAGTCAGCCCGGCGGCTGAACATCAGGTAATTCCCTAGCGCCGGCCCAGAGGGAGGGGCGCGGCCAGGTCGCAAGACCTGGTCGCGTTGCACAAGTCGCTGGCGGTTTTGTTCTAGTTGCGGAAGCCGGGATCGAGCCGGTCCATCTTGCGCAGCAGCGCCGGCCACACCAGCCCGGCCCCCGCGCCGCGCGTCACCATGCGCGAAAACTCCGGCACGGTATCGAGCACCGACTGCGGGATCTCGATCAGCTCGGCGCCCTGGCCCTGGGCGAGCAGCTGCACTTCGCATGCACGCTGCAGCGTAAACATGTTGAGGAACGCGTCCGCGACGGTGCGGCCGATGGTCAGCAGCCCGTGGTTGCGCAGGATCAGGTTGCGGGTGTCGCCGAGATCTTTCTGCAGACGGCCCTTCTCGTCCGGGTTGAGCGCGAGGCCTTCATAGTCGTGATACGAAAGGCTCAGCATCACGAGCGTCGACTGCTGCGAGATCGGCAGCAGGCCGGCCTTCTGCGCCGACACCGCGACGCCTTCCATCGTGTGCAGGTGGAGCACGCAACCCGCGTCCTCGCGCGCGGCATGGATCGCGCTGTGAATCGTGTAGCCGGCGGGGTTGATGTCGTACGGGCTGTCGAACGTCTTCTTGCCCTCGAGATCGACGCGCACCAGGCTCGACGCGGTGATCTCTTCGAACATGAAGCCGTACGGATTGATCAGGAAGTCGTGCGTGCCGGGCACGCGCGCCGAGATGTGCGTGAACACGAGGTCGTCCCAGCCGAAGTGCGCCACGAGCCGATAGCAGGCCGCGAGGTCGACGCGCGTCGCCCACTCCTCCGCGGAGACCTGGTTGCGAACATTGCTGACCGCGTTGTCGACGACCCGCATTTGCATAAGGCACCTGTGACGTTGGCCGGAAGCGAAGGAACGCCCAAAGCGTACGGCCCCCGTCCCGCCGGAACAAGTTCTAGGTCGGCTTTAGCGGCGTTTCTGGGCCAAATGACGGGTGAAAATGGTGTGGGTCAGGCTTTAGCCTGACTTCTTCGAGCCCGAAGAGCACTCAAGGACGAGTCACGTGCCCTATTCCGACCTGCTCCGCGGACGAGCATCGATCGGCTGGCAGATCTACCTGGTCACGACCGCGACTCACGGCCGGACACCATTGTTTGCCGATCTCCATCTTGGTCGCATCGTCGTGCGGGCCCTGCATCGTCCGGCGATTGCGATCAGCGCAGCGACGCTCTCCTACGTCGTCATGCCAGATCACCTGCATTGGCTTGTCCAATTGCACCCGCAGCGTGCTCTCAGCAGCGTAGTCAGGGCGGTCAAAGGCAGCAGTGCGCTCGAGATCAACCGGGTTCGGCGTACGCAGGGTCCAGTGTGGCAGGTGGGATTTCACGACCATGGGCTTCGACGGGAAGAAGACCTTCAGGATGTCGCCCGATATGTCGTCTGCAACCCAGTTCGAGCTGGACTCGTTCGCAGAGTCAACGACTACTCGCTGTGGGATGCTGTGTGGGTCGGAGAGTCAGGCTGAAGCCTGACCCACACCAATAGCCCGCCACAGCTACTAGCGCAGAATTCCGGCTTGGCGGAGGGCTTGTTCGGCGCCTTCGACGCCGCTGACGACGGCGCCCTGCATGCCAGTGGCGCGGGCGGCTTCGACGTTGAGCAGGTTGTCGTCGAGGAAGAAGACGCTGGCGGGATCGCAGCCGAGCGAGCTGACGACGTGCTCGAAGGCGTCCGGGTCGGGTTTGATCCGGCCGGTGAGGTGCGAGACGAAGCGGTGCTCGAACAGAGTGCCGAGGCCGAAGTCGTCGACGACGCGATCCCAATGCAGCGCGTTGCTGTTCGAAAGCAAAGCACGCGTGATGTGACCGGGGATGCGAGTGACGAGCTCGTGTGCGCCGGGGTACAGGCCAGTCGGCCAGCCGGCGAACGACTCCAGGAACAGCGCGGGCTCGACGCCCAGCTCCAGCTCGGCGACGAGATCGGCCGCGAAGGTGTCGGCGTCAGTGCGGCCGGTCTCGAACGCGCGCACCGCTGGAGAATGCAGCCATCGCTGCCACAACTGCGCGGGCGTCCAGCGCTCCGCGACCCAGCCGAGCACGGTCGCGACGCCGCTCAGCTGGACCAGGACGCCGCCGACGTCGAAGAGGACGACGCGGATCGGATGCGCCCGCGTGCTCACACCACCACGTTCACGAGCTTGTTGCCGGGCGGCACGATCACCTTGCGCACCTGCTTGCCTTCGATCCACTTCTGAATCGTGGCATCGGCCAGCGCCGCGGCGCTGATCTCGTCCTTGCTCGCGCTCGCGCCCACTTCGACTTTCGAGCGCAGCTTGCCGTTCACCTGCACGACGACCTCGATGCGATCCTGCACCAGCGCCTGCGGATCGGGATGAGGCCATGGGTGGTCGATCAGCGCATCCTTGTGGCCGAGCTCTGCCCACAGCGCATGGCAGACGTGCGGCGCGATCGGCGCGAGCATCTGCACGATCAACTCGAGCGCCTCATGGCGCACGGCGCGACCCTGCTCGCTCGGGTCGTCGAATTTCTGGAGCGCATTCATGAGCTCCATGACCGCGGCAATCGCAGTGTTGAACACGCGGCGACGGCCGTAATCGTCCGTCACTTTCGCGAGTGTCGCGTGCGCCATGCGACGGATCTCGCGCTGCGAGGGAGAGAGTGCGACGAGCTCCTGGAGCGGCCCCTTGGCCGGCCGGCCCTTTTCGAGGTGCTCCCAGACCATGCGCCACAGCCGGCGCACGAAGCGCGCCGAGCCTTCGACGCCGTCGTCGGACCACTCGAGCGTGTCCTCCGGCGGCGCCTTGAACATCATGAACACGCGAATGCTGTCCGCGCCGAAGCGCTCGACCAGGTCAGTGGGATCGACGCCGTTGTTCTTCGACTTCGACATCGTCCGCATGCCTTCCCACTGCACGGGCTGGCCGTCGCGACGCAGCTTCGCGCCGACCTGCGCGCCGTGCGCATCGAGCTGCACGTCGACGTCGTCGGGATGGAAATACTCGACCCGACCCTCGCCGCTGTGACGCGAGTAGATGTTGTTGAGCACCATGCCCTGCGTGAGCAGCCGCGCGAACGGCTCCTTCACCTTGATCATCCCCATGTCGCGCATCACGCGCATCCAGAAGCGCGAGTACAGCAAATGCAGGATTGCGTGCTCGATGCCGCCGATGTACTGATCGACCGCCATCCAGTAGTCGGCGCGCTCGTCGACCATCGCCTGCTGGTCGTCGACGCACGCGAAGCGCAGGAAGTACCAGGACGAGTCGACGAACGTATCCATCGTGTCCGTCTCGCGCCGCGCCGGGCCGTCGCAATTCGGACATTTGCACTCGTAGAACGAAGGCGTCTTGTTGAGCGGATTGCCCGTGCCGTCCGGCACCAGGCCTTCCGGCAGCAACACCGGCAGATCCTTGTCGGGCACGGGCACGTCGCCGCACTTCGGGCAGTGGATCAACGGAATCGGGCAACCCCAGTAGCGCTGCCGCGAGATGCCCCAGTCGCGCAGCCGCCATTGCGTCTGCTTCTCGCCGAGGCCCTTCGCTTGCAGGTCCGCGGCGATCGCGTCGACGGCGGCCTGGTAGTCGAGTCCGTCGTACTTGCCGGAGTTGACGCAGACGCCGTATGCCGAGTACTCGGGCCGCCACTCGCGAGTCGAGAACTCTGCGGCGTTCGCACCCTCGGGGCGGATCACGAACGTGATCGGCAGGCCGTACTTCAGCGCGAAGCCGAAGTCGCGCTCGTCGTGACCCGGCACGCCCATCACCGCGCCTTCGCCGTAGGTCATCAGCACGTAGTTGCCGACCCACACCGGAACCTGCTCGCCCGATAACGGATGCGTGACGAACAAGCCGGTCGGCATACCGCGCTTTTCCATCACCGCGATTTCGGCCTCCTGCGCCGTACCGCGCTTGCACTCTTCGACGAACGCAGCGAGCGTCGGGTCGTTGCGCGCCGCGTGAGTCGCGAGTGGATGCTCGGCCGCGACCGCGCAGAACGTCGTACCCATGAGAGTGTCGGCACGCGTCGTGAACACGCTGAGCACGCGCCGCTCGCCAGCGAGCTGGTACGGAAAGCCGATGCGCACGCCTTCGCTGCGACCGATCCAGTTCGCCTGCATCGCACGCACGCGGTCGGGCCACTCCGTCATCTGCGCGAGCTCTTCGAGCAGGTCCTGCGCGTATTGCGTAATGCGCAGGTAGTACATCGGGATCTCGCGCTTCTCGATCAGCGCGCCGGTGCGCCAGCCGCGGCCATCGATCACCTGCTCGTTGGCGAGCACGGTCTGATCGACCGGATCCCAGTTGACGACGCCGGTCTTCTTGTAAGCGATGCCGCGCTCGAGCATCCGCAGGAACAGCCACTGGTTCCACTTGTAGTACTCGGGCTGGCAGGTCGCGAGCTCGCGGTTCCAGTCGAGGGCGAAGCCGAGCTGCTGCAGCTGCCCCTTCATGTAGGCGATGTTGTCGTAGGTCCACTTCGCGGGCGGCACGCCGTTCTTCATCGCGGCGTTCTCGGCCGGCAGGCCGAACGCGTCCCAGCCCATCGGCTGCAGAACGTTGTAGCCCTGCATGCGCATATAGCGCGTCAGCACGTCGCCCATCGTGTAGTTGCGCACGTGACCCATGTGCAGCCGTCCGCTCGGGTACGGGAACATGCACAGGCAGTAGTACTTCGGGCGCTTGGGGTCTTCGGCGACGGCAAAGGCGCGCGTGGCGGCCCAGGCCTCCTGGGCGGCGCGCTCGATAGCGGCGTGATCGTATCGTTCCTGCATCGAGGAAGGATAAGGGAGAAAGAAGTCGGGCTAAAGCCTGCTGCGTAAGGAATCGCGAATGCCGCGGGCGCGGGAGGCGCTGGAGCGGCCGACCTACAGTCCGGAGAGGGTGAAGCGGAATTCCGCCCCCTGGCCGAGCCGGGATTCGGCCCAGATCCGGCCGCCGTGGCGCTCGATGATGCGGCTGACGGTCGCCAGCCCGATGCCCGTCCCTTCGAACTCGTCCTGGCGATGCAGCCGCTGGAAAACGCCGAACAGCTTGCGCGCGTAGCGCATGTCGAAGCCGACGCCGTTGTCCCGCACGAAGACGTACTTCTGTGCGTCGGCCGTGCCGATGCCGATCTCGATCACGGCGTGCGCGCGCGGTCGCGAATACTTGACCGCGTTATCGATCAGATTCGCGAACACCTGCAGCATCAGGTCGGGGTCGCAGGCAGTCGCAGGCAGCGAAGCAAGCCGCCATTCGACGACGCGATCGCCGCCGTTCTCCTGTCGCACCTGGTTCACCGCGCGCTTGACCAGCTCGTCGAGCGACGTCACTTCGCGCCGCATCTCCATGTGGCTGATCCTCGACAGCGCCAGCAGGCCATCGATCAGCGCGCTCATCTCGCGCGCGCCGCGCTGAATCTGATCGAGATGGATCAGCGGCTCGCGCGTTGTCGGCGAGCCGCGATAGTCGCGCAGCATCTGCACGTGCGCGTGAATCAAACGCAGCGGCGCGCGCAGGTCGTGCGCGACTGAATACGAGAATGCTTCGAGCTCGCGGTTCGCGACCTCGAGCTCGGCCGTCCGCTCGGCGACACGCTGCTCCAGATCGTAGTACCGGCGCGCGTTCTCATACGCGACGGCAACCTGCGCCGCGATCGCGCGCGCGACGCCAAGATCTTCATCCGTAAACCCGGGCAGACCGATGCGATTGATGACGCAGAGATAGCCGTAGTGATGACTGACCGACGCGACGGGCACACCGAGCATCGAAACGAAATCGCCCGGCTGAGTCGTGCCGCCGTTCGGCGAAGTCGCGGCGGGCACCATCGGAAAGAGCGCGCACCCGCCCTGTTCCAGCGACTGCAACATCTCCGTGTACATGCGCGTGCGCAGGAGCCGTTCGACCTGATCGTTCGAAAGACCGCTGGCCGTGCACGTGTGGCGCGTACCGTCGACGTCGGCGAGCACGAGCTGCGCACATTGCGCGAGCAGAATGTCGCGCGCGGCGTGGCACGTCGACTCGACGATCGCTTCGGCCTCAGTGTGGCCGAACAGGCGCCGGCTGAATGCCACCAGTGCGCTCAGTCGCTGCTCCGCGCCGCCGATGACCTGCACCGTCGGCGTCGAGACCGTATCGGCGAGCGACGAGCTGGCGCGCGCGGCGAGCGCAGCATCGACCGTCGTGCGCACGGTCTTGTGATCGAAGGGCTTGGCGAGCGTGCTCTGCACGCCGAGCGAGCGCGCCATCTCGCGCACTTCGCGCTCGTGATAGGAAGCGGAGCAGAAGATGACGGACGTGCCCGCCGTGCGATCGTCTTCGCGGAGCCGGCGCACGAGCTCATAGCCGTCCATGCGCGGCATGACGATGTCGGTGATCAGGAGGTCAGGCTGCTCCGTGCGGAGCATGTCCAGCGCTTCCATGCCGTCGGCTGCTTCGAGCAGGCTGTATTCGCCGCCTTCGAGCAGTAGCAGCAGCAGCTCACGTGCTTCGGGATCGTCTTCCGCGACGAGAATCTTGCCGCCCATGCACTGAATGCTGCCCGTCCACTGAGTCTATGCAATCAGTACGTTTCCGCAGGGACTTGGTTCCTAGTGGAATCCGGGTGGGACGACATCAGGCATTCCCTGTGTCGTGGGAAGACGAGGGCGATCGCAGGTGTGGGTCAGTCGCCCAACGCGGTGCGCAGGGCCGAAATCTCGTCCCCGCAGCTGCGCATGATGTGGGCGCACTTGGCGTTGTCCAGGTGCAAGCGGCTGAAGGCCTTCACGCCCTGCATGTTGAGCTCGAAATCCACTTCGTGGCCCATGAAGCCGGCCGCCATCACGGCGACCGTCAGCACGTCCGCCACGTCGCCCTTGTCGGTCATGCGGTCGATGTTCTCGTGCTCGCCGATCGCCTCGGCGATGTGCTCGGGGAAGCCCCAGTTCTCGACGATCGCCCTGCCGATGTTGGCGTGCCAGTCGCGCAGCACCTGCGCCAGCGCGGCCGGATCCCGGAACAGACTTCCGTGGCGGTTGGCGCGCGCCAGGATGTACAGCTTCCCGACGTTGTGCAGCAGGCCGGCGAGCATCGACTCGTCGGCATTGATCTGGCAACGGCCGCCGATCGAGTACGCGAGCGCGGCGACCAGCGTCGCTTCCTGCCACACGCGCTCCAGGTCCTGCGCGATGTTGCGCAGCTCGCCGGCGCGTCGCAGCTGGGCGATCGCGAACGACACAGCAGCGGTGCGCACGTTGTTGTGCCCGATGCGGTTGATCGCAGTTTTCAGGTCGGCGACGGAGCGACCGGCGCGGTTCAACGCAGCCGAGTTTGCCAGCGTCAGCACGCGGGCCGCGAGACCGGCATCCGAGCCGACGATGCGTGCGATCTGTTCGTTCGCAATGGCTTCGTCGGCGAGCACCTTACGGACGCGCACGGCCACGTCCGGAAAAGAAGGCAGCTCGACCTTGCCGCTCGAGACTTCCTTGGCCAGCTCGCTGACGAACGCAAAGGCGGCCGTCGAGTCCCCTGGCAGCGTCGTTTCCTCGTGTTTTGTCGCCTTCGATGTCGTCATGATGCGGCTATCGGCCTGCTGGCGTCGGACTTGAGTGTCGGGTTATGTCACGCCGCGGCGGCCGCCGCGACCAGATTCAGCACCTGCACTGCGATGTGCTGGATCGGCAGGACGTGCATTGCGGCCCCCAGGCGGACGGCGGTCCCCGGCATGCCCCAGACCACCGAGCTGGCCTCGTCCTGCGCGATCGTGCCGGCGCCCCGCTCCATCATTTCCTTGAGGCCGCGAGCGCCGTCGTCGCCCATGCCCGTGAGCAATACGCCGACAGCATTCGGGCCGACGTGGTGTGCGACCGAACGGAACATCACGTCGACGCTCGGCCGATGCCGGTTCACGTGCGGACCCTCGCTGAGGCGGCACAGGTAGCGCGCACCATCGCGCTCGACGAGCAGATGGCGGTCGCCCGGTGCGATGTACGCGTGCCCCGGAAGAATCTGCTGTCCGTTCTGCGCTTCGCACACGGACATCGCCGAACAGCGATTCATGCGCTCGGCGAACGATTTGCTGAAGGCCGCGGGGATGTGCTGCGAGATGACGATCGCCGGCGCGTCGGGCGGCATCTCGGCGAGCAGCTCGCGAATGGCTTCGGTGCCGCCAGTCGATGCGCCCACTGCGACGATGCGCTCGCTCGTGCGCAACAGCGCCTGCGCGTTCATTGCAGGCAGCACGGCCGAGGTGCTGTGCCGCTCGTCAGTCCTGCGCGCCGTCTTCGGTGTCAGGCGCGGCACTACACGCGCACCGGCGGCGGTCCTGACCTTGGCGACGAGCTCTTGCTCGTAGTCTTCCAGCGTGCCTGCGATGTCGATGCGCGGCTTGGCGACGAAGTCGATCGCACCGAGCTCGAGCGCGCGCAGCGTGACGTCCGCGCCGCGCTGGGTCAGCGACGACACCATCACGACCGGCATCGGCCGCAGCCGCATCAGGTTCTCGAGGAACGTGAGGCCGTCCATGCGCGGCATCTCGACGTCGAGCGTGATCACGTCCGGGTTGAAGCGCTTGATCTTGTCGCGCGCGGCGTACGGATCGTTCGCGCTGCCGACGACCTCGATGCCGGCCGCGCGGTCGAGCATCGCGGTCAGGAGCTTGCGCACCAGCGCCGAGTCGTCGACCACGAGGACTTTGATGCTCATGACGCCCTAGAACAAATCAATCTCGCCCGCCACCGGGGTCCGCTCCAGGCGGTCCAGGTAGCGCTGCTCGTGCGAGCCGACGTCGAGCGTGCGCGGGCTGAGGTGACGCACGCGGACGCGGCCGGTGCGCGGAAAGTAGTGCACGTGCCGCGAGCACGTGTCGCCGGTGTCTTCGGAGGCGACCTTCAATCCTTCCTTGCGCAGGAACTCGCGCACGAAATCGACGTTGCGCGCGCCGATGTCGGAGAGGCTCGACAGCACGCGGCCGCCGCCGAAGATCTTCACTTCGAGGTCCTTGCGCTCGCCGCCGGCGCCGAGCACGCGATTGATCAGCTGCTCCATCGAAGCGGAGCCGTAACGCGTCGCGTAGCCCGCGATCTTCTCCCACGTATCGCCGCTGGCACCGACCGGCCGCGGCAGCATGAAATGATTCATGCCGCCGATACCGAGCCGCGGATTGCGGATGCACGCAGCGACGCAGGAGCCGAGCACGGTGTCGATCACTTCGTCCTCGCGCGTCACGTAGTACTCGCCGGGCAGGATGCGCGCGGTCGGCATGCCCGTCGCATTGAAATAGCGGCGAACGGCTTCGAAGCCGGGCAGCGCGCGCGGCAACGCAGTTTTGCCGGTGCGCTCAGCCGTCATGGCTGCCGCCTGCGTGTTTGCGATAGATCGTCCGGCCGACCAGCCGCACCGGCGCGCCGGTGTTGTGGATCGACTCGGAGTGACCGATGCACAGATAGCCGCCGGGTGCGAGGATGTGCGCGAAGCGCTCGACCAGCCGCTCGCGCGTCGCCTGGTCGAAATAGATCATCACGTTACGACACAGGATCACGTCGAACGGTCCGTGCATCGGCCACTGCTGCAACAGGTTCAGGACCCGGAACGTCACCGCAGCACGCACCTGTGCTTTGACGATCGCCTTGCCGACCTGCAGCCCGACGCCCTTCTGGAAGGACTGGCGCAGCCGCTCCGGCGTCAGCGAGGCAACGCGGTCGAGCGGATAGATCCCCTGCTGCGCGAATCCAATCACTTCGCTGTCGATGTCGGTCGCGAGGATCTTGCAGTCCCAGCCCGGCGGCATCACGTCCGCCGCGGTCATCGCAGCGCTGTACGGCTCTTCGCCGGTCGAGCAACCCGCGGACCAGATGCGGACGCGACGCGAGTCGCTGTTGCGCTCCATCGCTTCCGGCAGCATCAGGTCCGCGAGCGCATCGAAATGATGGTTCTCGCGGAAGAACGACGTGACGTTGGTCGTCAGCGCGTTGATGAGCCCGACCAGCTCCTCGGGCCCCGAGCGCCGCACGTGCTCGCAATATTCCCGGTACGAGCGCAGCCCGAGATCGCGCAGCCGCCGCGCGAGCCGGCCCTGCACCAGCTGGCGCTTGTTCGGGCCGAGCACGATGCCCGCGTTCTCGCCGACGACGTGGCGGATGAAGTCGAACTCGGCGTCGCCGAGCACGGGCCCATACGCCCCGGTATCGCAGAACGTGGTCGGATTGAGTGCGGGGGGCTGCATCACCCATTGGCCGCGACGGGCAATGAAGTCGCAGCCGCGACTTCCCCGCCGATGAGCCGATCGATATCGAGCAGCATGAGCATGCGTCCCGACACCGCGGCCAATCCCGCGATGAACTCTGTGTTCGCCTGCTGGCCGAGGTCCGGCGCCTGCTTCACGTCGCCGAGCGCCACGTCGACGACGTCCGAGACGCCGTCGACGACCAGGCCGAAGTCGCGCCGCCCCTGCGGCGACTCGACTGACAATACGATGATGACCGTGAGCGGCGTGTACTCGGCGCGCGGCAATTCGAAGCGCATGCGCAGATCCACGATCGGCACGATCGAGCCGCGCAGGTTGAGCACGCCGAGCACGTGCGCCTGCGCCTGCGGGATGCGCGTCACCGGCGCCCAGCCACGGATCTCCTGCACGCGCAGGATGTCGACGCCGTACGTCTCGTCGCCGAGCGTGAACGTCAGCACCTGCTTCGAACCCGCAGCGCCAGTTGCGCCCTTTCCTTGTGTCACCTGTGTCACTTGCGTCACCTGTGTCACTTTCTAGAAATCGTCCCAGGAACCTGCATCACCGCTCGCCCGCGACATCTTCGGAGCGGCTGCGGGCGCGGGAACGGATGCGACCGCCGGCGTGCCCACCCGACGCGTCATCGGATTACGCGTGACAGGCGAACGCGTCAGCGGTCGTGAACTGGGATTGGCGAATGCGATCGCGTTCGCGATGGGGTTCGTGCCGGCGCTCTTGCCGAGGCGGAAGTAGCCGATCTGCGCGACCAGCGTCGCGGACTGCTGCTCCATCGCCTTGCTCGCCGACGAAGCCTGCTCGACGACAGCAGCGTTCTGCTGCGTGACGTTGTCCATCTGCGTGACGGCGTTGTTGACCTGCTCGATGCCCGCGGACTGCTCTTCGCTGGCGGCTGCGATCTCGGCGACGATGTCCGTCACCTTCCGCACGCTCTCCATGATCTGCGACAGCGTCTTGCCGGACTCGTCGACCAGCTCCGAGCCGATCTTCACCTTGTCGACCGAGTCGTTGATCAGGCCCTTGATCTCCTTCGCGGCGCTTGCACTGCGCTGCGCGAGGTTGCGGACTTCCGTCGCGACGACCGCGAAGCCGCGGCCCTGCTCACCGGCGCGCGCTGCCTCGACCGCGGCGTTCAACGCCAGCAGGTTCGTCTGGAACGCGATCTCGTCGATGACGCTGATGATGTCGGCGATCTTGCGGCTCGAACCATTGATCTCGCCCATCGCGCCGATCGCGCGCTGCACGACTGAGCCGCCCCGCTCCGCCTGCTCGCGCGCGCCGACGGCCAGCTGATTCGCCTGGCGCGCGTTGTCGGCGTTCTGTTTCACCGTCGCGGTCATCTCCTCCATGCTCGACGCAGTCTCTTCGAGCGATGCAGCCTGTTCCTGCGTCCGCTGCGACAGATCGTCATTGCCGTGCGACAACTGGCGCGCCGTCGAGCCGACTGTATCGGCGCTGCTGCGAACTTCGCCCACGATCTCCACCAGCTTGGCATCCATGCGCTGCAGTGAGTTCAGCAACTGTCCGAGCTCGTCGCCGCTGTCGATTCGAATGTGATTGCCGAGCTCACCGTGCGCGATGCGGTCCGCGATGCTGACCGCGGCGGACAACGCGCCGAGGATCGAACGCAGCAAGAGGAAGCTGAGGAACGCAGCCAGGCCGAGCCCGACCACGATCGCGCCGACGATGATCGTGCTGTTGCGCTTGAACGCCTTCTCGGCGTCATCGCGCATCTGCTGCGCGACGCTGATCTGGGTCTCCAGCAGTACATCGCCGGTCTGATTCAGCTTCTCGTACGTCGGACGCGCGCGTTCGATCAGCGCGCTCTCCGCCTTGTCGAACGTACCGGCCTGCGCCGCTCGCAGCGCGTCCTGCAGGGCCGCGATCACGTCGTTGCCGTTGCGCGCGAAGTCGTTGACAAGCGCGCGCTCCTTTTCGGTCAGGTCCGTCGCCAGGAGCTTCTGCAGCAGCTCCTGCACCTTGGTCGTGCGGTCCGCGAGCATGCCGAGTGCGACGCCGACGCCCGCGGCATCCTGGCGGATGACGGCGTCTTCGGCCTTCTCCAGCACTTCGCGCTCGTGCGACTCGATCGTGCCGACCCAGCCGGTCGGCATGAAGCGATTCGCGAACAGTGCATCCAGGTGACCGTTGCTGTTCTTCGTGCCGGACAAGCCGAGCACGCCGACCGCGACCATCACGACGCCGGCGAGCGCAAGCGTTGCGAACAGCTTGGCTTTCACCGAAATGTTGAAGTTGTTCATGCTGCCTCCAATTCCTTCGCGGCCTTGGCCGCCACGCGCAGCGAGGCTGCGCGGATCAATCCGGGTACATCGAGAATCAACGCGACCGCGCCATCGCCGAGGATCGTGGCCCCCGAGACGCCGTCGACGCGACGGAAATTCATTTCCAGCGACTTGATGACCACCTGCTGCTGCCCGAGCAGGTCGTCGACGAACAGGCCAACGCGGCGGCCGTCGCCTTCCACGACCATGATCAAGCCTTCGTGCAGCTCGGCTGCGTGCGACCGCACGCCGAACACCTCGTGCAGGCGCACGACCGGCACGTAGCCGTCGCGGAACCAGAACACTTCCTGGTGGCCGGCGATGCGACTGACGCCGCCGGGCTTGAGCTGCAGCGATTCGATGATCGAGATCAGCGGCACGATGTAGGTCTCGCTGCCGACCGACACCGACTGACCGTCGACGATCGCGAGCGTCAGCGGCAGCGTGATGACGAAGCGCGAGCCGCGGCCCAAGGTCGAGCTGACTTCGATGCTGCCGCCGAGCTCCTTGATGTTCCGCCGCACGACGTCCATACCGACGCCGCGGCCCGAGATATCGGTCGCCTGATCGTTGGTCGAAAAGCCGGGCATGAAGATGAGATGGAAGATCTGCTCGTCGCTCAGCACTTCGGTCGCCCCGACGAGTCCGCGCTCGCGCGCCTTCGCCAGGATACGGTCGCGCTGCAGGCCGCCGCCGTCGTCGCACACTTCCACGACGATGTTGCCGCCCCTGTGATACGCCTCCAGCGAGATGACGCCGCTCGAAGGCTTGCCCGCCGCGACGCGCGCCTGCGGCATCTCGATGCCGTGATCGACGCTGTTGCGCACCAGGTGCACGAGCGGATCGCCGATCTTCTCCAGCACCGTCTTGTCGAGCTCGGTCTGCTCGCCGATCACCTTCAGCTCGACCTGCTTGCCGAGCCGCTGGCTGAGATCGCGCACCATGCGCGGGAAGCGGCTGAACACGAAACTGATCGGCAGCATGCGCACGCGCATGACGCTTTCCTGCAGCTCGCGCACGTTGCGCTCGAGCTGCGCCAGTCCGGCGCGCAGCTGGTCGGCGAATCCGCCGGTCATCTTCGTGCCGAGCTGCGTGAGCATCGACTGCGTGATGACGAGCTCGCCGACACTGTTCATCAACTCGTCAACTTTCTCGGTGCTGACGCGGATCGAGCCGCCGTCGCCCAGCCCCTGCTTCGGCGCTTCGACAGATTCAACCGCTGCGGAACGCACGGCCTCGGTCGCCTTCGTCTCGGCGACGGGCGCAGGTCTGGCGCTCGCCGCAGCCGCCGCGGCGTTCTCGTCGTGAATCTTCAGCTCGCAATCGCCTTCCGCCCAGTCGAACACCTGGTCGATCACTTCGCGCGTGGCATCGGTGTCGACGGTCAGGTCCCACGCGAGATAGCAGGACTCGGGATCGAGCTCGTGCAATGCAGGAAGGCTTTTGGCCGCAACGACGACGTTGAGATCGCCGAGGTCGGCCAGCTCTCGCAGCATGCGCAGCGGATCGTTGCCGTGCACGAACAGTTGCGGGTACGGGCGGAAGTGGATGCGCCAGCGATGGGCCGCCGAGGGTGGCGCGGCCGTTGTCTGAGTGACCGGCGCCGCCGGCGAATTTTTCTGCGCGATCGCCAGTTCGAGATCGAACTGCACGTCCGCCACTCGCTGCGCATCGATCGGCGTCTTGTGCTGCACGGCGCGCAGCATCTCGCGCACGATGTCGACCGACTTCAGCAGCAGGTCCGTGATGTGGCGCGTCACCTGCATGCGATTGCCGCGCAGCTCGTCGAGGATCGTCTCGCATGTATGCGTGAACGACGCGACCTCGGCAAAGCCGAAGGTGGCGCTGCCGCCTTTGATCGAGTGCGCGACGCGGAAGATCGTGTTGACCGTCTCCGCGTCCGGCGCGCCGACGTTCAGCTTCAGCAGCGCGGCCTCCATCGTGTCGAGGGCTTCGAAGCTCTCGTCGAAGAAGGCGTCGTGAAACTGTGCGAGGTCGAGCGCCATGCTTACCTCAGCAACACCCGGTGCACGGTCGCGATCAGCTGCGCCGGGTCGAACGGCTTGACGATCCAGCCGGTCGCGCCCGCGCTCTTGCCTTCGCGCTTGCGGTCCGGCGAGTTCTCGGTCGTCAGCATCAGGATCGGCGTGTGGCGGTAGTCGGGATCCGCGCGCAGCGCGCGGATCACTTCGAATCCGTCGCGCACCGGCATGTTCACGTCGAGCAGCACCAGGTCGAATGCCGTCTGCGCCGCCAGGCGCAGGGCTTCAGCGCCGTCGGCTGCCGATGTCACTTCGAAACCGGCGCTGCCGAGCGACATCCGCACCATCTCGCGCATCGAGGCCGAATCGTCCGCGGCGAGAATCCGCATCATGGCGTCACCTTCGCGGTCGGCAGACACAACATCGACTCCACGCCGAGCAGTCGCGCGGCGTCGCGGACGACGCTGGCGTCGCCGAGCCACTCGACCTTCCGCTCGTGTGCAGATCGGTCGCGCACGAATGCGCACAACACCTGCATCGTGGAAGTGTCGACGCGTTCGACGCTGCCGACATCGACGGTCACCGGCTCTGCAGCGTCGAGATGCACGCACAGCGTCTGCTTCAACTCCGCGGCATCTTTCACGTTGCAGTTGCTTGCGAGCACGATCATGGGTTGCGCGCGCTGCACCGTCAGGGCAGCCTCGACACCCGCAGCGCCAGACCGCGCCACGCGCTTCCGCTTCGCCTTGCTTGTACTCATCAGATTTCGTTCAGGCCGATTTCACAGATTCCCCTTGCGCTATCGGCATTTGCCGTAGCGCCTTTAGGGGTCGGGAAATTCCTCAAGGTCCGGGGCCGGCTGCCGCTAAATTGTTGAAGCAGTTCACAGCGGAACAGTGAAAACGGCCTCAAGACGATGCGTGTCGACCTGGTCAATCTCCTCGGCTCGGGCACCCGCCCGACTCCGGGCCTGCTCGCGGAATGGCGCGTCGGCGCCATCCTCGAAGCGATCGCCGTTCGCGATCCCCGCGGCGGCCAGCTGTGGCTCGACATCGCGGGCCAGCGGCATCCCGCTCGCGTCGCGTCCGGTGACGTGTCGGGACCGAAAGACGGCGAGCGCCTCCAGCTGCGCGTCTTGCGCAATAGCCCGGTGCTCGCACTCGAAACGATCTCGACGCAGCCGACCGAGTCGTCGGCGCAGTCCGCGGTCATCGCCGATGCACTTCGCAAATTCGTGCCGCGGCAGCAGAGCCCGGCGCTGCTCCTCGCAAATCTCGCCTGGATCGCCCAGCGCAAGAGCGGCGTCGAAACGCTGCCTCGCGCCGTAGTGCAAGCCGCCGCGCATTTGTGGCATGCGCTGCCGGAGGCCGATTCGCTGGAAGATCCAGCCGCGCTCGAAGCTGCGATCGCGCGCTCGGGCGTGTTCCTCGAATCGAATCTCGCCGCGCATCGCGGCCCGCCGGATCCGCGCTTCGGGTCCGATCTCAAGACACTGTTGCTTGCGCTGAATCGCGCGTTGCAGACGCAAGGCGCAAAGCCTTCGTCCATGCACACCGACGATGCGATGTCGGCGCCTGTTCCGACTGCGCGCGGGCCACTCACTGCCCTGCCGGGCGCGCCGGCGACGCTGTCCCTGCTCGACGAGCCGACGCAGCAGCTCAACGAGCTGGCGCGGCAGGCCGACGGCACGCTCGCGCGTCTCACGACGGTGCAGATTTCGAACAGCGCGCCCGACCCGGCCGTGCAGTCGATGCTGATCGACTTGCCGGTGCGGCACGAAGATCGCGCGGCGGTGCTACGGCTGAAGATCGAGCGGGACGGCTCGCGTCGTCGCGATAGCGACGGAGCGGAGTCCTGGACGGTCGAGGCCGCTGTCGACCTCGGCGCGATCGGCGCGCTGCACGCAAAGGTCACGCTGGTCGGCAAGCGCATCGGTGTGCAGCTGCGTGCGGAGTCGCCTGCGATCGTCGCCGCGCTGTCACAGCGCGTGGACGAGCTCGAAGCGATGCTCTCGGAATCGGGACTCGATGTGGATCGCGTGGTGTGCCTGCACGGCATGCCGGCGGGCGATCTGGGTGTGCGCGCGGCGCGCTTGCTGGATGTACGCGCATGAACGAGCGCAATCGTCCTCCGCTGGCTGTCGCGCTCCACTACAGTGGCTCGGGCGCCCCGCGCGTCGTTGCCAAGGGCGGTGGGCTCGTCGCTGAGCATATCGTCGAGACAGCCCGCAATCACAACGTGCCCTTGCAACAGGATTCGGCGTTGGCCGCCGCGCTGTCGCGAATCGATTTGGGGAGAGAAATCCCGCGCGAGCTGTACGTCGCGGTCGCGCAAGTGTTGGCTTTCGCCTGGTCGGTCGCAGGGAAGAGATAAAGAGTCAGGCTAAAGCCTGACTCTTTTGTTTATCCAACCACGCTGAGCAACGACCCGCGCTTACGCCCTGCCGCCGCCTGCGGCGCCGGCGCTTCATTCGATCGCATGTTCCATGACGTCGCCGACTCGCGCGACTTGCTCACGTGCAACCGGCTCAGCAACTCGGCTTCATGCCGCGTGATGCCGCACGTCGCGACCAGCTCCTCGACGCCCGCGCCGTTCTTGACGAGGCGCGCCGCGAGGTCGTAGCCGCGCTGCGAGCTGACCGCGCCCGCGGGGGCGAGGCGCGAATCCGCTTCGGCACGCTCGTTCAGCGACTCCATGCGGGCGCTCATCACCGCGATGGTCTCGTGGAGGCTGCGGACCTCTGCGAACGTGCGCTGCAGCTCATTGCACAAGTGCTGCATCCGGCGCTCCTCCGCACGACGCCAGCGGCTGAACGCGAGCGCGAAGATCCAGAACGCGCCGAACAGCAACGCTCCGCGGCCGACCATCATGATCGTCTCGAAAGACGGGTTAGGCAGAATCTCGAACATCGCCAGCTCCTGTGACGGCCATCACACTGCGTCAGGAATCCGACGCCGGAATGAGAGCCGTACGCAGGAGAAAGCAAGAATGGTGCCGGGAGAGAAAATCAGGGGAAACTAAGCACCGCAGCAAGGATCGAGCGGGCGCTCATGTTTGCTGCGGTGTGCACTTTCCCCTCGTTTCTTCTCCCGGCACCCTAGCGAACAGCTTCACAGGGTCGCCGGGCCGGAACTCCATCTGGCCCTCGAGCTTCATGCCGGCCTTTTCCAGCACGCGGATCGAGCCGGCGTTGTCGGGCGAGACGATTGCCAGAATGCGTTTGAGGCCGAACACGCGATGGCCGTGATCGAGCACGGCGGACGCGGCCTCGAATGCGTAGCCCTGGCCGCGAAACTCCGGCAGGAACGCATAGCCGACGTCGGCGTCCGGCAGCGTGTCGCGCTTGATCAGCCCGCACATACCGACCGGTGTGCCCGTGTCGCGCTCCTCGACGCGATACATGCCGAAGCCGAAGCGCTCATACATGTCGAGCGGCCCCTCGCGCAGGTAGCGACGTGCGCCGTCGAGGTCGTGCACGTTCTTGTCGCCGATGAAGCGCAGCCAGGAGGGGTCGTTGACGAGTCGGAAGATGAACTCGGCGTCGTGCAACGTGAGACGGCGCAGGACGAGACGGTCGGTTTCGAGGACGTGCATGCGCGCATGGTAGCAAGAGTCAGGCTGAAGCCGGACTCTGCACCTACTTGGGCAGGTGAGCTGCGTCGTGCGCCGTCGGCGGCGTCTGCAACGACGCTTCCGTAGTCGACGGCTGAGGCAACGCGGTCGGCACGGCTTGCTCCGGCTCGGCCTGCCCTCGCTCTCCCGCGTAGTCGCCCTCCGGCTTGCCCGTGCCGCCGAGGATCACCAGCACGACGCGTCGATTCGCGTTGCGACCTTCAGGCGTCGCATTGCTCTGCACCGGCCGGTTCTCTCCCAGTCCGACCACGGCGAGACGCGCGGGATCCATCCCGGCGCGAGTGAACAAATGCACGACGCTCGCGGCGCGCGCCGACGAGAGCTCCCAGTTCGACGGAAATGCGCCTCGGTTGATCGGCCGATTATCGGTGTGACCTTCGACGCGGATCGAGTTCGGGAACGGCTTGAGTGTCTGCGCGAGCTGAGTCAGCACCTGCTCCGCCGGCGGCGACAGCGTCGCGATGCCGCTCGGAAACAGAATGTCCGTACGAATCTCCACCTCGACCCACGTGCCGTGACGGCGCACGACGATGAGCTCGCGGTCGATCAGATCCGACATCGCCTGCTCGACCTCGGCGGCGACGCTCGCCAGCTCGTCGCTCTGCGCCGCATTGATGGCCGGCGTGGGAGCGTGCTGCGCCATCGCGATCGGCTGGATCGCCGCGCGCGGCTGACTATCGACGAGCGGCGGCTGCACCATCGTGATCATCGGATCCGTGCCGGGGCCCGCCTGCTTCTCGCCGACCTGGATCGGCTCGATCGTTTTCGGCGCACCCTGGAACGCCGCGACCAGCGAATCGGACAGCACGCGATACTTGCCCTCGTTGACCGAGGACATCGCGTACATGACGACGAAGAACGCGAGCAGCAGCGTGATCAGATCGCCGTACGGGATCGCCCACGCCTCGTGGTTGGCGTGCTCTTCGTGCTTGTGACGGCGGGCCATGGGCGCCTAGTGCAGGTAGCCCTGGAGCTTGGATTCGATCGCGCGCGGGTTCTCGCCCTGCGCGATCGAGATCATTCCTTCGATCACCATCTCGCGCGACTCGCTCAGGCCGGCGATCGCGACCTTGAGCTTGTTCGCGACCGGCAGGAAGAACAGGTTCGCGAGTCCGATGCCGTAGATGGTCGCGACGAACGCCGCGGCGATGCCGTGGCCGAGCTTGCTCGGGTCTGCGAGGTTCTGCATCACGGCCATGAGGCCGAGCACTGCGCCGATGATGCCGAGCGTCGGCGAGTAAATGCCCATGCCCTCGAACACTTTCGCCGCGCGCGTATCGGATTGTTCGCGCACGTGCAAGTCCACTTCGAGAGTGCTGCGGATCATGTCGGGCTCGCTGCCGTCGACCACGAGCTGCAAGCCCTTGCGCACGAAATCATCGGTCTCGCGCTCGATCACCGGCTCGAGCCCGAGCAGGCCCTGCTTGCGCGCCGTGTTGCTCCACTCGACCATCTTCTTGATCAGGTCGAGGCGCGCCACCGAAGGCGGCTTGAAGATCCACGGCAGAATGCGCATCGCATGCTTCATCACCGGGAGCGGGGTCTGCACGAAGATCGCGGCGATGGTGCCGACGACGACGATCATGAAGGCCGCCGCCGAGAGCAGCGCTTTGATACCCGCGCCCTTGAGCACTGCGCCGACGAGGATCGCGCAGGTCGCCAGCACCAGGCCGATTAAACTCAGGATATCCATGAGGGATCAGACCCCCAGGCCTGAGAGCAGCGCGTCGACGTCCTGCTGACCGTTCACCGAGGGGCCGCTGTTGATGCCCGGGATCGGCGGACCGAAGCCGCGCCGCGTTTCCTCCGAGACCCCCCGCGCGCGCGTGCCGGAGCGTGACAGCCGCACGAGGTCGACGAGCGCAATCTCCAGCTCGGCGACGAGCTTCATCACGCCGCGAATGATCTGGCCGGTGAGATCCTGATAACCCTGCGCGAGCAGGACCTCCGAAAGATTCGCGCGGACCGTGCCCATGTCGGCGGCCGTCGCGTGCAGGAACGCGTCCATGTCGCTCACCATGCGATGGAAGTCTTCCACCGCGATCTTGCGATCGCGGAAGTTCTGCCACTGTCCGATCAGATCGCCGGCCGAGCGCGCAGTGCGCTCCGCAAGAGGACCGGACTGCTCGACGAGATCGAGCGTGCGATGCGCCGCCTCGTCTGTGAGCTTCAGCACGTGATCCAGACGCAGCCGCGCATTGGGCACGTCCTTCTCGGCAAGATCGACCAGGCGCGAGTCCACGCGGAAGCGTTGCAGTGCGGACTGCAGATCGCCGGTGAGCTTGCGCAGATCGAGAAACAACATGCGCTCGCGACGCTGCAACAGCGCATCGAGCTCGGCGTAGAACACCGCCTCGTCGCCGGCAGCGAGCGCGTCGGAGAGCGTGGCGATCGTGGCGCCAAACTCTGCGCGCAAAGGGGTCGTCGTGCCGGTCGTCATGGAGTTTCTCGTTTGGCCGGCGGGTCAGCCCGCCTGCCCCAGGATCTTGTCGATCTTTTCTTTTAGCGTGATCGCAGTGAACGGCTTGATCACGTAACCGTTCACGCCGGCCTGCGCCGCCTCGATGATCTGCTCGCGCTTCGCCTCTGCCGTGAGCATCAGCACCGGCATCTTCGCGAGCGCCGGATCGGCGCGCACCGCTTTCAACAGGTCGAGCCCGGGCATGCCGGGCATGTTCCAGTCCGTCACCAGAAAGTCGAAGCCGCCCGCCTTCAGCATCGGCAGCGCGGACTGGCCATCGTCGGCCTCCGCGACGTTCGCGTAGCCCAGGTCGTTGAGCAGGTTCTTCACGATTCGACGCATCGTGGAGAAATCGTCGACGACCAGAAACCTCAAGTTCTTGCTCACCTACTCCGCCTCCGTCTCCTGTAGGTCGGGTCAGCCCGACACTCCCGCGCGATCCCGCCAGTCCACCAGCCGCGCCTTCAACCGCACCAGCGCCTGACCGTGCAGCTGGCACACGCGCGACTCGGTGACCTTCAGCACCGCGCCAATCTCCTTCAGGTTCAGCTCGTCGTCGTAGTACATCGACATGACCAGCCGCTCCCGTTCCGGCAGTTCCTTGATGGCGCCCGCGAGCGCCATGCGAAAACCGTCGTGGGTCGCATCGGCGAACGGATCCGCGGTCTCGTCCTCGATCCGGCCCAGCAGCGAATCGTCGTCGCCGCTGCTGTCGTCGAGACTCGCAATCCGGCAACTCGCTGCGTCGTGGGCGATCTTGTGGTACTCGTCCAGCGACACACCCATCTTGTCCGCGATCTCGGTGTCACGAGCCTCGCGACCGACCTCCGCTTCGATCTCACGCACCGCCGCCGCCGCCGCGCGCGCCTTGCGATGCACGGAGCGCGGCGCCCAATCGAGCTTGCGCAACGCGTCGAGCATCGCGCCGCGGATGCGAATGCCCGCGTACGTCTCGAAGCTCGCGCCGCGATCGGCCGTGTAATTGGCCGCCGCTTCCAGCAGGCCGAGCATCCCGGCCTGGATCAGATCCGCGACTTCCACCGACGCCGGCAATCGCCCGGCGAGGTGGTACGCGATCCGCTTCACCAATTCAGCGTTGCCGATGACGAGCGCATCCGTGTTGCGCGCGGCCGCACCCGCCTTGTATGCGCGTACGCCGCTCATCGGACGACCTCCAGCCGGGCCTGGGGCTTGCGCACCAGACGCTCGACGAAGAACTCCAGGTTGCCCCGCGGGCAATCCGGTACAGGCCACTTATCGGCCTTGAGCGCCAATTTCTTGAATGCGCGCGACGCGGGACATGAGGGAAACGCTGCAGTCACCGGACGCTGTTCACGAATTGCCCGCTTCAGGTAGGGGTCTTCAGGGATTTCCCCTACGTATTCGAGCGTGACATCCAGGAAGCGATCGGCCACGCGCTGGAACTTCTGGAACAGCGCATCCCCTTCGCCGGGCGACCGGGTCTGGTTCGCGAGCACGAAAAACCGGGTGACGCCGTGATTGCGGCTCAGCACTTTCGTGAGCGCATAGGCATCGGTCATGGAGGCCGGCTCGTCGCACACGACGAGCAGCACGTGCTGCGCCGCCTGTGTGAACTGCAACACGCTGTGCGCGATGCCAGCAGACGTATCTACGATCAGCGTGTCGATACGCGCCGTCAGCGCGCTGAACGCTTGCACGAGTTGCAGATGCGCAGCCGCCGGCAGGTTTGCCAGTTCGGCAATACCCGACGCGCCGGGAACCACGTTCACGCCGTACTGCGATTCGACGATGATCTCTTCGAGCGTGCGCTCGCCGGCGAGCACCTGCGCCATCGTGTGACGCGGCGAAAGGCCGAGGAACACGTCGACGTTCGCGAGGCCGAGGTCGCCGTCGAGCAGCATCACGCGCTTGCCGGTCGAGCCGAGCGCCGTCGCGAGATTCACGGCCACGCTGGTCTTGCCCACGCCGCCCTTGCCGCCGGTGACAGCGATCACCTGGACGGGGCCGGGACTGGCCGCGCGCTTGAGACCCGTTACTTGAACTGATTGCATCTTGTTACCTTCAAAGTCATGCCAGCGCATGCGCCACCGATCCAAACCTTCTCTGCAACAGATCTTCATCCGCATTCGCGCCGGCCTTCTTCGAAAGGTCGACCGCGCGCGCGATCAGCTGATGCGAGCGCGCGGGACAGAGATCTTCGGGAACCTGTTGGCCGTCGCTGAGATATGCGAGCGGCAGCTTCGCGCGGATGAGCGCCGACATCGTGCCGCCGAGGCTCGTCGCTTCGTCGAGCTTCGTGACGCTGGATGTCGCGGGCTGCGCCGCTGCGAACTTCTCGATCGCCTCTTCGATCGCGCCGGCCTGCGACGCGGCGGAAATGACGAGACTCGTCTCGAGCCGAGCGCTCGCGTTCGCCAGCGTCGTGAGCTCGTTCGCGAGGCGCGGATCGCGCTGACTCAGCCCGGCGCTGTCGATCAGCACCAGGCCGCGCTCGCCGATCTGATCGAGCGTTTCGGCGAGATCCGCCGCGCCGTCGATCGCGTACGCCGGCACGCCGAGCAGGCGACCGAGCGTGTGAATCTGCTCCTGCGCGCCGATGCGGATGCAGTCCGTCGACACGAGCGCGAGATCGCGCGGGCCGTGACGCATCACCCAGCGTGCGGCGAGCTTCGCGATCAGCGTGGTCTTGCCGACGCCCGTCGGGCCGACCATCGCGACGACGCCACCGCTTTCCATCCAGCGCTCGCCGACCGTCTCGATGCGACGCGCGAGCATCGCGAGTGCGAGGCGATGCGCTTCCGCCAACTCCATGCGCTGCGGGATCTGGCTCACCAACTCGCCGGAGAGATCGTGCGCGAGGCCGAGCACTGTCAACTGACGCAGCAGCTCCGTCTGGATCGGCGCGCGACGCGAAAGATCGTTCCAGGCGAGCGTCGCGAGCTGGGTCTCCAGCATGCGGCGCAGAGTACGCAGCTCCTCGTTAACATCAGGCTGTAAGTGATTGACTTCACTGCGGTCCTGAGAGGCGAATCGCGCCGCCAGCGTGGCGTAGTCGCTGGCCGTCGGCTCGCTCGGAGCACGCGCGGGTTCGGGCGCGTACGGCAGCTCGACGTCGACGTCGTAGTCGACAGCAGCGACGACTTCGACGCCGCCGCTGATCCTGCGACTCGAAAGAATCACTGCATCGGGACCCTGCGCGTCGCGAACCAGGCGCAAGGCCTGTCGCATATCGGGCGCGCGGTAGTGTTTGATCTTCATTCCACCTTATCTCCCAACCGCGGTGACCAATCTCACCTTGCGGTTGTCGGGTATCTCGTTCCATGCCAGCACGTGCATGCCCGGCACCACCGAGCGCATGAAGCGTGCGAGCGTCTGACGCAATTGCGGCGGCACGAGCAACACTGCCGGCTCGCCTGTCATTTCCTGTCGCTGTGCCGCTTCGGCGAGACGCCGTTGCATGCGCTCTGCGAGACCAGGCTCGAGGCCCGGCGTCGCGGCGCCGTTGCCGGCAAGCGAATTCGTGAGCAGCTGTTCGAGGTCGGGCTCGAGCGTGATGACCGGCAGCTCGGTCGACATGCCCGCGATGTCCTGCACGATCTGACGACCGAGTGCGACGCGGAGCTGCGCCTGCAACTGTTGCGGATCCTGCGTGCGCGTCGCGTGCTCGGCCAGCGTCTCGACGATCGTGCGCATGTTCTTGAGAGGCACGCGTTCGGAGAGCAGGCCCTGCAACGTGCGAACGACGGTGCCGAGCGGCAGCAGTTTCGGAGTGAGATCTTCGACGAGCTTCGGCGCGTTCTTGCCGAGTGCGTTGAGCAGCTGCTGCACTTCTTCGTGACCGAGCAGCTCGTGTGCGTGGCTCTGCACGACGTGGCTCAGGTGCGTCGCGATCACCGTACTCGCGTCGACGACCGTGAAGCCGAGCGTCTGCGCGTGATCGCGCGCCGACGGCTCGATCCACACTGCTTCCATGCCGAACGCCGGGTCGCGCGTCTCGATGCCCGAGAGCTTGCCGAACACCTTGCCGGGATTGATCGCGAGCTCGCGCTCGGGATAGATGACGCCCTCGCCCACCGGCACGCCGGCGAGATTGATGCGATAGGAATTCGGCGGCAGGTCCAGGTTGTCGCGGATGTGCACGGCCTGCACCAGGAAGCCGAGATCCTGCGTGAGCTTGCGGCGCACGCCGCGAATACGAGCCAGCAGATCGCCGCCCTGCGCCTTGTCGACCAGCGGCACCAGCCGGTAGCCGACTTCGAGGCCGATGATGTCGACCGGCTGCACGTCTTCCCACGTCAGCTCGCGCGATTCGGGCGACGGCGCCGCTGCTGGCGCCGGCGCAGTCTCGACCGGGTCCACCGGCTTGAGCGATCTCTTATGAAGCATCCACGCGCCGCCGCCGCAGAGCGCAGCCATCAACAGGAACGGGATGTTCGGCATGCCCGGGATCAGGCCCATCACCGCGAGCAGCGCCGCGGCAATTGCCAGCGCGCGCGGCTGACCGAGCAGCTGCTTCGCGAGCTCGCCGCCCATGTCCTGGGCGCGCGACATACGGGTCACGATCAACGCAACTGCAGTCGAGAGCAGCAGCGCCGGAATCTGTGCGACCAGGCCGTCGCCGATCGAGAGCAGCGTGTAGACGCGCGCGGCGTCGCCGAACGACATGTCGTGGCCCATCACGCCGATCGCGAGGCCGCCGAGCAAGTTGATGATGAGGATCAGGATGCCCGCCGTCGCGTCGCCGCGGACGAACTTGCTGGCGCCATCCATCGAGCCGTAGAAGTCCGCTTCCGCGCGCACTTCGGCGCGGCGATTGCGGGCTTCGTCCTGCGTGATCAGGCCGGCGTTGAGATCGGCGTCGATCGCCATCTGCTTGCCGGGCATCGCGTCGAGGGTGAAGCGCGCCGTGACTTCCGAGATACGGCCCGCGCCCTTGGTCACGACGATGAAGTTGATGATCGTCAGGATCGCGAACACGATCACGCCGACGGCGTAGTTGCCGCCGATCACGAACTCGCCGAAGGACTCGATCACGCGGCCCGCCGCGTGGCTGCCGGTGTGACCGTGGAGGAGCACGACTCGCGTCGAGGCGACGTTCAGCGCCAGGCGCAACAACGTGGCGAGCAGCAGGACCGTCGGGAACACGCCGAAGTCGAGCGGGCGCGAGACATAGAACACCGCCATCACGACGATCAGCGACAGGGCAATGTTGAAAGTGAACAGGACGTCGAGCGCCAGCGGCGGCAACGGCAGGATGACCATCGCCAGCGCCGCGAGCACGCCCAGCGGCACGCCGATCCCGGAGCGGACCAGCGAGCGGAAGTCGAGCGTTGCTGCCTGAGTAGCCATTTGTTTCCTGCGCCAAAACGTCGGCGCGTTGACACCACCCAACAAGTTGCAACTGCCGGGCCACGGCGTGCCGCTGGCGGCGGGACGCGGTCACAGTTTGGAAAGGGGGCGTTAGGGGAAAGGCTGAGCGGGAGAAAAGAATGAAGAGTCAGGCTTTAGCCTGACCTACTCCTGCACCTCGATGTCCGGCCGCGGCGGTTTCCCGCCGACCTTCAGCTGGAACACGTACGTCAGGATCTGCGCGACCGCCACATACAGCGCCGCCGGAATCTCATCGCCGATGTCGACGTTGCGGAACAGAACGCGCGCGAGCGGCGGCGCTTCGAAGATCGGGACCTTGTGCTCGCCGGCGACTTCGCGGATCTTCGCCGCGATCTCGTCGGCGCCCTTGGCGACCACGATCGGCGCGCGCATGCGCTTCTCGTCGTACTTGAGCGCGACGGCGAAGTGCGTCGGGTTGGTGACGACGACGTCGGCCTTCGGCACGTCCTGCATCATGCGCTGGCGCGCCAGCTGCTGCTGGATCTGCCGGATGCGGCCCTTCACTTCGGGCGAGCCTTCGCTTTCCTTGTATTCCTCGCGGATTTCCTCGCGGCTCATGCGCATCTGCTTGGCGTACTGCCAGAGCTGATACGGCACGTCGATGCCCGCGATGATCAGCAGGCCCGCGGAAATCAGGAGCAACGCTTTGCCGCTGATCTGAGCTGCGTGAGCGATTGCCTGTTGCAAAGGCTCGCGGCCGAGCGCCATCAGCGTCGGCGCGTCCTTCCACAGCACGATCGCCGCGATGATCGCGACGACGCCGAACTTCGCCATCGCCTTGGTCAGCTCGATCAAGCTGCGCAGCGCGAACATGCGCTTGACGCCTTCGATCGGGTTCATGCGGCTGAACTGCGGCATCATCGCCTGGCCGGAGAAGCTCCAGCCGCCAAGCGCCAGCGGCGCGATGATCGCAGCCAGCGTGATCGCACCGAGCACCGGCGCGGACAACCACAAACCATCGGCGGCCGCAGTGCCGAGCGCCGAGATCATGTGCGTGGCATCGGTCGCCTCGTCACGCGATAGCGTCAGGCTCCGGCGCATCATCTCCGCCATCTGCCCCGAGATCTGCCCGCCGAGCAGATACAGCGCCGCGCCGCCGACGAGCGTCACCGCCGCCGTGCTGAGATCGCGCGAACGCGGGATTTGGCCTTTCTTGCGCGCCTCTTCGAGGCGCTTAGGTGTTGCCTGTTCTGTTCGTTCTTGTGCGTCGTTCTCGGCCACGGCCTAGCCCCCGCCCTGCAGAGCGCGCACGAAATCGAATGCGGATTCCAGCAACTCGACGAAGCTGGCCTGCACGGTGGGCAGCCCCGCATACACGATCAAGAGACCCGCGATCAGCGAAACCGGAAAGCCGACCGCGAACAGGTTGAGCGTCGGAGCCGCGCGGCTCATCACGCCGAACGCGAGGTTCACGACGAGCAACGCGGTCATGCCGGGCAGCGCAACAGTGAGTGAGCCGGCGAACAGCTGCGTCCCCCAAGCGGCGACGTTCCACAGTGCTTGGCCATCGAGACCGCTCATGCCGACCGGCAGCGTCTTGAAGCCATTCGCCAGCAGCTCGATCAGCACGAGGTGACCGTTCAGCGAGAGGAAAGTCAGCGTGACCATCAACATATAGAGCGTGCCGAGCACCGGCGTGCTCGCACCGCGCTGAGGATCGACGTTGAACGCGAAGCCGAGGCCCATCGTGTTGGAGAGCAACTGACCGCCCATCGCGAGCGCGTCAAAGATCAGCTGCAGCGCAAAGCCGGTGGCAACGCCGATCAAGATCTGATGAACCGCAACGATGCCGCCCTGGAGCGAGAACACAGTGATCTGCGGCGGCGGAACGAGCGGCGCGACGATCAGTGTCATCGCACCGGCAAGGAACAAGCGAACGCGCGGCGGTACGAATTGCGCGCCGAAGACCGGCGCGGTCATGAAGCAGGCGCCGATGCGAATGAACGGCCAGATGTACTGAGCTAGCCAGAGCTCGAGTTGGCCGGTGGTGATATTGAGCATGTCACCCAATCAACCCCGGGATGCTCTCGAA
>DASYRK010000057.1:0-8129 GCA_036004505.1 Steroidobacteraceae bacterium
GTGTACGTGAGTTGAGAACGCAACCGCTGCGAGAACGGATCGTACGCCGACCCCCTGGCCTTGCATAGCCAGACCTCAGTCGTATGTCGCCCTGCAGGCGTCCGATGTAGACTCGCGCCGCACTGGCCGGACAGCCGCTACAAGAAGAGTAAGGAGAATGCGATGCGCACGCTGGGAGTCCTCGTTCTTTCTTTGTGCGTGACGCCATTGTGGGCCGCAGCTCAGCCTTCTCGCGTCGTGCGGCTCGACCTGGCGTCACCGATTGCTGAGCAACCGGTCGATGCTGGCGTGTCCCTCGACTTGCAGCTGGTGCATCGCATTCCCGGCAGCGCGTACCGGGTGACGATCCAGCGGCGCACCGAAGCGCTGCCGCCGTTGCAGGCGCCGACCGGCACGCGCGGCGCCGTTGACTGCTCAAACCTCAGCGAGGCATTTCGCACCGAGGCGAACGCCGCAGCGTCGGAAGCGGACATCGCCGCGCTCATCGAGCGATCCCGACGCGACGCGCAGTCGTGCAATGCGAACGAACGCGCCGCGCTCGATGCGGCAATGGCCGACGCAACAACGCGCGGCCTTGGCAGCTACACGCTGCAACGAGGTGAGCGGCTGATCGTCAAGGTGGAGCGCGACGACCAGAAGTGGGAGTTCACGCTCGCGACCGGGGCGCGTGGCGAATGGCGCACGTTCTACGGCTTCACCTTCCTACCCGACGACGACGACGAGTTCTTCAGCAAGCAGGATGCGAACGACCCGAGCCAGTTCGTGATCACGCCCGAGGCGGATCGCGAGGACCTCGATTTCGCACCGTCGATTCTGTTCGTCTGGACGCCGGCGCGCTCCTCAGCGCGTGACTGGAGCCACGGCATTGCCGCAGGCCTCGGCTTCGATCTCGACAATCCGATCGTCTTCGCGGGCTACGCGCTCACGTACAACGAGAATGTCGCGCTTACGGCCGGCGTCGCCCTCCATAAGCGCGATCGTCTCGCGGGCCGCTATCAGCCCGGCGAGATCGTCGGCAGCGATCTCGATAGCGAACAGCTTGCCGAGGCCACCTATGGCGTGAGCGCCTTCGTCGGCATCGCATTCCGCTTCGGCAGCAACCCGTTCGCGCGTGAGCAGACGCAATAGTAGCGCTCACTGAGCACCGCGCGGGCGGCTGACCACCGTGATCCGGTCGATGCTCCACTCACTCGGTACCGGGCGCGGCTGCGGCGCGCGAGTCCGCGCGCCGACGTCGCTGAGCATCTGGAAGATCGGCTTGTCGCCTGCCGCGGCAGAACGTGTGCGCACGCCGGACGCCTCCAGCATGCTGGGATTCGAGAACTGCTCCGACGAGGTGAGGAGGAGATAAGTGTCTGTGCCGAACGGTGCACCCACGTCGAAGATGCTCGGATCCAGGACATAGCTGTCCTGCGGGGTCTGGTCGTGCTCGGGGGGATAACGATTCTCGACGCCCCCCGGACGCGGAAACAGCAGCGCCATGTTGCCCCAGGCATCGATCGAGTAGACGTACACGTAGCGCCATTGCTGAAGCGATGCGTTGTTGCGCACCAATGCCAATTCATACGCCTCGCCCTCCCTGGTGACGCCTTCGTACAGGTAGTTGCCGGACACCGTGTTCCGCAGCGCCAGGGAGTAGGGAAACGGCTTCGCCCCAGGCGCGCCTTCGAGCGTGAGCCACGCGTTGACGAAACCGAGCTTGACGGCGAGCGCTGCGAGATCGCTCGCCGCCTGCGCCGAATTCGCATCGACCCAATCCGTTCGCATCGGCAACGCAGACACTTGCGGCGCGCCCTGCCACGGCCGGATCCACGCATACGTCAGGCGTCCGTCCTTGATCGTGCCCATCAGGTAGTAGTCCGCTCTTGCGGCCGACGCGCGGTCGATTGCGCTGTTGCTCGTACCTGCGCCGATCTGGATCGATGTGCTGAATTGCCTGGGCGCCGGCAGCATCAGATACACGCGAGGGGCACTCGCAGGTGTGAGGTGCGACGTGAGTGCCGCAGCAGCGGGCGGCTGCTGCCCCAGAGAGATCGGCGTCCCGGTGGGGGGTCGCAACCACCATTGCCCGTCGACGTACAGCACTACGTGCGTCGGCGGCTGCGTCACCGGATCCGTCACCCATTTACTTCCGCCGCTGGTCACAGCATCTCGCAGGCTGTCGTGCAGGCGCTTCAATGCCGCCGCATCGAGCGGCGACTCCGGAACCCAGACGTGGAGGCTAGGAATGTCCGACGGCGCCGCTCGATCGACGACGAACAGGTCGCCGACCCCGATGCTCTCGCGCCGGCCGGCCTGCACGCTGGCGAAGCTGCGCGAAATACCGTCGAGGCGCTCAACGCGCAACTGCGTGCCCGGGTCCGCGACACGACTCAACTCCGAGTTGACGGTCAGTCCCGCACCCAAGCCTTCCTGCAACGTCACAGTGTTGCCGTTGACGCTCTCCACGGCTGCCGACAATCGACCCTGTCCGCCTCCGCTCGCCACGCCGCCGAACAGCGGTTGCTCTTTGCGGGCTGCAGTAGCCTCGAGCACCGCATCCTGATTCACGCCGCGGCTGTGCATGACCCCTAGAATCCGTCGGAAGGTTTGCTGAGCCGGTTCGCTCGTCGGCACCGTGCGCAAGACCTTGGCGAGGGCGATCGAGAATCGCCCGCCGGCATGACCGAACTCGTCTGAGTCTTCGCTGGCGACCTGGTCGCTCTGTGCCGCGGACAGGATCAGCGCGCCGCGCTCCCACGGGCTGGCAGCAACCGTGCCGTCCTTCACGTCGCGCGTATCAATCGGCAGCAGGCGCGCGTCGAACGGCGGATCGCCAGCGAGTCCGCGCGTGATCGAGCCGCTATGACAGCTGTCGAAGATCGCAACCAGTGTTGCGCCCTTGTCGAGCACCTTGTTGAACGCATCGCGCAGCTCCTTGTCGCGGATGTCTCGCGTGCCTGATGCGGCGTCTGCCGGGACGATGCTTTCGTCGAGCTTGTCGCTCTCGTGCGAGAGTGAGTTGCGCACGCGCGAGCCGTGCCCGGCAAAATAAAAGAAGACCAGATCGCCGCTCTTTGCCGGTGCGATCAGCTGCCTGTCGATTGCCTGCAGAATCGCTGCCCGCGTCGCCTGCGCGTCGGTCAGCATCACGATGTCGGAGCGCGCGAAACCATAACGCGCCACGAGCAGATCGCGCGTACGATTCGCGTCGTTCACTGCACCCTTGAGATTGAGCCAGCGCAGAGGACTCGGCGGGTCGCCGCGCGGGACAGCCTGCCCGCCCGGCAGAGCATATTTGTCGATACCGATGACTACTGCGCGCCGTGCTTCAGTGGCGCTCGCCGTGCCACACACGCCCAGCAGAAAGAAGCTCAGCGCCAGCGCGAGGACATTTTTGATTGTTCTGTCCATGACCTGATCCCTCAGCAGATCCCCGACGAGGTCGGCATTCATGGCACGGTCGCAATGCGCTACACAAGTCGAAAAGTGGCGCCGACCCTGCAGGTCCGTGAGCGAAACTGGACAGGAAGAAGAAATGGCGGAGCGGACGGGACTCGAACCCGCGACCCCCGGCGTGACAGGCCGGTATTCTAACCAGCTGAACTACCGCTCCGCGCTGAAACTCTCTGCGACGTCCTGCACCTCGCACATCGCCCACTTCGGCGTGGTGGGTGCTGAGGGGATCGAACCCCCGACATTCGCCTTGTAAGGGCGACGCTCTACCGCTGAGCTAAGCACCCTGTTGTTCGCCTGCAGGCTCGTCCGAGGATTGCGATCCGCTCCCCTCGAATGGAGGCGGGCGCCGTCGAAGGCGCGCTAATTTACAGCATCCTTCAAGGCCTTGCCAGCCTTGAAGGCGGGCGCTTTGCTGGCCGGAATCTGGATGGTCTCGTTGGTTCGCGGGTTGCGTCCGGCACGCGCCGCACGAGCTTTGACGACGAACGTGCCGAAGCCGAGCAGCGCCACCGTGTCGCCGGACTTGAGCGCCGACGTGATCGAATCGAACACAGCGTCGACGGCGCGCGTCGCATCTGCCTTCTGCAAGCCCGTCTGCGTGCTCACCGCCTCGATCAGCTCGGCCTTGTTCATGTCGGCGTCCTTCTTGTTGGGGGGGCGCGTTATAGCAGAAAGGAGCGGATAGCGTCAGCTATCCGCCCCCGCCAACCGCTTTTTCTCAGTGCGCCCGCACTTGTTTGCTGGCGCGCTTTGCAACGCGTCGCGACCGCGGCTTGTCGTTGCTGCGCGACGCGTCGGACACGCCGGCGATGGGCGCCGGCATGTGTCGCAACGCGATCTGCAACACTTCGTCGATCCATTTGACGGGCTTGATCTCGAGACTGTCCTTGATGTTCTGCGGGATTTCCGCGAGGTCCTTGGTGTTGTCGTCGGGGATCAGCACCATGCGAATGCCGCCGCGATGCGCGGCGAGCAGTTTTTCCTTCAGGCCGCCGATCGGCAGGACCTGACCGCGCAGCGTGATCTCGCCTGTCATCGCCACGTCGGAGCGCACGGCCACTTTCGTCAGCGCCGAGACCAGCGCAGTGCACATGCCGATACCGGCGCTCGGACCATCCTTCGGCGTCGCGCCTTCCGGCACGTGAATGTGCACGTCCGCCTTCTGATAGAAGTCCTGCTCCAGGCCGAGCACCGTCGCGCGGCTGCGCACGACCGTCATCGCCGCCTGAATCGATTCCTGCATCACTTCGCCGAGCTGGCCGGTGTGCGTGAGCTTGCCCTTGCCGGGCACGACCGCGGCTTCGATCGTCAGCAGCTCGCCGCCCACTTCGGTCCACGCGAGGCCGGTCACCTGGCCGATGTGATCCTGCTCCTCTGCGCGGCCGTAGCGGAAGCGGCGCACGCCGAGATACTTGCTCAGGTTGCGCGGTGAGACGTTGATCTGCTTGGTCTCGGCCTTCGCCAGCAGCTGCTTGACCGACTTGCGGCAGATCTTCGAGATCTCGCGCTCGAGATTGCGCACGCCGGCTTCGCGCGTGTAGTAGCGGATGATGTCGAGCAGCGTGTTCTCCGACACCTTCAGCTCGTTGTCCTTCAGGCCGTTCTGCTTCATCTGCTTCGGCACCAGATAGCGCTGCGCGATCGCGTTCTTCTCGTCCTCGGTGTAACCGGGCAGGCGGATCACTTCCATGCGGTCGAGGAGCGGCGCCGGAATGTTCAGGCTGTTCGCCGTGCACACGAACATCACTTCCGACAGATCGAAGTCCACTTCCAGGTAGTGGTCGTTGAACGTCGAGTTCTGCTCCGGGTCGAGCACCTCGAGCAGCGCCGAGGACGGATCGCCGCGGAAGTCCATCGCCATCTTGTCGACTTCGTCGAGCAGGAACAGCGGATTGTGGAAGCCGGTCTTGACCATGTTCTGGATGATCTTGCCGGGCATCGAGCCGATGTAGGTGCGGCGGTGGCCGCGGATCTCGGCCTCGTCGCGCACGCCGCCGAGCGACATGCGCACGAACTTGCGATTCGTGGCGCGCGCGACCGACTGGCCGAGCGAGGTCTTACCGACGCCCGGCGGACCGACCAGGCACAGGATCGGGCCCTTGAGCGTCTTCACGCGCTGCTGGACGGCGAGGTACTCGACGATGCGCTCCTTCACCTTCTCCAGCCCGTAGTGATCCTCGTCGAGCACTTTCTCGGCGACGACGACGTCGGTGTGCACCTTGGTCTTCTTCTTCCACGGGCACTTCACCAGCCAGTCGACGTAGTTGCGCACCACGGTCGCCTCGGCCGACATCGGCGACATCAGCTTCAGCTTGTTGAGCTCGCTCATCGCCTTGTCGCGCGCTTCCTTCGGCATGCCCGCCTTCTGGATGCGCTGCTCCAGCTCCGCGAGCTCGTTCGGCGCGTCTTCGATCTCGCCGAGCTCCTTCTGGATCGCCTTCATCTGCTCGTTGAGGTAGTACTCGCGCTGGCTCTTCTCCATCTGCTGCTTGACGCGGCCGCGGATGCGCTTCTCGATCTGCAGCACGTCCATCTCGCCTTCGATCAGCGCGAGGATGTGCTCCAGGCGCTTGCGCACGTCCTGGATCTCCAGGACCTTCTGCTTCGCGTCGAGCTTCAGCGACATGTGCGCCGCGACGTTGTCGGCGAGCCGGCCCGGCTGTTCGATCCCGGCCAGCGCGGTCAGCACTTCCGGCGGCACCTTGCGGTTGAGCTTGACGTACTGCTCGAACTGCGAGGTGACCGAGCGCGCCAGCACGTCCATCTCGCGCTCGTCGTACTGCTCGACGTCCTTGAACGGCGCGACTTCGGCGGAGAAGTACTGGCCGGTGTGGAGCTTCTCGATCTTGGCGCGCTCAGCGCCCTCCACCAGCACTTTGACGGTGCCGTCCGGAAGCTTGAGCAGCTGCAGGATCGTTGCGATCGTGCCGAGGCGGTACAAGTCCTGCGCGCCCGGGTCGTCGACGTCCGCCTGCTTCTGCGCGACCAGCAGGATCTGCTTGCCGGAGCGCATCGCCTGGTCGAGCGCGAGGATCGATTTCTCGCGGCCGACGAACAGCGGGATCACCATGTGCGGATACACGACGACGTCGCGCAGCGGCAGCACCGGCAGTGCTGCAGGGACCTGGCTGTCAGTTTCTGGAGTGTCAGTGCTCACGCGAGATTCCTATTTGATTCGTCGCCGGTGCGCGGATCGCTCCAGCGAACGGTGCCAAGAAGTTTCAGCAGAAACTTACTAGAAGCGGCCCGGCCCCGCCAGCGGCGAAGGCACGGAGTTTGCTGCGGCTTTCGCCGATTTTGCGCAAGGATCAGGGTTTGCGCTCATTGCGCACAGAAGAAGGGCGCCGCGTGGGCGCCCTGCTTCACGCAAGCGGTGCAAGATTTGCTCAGTGATGATCGCTGCCCGTCGGACGGCGCTCTTCCACTGCCGCGAGCCGCGCATCGTCGGAAGAAGTGCCATACAGCACGTACGGCTTGCTCTCGCCGAGAATCACCTGCTCGTCGACGACGACTTTCTGCACGTTGCGCAGCGAGGGCAGCTCGTACATCGTCTCCAGCAGCACGTTCTCGAGAATCGTGCGCAGGCCGCGCGCGCCGGTCTTGCGCTGCATCGCCTTCTTGGCGACGGCCTTCAGCGCATCCTGGCGGAACTCCAGCTCGACGCCTTCCATGTCGAACAGCTTGCGGTACTGCTTGCTGAGCGCGTTCTTCGGCTCGAGCAGGATCGACACGAGCGCGGCCTCGTCCAGCTCATCGAGCGTCGCGACCACCGGCAGGCGGCCGACGAACTCGGGAATCAGGCCGTACTTGATCAGGTCCTCCGGCTCCACATCGTGGAACACGTCGCTGCCGTGCGGCCGGTCGTGCTGCTGACGCACGTCGGCGGTGAAGCCGATGCCGGTCTTCTGCGTGCGATTCAGGATGATCTTCTCGAGCCCTGCGAACGCGCCGCCGCAGATGAAGAGGATGTTGGTCGTATCGACCTGCAGGAACTCCTGCTGCGGATGCTTGCGGCCGCCCTGCGGCGGCACCGACGCGATCGTACCTTCGATCAGCTTCAGCAGCGCCTGCCGCACGCCTTCGCCGGAGACGTCACGCGTGATCGACGGGTTGTCGGACTTGCGCGAGATCTTGTCGATCTCGTCGATGTAGACGATGCCGGTCTGCGCCTTCTCGACGTCGTAGTCGCACTTCTGCAGCAGCTTCTGGATGATGTTCTCGACGTCTTCGCCCACGTAGCCGGCTTCGGTCAGCGTGGTGGCGTCGGCGATCGTGAACGGAACATTCAGCAGCCGCGCAAGCGTTTCGGCCAGCAAGGTCTTGCCGGAGCCGGTCGGACCGATGAGTAGAATATTGGACTTGGCCAGCTCGATCTCGTCGCTCTTCTGACGCGACTCGAGACGCTTGTAGTGGTTGTAGACCGCAACTGCGAGGACCTTCTTGGCACGGTTCTGCCCGATCACGTACTGATCGAGCACGTCCATGATCTCGCGCGGCTTCGGCAGGTGACTGCGCGCGCCGGCGGATTTCTCCTCGAGCTCTTCACGGATAATGTCGTTGCACAGCTCGACGCATTCGTCGCAGATGAACACGCTGGGGCCGGCGATCAGCTTGCGGACTTCGTGCTGGCTCTTTCCGCAGAACGAGCAGTAAAGGATCTTGCCGCTGTCGCTGGATCGGCTGGTACGGTC
>DASYRK010000058.1:0-10427 GCA_036004505.1 Steroidobacteraceae bacterium
CGCGGCGGCGTGCGCGGCAACGTCAGGCTGAAGATGCCGAGCAGGAGCGACGCGACCGCAGCCAGCAGGAACGTGTTCCGCAACATTCCGGATTGCAGGGCTTGCTGCGCATCCCAACCGAACACGTAGCTGATCGCCAGCCCCGCCACGATCCAGCCCACGGTACCCCAGAGCCGGATCTTCGCGAAATGCCGGCTCGGGTCGTCCATCACCCGGAAGGAAATGGAGTTCACCAGCGCCAGCGTCGGCATGTACAGAATCATGTAGCCGAGCAGGTACGCGTAGAACTGCGAGAAGTCCTGCGTGCGCGACAGCTGGTAGAGAAGCACGGCACCGACCAGGTGAATCGCTGCGAGCAGGCGCTCGGCGTTGACGTAGCGATCGGCGATCAGCCCGATGACGAACGGAGCGACGATCGCGCCCCACGACTGCGTCGAGTACGCCATGCCGATCTGCGCGCCGCTCGCACCGATCGCCCCCAAGTGGCTGCCCATCGTGACGAACCAGCCGCCCCAGATGAAGAACTCCAGGAACATCATGACGCTCAACTGAAGCCGGAGCTGCGTGCTCAAGTGTTAATCCTCGTTCTGGCGACGTCGCATCCGCGCGGATCATTTCATGATCGAGGCCCGGTGTGAAGCGACGCTCGCACCATCTCCCGTACTATAGTCGGGAGAAGATGCAGACACGCACGCCCGGCGAACAACAGGTCGACCCGAGCCTGACCGACGAGTGGGCGTGGAGCGATGCGCACGCCCTCCCCGGCGTCGTGGACGTCGCCATCATCGGCGGCGGCATCGTCGGCTGCTCGGCGGCGTATTTCCTCGCGCGCGAAGGCTTGCGAGTCGCTCTCTTCGAAAAGGGCCGGATCGCCGGCGAGCAATCGGGAAGGAACTGGGGTTGGGTGCGGCAGCAAGGCCGCTCGCCCATCGAGCTTCCGCTGATGATGCGCAGTCTGCGACTGTGGCTGGAGCTGCGCGAAGAACTCGGTGACATCGGCTTCCAGCAAGGTGGATCGCTCTATCTCGCGCAGGACGACGCAGAGCTCGCAGAGCTGGAACGATGGCTGAGCGTCGCACGCGAGCATCACCTCGATACTCAGCTGCTCGATTCGCAGAAGCTCGCAGCAGTCCTTCGAACCGATGATCGACGCTGGAGCGGCGCCTTGCATACCGCGAGCGATGCGCGAGCCGAGCCGAGTCGAGCGGCGCCTGCCATTGCTCGTGCCGCCCAGCGGCGCGGTGCGCAGATCTTCAGCCATTGCGCAGTTCGCGGCGTCGATCGGGCCGCGGGCCGCGTTCAGGGCGTGATCACTGAGCGTGGGCGCGTAGCGGCATCGACGGTCGTCTGCGCGGGCGGCGCCTGGACGAGCAGCTTCTGCCGATCGCTCGGCATCACCTTCCCGCAATTGACCGTACTCGGCACAGTCGCGCGCACCGCGCCGACTCGCGAAATCCTCGACGGCGAAGCGTGGTGTCCTGCCATCGCGATCCGCCGTCGGGCAGACGGCGGCTACTCGGTCGCGCACGGCGGCTCTTTCCTCCATTCACTGACCCCGAGCACGTTGCGGTACGCCTTCAAGTTCTGGCCGGCCTTCGTCCAGGACCACCCTTCGATCCGGGTTCGGCTCGGCGCGACGTTCTTCGACGCGCTGCGCACCCCCTCCAGCTGGGCGATGGACGAGGTTTCGCCCTTCGAGCGCCAGCGGATGCTGCATCCGCAGCCCGAATGGCCCGTCCTGCGCCAGGTGCGGGCGGCCCTGGAGCGCTGGTTTCCGGAAATCGCTGCGGCCCCCTTCGTGGAGACCTGGGGTGGCATGATCGAGTCGTCGCCCGACGTGCTTCCGGTGATCTCGCACGTCGACGGGTTCGAGGGTTTTCTGGTCGCCAGCGGCTTCAGCGGGCATGGCTTCGGCATTGGCCCCGGCGCCGGTAGACTCATCGCTGCCATGGTCCGGGGTGTCGCCGACCGCAACGAGGTGCGTGCCTTTCGCTTGCAGCGCTTCTTCGACGGCTCGCCGATTCGTCCAGGACCTTCGATCTGACCGGGTGCTGCCGTGAATTCCAACGAACAACCTGTCCTGGCCCGCGAGCTCCAGCCGTCTCTCGCGCCGCACTTCTATAGCAGCCAGAGCATCTTCGCATTGGAGCGCGAGCGACTGTTCCACGCGCAATGGTTTTGCGTCGGGCGCGCCGAGCAGGTGCCAGCCCGCGGCGACTCCCTGCACGTGCACGTCGCTGGAGAAAGCGTGTTCATCGTTCGACAAGAGGACGGTTCGCTGCGCGCGTTCTACAACGTCTGCCGTCATCGAGGCAGCCGGCTCGTACGGACACCGCCTCTGCCGGATCCGGATCAGCCGTCGGCCACCCGCTCGTGCTCGATGGCTAACGGCGTCGTGTGCCCGTATCACGCGTGGACGTACAACCTCGACGGCTCGCTGCGCGCAGCGCGCTACGTGCAGTTCGACTCGACGTGCCCGAAGGAAGGCTTCTCGCTCGTGCCGGTCCATCTGGACACTTGGGGCGGATTCATCTTCGTGAACCTCGCGACCCCGCCGGCGCAGTCGCTGCACGAGCAGATCGCGGTGCCCAGAACCAAGCTGGAGCGCTACGCGCTGAGCGATCTGCGGCGCGGCGCGCAGCTCATCTACGACGTGCGCGCGAACTGGAAAGTGCTCATGGAGAACTACAACGAGTGCTATCACTGCGGGCCGGTGCATCCGGAACTGTGCGCACTCGTTCCGGCTTTCCGCGAGCGTGGCGGCGCGGGGCTCGACTGGGACGACGGCATTCCTCATCGCGCCGGCGCCTGGACGTTCACGCGCAGCGGCTCCTCGAATCGCGCGCCGTTCCCCGGGCTGTCCGACACGGAGAAGACCCACCACAAGGGCGAAGTTTCGTATCCGAACCTGCTGCTGAGCTGCGCAGCGGAGCACATCGCGGCCTTCACGCTCTGGCCGATGGCGCCGGACCACACGCGCATTGCGTGCGAGTTCCTGTTCCATCCCGACGAGATCGCGAAGGCGCACTTCGATCCGGCCGACGTGGTCGAGTTCTGGGATGTGGTCAATCGGCAGGACTGGCAGATCTGCGAGTCCGTGCAGGACGGGATGACTTCACGCGGCTTCCGCGGCGGCTTCTACTCGCCGATGGAGGATCCGAGCCTGGACATCCGCCGCTATCTCGAACGACACCTCGGCGACCTGTGACGATCCGCTACGACGCTGTCGTCATCGGCGCAGGCCACAATGGACTGACGGCGGCGTTCTATCTCGCGCGAGCCGGTTTGCGCACGCTGGTACTGGAGCGGCGTGAGATCGTCGGCGGCTGCTGCGTCACCGAGGAGATCGATCGCGACGCCGCGCCGGGTTGTCGCGTTTCCACTGCCTCGTACATGGCAAGCATGTTGCGGCCGGAGATCATCCGCGACCTGCAGCTCGATCGACAGGGACTGAAAATGATTGCGGCCGAGCCGACAGTTCAGGCCGTGATGCCGGACGGAGTCGTCCTGCCATGGTGGAGCGATCGCGAGCGCATGCGACAGCTGCTGATGCGCTTTGCGCCGCGTGACTGCGAGCGCTTCCTGTCGCTGGACATTCATCTCAGCGAACTGGCGCGCCATCTCGAGCCGCTCTTCATGCAGGCGCCGCCCGATCTGCAGCGCAGTGGCTTCGCGGGCCTGGGAGAGCTGCTGCGCTTCGGATTGAAGTTTCGGCGGATGAAAGGGCGCCAGATCTCGGATCTGATCGCCTTCGCCACCGGCAGCCTCGGTGAATTTCTCGATCGCTCGCTCGAGTCGCCACACCTGAAATCGCTGGTGCTGTCGAACAGCCTCTACGGCAAGCACGGCGGTCCGTACGATCCCGGCACTTTGTTCGGACTGCTGTTCCATCTGCTCGGCGGGGGTTCGCAGGCGAAGCAAGGATACGTCGGGCACGTGATGGGTGGCATGGGCGCCATCACGCAAGCGATGGCCGCTGCCTGCGTCGCGAAGGGTGTCGAGATTCGTACTGCGTCAGCCGTGCAGCGCGTTTCGATCCGATCGGGTCGCGCAACAGGTGTCGTGCTCGATGACGGCTCGCAGATCGATGCCGCTGTCGTGATCTCCAACGCGGATCCGAAACGCACGTTCCTGCATCTGGTCGCGGCCACTGAGCTGGACGATCGGTTCCGCGCGGACGTGCGCGGCATCAAGATGGACGGGCCCTGCGGCAAGCTCAATCTGGTGCTCGCCGAAGAGCCTCGATTGGCTGGCGGCGATGCTGACGCCGATGCGCTGCGCAACGCGCAGTTCACGTTCGTGCCGTGGCTGGAAGGCGCGCAACGCTGTTACGAGAGTGCGCGGCAAGGAAAGGTGCACGAGCGTCTGTGGGTCGATTGCCTGGTGCCCTCGCTGATCGATCCTTCACTGGTGACGCCGGGGCGCCACGTCATGACCTGCTTCGTTCAATACCTTCCGGGCAAGCCGACCGAAGGTTGGGAAACCGCGCGCGAGCCGCTGCGACGTCAACTGCTGGCTCAGCTGGCCGAACATGTACCGGCAGTGCAGCGCTCGCTCGTCGCGAGCCGTCTCTACACGCCCGCGGATCTCGAAAACACTTTCGGCATCACCGAAGGCAACATCTTTCATGGCGACTTGCGGCCGGACCAGTTGTTCTTCATGCGGCCGCTGCCCTCGTACGCGCGCTACGCGACGCCGATTCGTGCGCTGTATCTGTGCGGAGCCGGCACGCATCCGGGCGGCGGCGTGACCGGCGCGCCGGGGTTCAACGCGGCGCACCGCATCCTGTCCGATCTCTCGCGCGATCGTGAGCTCCGCAAGGCGATGAACGCATGAGCGGCGCACGCTCGGTCCCGGTGCGCTACCGGATCCTGGGCGTGCTGTTCGTGCTGAGCTTCGTCAACTACCTGCTGCGCAACAACCTGTCGATCGCGATTCCGAGCATCCAGGAAGAATTCAGTTTCACCAACGCCGAGCTCGGCTGGATCCTCGGCAGCTTCAACTTCAGCTACGCGCTGCTGCAGATTCCCGGCGGAATCTTCGGACAGGTCTACGGCCCGCGCCGCGCGCTGACGTACATCGCCTTGTCCTGGGGCGTGCTCACGTTCCTCACCGGTTTCGTTCCTGCGCTCCTGACTGCGTCGGCCGCGGGCGCGATGGTGTCGCTCTTCGTCGTACGTCTGCTCCTCGGCGCGACCAACGCTCCGCTGTTTCCGATCACCGCGGGTGCGTTTGCCAACTGGTTTCCCGAAGGGCGCTGGGCGTTTCCGAACGCGGTCCTGAGCGTCGGCCTGGTGCTCGGGCAGGCAGCGATCGGTCCGATCGTGACGCTGCTGATCGTGAAGTACGGCTGGCGCGAGTCGTTCTACGTGCTTGCACCTTTCGGACTGCTCAGCGGCGCGTGGTGGTACTGGTACGGCCGCGATCGGCCTGCGCAGCATCCCGCCATCTCGGCCGAAGAGGTGCGGCTGATCGAGGGCGACCGCCCCGCGGCCGATCCTGAAACGCGAGAGCGTGGCGCGTGGCGTCGCATGCTAGTGCATCGCGACGTGCTGCTGCTCGCTGCCAGCTACTTCTGCATGAACTACGTCTTCTACATGTTCGCGCAGTGGCTGTTCACTTATCTCGTCAAGTCTCGCGGCTTCTCGTTGCTGGAAAGCGGATGGCTGTACATGCTGCCGTTCGCAACCGGCGCGGTGCTCGCGGCGATCGGCGGACTGACCTGCGATGCGCTGTGCAAAAGGCTCGGCGCAACCTGGGGCTGCCGCTTACCTGCGATGACGGGCTTGACGCTCGTCGCCGTGTTGCTGATCGCCGGCGTCTACGCGTCCAACCCGTACGTCGGCGTGGCGCTGCTTTCCCTGTGCTTCGGCTTCACTCAGTTCACCGAAGGCGCCTTCTGGTCCGCATCGACGTATGTCGCAGGCCGACACACATCCGCAGCCACCGGTGTCATGAACACCGGCGGCAACGCTGCCGGCTTCCTTGCCCCTGTCGTGGGATTGATGGTCGATCACCTCGGCTGGCTTGCAACGTTCGTGAGCGGCTCGGCCTTCGCGATCAGCGGCGCCGCGCTGTGGTTGCTCATCCGGATCCGGCCCGCCGAAGAGCACTAACGTCTTTGCGCGACGAGGCGAACCATGCCTCGCAATCCGGTTTCGCTGCGCACACTGAATCCGTTGGACTCGAGACTGGCGATGAGATCCTGCGGCGACAACCGCAGCTTGCGGTAGTGACTGACTCGCGTCTGCCAGCCGTCCGGCGTGCGCTCATGAACGATGTCGTGAACTTCGACGATCTCCGGTGCGTATTCCAGAAAGCAAATCAGGATGCGGTTGTCGTCGCTCCTGACGGGGATGAAGCGCTGGTCGTCGCGCAGCGGCACCGAGTAGTCGCGGAACGAGACGACGAATACGCCACCGGGTAGCAGTGCAGCGGCAGCTCTTTCGATGAGGCTCTCGACAGCGCCGCGATCAGGCAGATGAGTGATCGTGTCTCCCATGCACAGGATCGCCGCCGGCTTTTGGGTGATGTGGCTTGGAAACGCCAGCAGGTCAGCCTCGACTGCGCGAACGGGCAAGTTGCCGGCGAGCTCTTCGAGCGTGCGCAACAGCTCCGCTGAAGTGTCGATCGCAATGACTCGCGCCCCTTTTCGCGCAAGCGGAATCGCATGCATGCCAAAGCCCGCACCCAGATCGACAACGGTCGCGCCGTCGCTGACGGCCAGATTGAGTTGCTCGATCTCGGCGGCGCCGGCCTGGAGCGCGGCTGCAGAACCCCCGGCCATCCACAGGTAGATGGGGGCGAGGTGGGTCGCGTAATGCTCTGTGACGCTGGTCATGCCGCTGGATCGGAAAGGGACTACAGTGAATGGACGTGGGCAGCCTACCAAAAACCCTGATCTGCGCCTGCTTTCTGTTCGCGGCCTTGCCGAGCGCCGGCGCCGAGAATCCGCTGCGCTTCCTCGACGAGCAGGTCGCGGCGCACCCCGGCCAGAGCGGCAGCTACGTGCTCGACACCGGCGCCGACGCATTGATGGCGCGCGCGTGGCTGGGCGATCACGCCGAGCGCACGCTTGAAGTGCAGTACTTCATCTGGAGCACTGACAACGTCGGCATCCTGGCGGCCGAATCGCTGCTGCGAGCCGCGGAGCGCGGCGTGAAGGTCCGTGTGCTCGTCGACGACCTGCTGATCGACGCGCCGGACGAGTCGTTGCTCGCGCTGGCGCATCACCCGAACATCGACATCCGCATCTACAACCCGAAGTCCACGGTCGGCACGCCGCTGCAGAAGCGCGTGGTGAACGTCGCGACCGACTTCCGCGGCGTCAACCAGCGCATGCACAACAAAGTGCTGCTGATCGACGACAAGGCCGCAATCACCGGCGGCCGCAATATGGCGGATGAATACTTCGACTACGACCACGAGTACAACTTCCGCGACCGCGACGTGCTGCTCGTCGGCGCGGTGGTCGGGAGCGTCGCCGCGAGCTTCGAGCAGTTCTGGGCCAGTCCGCTGAGCGTGCCGGTCGAGCAGCTCTACGACGGCATCGGGCTGATGCAGAAGCACGTCGAGGTCAACGACGCGGAGGTCCAGGATATCTACCGGTGGTTGCACACCTACGCCGCCGCAGCGGAGAACTTCGCGCCCGAAGTTCGCGCTGCGATCGAGGCCATCCCCGAGATCTTTCCCCGGCTCAGCACGCAAACCGCGTGGAGCAGCGTCGAGTTCATCAGCGATGCGCCCGGCAAGAACGACAACACCTTCAGTCTCGGCGGCGGTGGCCTGACGACCGCAGCGCTGGCGCACCTGGTCGAGACCGCGCAGGAGTCGGTCACGATCCAGTCGCCCTACCTCGTGGCGTCCGACGCAGCGATCGAGCTGCTCCGTCGCGCCGTGGCGCGCGGTGTGCGAGTGCGCATCAACACCAACTCGCTCGCCTCCACCGACAACCTGATGGCGTTCTCCGGCTATCGCAATCAACGCAAGCGGCTGCTGCAGCTGGGCCTGGAGATCACTGAGTTCCAGCCGGAACCGGTCGCGCAGCGCGCGCTGCTCGCGCGCCTCGCCGCCGCGAACAAGACCAAACCGATCGCGGCGCTGCACGCCAAGACCCTGGTCGTGGACCAGCGGATCGTGTACATCGGCACTTTCAACTTCGACCCGCGCTCCGCGAACCTCAACACCGAGGCCGGCGCTATCATCCACGACGCGCAGCTGGCGCAGGCAGTGGAGCAGGCGATCGCGATCGACATGCAGCCCGGCAACAGCTGGGATGCTGCGAAGGACGATCCGGATTCCCACGCCTCGTTCGGCAAGCGCAGCAAAGTGCGGCTGTGGCAGTTGCTGCCGATCAAGCCCCTACTCTAGGCAGGAGGGCCCGTGCTCGAGCAGAAGATCAACGACTTCTTCGGCGACGACGAACCCAGCGGTTTCGGCACCGGCTGGTGGAGCGGGGTTCTCTCGGCCTTCTTCGGTCTGCTCGCACTCGGCGCAGTGGTGGTCCTGCATTTCCCGCAGCTGCTGTCGTCGCCCGAGCTGCGGCCTCATTACACGATGAACGCCATCCGGATGCTGATCCAGGCGGTCATCGTGGGAGCGATCGTTCTCGGCGTCGTCTCCGCCATGCTGCGCCGGAAGAAAGTCCTGGCTTTCACCGGGATGCTGGCCGCGCTCGCGGCGACCCTGCTGGGCGGCGCCAGCGTCGAGATCAACGAACCGCTGCATGACGGCATGGCCATCGGCCTGGATTGGTTCCTGCTCGACCTGCTGCTGATGACGCTGATCTTCTCGCCGATCGAAGTGCTGTGGCCGGCCTATCCCAAGCAGAGCGTGTTCCGGCCCGACTGGCTGCTGGACATCGTCTACTTCCTGTCCACGCATCTGCCGATCCGGATCACGACGTTCCTGATCCTGTTGCCCGCGACTCAGCTCACGCACGTGCTGGGCAACGAAGCCGTGCAACAAGCGATGGGCGCCCTGCCCTGGCTGGTGCAATTCCTCCTGGCCGTGCTGGTGGCGGACGTCGCCGAGTACTGGATTCACCGAGCGCTGCACGAGGTGCCGTGGCTGTGGCGCTTCCATGCGATTCATCATTCCTCGAAGGCGCTCGACTGGATCGCCGGCTCGCGCGCGCATCTCGTGGACGATCTCCTCATCCGCGGCCTGATGCTGATCCCGATGATGTTCCTGTTCTCCCAGAGCATCATCACGGCGTATCTGTTGTTCGTCACGATCCACGCCACCTGGGCGCACACGAACTTCGGCCCGACGATCAAGTGGCTCGAGCCGTGGCTGGTGTTGCCGCGGTTCCACCACTGGCATCACACGTCGCAGCAGGAAGCGATCGACAAGAACTACTGCATCCACTTCCCGTGGATCGACAAGCTCTTCGGCACCTACTACCTGCCGAAGGAAGGCTGGCCGCAGACTTATGGCTTGCACGACGAGCCGATACCGCCCGGCTTCTGGGGTCAGGCCTTTTACCCGTTCACCCGTCGAAAGAAGACGGCGTAGCGACTAGAAGCCGACGCTGGTCAGCGGAATGTCCTTCGGCAAGGTCGCGCCCTTGCTCGTCGCACGCACGAGGCCCAACGCCTTCATCACCCGCACGGCGATGAAGCCAAGGTCGTACTCCCGGTCCTCGTGACTCAGGCGCAGGAATCCCGGGGAATGATGGTGATTGTTCTGCAGGCACGCGCTGAAGGTCGCGGTGACGGGCAGCCACTCGCCGATGTTCATCGCGTTGTCGTGCTCGTCCTGGTAACGGCGGTAGCCGAAGCGCCGGTCGTGGGCCCAGTAGTTCTGAATCATGTTGATCCACAACGCCCACGCGCGGAAGCCGAGCCAGATCGCCGCCGCGAAGCGCAGGTCGCCGACGAGCAGCCACAACAGGCAGAAGTTGCAGATCTGTGCGAGCACCGCAAACACCGGATTTGACACGAGCCGGAACGGCCAGGACTTGAAGATCTCGTCGCCGGCCATGTCCTCCTTGCACTCGTAGGGCATCAGGCAGAGATACAGCGTCCGCCAGAAGCCGTCGGCCGCGAGCTTGTTGGGATCGCCGGGATGATCCGAGAACTTGTGGTGCAGCCGATGCCGGCTCACCCAACTGACCGGGTTCACATAGACACCGAAAGTGTTGTTCACGACCGTGAGGGTCTTGACGAACCAATCCTGGTAGTCGAGCGCGCGATGGGCGATCCCCATGTGGATCACGCAGGACAGATACACGCCGCCGATGAACCAGCACACCACGAAGTAGGCTGCGCCGATGGCGAGACCCGCCCAGGGACCGATAGCGGGCGGTGCGAAGTCCATGCAGGCGAGCGCATAGGCAAGTACGAGCACCCAACCCGCGACGTTATAGATTTTCATCGGGTTCCCTTCGTGGCCAGCACGCGCGAAGTATGCGGGAATTGAGCGGC
>DASYRK010000059.1:0-24832 GCA_036004505.1 Steroidobacteraceae bacterium
AGCTTGAGGAAAAGGTTGTACTGGTCGACGAAGGCGAACACGAGCGCGGCAATCGCCGCGTACCAGAGTCTGGAGCGAGGCTTCTTCATTGTGCGACTCCCCATGAGTTGGCCGGCTTGGCCAAGCCGTTGGGACGTCGCACGGTCGAGGAAGGTTGCGGCGACTACGCGATGCGGCGCAGTTTCTTCTTGCGGAAATCGATCAGGATTTCGCGTGCGGCGTTGTGCCCCGGCGCGCCGGTCACACCGCCGCCCGGGTGCGTGCCGGAGCCACACATATATATACCGGGCAGCGGGCCGCGGTAGTTGCCATAACCCAGCATCGGGCGCGCCGAGAAAATCTGATCGAGGTTCAGCGCGCCGTGGAAGATGTCGCCGCCGATCAGGCCGAACGTCCGCTCGAGATCGAGCGGGCTGTTGATCTGCCGGCCGAGCACCGAGGCTTTGAAATTCGGCGCGTAGTTGTTGACGGTCTCGATCATGAGATCCGCGACGGTCTCGCGATGCGCGTCCCACGATTGCCCATTCGGCAATTGCGGCGCCACGTGCTGGCAGAACAGGCTCGCGACGTGCTGGCCCTGCGGCGCGAGGCTGTCGTCGAGCGTCGATGGAATCAGCATCTCGACGATAGGCTGCTTCGACCAGCCGTGCAGGCGCGCATCGAAGTACGCCCGCTCCATGTACGCGAGCGTCGGCGCGATGATGATGCCCGCCGTGTGGTGCGGAGCGCGCTGCTTGCCGGGCAGGCACGTGAAGTCCGGCAACTCGGAGAGCGCGACGTTCATGCGGAATGTGCCGGAACCACAGCGCCACTGATTCATCCGCTGACGGAATGCGGGCGGCAGCACGCCCTGATCCATCAGCTTCAGATAAAGCAGTTTCGGATTGAGATTCGAGACCACCGCCGATGCGCGGAACTGCTCGCCGGATTCGGTCACTGCGCCGACGGCCACGCCGTTCTCGACGATGACCTCCTTCACACCGGCATTCACGCGAATATCCGCGCCGCGAGACGCCGCGCACTTCGCCATCGCTTGCGTGATCGCGCCCATGCCGCCGATCGCGTGCGCCCACACGCCTTTCTTGCCGTTCACTTCGCCGAAGACGTGATGCAGCAGCACGTACGCGGATCCCGGCGCATAGGGACTGTTGAAGTTGCCGACGATGCCGTCGAAGCCATACACGGCTTTGATCGGAGCGCTCTCGAACCAGCCGTCGAGATAGTCGCCGGCGGAGCTCGCAAACAACGTCAGCAGCTCCTGCCTTGTCGCGAGATTGAGCTTGCTGAAGCGGCCAGCGATGCTCGCCGCGTGCAGCATCTCAGGCAACGCCACGCGCCAGCCACCTTCGGTGACGTTGGGCGGCGTCTCGAGCACGAGCTCGCGAAACAAGTCCGCGATGACTTCGAGCCGCTCGGCGTAGACATCGAGCAGGTCCGCGTCCTTGCGTGAGAATTTCGCGACTTCCTCTTTCGTGCGGCCCGCGCCGATGGCCAGGTAGCGGCCATCTTCAGTCGGCAGGAAGTTCGCGACCTCGCGCTCGACGATCTTCAAGCCGTGTCCGTGCAGATCCAGATCGCGAATCACTTTCGGATTCAGCAGCGAGACGGTGTACGCGGCGACCGAGTTGCGAAAGCCGGGATGGAATTCTTCGGTGACCGCCGCGCCGCCGACGACGTGTCGCCGCTCGAGCACCGTGACTTTGAGACCCGCTGCCGCGAGATAGGCCGCGCAGACCAGGCCGTTGTGGCCACCCCCGATGATCAGGACATCACTGTTTGCCGGCATCTCGAACTCTCTTCAGGTCGTGGCGCATGATGGGCCGCGGTGGATCGCGGCGTGCGACTACTTTGAAGCCAGCGCGCGCAAATGTCGAAGAGTAGCCAGTGCTCGACGCGCTCGGCGACAGCTCAGCGTCGAACGGATAAGCCTCGAGCGCAGGCGCCTTCCGGCGTTTTGCGACTTTCAGGGCTGCGGCGATCAACGCCTGGGTCACGCCCTGCCGCCGATAGCCGATGCGGACATAGAAGCAGGAAAGTGCCCAGACCGGCAGGTCGTCAACTCGTTTCAGTCGCCAGCTGCGATCGAGAGCCGGCAGGTCAGTGCGCGCAGTGAGCTGACACCAGCCCACGGCCCGATCGCCGTGGAACGCGAGCAGCCCGGGTGGTGGGCCGTTTTCCACGACTTGGCGGAACGCAGCCTTGTTCCTGGAGGCAGGCTGTTTGCGATACGCCGCACCGATCCGGCAGTACATGCACCAACAGCCGTTGCATGCGCCCTTCTTGCCGAACAGATCTTCGAGGTCCGGCCACAAATCGCGCGTCAGCGGGCGAATCGTGAGCCGCATGTCACTGCTCGTCGGGTTGAGGCGCGGGCTTCCAATCCGCAAACAGAAACTTCAGGGCGTCGGGCAAGCGCTTCGCCCACGCGCTCTCGGTGTGCTTCGCGTCCGGCTCCAGCACGTAGCGGAAGCTGTTCTCGTCGTAGCCGGCCGCGCGGAAATTCGCGGCGACCTTGTCGAGCAGCGCAAGCCCCTTCTCTGCGTTTTTGCCCTCACCCAATTCCGCCGCGCCGAAGCCCATGTACGCTTTGCGCGGATACGCAACGAGCGGTGACGTGTCGCGAATCAGTTGACCCATGCCGACCCAGATCGTCGGGCTCTCCATCAGGCCGTAGCCGAACGTCATCGGCCGCGCCATCAGCGCGTACAACGTGGCGACGCCCCCGTACGAGGAGCCGCCGATCCCCGTGTTGTCGTGCCCGGTGAGCGTGCGGTACTGCTTGTCCACGAACGGCAGCACCTCGGTCGCGAGGAAATCCGGGAAGCGTTTGCCGGCCGGCTCCTCCATGTCGGCATTGCCGAAGGTGTCGCGATACGGCAGAAACTCATAGGCACGCTTCACGCCCGCGTGATCGATGCCGACGACGATCATCTCGGGAATCGCCTTCTCGCGAATCAGGCGATAGACCGTTTCGTCGACCTGCCACTCCGCGTGGCTGACGTCGCTCAGGCAGGCATCGAACAGGTTCTGGCCGTCGAGCAGATAGAGCACCGGGTAGCGCTTGCCGCGGTTCTCGGGGGCGTCGTAGCCGGGCGGCACGAGCACGCGGATGGAGCGCGTGTTGTTGAAAATCTTGCTGGTGAGCGGGTGAATGCGCAGGTCGCCGCTAACGGTCGACTTGCAGTCCGCTGCGTGTGCCGCCAGCGCGGACAGGCAGACAAAGGCGAGGATCAGTGCGGCACGTAGATGCATGCCGCGATGATACTCACAGAAGCCCCATGCTTCACAATGCCTAGGCCGGTCGGTCGATGAATGACCATACCAGCGCCACGACCGCGACCAGCAGGCTCAGCGTAAGCGGCAGGAGCGGATAGAACATGCCACTCAGCGCAGCCCCTGCGCACGCGAACACGATGTGCAGCGCGAACGATATCCGTCCATTCCTCCCAAGCTGCACGCGCAGTGCTCCCACGACCAGAGCGACAACGGCGGCAACGAACAGCAGCAACACCAACATGCTCATCTCGCCGACGCGCGTCATTTCAAAGAGTGCCGGAACGTGCACGCCCCAGACCACCGCAGCAGCGAATGCACCGATCAGAGTGACGAGTTGATAGGTTGTCATTGGCATTCCCCATCGTTACCCCTTCCGTCGCTTTCCAGGCTTGGCCGCATCTCGCGGATCGCCGAGCGATTTGTTGAGCTCGAGCGCTGCCTTCGCGAGCCGCCGCGCAATCGCAGCGCTCACGCTCATTCCTTCCCGCAACTCCACCGTCGCCATCTCGTACTTGCCGCTGGCCTTGAGGCGAGGCTCGATCTCCCGCAGTCGTTTGCCGCGCCAGAAGCCGAACAGCACACGCTGCTCCTCGGCCCGAATGAGCAAAGCGGGCCCGTTCGACGTGTAGACGAGGTGGCCCCATTTCACGGCTTCTGCAAAATCGCCGGCCGCCGTAACCGCCGCTCGCAGGTTTTCTACGAGCGCGCGCTGCCAACCTGAAAGCCCGGCGACATACGCATCCGGAGATGGTGCAGGCGTCGACTTGCGCATCGCCATCTACAGTCGATCAGTCAGCAGCACTCGACCTTTCGCACCGAGCGAAGTCTTGCCGTCCTGACCCTTGATGCGCCCACGCAGCTCGACGACATCGCCCTTCAGTTTTTCGTTCGGCGTGACTTTGATCACCATCCACTCGAGACGAATGGTTTCGTCCGCATAGATCGCGCGGCGGAATCGCACCCAGAATTCCAGGCCCAGCATCGCCCCGGTCTTCGAGAAGTGCGAGGCAGTCAACGCAAGCAGTAACGCGGTCGTGTGTGGGCCGCTTGCTGTCGGTCTGCCGAACCGCGTCGTCGCGGCGAACTCCGCGTCGTGATGGATAGGGTTGTCGTCACCCGCGGCGTTCGCGAACTCGACTACTGCAGCCGGAGACAGAGTGACGTCGGCAGAGAAGCGCTCTCGCGGATGAGTTCTCATGACACATTCTCACTGACTAGACCGAAGCAATGATGACCGCTCAATCCATCGCAAACGAGCCGAGGATCAGATCGAAGGCCGGATACGTTTCCGTTGCGTCCTGCGAAGAAACCTGCGCCATGAGGATGGCCTCGTACTGCGACCCATCGACGCCGAAGAATCGCGCTTCGTGCGGCACGTCCTGACCGAGCAAGCGAATGTTGAAGTGCTGCAGAACTCCTTCGCGCTCCTGTCCCGCAACCTTGCCTCGAACCGCAGCCGACGTTCCGGTGTCGGCCTTGCCTGCTTTGATCGACCCGATGCTGAGCATTTCTTCGATCGCCTTTGCGCGCTGCTCAGCGACTGCCGCCGCGAATTGTTCGACCGTGGTGCCGGTGGCCGGCGGCAGACAGATTACGGTCACGAGCGCATTGTCGGGTCCCTCGATATTGATCGAGCGTGAGTTCGGCGTGCCTTCGAGCGGCGTGTCCTGAGTCACCTTCCAGTCGGAGAAGTGCGAGAAGTGGATGCCGTCCTTCTCGTACGTCTTTACGGTTCGAGCCTGCGGCGAGCATGCGCTGGCCACGGCCGCAAGCATCAGGATCAGTGCTGGGCGAATCATTGTTTTCTTCCTGCGCCTCCCGCGGCGCTGGCTAATGTACTACGGATAGATCTCGATCGGCGTGCCCACGTCCACCGTGCTCCACACAGCGTCCATATCCTTGTTCTTCAGAGCGATGCAGCCGTCGGTCCAGTCGAAGAGCTGAGACACTGGCGCAAGCCAGCCGAGGCCACTTTTCTGGCCGTGGATCATGATCAGGCCGCCTGGCTGTACGCCGTTCGCTTTGGCCCGCGCCAGATCGCGGGCATTCGGATAAGAGATGTGGATCGACCTGTAGAAACCGCTTTGTGCGTTCTTCGAATCGAGCACGTAGCGGCCTTCCGGTGTTCGTTCATCGCCCTCACGTTCCTTGTGGCCTTTTGGATGTGCTCCGAAGGCGACCTTGAAGGACTCGATGACTTGTCCGCCCTGCATCAGGTACAGGCGCGACTGCGACTTCCTGACGACAACGAGATCCGCTTTCGGTCCCGCCCAGGTTGCCAGCGGCAAGAGGGCGATCAGGAGAGCCAGTGCACTGATGATGCTTTCACGCACGACGTCAGTGCGGCCGCGTTTCAGCAAGGGCTCCGTATGCCCGAAACAGCGATAGCACGCCCCAAAGCCCGAGCCCCAAGTAGACGAAGTAACAAGCGGCTCCCGCGATGTACGCCGTGACCCGCACCGGCTCCGACAAGGACGAGACGCCGTACGCACCAAAGAGTGCAACAGAGGTCAGTGCAGCCAGTGTCGAGACGAATAGAACGATGAAGCTCACGTGCCTGAATCGCCAGTAAGCCCAGAGCTGCATTGCCAACAGGCACGCAGCGTTGACGAAGTTCGCGATGAAAACAGCGTTGCCGACCAGTTCGAGACCGCGCATTCCAGTCATTGCGGCGCTCCCACTGCATAACCCGTGAACGCTGCAATCCGCTTGGTTGCGACTCGACTTGCCAGCGCTCCCGCCGAGAGCACCACGAAGGCCGCGTCGTCGCTGACGTCCGCGGCAGTGAGCATTTCCGCCCCGTTCCTGTTCTGCAGTGTCCCGCCGCAGCCCGACAACGCCGCGATACCGATCGCGACGAGCAATCGCTTCAGCATGTCCCATCCCCTTGCCTGTTTGTTATTCCCGCTGACTGACGACACAATGAAGCTCGGGGTCACTATGCGTCAACGGTGGCGTATAGTCCGCAACTCCGACCCTTCTGTAGTGCAGGAGCCCTGCGTGCCCGAACGCAACGCCACCGCCGCAGTCATCGGTGCGGGCGACTACATCGGCGCGGCGATTGCCCGTCGCTTTGCGGCCGCAGGTTTCACGGTGTTCGCGGGCCGGCGCAACGGCGATAAGCTCGCGTCGCTCGTAGCCGACATCGAAGGCGCAGGCGGACGCGTCGTCGCACGCTCGCTCGACGCGCGCAAAGAAGAAGAGATCGTCGCATTCCTTGCGGACGCCGATCGGCACGCGCCGCTCGAAGTCTGCGTGTTCAACATCGGTGCAAATGTAAATTTTCCCCTGCTGGAAACGACCGAGCGCGTGTTCCGCAAAGTGTGGGAGATGGGCTGCTACTCGGGATTCCTGGCGACGCGCGAAGCGGCCCGTCACATGCTGCCGCGAGGCCGTGGCTGCATCTTCCTGACCGGCGCGACCGCGAGTCTTAGAGGAAGCGCAGGTTACGCCGCATTCGCCAGCGCGAAGTTCGGGCTGCGAGCCGTCGCGCAGAGCGCCGCGCGCGAGCTGGGGCCGAAAAATATTCACGTCGCGCATTTGATCATCGACGCCGGTGTCGACACTGCATTCGTGCGCGAGCGAATCAAGACAGCGGGTGGCGAAGCAGCGCTCGCGAGCATCAAGCCCGATCAGCTGATGCGCCCTGAATCGGTCGCCGAAGCCTACTGGTCGCTGTACCAGCAGCCGCGCGACGCATGGTCGTTCGAGCACGAGATCCGTCCCTTCCGGGAAAAATGGTAAGGGGAGAAGTGGTGATGCGCCTGGAGTTTCATTTCGACTTCGGCAGCCCGAACGCGTACCTCAGCCACCTGATCATCCCGCAGATCGAGCAGCGCACCGGTGCGAAATTCGAGTACGTGCCGATCCTGCTCGGCGGCGTGTTCAAGCTGACGAACAACCGCTCGCCGGCCGAAAGTTACGCCGGCATCCGCAACAAGCTGCCGTACGAGCGCCTCGAGACCGAGCGCTTCATCAAGAAGCACGGCATCACGAACTACACTTTCAATCCATTCTTTCCTGTCAACACGCTCGCGCTGATGCGCGGCGCGATCGCGGCGCAACGAATGGGCGTGTTCGCGCATTACGTCGACCAGATGTTCCGCCATATGTGGGCCCAACCGAAGAAGATGGACGACCCGGACGTCGTGCGCGCGGCGCTCGAGGAATCCGCTCTCGATGCGTCGCAGCTGATGACTCTGGCGCAGGACCCATCCGTCAAGGAGGAGCTGGCGGCAAACACAGCACGATCGGTCGAGCGCGGCGCGTTCGGCGCGCCGACGTTCTTCCTCGACGACGAGATCTATTTTGGCAAGGACCGATTGCGCGACGTCGAAGAGGCGCTCGCTGCCGGGAGATCGTAATGCGCAAGGCGCTCATCACTACCGCCATCACGTCGCTGACGCTCGCTGCTCCGGTCGCCGGCGCAGCCGATGCCAACGAATCGGACTTCTTCGGTCTGCTGCGCGCTCGCGACCTCACGCCGTTCGGCTTCCTGCGCCTGGATATGCGTCCGACGCATGCGCGCGTGGCACCTGAGGGCGGCTGGGGTCTGGAGATGGAACTCGGCTATCAGAACACCTGGGCGCTGAGCCCGGAAGTCGAACGCTATCTCGGCACGCTCGAAGGCCGGCGTGAGATCGGGCCGACCGAGCTCGCCGCAATCCGCGCGCTGCCCGGCGAGAACTACCTGGCCGACTTCGAGCTCGGACTGCTCGACGTAACGCTGCAGTACAAGTTCTCTTCAGAGTGGGGCGCGTATGCCGTGGTCAGCGCCGTGCACTACGGCGGCGGCTTCCTCGACGGCACGATCGAGGATTTCCACAAGACGTTCGGCTTCAGCGATTTCGGCCGGCCGGCAGTGGTCCGCAACGGCACCAGCTACATCCTCGACCTGAAGAACTCGCAGGTCGCGATCTTCGAAGCGCCGACCGACTATGGGTTCCTCGATCCGACGTTCGGCCTGCGCTACTCCGGCATCTCGATCGGCAAGGACTGGAAAGTCATCCTCGAAGCGGCGGCGAAGGTTCCGGTGCGCGGCCGGAAAGACCTGCTGTCGACGGGACGCACCGACTACGGAGTGCAAGCGACGGCGCAGAACTTCGGCAAGCACCACGCGTGGTACGTGGCCGGCTCGGCCGTCTACTACGCCGGCAGCCCGAACCTCGCGCCGCACGACTCGAAGATCATTCCGACGCTGCTCGTGGGCTACGAGCGGCAGCTCACGCAGAACACGCACGTGATCCTGCAGGGCTACGCGAGTCCCAGCGTCTACTCGCATCGCGACACCGACCTGGACGAGCTGCTCGCGACCAAGTACCAGGCCAGCCTGGGCGTCTATCACCGCATCGGCGCGGGATTGATCTCGTTCGCAGTGACCGAGAACCTGCAGAACCTGAACAACACGCCCGACATCGGCTTTCAGATCGGCTTCGCAATCAGCCCGACGCTGTTGCCGCCGAACAAGTAGAGGGTTCGGCCATGCAAGAGATCCGACGCAGCAAAGAGCGCGGCTACGCCGATCACGGCTGGCTCAAGTCGTACCACTCGTTCTCGTTCGCGGACTACTTCGATCCCAAGCACGTCGAGTTCGGACCGCTGCGCGTCATCAACGAGGATCGCGTCGCAGCCGGCCAGGGCTTCGGCACGCACGGTCACCGCGACATGGAGATCATCAGCTACGTGCTCACCGGCGAGCTGGCGCATCGCGACTCGATCGGCAACGGCTCGACGATCCGCCCCGGCGACGTGCAGCGCATGAGCGCCGGGCGCGGCGTGCGCCATAGCGAGTTCAATCCTTCGTCCGCGAGCCTGGTGCACTTCCTGCAGATCTGGATCCAGCCGAACGTGCAGGGCATCGAGCCGAGCTACGAAGAGAAACGCTTCGCGCCTGCGGAGAAGCGCGGCCGCCTGCGGCTGATCGCCTCGCCCGATCAGAGCGAAGGCTCGATCCTGCTCCACCAGGATGCGCGCGTGTACGCGGGACTGATCGACGGCGCCGAAAGCGCCGAGCTGGAGCTCGCGCCGGGACGGTTGATTTACGTCCACGTTGCGCGCGGCGCCGTTGACGCCAACGGCGTTGCACTGGAAACGGGCGATGCCCTGAAATTGAGCGAGACATCGCAGTTACAGTTGCAACACGGACGGGACGCCGAAGTTCTGGTCTTCGATCTGCCGAGCGAGTAACGTCAACGGCCTATGAGCCGCCATCCCATCGATCTCGCAATTCCCGTCAGCGCCGTCGATCACGCGCTCGGCCCCGCGCATTCGCCGGTCACAGTCGTCGAGTACGGCGACTTCGAGTGCCCGACGTGCAAGCAAGCCGCGCCGGCGGTCAAGGTCATGCTCGAGCGCTTCGGCAATCACGTCCGCTTCGTGTTCCGGCACTTCCCGGTCGAAGCGGCGCATCCGCATGCAATGCACGCAGCGCAGGCCGCCGAAGCAGCCGGCGGTCAGGGGAAGTTCTGGCAGATGCACGATCTGTTGTTCGAGAACCAGCGTCACCTGAAGGTCGCCAACCTGCGCGAGTACGCGCAGCGACTCGAGCTGGAAATGCCGCGCTTCATCGCGGAGCTCGACGACGAGATCTACCTGCAGCGCGTGCGCGAGCACATTCAGGGCGGCGTGCGCAGTCACGTGCGCGGCACGCCGACGTTCTACATCAACGGCGTCATCCAGGACGTTTCCTTCGGCATGCACGCGCTGATCGACGGCGTGCAGGCCGAGATGAGGAGGGTCGAGCGATGATCTTCGGATCCACGGCGTTCGTGCTCTTTCACACCGCGCTCAGTCTCATTGCCATCGTCACCGGCCTGGTCGTGGTGCGCGGACTGATCCGCAACGATCCGCTCAACGGCTGGACGCTGTGGTTTGTGATCACCACCGTGGCGACGACGCTCACCGGTTTCCTGTTTCCGTTCCGCGGCTTCACGCCGGCGATCGGCACCGGCATCGTCTCGACGCTCGTGCTCGCGGCGATGATCCCTGCACGCTACTCATTTCACTTCGCCGGGCCGTGGCGCCGGGTCTACGTCATCGGCGCGGTGATCTCGCTGTGGCTGAATTGCTTCGTGCTGGTCGTGCAGGCATTCCAGAAGGTGCCGGCGCTGAACGCCCTCGCCCCGCAAGGCAAGGAACCGCCGTTCCTGATCGCGCAGGTGATCGTACTGGCGCTGGCTGTCGTCTCGGGTTTTCTCGCGGTGCGTCGGTTCCGCGCCGCAGCTGCGCAGCAATCGCTGGCGACCGGCTGATCCGCTACGCCGCGCGAATCCTGAAGCGCAGCACGGGCCCGTTCCAGGTGGGCGTCGAGAGATCGATCTCCTCGATGTGCTGCGAGAGCGGATGCTCGCCGATCGCCCGGCGCCAGAAGGCCGTCGCCGCGACGTTCCTGCGGGCGATGGCGGCTTCCCACATCCCCGGATAGCGACTGAAAATCGCCTGAGCGGCCGCAGTGCCGGCGCCGCTGCGCCGGTGTTTCCGCAGGACGAAAAACTCCGCCATGTTGCGGTCCAGCGGGCGGTTGGTGTGGGTCAGCTTGTTGAGCAGCGCGAAGCCCACGATCCGCGAATCGGCGCGCAGCAGCAGCGGGATATGGTCCGGCTCGCGCCAGTATGCGTCGAGCGCGTAATCGGGAAAGCGGCCGTTCTCGTCGACTTCGCCGGTCGGCCGGTCGTACCACTGCTCCGAGAAATCGTGGGTGTACAGCTGCATCAGGTTCTCGAACACGACCCGCTGCTGGCGCCCCGCTACCACGACCTCCACGCTGCTCATTGCCGCCTCCCCGATTGTCGAGGGGCGATTACAGCAAACTCTGCGCCCGCTTGACCAGTTGACGCTCTATCCACTTTACTGGACAGTACGTCCACCATGAGGGATCAGACCGCCAAGCAACGGGCCGCCGAAGCCGCACCCGACATCAACTCGCGCATCGCGCAGCGAGTGCGGCAGCTGCGAGCCGAGCTCGGCATGACGCTCGACGGTCTCGCCGCCAAGAGCACTGTCAGTCGCTCGATGCTGTCGCTGGTGGAGCGCGGCGAGAGCAGCCCGACCGCAGTCGTGCTGGAAAGGATCGCGACCGGTCTCGGCGTGGCGCTCGCCGGCCTGTTCGACGATGCGAGCGCGCCGGCAAATCCCCTCTCCCGCCGCGCCGACCGCACGACCTGGCGCGACCCGCAATCCGGTTACCTGCGCCGGAACATCTCGCCGGCCAACTACGCGTCGCCGGCGCAGATCGTGGAAGTCGTGCTTCCGGCGGGCGCGCGCGTCGCCTATGAAAGCGGCGCTCGCGACGTGAATCTGCATCAGCAGCTGTGGATCCAGGAAGGGAGCATCGAAGTCACCGTCGGCACCGTCACCTATCGGCTGGGCAAAGACGATTGCCTGGCGATGCAGCTCAACGAGCCGATCACGTTCCGCAATCGCACGCGCCGCGCAGCGCGCTACATCGTGGTGCTCGCGTCGGAGCGGCCGCGCACCGCGAGGAGATGAGCGATGTCGCAAGAGATCGACGTTCGCAATCTGCAGAGATTCGAGGAGCGCGAGCTGCAGGCGCTCAGCGACGTGCTGATCGACTGCGTCGAAGGCGGTGCCTCGGTGAGCTTCATGTGGCCGATGACCCGCGGCAAGGCCCTGACCTATTGGCGTGACGTGGCTGCGAGCGCCGCGCGTTGCGAGCGCGTGGTACTCGCCGCCTACGACGCGACAGAGACGATCGTCGGAACGGTGCAGGTCGCGTTCGCGCAGCCGGAGAACCAGCCGCATCGCGCCGACATCGCGAAGATGCTCGTGCATCGGCGTGCCCGCCGGCACGGCGTGGGCAAAGCGTTGCTCGTGGCTGCAGAACGTGATGCGCTCAGGTCCGGCAGGACAATGCTGGTGCTCGACACAGCATCGCCGGTCGCAGAGCGGCTCTACGTCCGGCAAGGCTGGCAGCTCTGCGGCCGGATTCCGGACTATGCCTTCATGCCGGACGGCGCGCCCTGCGCGACCGCGGTCTTCTACAAATCACTGCGCGGCCCGTGAGGCGCGACGACGGCCCAGTACGTCGCGCCGGCCCGGGCCGCGAGTGAAAGGAATGATCATCGGCTGGAGCGCGAAGGCGAGCAGCAGCACGAGATCGACGACCACGCCGGCGGCAAAGCTGCCGGCCGGCGTGCCATCGAGGGTGCGGGGAACGAGCAGGTTGCCGACGAACCCGACGGCGTAGAGACAGGTCGCGAAAAATACGGCGTAACAAATGAGGCCGTACGCGAACATGGACCAGCGCTGCAGCACTGACATCTCCCCTGCACGGGAACATCCCCGCACGAGACGTATGCTGCGCCTGAGGACGCAAGGCCAAATCGGCAGCCACTACCCAATTTGGGGGGTGGGCCTACCTATATTTTGGGGATGGAGGTCTAGGCGGCCGCGCTGACGTGCGCGGAGATGACGTTCAGCAGCTCGCGCGAGACGCGTTCGTCGATTTCCGCCGCGTGCGAGAGCTGCACGGGGTAGCGCACGATGGCGTCGACGCTGGCGGCCGAGAACCGCAGCTGCACGGAAGGTTGCGGCTCCCCCGAGTCGTGCGAAGAGGCCGCCTTCTGGATCTCCCGGGTCTGCCGCACCATGTCCTCGCGATAGTCCTCGATCACACGGGTCACCGCCTTCACCATCTCGTCCTTGAGCGCGCCGTAATCCGCCCCGGTCGGCAGGTTGAACGTCACTTCGTGCCAGGCGAGGTTGACGCCCGGAATCTGTTTGAACAGGCCGCCCGAGGACTGGAAGATGATCGAGTTCGCGAACGCCACGACGCGGCCGGTCGGCGCCAGCTGCCCTTCGCCGGACAGCTCCATCAGGTGCACGCGCACCAGCCCCATTTCGATCACCTCGCCGGTGACGGTGCCGATCTGCACGCGATCGCCGACGCGGATGCCGTATTTCCCGATCAGGAAGAAGTAGCCGACGATCGAGACCAGCACGCTCTGCATCGCGACCGCGAGACCGGCCGTGATCAGGCCAGCGAACGTCGCCAGCGAGCCGAGCTCGGTCGCGAAGGTCGAGGCCGCGATGGCGACCACCAGCGACCACAGAACGATTTTCTGCAGCAACAGCAGGCGCGAGCGCCGACGCGCCTCGTGCACGTAGCGATAGACCGCGCGACGCCACAGATGCGCGAGACCGAACACGACCGCGAGCAGCGCAGCGAACAGCAACACGCGCAAACCCAGCGCTTCGAGCGCCTCGCGATACTGCCGGTCCGTCGCCTCGCGCCAGTTCTTCAGGTTGTGGCGATATTGATTGAGCAGTACGCCGGCCTTGCTCAGCGGCGTCACGATGGCGGACGTTTGCTGGAACAGCCACGCGAGCGTGTCGTACTGATCGCGCACGCCGCGCAGGTTCGCATTGCCGGTCTCGGCCTCCGCCGCCAGGGCGTCGCCCCGATCCGCGAGCCGCTTCATCTGCTCGAGCGGCGGCGTACGAATCTTCGTGAAAGTCTCCTGCAACTCAGCCGTGCGCTGATCGATCTGGTCGATCGTGCGCGCCTTGGCGGAAAGGCGCAGCACCGTTGCAGCGAGGTCCCAGATGCCGAAGCGGCTCAGGGAAGTGCCGGTCGCAGCCGGTCCCGACGTCGCCGCAGCCGAAGCAGTCGACGCACTGACCGGCGTCGGCGTGCCGCTTGCCGCCGGAATCGAAGCAGCGATCGCGTCGATGTGCGCCTTCAGTGCGTTCGCGCCGAACCCGGTCGCATCGGTTTCGCTGGCGAACTGCGACATGCTGGAGACCATGTTGCGCCGGGCGTTCACCAGGTCCAGCTGCCCCTGCAGCACCGAGATCCGCGACTGCAGCGTGGCCTTCTCCGGCTTCGGCGCGCTCGAGAACTGCCGGCGAGCCGCCTCCATCTCTGCCTGGATGAACGCACGCTGCTCTTCCAGTTTCTTGCGCAAGCGGCTGAGGGATTGCGAGGACGCCGCCTCCTCCGCCTCCTGCTTCAGGCCGGCCTCGCTGCTCAGAAGCTCGGCATTGGCGCGCGCGATCTCGAACGCGAGCGCCACCACTTTGTCGGCCGTTTGCCGGTTCGCATAGAGGATCAGCAGGTCGCTCGGCTGCGTGGCGGCCTGCTGTTGCGCCCCGAGCGTGCGATACCAGTCCACCGTCTCGTCGAGGATCTGCACGACCTGGTCGCCGGTCATGACGGCGCGAGACTCCGCAGCGGGTGCGGCCGCCGGGCCCGGCGCTTCGGCCGCCTGCGCAGCGAGCATGACGATGGCCGTCAGGACAGCGATTGAAAAAGTTGCGCGCATGGGACTCTATTCTATAGTCGCCCCATGAAACCGTCGCGCGTTCCTGCAGCGCTCCTTGCGCAGGCGCTGACGAGGCGTTAGTCGGAACTCTGCTCGAACAGCGGCACGACGTTGGCGCGGACCGCCGTGTCGCGCGCTGCGCGCAGACGCAAGCGATAGCGCAGGTCGCCCAGTTCCAGCACATCGCCGTCGTGCATGAGGTGCTGCTTCACCTGCTCTCCATTGACGAAGCAGCCGTTGGTGCTGCCTGCGTCCTCGACGATGATGCCGGTCGGCCCGATGAGCAGCCGTGCGTGATGTCGGCTCACCATCTTCGACGCCAGCGCGATGTCGTTCTCGGCAGTGCGACCGATGGTGAGCATCGAACCGGTCAGCCGCAGCAGATCTCCCGCGTGCTCGATCGGCTCCAGGATCCACTCGACTTCCTCGGGGCCGGGCAGCGCGGCGTTCTCGCCAGCGGCCTTCTCGCCGATGCGGTTGACGTCCCGGCGGATCGCCGCCAGCGCCTCGGAATGCACGGCGAGATCGGCCTGCAGCTCCTCGATCTTGTGATCGCGGCGGAAGATCTCCTGCGTGAGCTGCTTGGCGCGCGCTCGCGCCTTCTCGCGCTGCTCAGCCATGATCGAGCACTCGTCGTGCGCCGTTTGCAATTGCGCGCCGAGAGCTTCGGCGGCCTGTTCCCGGTCCTTCAGGCTCTGTTCGAGCTGGCGCAACGCGGTTTCGGATCCTTCGATCCGCTCGCGCATCGCGACGATTTCATCCGCCCGCTCCTGCGCCAGCTGTTCGCTGGCCTGCGCGTCCATCTGCGCTGAGGCAAGCTCATCGCGCAGTTTCGCCACTGTGCCGGAGCTCCGCTCGAGCTCCGCCGTGCGAGTCGCGAGCTCGGTCGCAGCCGGAAGCAGCGCGTCGCGCTCATTCGTCAGCACGCGGATCTGCGCGTGCGCCGCGTCGCGCTCGGCAGTGACCGTCTCATGTCTGGTGTGAGCATCGCGCAGCTGCGTTTCGATTTCGACGCGGCGCCGCTCCTCATCGCCACGCGCTTTCGCGGCAACCGTCACTTCGCGGTGCGCATCCTGCACCCGGCCATCGGCGGTCTGTAGCAAATTGCGCAGTTCGGTGATCTGCGTCGAAAGCTCAGCCTGCTTCCGGCTGTCTTCCGCCAGCGCGCCTTCGCGCTCCAGCAGCAGCGCACGATTCGCGGCCACGGTTTCTTCTGCGGCCGACAGCTTCGCTTTGAGCTCCACGCCGGAAGCAAGCTCGTGCCGCAGCCGCTGATCGAGATCGTCGCGCACGGTGACGATGTCGTTGATCGTGCGGTTGTGCTGCTCGATGATCGCGACGAGCTTGTCGTGCTCGGACAGCTTGGCTGCGAAGCGGCGCGCCAACTCCGCTGCACTCGCCTTCTCATGAGAGAGCGAGCGATCCGAATCCTTCAGGCGGGCTTCGAGCTTCTGCAGCTCTTCGCGCAGTTGCTTCTCGGAGCGCTGCGCCATCTCTTCGGCGAGCGCGCGATGTTCTGCGAGCCGCGATTGCTCGGTCGTCAGCGCCTCGATGCGCGCTGCGTGCCGATCGCGCTCTGTCTGCAACGCGTCGTTGCGCTTGATGAGCACCGCGTTCGCGTCGTGCGCCTTGACGATGTCCGCTTCGAGATCGGCAATGCGCTTCAGGATGCGATCGATGTTGACCGTGAAGGCTTCGGCCGCCGGCGCTTCCCGATTGACGTTGATGCCGCGGACTTCGACCGGCGCTTCGTGCGTCGCCGACTCGATCAGCTCATCGATGTCCTGCAACGCATCGACCGTCCACGTGTCGGTGCGCGACAGGCTCTTCTGACTCTCGACCAGCGTGTCCTCGTACGCTTCGACATCGAGGACCGGCAGCACGTCGGTGCGGTCGAGCGAGCTGATCGTTGTATCGGAGGACGTGGGCTGTGTGCGCATGGTCGACTCGAGATGCTGGTCGCGGGCAGCCGCCGCGTTTGCGGCGTCAGCGCGCGTGTATCGATTGCAGGTTCCGAATGCGCCCCGCCGCTCACTCGTTATTGCTTGCGACGGAGTCGATGTGAGTATGCACTCTTCCGCGCGCCGTGCCACCGGGACGTTTGTCCGACAGCGAGCCCAACCCACGGCCGCTGTAGGCATTTTTTGTGCAGCACGGCGCTGCGATGGCACACTGGAGCCATGGTCGATATGACATATGGCGAACTGCGCCTGCCAGTGAACCGGATCGTCGCGGTCGTTCTCGCGCTTGCCCTGCCGTTCGGATCTGCGCTCGCGGCCGATGCCGCGAAGCAGGCGCAGGTCATGCTGGTCGGCACCTATCACTTCGCGAATCCCGGCCAGGATCTCAACAACGTCAAGGCGGTCGACGTGCTGGCGCCCGAGCGGCAGCGTGAGATCGGCAAGGTCGTGACCTCGCTGGCGAAGTTCGCGCCGAACAAGGTTGCAGTCGAATGGCCGGCGCAGGTCGTGCAGGAGCGCTACCCGAAGTTCCGCGACGGTCAGCTGCAGGACTCGCGCAACGAAGTCGTCCAGCTCGGCTTTCGCCTGGCGCGCGAGCGCGGCCTGCAGACCGTGTACGGACTGGACGTCGAAGGGGATTTCCCGTTCGAACCCGTCGCCGACTGGGCAGGCAAGCACGGGCGCAAAGGCGAGATCGATGCGGCAATGGCCATGGGCGCCAAAGAGGTCGAGCACATCTCATCGCTGCAGGACAAGACATCGATCGGCGGCGTGCTGCGCGACATGAATACGCAAGCCTCGATCGCGCGCAATCACTCGTTCTATCCGCCGATGCTGACGATGGGCGGCGGAGACGATCAGCCCGGCGTCAAGCTGCTGTCAGCGTGGTACGAGCGGAATCTCGCAATCTGCGCGCGGTTGCTGCAGCAGGTGCAGCCGGGCGATCGCGTCGTCGTGTTCTACGGGCAGGGGCACATCTATCTGCTGCAGCAATGCCTGCGCGAGCAGGGCGGCGTGCAGCTCGTCGATCCGCTGAGCTATCTGGCCGAGACCTGATGACGTACCCCGGATCGCCGGATGGATGCAGGATTCGAGGCGACAGCTGGCGCACCGGCGTGCCAATCCAGGCGAATGTCCCATGAGAATTGCCGCGCCGGCGGCAAGGTCGGCGCTGTGGCCGGATCGATGCTTCGATAGACATTATGCGGCGGGCTCGGTAGCGGATCGCGCCCGAACAAGTAGCTCTGCTCGTCGACGATGACGCGATAAGCCTTGTTCAGCAGCAATGCGCGGTCTGCCGATGGGGCGATGAGATCGTAGACATCTCGCGCGCTGGCAATAGCTGCGGAATTCACCGATCCATCCGCGTGGAACCAGCGCGCCTGCATCTCGGGGTTGCTGCGAAACTCGCTGCCGCCGCCCGCGCGCTCGAGGTAAGTGGCGATCTCACCGACGGTCTCACCTTTGTTGGGCGCGTCGGGCATGCCGCGCAGATTGATGTACCCCCAGCCGGCTGCGCCATCCACCTTCCGCGCAAAACTGAATGTCTTATCGATGGTGCTGCCGATGGAGTTGTGGCAGCCCATGCAGAACATGTTCTCTTCGAAAGTGCTCGCGCGCAGCCGCCCGCCACGATCCTCGATGAATCCGGCGATCTGCCAGCCCATCGCCGTGCCCAGCCCCCGATGTCCCAGGTTGATGTAAGCGGGAAGCTCACCCTTCTCCTTCTCGATTTTCTCCGCGTCGTAGCGCTGGCGCAGCTGCACTGCGTCGCTGCGCAGCCAACGGCGCATGTACCGTACTTCCTTGATGCGAGTCGAGTTGACGATGGCGCCATCAGCATCGAGGCCGATGTAGCGGACCGTGTGGAGGAACTCGGTGTCCTGCGGATAGATGAAAGGCGTGACGTCGATCGACGATGCCGCGCCGACGTAGCGATTCGCCGCGCGAGCGCGCTTCACGATGCCACGCTGTCCGTCGCCATCGAGATCGCGGCCGATCCTCCGTTCGTCGATGGGCGGCGTTTCCACAGAGGGCAGGTCCTTGATGGCCATTTCGAGAATCGCGAGATTCGCGCTATAGACGTCCCGCGACTCGCGGCCGGCGGTGTTGCGTCGAAATGCCGGCGGCAGGCGGATCATCACGTCGTCGGTCGCGCCGTTGGTCGGCCAGAAGGTGCTGGGCAGAGGCTTGTAGTCAAACGCCACCCAGGCGCTGCCATCGCGCGCGAACCCGTTTGCGTCGAAAGCCGCCGGGCCTCGCTGCAGGTTCGCGAGATCGGGAATGTAACCCTGGAACCCCGCGGCTACCAGGCGCGGCGCGAGGTCGGTGTAGTTGTCCTGCTCGATCCATGCACGGATCTCTACATTACTGATCGCGGCGATCCGCGCGGCACGGTCTTCGAACAAGTTGCGCCAGTGATTTTCCGTTCCAGTATCGCTGAAGCTGTACTCTGCCTGCAGGTCGCCATCGTCCATCTGATTCTCACGCCCGGCGACGGGCGCCTGATGACACACGTAGCACGGGTTGTAGCGACCTTCCGTGCGCGTATAGCACTGTGGCGGAACGGGCGCCTCGCGATTGAACATTGAGAACAGTTCAACGCGCGCGAGCCGCGGAGGCAGGACCTCGCTGCTCGTACGCAGTGCGTCCAGTTGACGCAGATAGGGCGGCGATGCAGCGCAGACGGATGCAGCGGCGGCGAACGCCACCGCTGCGACTACCAGACGGTTCCTCATTGCCGGCTCAACGCCAGCCGCTCACTTCCAGGATGATGCCGTGACCGGTGATGTTGTGCTGGATGCTGACGTAGTAGCGCTTGCCCGAAGCATCGAACACACCACCGGTGCTCTCGGCAGTCAGGTCGTTCAGGGTTCCGATCTTCATGCAGGCATCCGCGAGCGTGTTGAGGTCGTCGCCGTCGTCCAGGCACGACCAGATGTCGTTGTTGCGCGGCGTCGGGTACGTCGGCCCTTCGCCGTCTTCGTTGAAGACCCAGTTGCCGCGGCCGGGCTGGTACGCCACGTTGTCCATCATCGCGAAATCTAGGTTGCCAAACACGAGGGGCTGGTATTCGGGTGTCGACGCCGAGTTGAGCGTGTACACCGAGCCGCTCAGCGGACCGCTGGTGACCGACTGGATCGTCTCGACGATCGAGCCGGCCTGCTGCACCGTGCCGTCGCGGAAGCAGTAGACCTCGCCCCAGTGGTTGTCGCCGTTCGCCTCTTGCTCCGGGACATCCTGACCCGTGTTGGTGCCGCAGAACCGCACGTTGCCCTGCGCGAGCTGCTTGAGGTCGACCGACGCATCTTCCGGGCGGTAGTAGCTGGTCATGCGCAGCAGCCCGCCGGCAGCGCGCAAGTTGATCGGAGTGGAGCCGACGTCTGCACGGTTCGTCACTTCCACCCACACGCCGCGGCCGAATTCGTTGCCCTGTCCGAAGTCGGTCGAGTTGTTGTTGCGCCCCGCGCGGAAGCCGAAGATCCGGCCGGAAGTCAGCGGCGATTGCGCAAGGCTGGTTATGGCCGCACCGCCATCCCAGAGCGTGGTCGGGATGAACTTGAAGATGCCGCCGCCCGGATTGCCGAGACCCGGCCGCGATTCGTCCGTCATGTACAGCACGCCGTTCGGGAACAGCGCGAGGCCTTCCCAGGAGAGTGTGCCGACCGCGGGCCGGAACACGACGTGCGCCGGATCGGAGCTGACCGTTGCTGCGCCCGAGCCGCTGATCGTGACACCGGTGGTGTGCAGCGGATCGAGGATCTCGAACAAGCGGCCGCCGCCGCCGGCTTCCTCACCGACGAGGATCGTGCCCCAAGGCGTCGAGCGCACCGGATCGCAGGTCGAGATACCGGAACGGACGATGTCCTCGGCGACGCCGGTTTTCAGGTTGACGCGCTGGACCGCGACCGTAGACGTGCCGCCTTCGTTGCAGACGATGAGATGAGTGGGCTGCGCGCTATTCGGCCACAACACCATCTGGTCGGTAATCGCGCCGAGGGTGGCTGCAGCGCTCACGGCCCGCACCTTCAGCCCCGGGGCGACCGTGAGGATGCGAGCCGGATTGGCATTGACTTCGTCGGCAGCAAGGCTGGTGGACGAGGACTCGCGCAAGGGCGCGATCACGCCGAACAACTCGATGGCCTTCAGCCGCGCCAACGCATCGACCGTCTCGCCAAAATCGAGGCGCTTGCCGAAGCCTTCGGCCTGGAATGGATTGTCGTCGGCGTGCGCCGGTGGCAGGACAGCAGCTGTCCAGGTCGCCGCCGCGATTGCGGCGGTAGACACGAGCTTCTTCATCGACAGGTCTCCTCGAAGACGGTATGAAAGGCCGGGCCGAGGCAAAATCTGCGGGTTAGAGGTGACGCTGTCGTGACAGGCGCGTGAACAGGGAATGGCCAGCGTGCCCCAAGTGAGCGTCACTGCCGCGCAGTGAATCCGCGGCACAACGCCGCGAGCTTGTTGCCGTCCGGATCGCGTACGTACGCTGCGTAGAAATCGGGGTTGTAGTGCAGCCGCAAGCCGGGCGCGCCATCGGATGTGCCGCCGTGAGCCAGTGCAGCGGCGTGGAAATCGTCCACTTCCTGCCACGAGCGTGCGCGAAAGGCGGCCATGCTGCCGTTGCCAGCGGTCGCGGGCCGGCCATCGAACGGCTTGCCGATCCAGAAGGCGAGCTCGCGCTTGCCATCGTCCTCGTACATGCCCCAGCCGGCAGCGACCCGATCCCACGCCGCATCGTTCGTCACGACGCGGCGCATGCCGAGCGCTCCGAGCGTCGGGTTGTAGAAGGCAATCGCGCGCTCGAGGTCGTTGGTGCCGAAATACATGTAGGTCAGCATCGAGCGAGCTTACTCCAGCGCCACAGTGCGGCGGCGAACAGGAGATTCAGCGCCAATCCGAAGAATCCGACTTCGGGACCATAGATCGCCGTCTCCTTGATGCCCAATGCGCCGGCGGTGGAGCCGTACCCGAAGAACGCGTAGGCGCCTCCGTTCCACAGGCCGTGGCTCACGCTGCTCACGACGATGGAACCGGAGATCGACCGCAGCAGGCCCCAGATCAAGCCGAGGACAGCTGCGTTGACCATGAACACGGGTATCTGAGCAGCGGGCAGATCGAAACCGGTGCTGAGCGTGACCGCCGACAGATGCCACAGCGAGAACGCGAGGCTGCTCCACAGGAGGATGGCGTTGCGCGTGACGCCCGCGAGTTGCAGTGACGCAAAGAGCCAGCCCCTGAAGAACCCCTCCTCCGTGACGAGTGCAACCAGCACTGTCGCGACCGCGATGACGCCGGCTTTGCGCCAAGCCTTGGGCCAATCGATCTGCGAAGGATCGACTGCACCTGCTGCAGCCGAGACGACAGCGACGAGTCCCAGAACGAGGACCGGATAGAGCACGGCCAGGCCGTAGTCACGCAGCCGTCCCCGCACGAACCCGATGTCCCGCCGCGAGTGCCTCTCCAGGAACCAGAAGAGGCCCAGCAGCGGAAAGAGCGGCAGCGCACTGAACGCCGACAGGCCGCTGGCGTCCATTGCGGTCGTGATGGCAATCGATGCAGTGACAGCCAGCGTAGTTCTTTGCAGCGACGGCTTCATCGACCTTGCGACGCGCTGGCCGTGATCAGGGTTGCAGCACCGCGAGCCCGATCCATCGGTATCCCTGACGCGCCTCCCGGCTCCATCATCAGGTCCAGTGTGTTCACTCGCTAACTGGATGCGCACGCGCAAGCGCGATGACCACGACGACGAGCAGCGCAATCGCAGTCGTCGTCTCCATCAGAATCGTCGCGTTCATCCCGAGCGTGTGCGCAGACACGGGCGCAAGCGTGTAGTGATCGAGGCCGCCGAGGCCGAGCACCGCATACAGCGCGATGAACGCCAGACCCGCTCTTCGGCCGCGTAACAAGAGCAGCACGCCCGCCACGCCGATCGCGGCTTCCGCTAACCACACTCCGTAGATACCGGCGGGCGAGATCCACGCGGGCATATTTGGATACTCGGCGAGATATGCGGCGTTGTGGACGAAGTGCACAAGGCTGGCCGCCGCGTGCACCAGAACGAGCGAAAGCAGAGCACGATTCGTGGAGCTCATTGTGCTGCCAATCGTACGCGGCCGTGTCGCACGCGCAAGTACGGACACTTGACCCAGCAGCGACGCCCCGTCGTTAGTAGCTGCAAGACCTTGGGAGCAACAACAATGAACCGTTATGGAATCGCGTTTGCAGTCGCCCTCGCTTTGTCCGGACCTGCACACGCCGCAGAAGTGGCAGGTCAGCGGCTCGCGCTCACCATCTACAACCAGGACCTCGCGCTGGTCGAGGACGTGCGCCCGCTCGATTTCACTGCCGGGCGCGCGCGCCTTGAGTTCAAAGACGTGTCCGCGAGCATTCGTCCGGAGACAGTCGCGCTGTCCGCCACGGGCGTGGAGATCGTCGAGCAGAACTTCGACTTCGACCTGCTGACGCCGGAGAAAATGATGGAGAAGGCGGTCGGCCGCCAGGTGCGGATCGTGCGCACCAATCCAGGCAACGGCAACGAGGTCACGGAGACCGCGACCGTGCTTTCGGTGAACGACGGCGTCGTGCTGAAGATCGGCGATCGCATCGAAGTGCTGCGGGCCGACGGTGCGCCGACGCGCGTGATCTTCGACAAGGTGCCGGAGAATCTGCGCGCGCGACCGACGCTGTCGGTCAACGTGCAATCGAACGCCGCCGGACGGCGCGATGCGACGCTGAGCTATCTCACGACTGGTCTTTCGTGGAAGGCGGACTATGTCGCGCTGTTCGACGAGCAGGCGAAGAAGCTCGACATGCAGGGCTGGGTCACGCTCACGAACAAGTCCGGCACGACGTTCAGCGACGCGGTGACGCAGCTGGTCGCCGGCGACATCAACATCGTGCGCGCCGAGCAACCGCAATGGCAGCAACAGCAATGGCTGCAGGAACAGCAGCGCGTGCGGGCTGCCCGGCAAGCCGGGAACGAACCAGGCGCGCGCCGCCCGCTCGCCGACTACTACGTCTACCCGCTGCGCGAGCGCACGACAGTCGCCGACAACCAGACCAAGCAGGTCGGCTTCCTCGATGCGCAAGGCGTGGCCGCGCGCAAAGTCTACGAATACTCCGCCGACTGGTTCTCGTCGCTGACCGATCCGGAACACGCCGCTGTCGTCGTGCGCTTCTCGAACTCTTCGCGCGGCGGGCTCGGCGCGCAGCTGCCGGCAGGCATGGTGCGCGTCTACGTGCGCGACACCGACGGCAAGCCGCGGTTCGTCGGCGAGAATCGCATCGGCCACATCCCGCAGGGCTCGGAGATCTCGGTCAAGACCGGCGACGCATTCGATGTCACGGTGCAGCCGACGCTGGTGAAGCAGGACCGCGCCGGATTCTGGCGCTCGCGCTATTCGATGGAATATCTCGTGCGCAACGCGCGCAGCGAGCCGGTGACGCTCGACATTCGCCAGGGCGGACTGTGGCGCGAAGGCAAAGTGCTGCAAGAGAGCATCAAGAGCACGCGTCCGGATGCGTACACGCTGCAATGGAGCGTACCGGTCGCGGCGAATGGCGAGACCAAGCTGACGTTCACGGTCGAGACGGGTTGGTAGTCGCAATGCGCGCCGTCTCCATCGCGCTTGCGTGGGTGCTCCTGTCACCACCTGCGTTCGCCGACATCGTGTCGCCCGCGCCGGAATCCGTGCGCGTCACCGTCTATCGCACTGCGCAGGACACGGTTGCGACCTACGAAGAAGAAGCGGACAGCTTCGAGGACGGCACCGCTCCCGGGCTCGTGATGGTCAGCGAGACGCGCACCATCGAGATCCCTGCGGGCGTTTCCACGATCGTGTTTCGTGGCGTCGCCGATCAGATCGTGCCGCAGACGGCCGCGCTCGAAGGGCTGCCGGCGGTGCTGCTCGAAAGCAATTTCGATTACGACCTGCTGACGCCTGGCGCCGTCATCGCGAAGTCGCACGGCGAGCACGTGCAACTCGTCCGCACCGACGTTGCGACGGGGCGCACGACAATGCGCGATGCGATCCTGCGCACCGGCCCGGACGGCATCGTTCTCGACGTCGGCGGCGCGACCGAAGTGCTCAACTGCAGCGGCCTCAACGAAAAGCTGGTCCTCCCCCGCGTGCCGCCCGGGCTGGCCGACGAGCCGCGACTCTCGATGACCGTTCGCGCCGCGACCGCGGGCAAATACACCGTGCAGCTGAGCTATCTCGCGCTCGGCATCGATTGGTCCGCCGACTACGTCGCGCGCATCGATCCCGACGATCGCACGTTGACACTCACAGGCTGGCTCACGCTGGTCAATCG
>DASYRK010000060.1:0-115150 GCA_036004505.1 Steroidobacteraceae bacterium
TCGCGCAGCTTCGTGGCGCCAGGGCCGCCGTAATCGTTGTTGTGCTGGTAGAGGCCGTACATCGCATCGACCTGCACGCCCTCGAAATCCTTCTTCATGATGAAGTTGACGACGCCGCCGATCGCGTCCGAACCGTACGCAGCGGACGCGCCGCCGGTCAGCACTTCAACGCGCTCGACCATTGCGGCCGGGATCTGATTTAAGTCGGCTGCAGAGTTCGTCACGCCACCATACGGCATACGACGGCCATCGATCAGCACCAGCGTGCGGGGCGAGCCCAGGCCACGCAGGTTGACTGTCGCCGTACCCGTCGAGCCGTTCGCGACGTTGGCGTTCTGCGCAGCGAAGGCCTGCGGCAGCTGATTGACGAGGTCTTCGACTCTCGTCACGCCCTGCACGGCGATGTCATCGGCCGTGACCTGAGTGACCGGGCTGGTGGTCTCGAGATTCGGCTGCGCGATGCGCGAACCGGTGACAACGACTTCCTGAATCGTCTGATCCGCTGCGAATGCGGGCCCTGCGGCGGCGGCCGCAGCGCTGGTCAGCAACGCGTAGCGAACCGCGTGCCGAATGGAATTGTGCGTCGACATTGATTGACTCCTCTCCTGCGATAGGGGGCGGAGTCATGCTAGCGACGGGTCCTGCGGCGGGCGGGCCACTGCTTGCGGCACAAGATATAGAAGTTGCGAACTGACGCGCGGTGCCAAACGCGTCCGTGCAAAAGGATTATTTCTTGCGCGTATACAGTCCGTCGAACGCCACAGTCCACGACTTGCCGTCGCTCGAGGTCTCCCAGACCTGTCGCACCTGGCCGGAGGGCAGCGCGCTCCACGTGATGCGACTGATCGTCGTCTTGCCAGCTTTGTCCTGCTTCGATCCGCTCAGCACCATGCGGCCGTCGGCGAACTTGCCGTCCAGCTCGAGCGATCCGCCGCGATCATCGATCCACGTCTGATGCCATTGCTCGCTGGCCGGGTTGTAGAAGTTGAGGCTCTTGCCGGACATGCCGCCCGTGCCGGACCAGTTCTCCAGCAACGCGCAGCCTGCGAGGATCTTGTCGATGCGATTGTCGCCGGCGTGCTGACCGTTGACGGTCACGCTCCAGTCGCCGACCCAGAAGTCGAACTGCCGCCGCACCTCGGCGGGACAGCCGGCGGGCGGCGGAGCCGGCGGCGTTTGCGCGAGCGCAACCGCAGGCAACAGGAAGGCGATGGCAGCGAGCAGACGCGAGCTGGACCAAGGCATGGAGGCGACTCCCCGGGTGGTTGTGGTCGCCGCAGCTTTGCGAGTACCGCTCGAACCGTCAAGGCGCAGACGTCTCGGTTGTTGCAGATTTGCAAGGCACGGACTACGCGTTTGCCGGCATCTCTGAATTGCCGCCGCAACGATGTTTCGGCGCGGCCGTGCGCCCTACTCTGCCGACCGGTCCTCATTCAGGAGCGGTGCGATGGAGTACAGATTTCTCGGTGCGTCCGGCTTCAAGGTGTCGGCGCTCGGCTTCGGCGCGGGCACGTTCGGCGGCCAGGGCCCATTGTTCAACGCGTGGGGCGACACCGACGTCGCGCAAGCGCGGCGGCTCGTCGACTTGTGTCTCGCAGCCGGCGTGAACTTCTTCGATACGGCGGACGTGTACTCGGGCGGCGCGTCCGAGACGATACTCGGCGCAGCGATCGCCGGCCGGCGCGAGCGCGTCGTGCTTTCGACGAAGATCACGCTGCGCGCCGGCGACGGACCGAACGACGTCGGCGCATCGCGCCACAATCTGCTCCGCGGCGTCGATCGCGCGCTGCAGCGGCTCGGCACCGACTACATCGACCTCCTGCAGCTGCATCACTTCGACGCGCAAACGCCGATCGATTCCGTGATGTCGACGCTCGACGATCTGGTCCGCGCCGGCAAGGTGCTGTACATCGGCGCTTCGAATTTCTCCGGCTGGCAACTGATGAAGTCGCAGGCGATCGCGGACCGCTACGGCTACGCGAAGTTCGTGGCGCACCAGGTCTACTACTCGCTGATCGGCCGCGACTACGAATGGGAGCTGATGCCGCTCGCGAGCGACCAGGGCATCGGCGCTGTCGTGTGGAGTCCGCTCGGCTGGGGACGCCTCACCGGCCGCGTGCGCCGCGACCGGCCGACGCCGACCCGGCGACTCAAGGAAACCTCGCAGTTCGCGCCGCCGGTGGACGACGCGCGGCTGCATAACGTGATCGACGCGCTGGACGAAGTCGCCGCGCAGACCGGCAAGAGCATTCCGCAGATCGCGCTGAACTGGCTGCTGCAGCGGCCGACGGTCTCGACGATTCTGCTCGGCGCGCGCAACGAAGAGCAGCTGCGCGACAACCTCGGCGCGGTCGGCTGGTCGCTCACTGCCGAACAGATTGCCCGGCTCGATGCCGCGAGCGCGCTCGTGCCGCCCTATCCCTACTATCCGTACTGGAACGGGCAATTCGCGGAGAGAACGCCGGCGCCGGTCTAGTTGCGAAGCTGTGCGATGCGCTTCGCCGCCTTCGGTCGCGCGTACATGCGCTCCATGTACGCGACGAGCTGCGGACAGCGATCCAGCAATTTGACTTCGCTCGCCCAGTCGAGCGTGTACGCGAGGACGAAGTCGGCGACGGTGACGCTGTCGCCGACGACGAACGTGCGCCCTTGCATGTGCTTCTCGGCGACGTCCGCCATCCGCCGGAAATCTTCGGCCGCCAGCGGGATGTCAGCGGCCAGTCGTTGCGCCTCGGGATAAAGGTTCCGGTGCTTGGCGATGCGCCACAACGGCTGCTCCAGCTCCGTCACCGTGAACAGCAACCACTTGTTGACTTCGGCGCGGCCCTGCGCGTCCGCCGGCAGGAACTTGCCGTACTTCTCCGCGAGGTACAGCACGATTGCAGCCGACTCCGTCAGCACGAAATCGCCATCGACCAGCACCGGCAGCTTGGCGGCCGGATTGAGCTTCAGAAACTCGGGGCGCTGCGCCTCGCCAGCGAACAAGTTCACGCTGATCGCTTCGAAGTCGACGCCCAGCTCCTGCAGCGTCCAGCGCGCACGGATCGAGCGGGTGAAACTGAACTCATACAACTGCATGACGATCTCCGTTCAATGCAAAATAGTTGCGGAATGCGTGCTCGCCGCTCGGCCGGAAACAGACGGCGCGCGAAGACTTGTCGCGGACTGCCCAGCGCAGATCAATGATCCGCGAGAGCATTGCGGCGCCGACCGCTCCGGCGAGATGATGCCGCCGCTCGCTCCAGTCCATGCACACGCGGCACAGCGCGCGCTTCTGATTGCGCATCTCGCGCGCGTCGACACCGAATTCGCCGATCAGCCGCTCACCTGCTGCGCTGAGCCCGACTGTCTCGCCTGCGAAATCGAATGCCTGCCGCTGCTGCAAGCTCGCGTAAAGGATCACACCGAGCTCGCCCGCGAGATGGTCGTAACACACGCGCGCCTTGCGCAGCGCCGGATCCCTCGGGCCCGTCGCGTGCGCGCCCGTGCCGGCGCGCACCGAGAAACTCATCATGCCTTCGAGCAGCTGCGCAACTTCCTCGTCGGCGATGCGGAAGTAGCGATGCCGCCCGTGCGCCTCCATCGCGACGAAGCGCGCATCGAGGAGCTTGCGCAGGTGCGTGCTGCCGGTCTGTTTGGTGATGCCCGCGGCGCCGGCAAGCTCCGTCGCAGTCAGTGCGCGGCCGCCCATGAGCGCGGTCAGCATTTTCGCACGCGCGTAGTCGCCGATCAGCGTCGCGGCCGCCACCATGCTGGATCCATCGGTCATAGTTCGATGCTCCTCGAACCAATGGGTTGTCGTCAGCGGGTATTGTTGGCGCTCGCGACCGCAGGAGCAATACATGGCGATCACTTGTTTCATCCGCTACGAGATCGACCCGTCCCAGCTCGACGCCTTCCGTGAATACGCACAGCGCTGGGGCAAGCTCATTCCCCGCGCCGGCGGCCACCTGGTCGGCTATTTCCTGCCGCACGAAGGGACGAACTACGTCGGCTGGGGGCTGATTTCCTGCGCCAGCCTGGCGGACTACGAGCGCTACCGCGCCAAGCTGCGGGCCGACGCCGAGAGCGTCGAGAACTTCAAGTTCGCGCAAAGCAAGCGCTTCATCCTGCGCGAAGAGCGTACGTTCGTCGCCAATGTCCAGGGTACGTTCGCAATTGCGCCCATCGACTGCCCGTGCTGCAACTGACCGGAGTAATTTCGTGATCGCAGTGATATTCGAAGGCATCGCGCAGGAGGCGCAGAAGGATGCATATCTGGACGCGGCGGCGCGGCTGCGGCCGTTGCTCGCAGACATCGATGGGTTCCTGTCGATCGAGCGCTTTCAGAGCCTGACGACGCCGGGGAAAATTCTGTCGCTGTCTTTCTGGCGCGATGAGCAGGCGGTGCGGCAGTGGCGCAATCTGGAACAGCATCGCGAAGTGCAACGCGTCGGCCGGCGCTCGATCTTCGAGGACTATCGGATTCGCGTCGCGGAGGTGGTGCGGGATTACGGAATCAACGAGCGCGCGCAGGCGCCGGAGGATTCGGTCGCGGCGCACAGTCAGGCTAAAGCCTGACCAGGACACTGTCGACGGCAAACCGTATCGCAGCCGCAGCTGGGTGACGTTCACGTTTCACAAGGAAGCGGGACAGTGGCGGCTGATCCACGATCAGAACGCGCCTGCCACCCGAGCAGCAGTAGTCAGCGGTCGCTGATCACTTCCAGATCCAGGCCGCGCCCAACGGCAAGAATCTCATCGACCGTCAGCAGCCCCATGCATGGCATCGCGCCGCGCGTGCTGACTTCGCCGCGCAAGAGCTTGCGTGCGAGCGCGATCGCCGGGAAGCACGGGACCTGCGGGCCGTGATTGTTACGTGCCAGTAGCCACCAGGTTCGCGACGCCGGCCGCGACTGCGTGTCGAGCCCGCTGACCGTCACGTGCATCCCGCTGCACGTCGAGCCGAAACGCTCGATGGCGAGCGCAGCTCGACGCAGGCGCGGCACGTGCGGCAGCAGCGACTTCATGATTCCAGCGCGCACGAGCCACGATGCCGCCCAGGTCGAGAACATGCCGACTCTCATCGCAACGCCGGCGCGAAATACGACTGTTCCCACGGGCGCGTACCGCTGCGGAAACAGCTCGAGATCCGGCACGTCGCAATTGGCAAGCCAGCGCGGACCGACCGGCTGCGGGTATCTGCGACGCGCAAGATCCTGCCATCCGTACGCCGTCTGCCATGTGCCGTCCCGCAATTGCGCAATCGGCTTGCCGGCGTAGCCCAGCACGCCTTGCATCGCCGCCAGCCCCGGAGGTCTCGCACCGGATGTAATGCCATGGTCGATGCTTTCGATCGTCGAGAACTGCGCCCGCAATTGATCGACGACAGCGGACGACAACGCCGGCACGGAGCTCGCTCCACTGACCACGAGCACGTCGCTGCTCCGCGCCGCGTCGTCGAGCGATGCAATCCCGCACACGTAGCCGCGGGCATCGGCGAGATCCACATAGTGAGCTCGCGCCTCGATGCACGCGCGCGGCACTGCGTAGTCCTGCCCCTGGAACGGGCCGGCGGCGTGAATGACGACGGTCGCGCCGAGCCGCCGCAACTCCGTGGCGAGATTGCTGGAGCGAGTATCGAGCACCGCTGACGCCCGCTGCGCATCCCGGCCGGCGACGATCACGCGATGATCGCGATCGGCGGCGAGCGCAGCGACGATGAGCTTGCCGAAGTTACCGTAGCCACCCAGCACGACTACACAGCTATCCGCCATGCGCGACCAGCCATCCCTTGTAGTGCACGAGCAGACCGATGCCGGCGATGTGCGCGCGTGCGTCGAACCAGTAGCGGCCGTCCACGATCGTTTCGAACGCGCCGCAGCCTGCGAACAACGCTGCGGGGAGTGGCAGGAACAGAAACCTCGCGCCCACGAGTGTCCACACGATGCGGTTCGGCTCCACGGTCAGCGCGAACCTGAGAACGATCGGGCCGAAGCATTCCTCGAGCGCGCCACGCCCTGCACGGATGATCGACTGCATGCGGTGCTCGCCGAAGTGGCGCGTCCACGTTTCACGCCTTTCAGAACTTTTGCTGCGTTCGATGACGACATGAACCACGACGTCCGCGTTCGATCGCCGCGGCAGCGAGGCAAACAGCTGAATCATCCGGGCCAGCCAGTTGCGTCCGCTCTCGATGCTGCAGCGGCCGCTGAATTCCCGTCGTGCGCGCGCGTCGTGAACACTGCGCAACTGCGGCGGCAGACGATCGAAGGAGGAACCGAGGACTTGAGCGTGAACGCTCGCTGCGACCATGGCTCCTATCATAGAGCCTGCTCGCGTTTCACCTGGCTGCGACGCCACGCTGCCGGCGGCGCACCGAACTCGCGCCGGAAGGCGCGGATGAATGCCGTGTCCGTTTGATAGCCGACACCCTCGGCGATATGAGCGAGCGGTGTATTGCTATGACGCAGGAGGTTGGCCGCCAGCATCATGCGCCACTGCGTCAGGTACTGCATCGGCGAGGTGCCGACCAGCTGCTGGAAACGTTCGGCCAGCACGGAGCGCGAAGTGCCGGCCGAGCGCGCGAGATCTTCGAGCGTCCACGCCTGCGCAGGATGCTTGTGGAGCGCGGCCAGCGCCGCGCCGACGATGCGATCGTTCACGCCGGCCAGCCATCCGGTGCGGTCGTCCTCTTGGTCGTGCATGTACAGGCGCAGCGTTTCGATGAACAGCACTTCTGCAAGCTTGGCCAGCACGCCCGCCCCGCCCGGCCGCGGCGAGCGGGCTTCTGCGAGTGCGTAGCGAACCGAGCTCTCCAGCCATGCGCCGGCATTCGAGCCGCGCACGTTGACGCGCACGATCGATGGCAATCCCGCGAGCAGCATCTTCGCGAGTCGCGCTTCGCACGCGAGGTAGCCGCAGAGCAAGCGAGTCGTCGCGCCCTTGCCGCCGAAGGTCAGAAGTCGCGGGCGGCGGGCGAGCACCGCATCGAGCCGCGAGCCCTTCGCGGGCTGCAGACCCGGCTTCGAGCTCATGAGATGGGCGTCGCCCTGCGGGAACAGCACGGCGTCGCCGGCGATCAGTTTCAGCGGCTCCTGGCCGTCGATCTCGACGTAGCACTCGCCTTCGGTGATCAGATGAAAGATCACGACGCGCTCGGCGCCGGGCTCGAGCAACGAGGCGACCGAGTCGGCGCGCTGCGAGAGATAGCACCACGGGGCGGTGAACTTCGCATTGATGAAGATCGCACCGACCAGGTGCACCACTTTCAGCGTTTGCGACAACGCATCCATCAGCTGTCCGCGACTTCGATCTGCAGTCCGACTGGCGTCTCTTCCTGGATTGCGCACGGCACGGGCGAGCAGCGATGGCTTTCTTCGACCAGCGCCCGCAGCTTCTCGGCCGGCACGCCGTGCGCGGCGATAGTCACGTGCAGCTCAACGTCGCGCGGTCCGGCGCTGATGCGAGTGCCGTCGGGTTCGGTCATGCCGAGCATGCCGCGCGTGTCGGATCGACTGCTCGCACGCAGCTCGAGCTTCGTCAGCTCGATGCCCGCAGCGGCCGCACCCATCGCGATCCGCGTCGCCGTACAGGCGGCCAGACCGGCGCGCATCAGCCAGCCCGGCGTCACCTGGTCGCCGGTACCGCCCAGCTCGTTGGGCATATCGGTCGTGACCTCGATGCCGTTGTCGTGACTGGTGACGATGCGCGTGCTGCCGCGCCAGCTCGCGGTGGCTGGCGAGTCGTCGTGCATGCCCATATCAGGGCGCCTGCGCAGCACGACTTCGACGCGCTGCATGGCGTCCGCGACATATTGAGCCGACATGAATTCGCTCTCCCCGGTTCGTCTGGCGCCAATTCTGGGCGCGTCAGGGCAGCAAGCCTAGGGGTCTGCCAGCGCCGGCGGATGCTCGGGTAGCAATCCCGGACGGCCGGCAAACGCCGCCGGACCCCGCAGAAGCGGCGCGGACGCTCGGGCAGACCTTGCCGACGTGGGGACAGGACGCTCCCGGCTCCGGCGCACAGACTGCGCAGCATGGACGCAAAGCTTCAACGACGCGTGCAGCGCTACGGCTGGGACCTGGCGAGCAACGACTACGATTGCCTCTGGCAGGAGCAGCTTGCGCCAGCGCGGAACTGGATGTTGTCCCTTGCCGCGCTCGCGCCGGGCGAGCAGGTTCTCGACCTCGCGTGCGGCACGGGTCTCACCACGCTCGCCGCCGCCGCAGGCGTCGGACCGGGCGGCAGCGTGCTCGGCACGGATTTGTCCGGTCAGATGGTCGCAGTCGCGCGCCAACGCGCAGCGGACCAACAGGTGTCGAACGTAACGTTCAAGCGCATGGACGCGGAGACGCTGGACTTTCCCGCTGCGACGTTCGACGTAGTGCTGTGCTCGCTGGGCTTGATGTATGTGCCCGACGCGCAACGCGCACTGCGCGAGTGGTTACGTGTCCTCAAGCCCGGCGGCCGCGTCGCCATCGCGGTCTGGGGCAAACGCGTGAACTGCGGATGGTCGCCGGTGTTTCCGATCGTCGAAGCGGAGGTCGACAGCGACGTCTGCCCGTTGTTCTTCTCGCTGGGCGAGCCCGATGTGCTGATGGGCCTGTGCGCGGACGCGGGCTTCAGCGCCGTCCGCCAGCGACGCATCGCGACCGTGCTGAGCTACGACGACGCCGAATCGGCTTGCGACGCCGCGTTCATCGGCGGACCTGTCGCGCTCGCCTGGTCGCGCTTCGATGAGGAGGTGCGCGCGCATGTGCGCGCCCGCTACAAGCATGCAATCGAGCCCTGGCGACGCAACGACGGCTACCGGATTCCCGGCGAGTTCGTCCTCGTCGCCGGCGTCGCTCCCCCTTCCCGAGGAGATTGAGCCGTGTCCATCACAGCGTGTGTGTTTCGCGGCCACGAGACGCCTGAGCACGATCGCAAGGGCTGCCCGCTCGTGCAGGCGCTGATCCGGCGAGTCAACGACTTCGAGATGTCAGGCGCGCCCGGGGACGTCGAGCGCGAGCTCGACCGCTATCGCGCGGTGGCGCGCGTGCTCGAATGCCCGCTCGTCGCGAAGCTCGCGACGCAGGATCTGCGTGCCCTCGTCGCAGCCCGACAGATCAGCTGGCAGTCTGACTGGGCAGGGCGGCCGGCGAGGCTTGAGCCGGTGCTGGCGTAGCGCTATCGCGGATGAACGTGGCCGCGACGCGTTGCGAGCGGCGCATGTAGATCGTCCAGACCAGCGAGAAGATGCAGAAGCGGGTGAACGCTACGCCGGTTGCGCTGATGTCCTGGCGATTGTCGCCTGGCAGGCCGATGACGAGGATCAGGTCGAGGAACAGCCAGGCGACCCACGTCCACAGCAGCAGCACCCACGTGAAGGGAAACGAGCGACGGCGATTGAAGAACAGGAAGCCTGTGTAGCAGGCCACGATCAGCAGCGCCACACCGCTCGCAACGAGCGTGAAATGACCGAGCTTCAGCAGCTGAATGGCCAGATCGCTCGCACCTTTTCCGACCGCATTCCACGTCTGCGTATCCAGGTGCGGCCGGTACTGATACAGCGCATTGCCGATCATGATCGGCAGCAGGCACACGTTCAGCAGCGGCAGCAGCAGCCAGCCGGCAATGCCGCTCGGCGCGCCCGGGTCAATTGGCTGCACGGCGGGCACGCGACGGCGCAGGTATCCGAGCAACACGTAGCCGCCCGCTGCACCCAGTAGCGCCGCGAGGATCAGTACGATGTTGATCGATCCGCTGCTCTGCCGCTTTGCCGCGTCGCCGCCGCTCGTGAGCCGGTAGCCGACGTCGTCGCGAACGCGTTCGAGGTTGCGCGCGTACTCCGGCACGCGCGCCGCGTCCACATGATCGGCGAGCGTGCGGAAATCGTATTCGGCAGTAAAGCGACGCCCGACCGCTTCGACCTTCGAGTTGTACACGAACGCGGCGTCCTGGACGTTCACGGTCTCGTTGTGGATGCTCCAGTCCTTCGGCAGGAGAACCGTCGCCCGGTAGTGCACGTTGCGCGGATGGCTGACAGACAGCGGCGAGGAGCGCTCCACCAGCTCCGGCGCCTTCGCGAGCGCCGCGACCACGTCCGGATTGATTTCGAAGCGCCGCTTACCGTTATCCTTCTCGACGAACGCCGGCTCGATCGTGTAGCGCTCGACGACCTCGATGCGGTTGACGGCGCGGTCGTCCTTGATCCGCAGCGGTCCCGACGATTTGATGCCCGGATACCAGTCGCGGTAGTAGTCCAGATATTTGCGGGTGATCTCCTGCGACGTCGAAGCCTGCATCCAGCGTCGCATGCTGTCCGCATCGGCGGCGCGATAGATCGACTTCACCTGCATCGTGCCCTGCGCTGTCGTGCCCGCCGCCAGGTCGAAGGACTCGGCAATGTCCGTCGTGGGCTGCGCGAGCACCGCGTCCGGCATGTGCTCGAGCTTCTGCACGCCGGGCGCGATCACGAGCGCCGCGCCGTAGTGCGACTGGTTCGCGGTCTGCAGCGCGCCGCCCTGCAATGTCTCGGTCGCATCGAACCAATAGGTGCGGCCGCCGCTGCGAATGCGCACGATCACGTGATCGAACATGTTCGCGCCCGGCAGAACATTTTCGATTTCGTGCTCCAGCCACGTGTTGACCAGCGCTGGCTGCGCATCGATCTTCATCGCGTGTAGCAGCGTCACCAGCAGCAGCGCCTTGTCCTTGCAATCGCCGTAGCGGCGCTCCAGCACTCGCGCCGGATCGGTCGGCTGATAAGCGCCCGGCCCGATCTCGATACCCGTGTACCGCACTTTGTCCTGCACGAAGCGCAGCGCCGCGATGATCCGGCTCGGATCGTCCGCCGCCTCCTTGCGCCATTGATCGACGAGCGCCTGCATCGGTGCAGACAGGGGCTTGAGTTGGTAGAGCGGCACGCCCCACTCCACCACATCCTTCCAGCTGTCCCACTCGCTCAGCCGGATGCGCGGGTAGTGCACGTGCCACGAAGGCTGTTCGCTCTCGTTGCGCAGGCCCGCCAGATCGCGCCACTGCCAGATCGTTTCCTTCGTCGCGCCGTCGTGACGAATCACCGGCTTGAGGTCGGCGCCGATCTGATCGATGTGAATGACGCGGTCTTCCGGTTGCAGCAGCCGCAGGCGCGACCAGCGCACGGGCGTCGACCACTGCGTCGTGAACGAATCGTTGTAGCGGTTGCCGAGGATCGGGTCGTCGGAATGAACGGTGAAGCTGTAGGCGACGATGTCGCCCGGCCGGAGGTCTTCGAGCACCGCCGTGAGCGTCAGCGTGCCGTCGAGCAGGCCGTCCTCCAGCCCGCGCTCTCGTTGCAACACCGTGATGCGCGCTTTCCTGAGTTGATCGATCACGCGCCCGCCGCGGCGCACTTGCAGCGAATGCAGGATCAGGCGATCGGAGTGCGGATCGAAGTCGAGCGAGATGTTGGACATCTCTTCGACGCCGGCTTCGCTCACGAGGCGCTGGACGTAGTCGCAGTAGGTGTCGGAGCCTTGCGGCGTGAGTCGGACTTGACGATCGACGGAGAGATACTCGACGCCGTCCTGCGCTTCGGCGGCCGGAGCGTCGTCGCCGACTGCGGGCACGTCACGGCGCACCCAGCTGGGCGGCGATTCGACGGTGTAACGGTTCTCTGCAATGGCGGTGAGTGGCGCGGCAAAGATCAGCGCCCACAGCACCCCGCTCGACCAGAATCTGGACATTCGTAGTAGTAGCTTTTATCCGCGCCCGCCACGCGGTTGCGGCTATCCTAGCAGAACGGCCGCCGGCTCCCGGCCGCCTTCGGCGTTATGAGGACTGCGTCACTTCCGCTTCTTCTTGTCCTTCGCGGCGGCACTCACCCTATTCGCTTTGGCGCGTACCTTCGCGATGCGGCCGATCAGTGCATACGGAATTCGCTCCGACAACGGAAACTGCAGGTTGCCCTTCGGGCCGGCGTAGCGCGCGACCTCCTTCTTCAGCTTCGGGTCGCGCACCGGCGGGAACACGCCGATGTGATTCTTGAAGGCGGCGAAGTAGATCACGATGCCGTCGAGCATGAACGCCGGTATCCGGTAGCTGATCTTCTCTTCCGCCTTCGGTACGGCCTTCGCGACAGTCGTCCGGATCTTCTGCAGGACCGCCTGGACGTCCGGCGGAAACGTCGCGATGTACTCGTCGAGGGTCGCCGGTGTGCTGCTCTTCATCTGGTCCGCCCCTCGCTCACGCTTTCGCTTCGCGGTGCTCGCTGCTCGCCGCTTCCCACACTTCGTGCGCCGCGCCCGCGTTCAGCGCCGCGATGCCGATACCGGTGATGAGGTCGGGCCAAGCGGAACTGAAATACGCCGTCAGCACGCCCGCGATGATGATCGCGGCGTTTGCCACGACATCGTTGCGAGCGGACAGGAACGCAGCCTTCGCGAGACTCCCGCCGTGTTCGCGATGTCGCGCCAGCACGAGTGAACAGACGAAATTCACCGCCATCGCGCCGAGCGCCGTGAGCGACAGCGATACCGCGGCTGGCGGCACCGGAGCGAGGAACTTGTGCCACGCCATCCACAACGTCGCGAGACCAGGGACCAGCAGCAACGCGGCGAGCACCATGCCGACGCGCGCGCGGGCGATCATCGACCAGCCGAGCGCGATGAGAATCAGGAAATTGACCGAAGCGTCTTCGAGGAAGTCGATGCTGTCCGCGAACAATGCGACCGATGCGATGGCCAGCGCGATGCCGAACTCGACGAAGAAATAGCCGAGGTTGGCGATGCAGACGAAGCGGACAGCGCAGCGGAACGATGCGGTGGCCATGCGCTCGATGATACTGCCTCTCACACCCAGCGTCGCACTCGGCGCGCGTAGTCTTCCCAAACCACTCCGTGCGTGCGCGCCAGCCACGGTTCTTCGAACAGAACGACGCGCACATAGAACGCGCCTGCGACGATCGCAGTGTAGCCGCCGAGGCCCCGCAGCGCGCCGAACGTGAGAGTCCAGCCGAGCAGAATCACCAGCACCGAGACGTACATCGGATTGCGCGAGTAGCGATACAGCCCGGATGTGACGAGATGCCGCGGCGGTGACCACGGCGCGAGCGTACCCTTGCCGAACACGTAGAAGTCGCGAACGCACCAGAGCAGGCCGACGCAGCCGACGATCAGGAGCAGCAACGCCGCAGGATGTTGCAGTCCCGCGTGCGCGTTCCTGACGAGCCACCAGATCGGAACAGCGAACGCGACGATGCCGGGCAGTGCGAGGAAGGCGAACAGTGCGCGAAGAAACATTCAGCGCGGCGGGCTGTCGCCGAGCTCGCCCGTTGCGTAGTAGGAAAGCTCAGCGTCGGTGAGCTGCGCCTGGGACAGAACCCACTCGGCCCGACGCAACATCTCTGGGGGGACCATGACGCAGAAGCCGCGGGTCAGGCCGGGCATCGGCTCATCGGACAGCACCCGTGCGGGGATGTCCTCGGACCGCAGCAGGCCGAGGATCACTTCGGCGGACGCCGCATCGCTGTAGGTTGCGAATTCGCGCCAAGTCTCCATGTCGCGGATGATGCGCTCGACTCTGAGCGTCAGGCAAATATGAGCTGGCTGCTGCAGCGCTCAGTTTCCCCTCTTTTTCTCTCCCGGCACCAGTGACCAAAGGGCCGCGAGGGTCGCGAGCTTCTCTTCGGCGCGCCAGGGTTTGATGCGACCTTGGCCGAGCGCCGCGATCTTCGCACGCAGCTGCGGTTCGGCGGAGGCCATGTCGGCCGCGGCTTTGGCGTACGCGTCGCGCTCGAGGAGCACGCCGCAACCGATGTCGCGCTTCTTCAGCGCCTCGGCGACCACTTCGCGGAACAGCTTGCCTTCGAGCGCATGGACGCGGACGTGCGGATTGCCCAGCGAGTCGGGGTCAATCACGCTGCCGACGACCATGCCGGCGCGCTTGATGCCGTCGAACTCCTCCAGCACCTTGCGCATCTCCTGCGCGGCAGTCCGGTGCACTTCCTTGACGGCTTTGTCGGAGAGCGCGGCGCCCTGCCGTTGCGGCAGCTCGATCGTCGGGTGATAGGGAAAGCGGGACTGCGGCAGATCCTCGCTGGACAGCAGGATCTTGCGCACCGCCTCGAGACGCAAGCCGTCCGCGCTCCGCTGCACGATGGCCGCAATGGCGAAGCCCGATTTGATTCGCAGGCCGATGGCTTTCATCGAATGGCCCCCGTTCCGCGCGATCATGCCTCCGTGCCCATGATCGCGCCAGAACCTGCCAGCGCGCGTCAGGGTTGCGATTGTTTCGCGACGGCGGCGCCTTCGATGGCCCGCGCGCTCATCAGCGCGTTGCTCAGCGAATAGTTGCCCTCGTGGCAGGCGTATTCGAGCAGCTGGTCGCTGGAGCGCCCGAAGCGCGTCTCGCCTTTCCAGGGCCGCGTGTAGTACGTCGGATCTTGCACCGTGAACACGTAGCTGAGCTCGTCGGCGGACACCCGGGTGATGCGCTCCGTCACCGTCGTGTCCGGTCCGACGAAGAACAGGCTCGCCGGGCCGGCGCGCGGAGCGCTGGTCGGGGCGAAGTATTTCGTCTCGATCACCAGCGTCTCCCCTTCCCACCAGCCGATCGCATCGCCCAGCCACGAAACGATCGCGGCCGGCGCGTGCGGCGCGTTCATGCGCACGACGCGGGCTTCGTGCAGCTCCTCGGAAGCGATCACGATGGACTGCGGCGTCTGGACGATCTGCCGCAGGTCAGCGGCCGGCACCACTGTGACCGGCGGGGCCGAGCTGATTGCGGCGAGGCAACGCTCAGAGCCCGGCCGCTGCTCCGGACCATCGAATGCGGTCAGAACCGCTGCACCGGTCGCCTTCGCGAGCGTCTTGAAGTGATCGTTCGCCGGAATCTTGCCGTCCGCGGGATCGGTGATGATCGAGCTGCGATACTCGCCGCGGATCGCCTCGATGCCGCGCTCCCAGAAATACACCGAAGGCTCGGCAGGCCTCGACAGGTCTTCGCTCTTTGCAAGGATCCGCGCCTGCAGCTGCGCCGCTTCCTCGCGCGTGATCACGAACGACTTCACATCGGCAGGCCGTTCGAGCGGCGTGATGTTCTTGTGCGACCACACACCTTGCAGATCGATCTGTCCGTCCGGCAAACGCGGCGGCCGGTAGTGGCCGGCCTGCGCGGCAGCCGTAACCGCCAGCAATCCGCATACATATATATAGCGCACGACGCTCCCCGATTTTGACTCACGGGGTTATTGTCCAATCGCCGTCCAGTTGAGCGGAACGCACTAAAGTCAGCGCGGGTGTCTCACGGCTGCCGGGTCCACTCGGCCTGCACATGACGGTACGCATGCCCTCTGACCCAGTGTCGGACGTAGCGTTTGCCCGCGAGATTCGCGGCGAACGAGAGCGCGATCAGTCGCAGATCGAGCAACAGATTCTGGCGTTGCAGGTACAACCGGTCGAGCCGTCGCGTGGCACGCAGGGTCGGTCGGGCGAACAGCTGCGACAGGCCCGTGATGCCGGGATTCGTGGCGAACCTCCAGTCGTGCGGCGCGTCGTGCCAGCCGAGGCGCTCGACGTCCTGCTGAGTCAGCGGCCGCGGCCCGACGATGCTCATTTCCCCTCGCAGCACATTGACGAACTGCGGCAGCTCATCGATCCCCGTGCGGCGCAGCCAGCGCCCCACGCGAGTCACTCGCTGCTCGCGCATGCTGCGCAGCTTGAGGATCGTGAAGGGATGACGCTCGCGTCCGACGCGCGATTGTGCGAAGAGCGGCGAACCGCTGTCTTCGAGCCAGCTCGCGACTGCGATGCCGGCAACGAGCGGCGCGAAAGCCGCGCACGCTGCGCCGGCGAGCAGGATGTCGAGCGCACGCTTTCCGGAATAGGTTTTCATACTCCCGCACTCACACACTGACTGGCGCGCGCCGCCGCTTCGTCCGCCACACCGAGCGCTTCCAGGCGCGGCCGGAGCTTGAGATGCCGCCGGCGTGAGTGCTCGATCAGCGGCCGCCACATCGCTGCTGTGAGCCGGTGACGGATCAGCAGGTGCCAGAAGCGGTTCGAGCGCTTGTAGAGATAGCTCATCGCGAGATACGCGAGCACAGCGCTGCCATCGCTCGGACGTCGCTTCCAGATGGACGCGTGGGAGAACAGCTTGTCGTAGCACAATGCATAGCCCAGATCGAGCTCCTCGCAGCTCATGTGCTTCGGCTGAAAGACGACGTGCGCCGTGTCGTACTTGTCCCAGTCGCGATGCAGGATGCGTCCTTGCGCTTCGAGTTGACGGAACAGCGGCGTGCCGGGATACGGCGTGAGGATGTGGAACGTCGCGCACTCGAGCCGGTTCTCCTCGATCCATTGCACGGTGCGCGCGAAGACGTCCGGACCGTCGTGATCGAAGCCGAGCACGAAGCTGCCGTTCACCTGGATGCCGTATCGATGCAGCAACGCGACCCGGCGCGCGTAGTCCATGGGCGCCGGCGTGCGTTTACGCGCGTCGGTGAGATTGCCTTCATTCAGCGATTCGAAGCCGACGAAGACGCCGGTGCAGCCGGCCCGCGCCATGTCGCGCACGAGCGTTGGGTCGTCGGTCACGTCGATCGTGACCGCGGCGCTCCAGATGATCCCGAGCGGTCGCAACGCCTCGCACAGCTTGCGCAGGTACGCGGGCCGCGACCCGAGGTTGTTGTCGACGAAGACGACGTACGGCTGTCCATCGGCCACGATTTCGTCGACGACCTGCTGGACCTCGCGCATGCGATACGGCATGTGCAAGCCGTCGGTCGAGAGATAGCAGAAGCCGCAGCGATTGTGGCAGCCGCGCGTCGCAATCACGCTGGTCGTCGTCAGGAACGACTTGCGCGGCAAGATGGCGCGGCGCGCGGGCGGATCCAGCGCATAAGCTCGCGAGTAGTCGGCTGCATAGCGCCGCTGCAACGCGCCGCGCTCGATGTCGGCGAGAATCGCCGGCCAAAGCTGCACGCCGTCGCCGATCGCAATCGCATCGGCGTGCTCCAGCGCCTCGTCCGGACACGACAACACGTGCAAGCCGCCGAGCACGACGATCGAGCCTTGTGCACGAAAGAACGCAGCCAGCTCGTACGCGCGCCGCGCGAACGTGAGATGCACCGTGATGCCGACAACCTGTGGCAAGGGATCAGCCGGCGGCGCTCCCTGCAACAGATTCTCGTCCCAATAGCGCACATCCCAGTGCGCGGGCGTCGCTCCGGCGATGCTCGTCAGCGCAAGCGTCGGTGTGAGCACGTGCTTGCCGAAGCTGGCGCGCGGATCCTTCGCGTAGAAGGGATTCACGAGCAACGCGGTGTGCGGTTGCACCTTGCGCCCGGCTCGGATCGGCCCGAGCGCGGGAGCGATCGCCATGTCGGCGGGCACGGTCGGCTGACTTCGCAGACTATCCATGGCTGGACCTCACACACTGGTCTTCCTGGATCGCGCCGAAGCGTCGCTCGCGGCGCGCGTATTCCTGCAGGGCTTCGTCGAATGCACGCTCGTCGAAGTCCGGCCACAGGCAATCGACGAAGTGCAGCTCGGCGTACGCGCACTCCCAGAGCAGGAAATCGCTGAGGCGTTTCTCGCCGCCGGTGCGGATCAGCAGATCGACCTCGGGCGCCGGCAGCGCCGCGTGATCCACTTCGGCGAGCCGTTCGACGAAGCGCGAGCGATCGATCTCGTCCTGCCGTCGCAATCGCCGGCAGGTCTCGACGAGGCTGTGCTGCGCGGAGTAGTCGATTGCGAGGCGCAGGCGCATGCCATCGCACTGCGCAGTCTCCTGTTCGCTGCGCTCGATCAGCTCGTGCAGCTCCGCGTTGAGTCGATCCCGGCGGCCGATGACATTGATGCGGATCGATTGTTCGAGGCAGCGGCGCGTCTGTGTGAGCAGGTGACGCTTGAACAGGGCGAACAGTGCGCTGACTTCGCCTTCCGGCCGATGCCAGTTGCCAGCGGAGAATGCGTAGAGGGTCAGCGTGCTGACGCGACGGCGCGCGGCCGCCTCCACAACTGTGTTCACTGCCGTGGCGCCCGCGCGATGTCCTGCAGTGCGCGGCAGTCGGCGGCGCGCCGCCCAGCGGCCATTGCCGTCCATGATGATTGCGATATGCATTGAAGAGTACTCTACGTTGCAGAGTGATAGGGCAAATTTTTACGTGCGCCGGGTCGCCTTGATCACGGCCTCGACGTGGTCGAGATAGCGATGCAACGCGTTGCGGCCGACGGCGGTGATCCGATACACGGTGCGTGGACGGCGATCTTCGAAGGACTTCGTGCAGGTGACGTAGCTCGCTTCCTCGAGCTTGCGCGCGTGCGCGCTCAGGTTGCCGTCGCTGACGTCGAACAGCCCCTTGAGCTCCGTGAACGTCAGCTCCTCGCGCACGGCCAGCGCGCTCATGATGCCGAGGCGCACGCGCTCGTAGATCAGCCGATCGAACTTCGCGTCGTCCGCCGCGACGCCGGCGCCCGGCACGGCAGCCAGCTTCGGCCGCTTGCGTTTCGCCGGTGCACTCGCCTTGCGTGTCTCAGCTTTCGCGGCCATGTCCCGCCCTTCCCATCCAGTAACCGGAAACGATGTGCAACCCGCCGAATCCCGCGCCGAGCATCGCGATCTGCCACTGCTGCGGCAACAGCAGCGCCACCAATCCGGTGACGATGAACGAGCCGCCGAGAATGCCGATCGTGCGCGCAGTGGCGGCGCTGGCAGCAATCAACCCGCAGCCGTACAGCAGCAGCCAGGTGCCGGGAATCATGCGCTCGCTAGCGTTCGTCCACAGCACCCACGTCAGCACCGCGCCCGCGAACAACGACGGCAGCAGACCGATGGCGAACCTGCGGATCGGCGCACCTCCGATCGTCAACGAGCCCAGCGACGGCTGCCGCAGCAACAGCGCCCCGCCCACGGCGGCGGCGATGAACGCAGCGACGAGCCAGACGACGAGCCAATGCGGCCGCAACGCCGGAAGAGAAGCAACGATTGCGGCCAGCACACCGACGATGCCGGACGCGATGCCGGTCGAACCCGGCACCGAGAGCGACGCCGCGGACTCCATCGATGCGCGGATGTAGCGCAGCGTCGCTGCAGCGTGCGAGTCGAGCTGGACCGGATTCGCGGATTGCATCGTCTTGTTCCGTGGCGTGCCCACGGCGGGCAAGCTACGGCTGCCGGCAATGCCCTGTCAAGTACTCTACATTGCAGAGTGATGACCGATTCTGGCAAATCGTGGCTGGAGAGAACGAAACGATGCAGGTCCGTATAATGCGCGCCCCCTGAAGGTCCAGGCATGACCGTCGTTCTGATACTGCTGGCGCTTTTCGCGATGCTGTTCGCCCTGCCGACACCCTGCTCTGACCGGCTCGGCGACGCCGATTCATGATGTTTTCGTCATCTGTGCACCCGCGCCGGCCGAAAATTACGTTGTCGGCAAGCCGATGACGTTCCGGGATTGTCGGACAGGGGCAACTCGGCGGATACTCGCACGGTGCGGAGGTTGGAGCCCTGTTCAGAAATAATCGTCGCCGCCTGATCGTTCACCTGCTGTCGCTGGCGTTGCTCATCGCCCAGCTCGGCATGGAGGCGCACGCTTATTCCCACCTGAAGTCCGACCCCGACGGCCTGCCCGGCCGGACGACCCAGCTCTGCGGACAATGCGCATCTTCAGCGCCGCTGCTCAGCATGGCGAGCAGCTCGAGCTTCATCCGCATCCCCTACGTGCCGCAGCTTGCGGGCATCGCTCCCGCGAGCATCGGCGCCGAGGTCCGCCCGCTTCCTCACCCGCCATTTCGCTCCCGCGCTCCTCCTCGCTTCTTCTGACGCAGTGATCGCATGAACGGCGTGCTCGCCGCTCGTGCCCTTTCGCTTCGAAGAGGAGGACCCCTCCATGACGAGTTCCAAAGCCCTTGCGGCGCTGCTGGCGCTGTCGGGCGCAATGTTGCCAACGCTCAGCCAGGCAGCCGACGACGTCGCGAGCCTGCGCGCTGAGCTGCAGGCACTGAAGAACGACTACAAGACCCGCGTCGATGCGCTGGAAACGCGCATCGCGACGCTCGAATCCGCACCGGTCGGTGCATTGGCAGAGACGGCGCCCGAGCCGCAAGCGATGCCGGTGCCCGCGCAAGGCGGCGCGGCACCCGGGACTGCTTTCAACCCGGCGATCTCGCTGATTCTCGCCGGTGGCTACACGGACACGTCGCAGGATCCGCAGAGCTGGCGCATCGGCGGCTTCATGCCGAGCGGCGGCGAAGTCGGACCCGGCGAGCGCAGCTTCAACCTCGGCGAGTCCGAGATCACGCTGGCCGCGAACGTCGATCCCTACTTCTCCGCGCAGATGACGGCGGCGCTCACGCCCGAGGACGAAGTCGAGGTCGAGGAAGCCTTCTTCCGCACGCTGGCGCTGCCCGAGGGCTTCACCGCGAAGGGCGGGCGCTTCTTCTCGGGCTTCGGCTATCTGAATGAAGTGCACGCGCATGCGTGGGACTTCATCGATCAGCCGCTCGCCTACCAGGCCTTCTTCGGCAACCAGTTCAAGCAGGACGGTCTGCAGGTGAAGTGGCTGGCGCCGACGGATCTGTTCCTCGAGTTCGGCGCAGAAGCCGGCAACGGCGACGCCTTCCCGGCGACGCGGCGCAATCGCAATGGCCTGAACGGCGCGACGCTGTTCGCGCACGTCGGCGGCGACGTCGGCGATGCGACCAGCTGGCGCGCCGGCGCCGCCTTCCTCGATCAGCGCGCCGCAGACCGCGCGTTCGAGAACGTCGACGAGTTCGGCCTGCCGCTGACCGATGCGTTCACCGGCAAGTCGCGCACGTGGGTCGTGGACGCTGTGATGAAGTGGACGCCGGTGGGCGATCCGAATCGCCGTCAGCTCAAGGTGCAGGGCGAGTACATGCGCCGGCGCGAAACCGGCGAGCTCGCGTTCGACACCGAGGGCTCGGACCTGAGCGACGGTTATCGCAGCACGCAGTCCGGCTGGTATCTGCAGGGCGTGTATCAGTTCCTGCCGCGCTGGCGCGCCGGCCTGCGCTACGACTCGCTCGACTCGGGCACGCCGCGCATCGGGCTGGTCGACTCGGGTGTGTTGCCGCTCTCTGCGTTCCCGGCGCTGCTGCCGGCGGACCCGGACCGCATCTCGATCATGCTCGACTGGAATCCCAGCGAGTTCACGCGTCTGCGCGCCCAGTACGACTGGGACGACGCGCGTAACGAGGGCGATCGAGATCGCGCGTTCCGCCTGCAATACATCTATGGCATCGGCGCGCACGGCGCGCACAAGTTTTGAGAGGAGTCCCTAGTCATGCTCAGATTCATCCGCAGCGCGCTTGCGCTGCTCATCCTCGCAGCGGCGTTGCCGGCCAACGCAGCGATCAAAGTGCTCGCAACCACCGCCGACTGGGGCGCGCTCACGAAGGAGATCGGCGGCGACCAGGTCAACCTCTACGTCGCTACCAGCGCGCTGCAGGACGTGCATCGCGTCGACGCGAAGCCAAGCCTGGTCGCGCGCGCACGCAGCGCCGACCTGGTCTTCGCAACCGGCGCCGAGCTGGAGATCGGCTGGTTGCCGGTGCTGATCCAGGAGTCCGGCAACAGTCGCATCCGGCCGGGCAGCCCCGGCTACTTCGAAGCGGCTTCGGTCCTGCAGCTCGTGGAGAAACCGGAGCACTTCGATCGCGCGCTCGGCGACATTCATCCGCAGGGCAATCCGCACGTGCAGCTCGATCCGCACAACATCGCGCGCGTCGCGAAAGCGCTGAGCGAGCGTCTCGCCCAGCTCGACGGCGCCCATGCCGAGTACTATCAGCAACGCGAGAAGGACTTCGAGACTCGCTGGAACTCAGCGATCCAGCGTTGGGACAGCAAGGCTGCGTCGCTGAAGGGCGCGCCGATCGTCGTCATGCACAGCGACCAGAGCTATCTGTGTCGCTGGCTCGGCTTGCAGCAGCTCGCGGCCATCGAGCCGAAGCCTGGCATGCCGCCGACCGCCGGCTATCTCGGTCAGCTCGTGACGAAGCTGAAGGCGTCGCCGCCGAAGGCGATCCTGGTGAATGCGTACAACGATCCGAAGGCGGCCCAATGGCTGTCCCAGCGCGTCAACGCGCCGGTCATCGTGCTGCCCTTCTCCGTCGGCGGCAGCACCGAGGCGAAGGATCTGTTCGGACTCTTCGACGACACTCTGGATAAGCTCCTGGCGGTGCTGAAATGAATCTCTTCTCCACTGAACTGAGCATCCTGTGGCCGGCGGTGATCGCCGGCCTGCTCGTCGTCATCTCGCACGTGCCGCTCGGGCAGCAAGTGTTGTCGCGCGGCATCGTGTTCATCGACCTGGCGATCGCGCAAGTCGCCGGGCTCGGCGTGATTGCCGCCAACAGCTTCGGTCTGCCGATCGAAGGCTGGGGCGCGCAGGCGGCGGCGGGCGCGGCTGCACTTGCCGGCGCGCTGCTGCTGACGTGGACGGAGCGCAAACGGCCCGAAGTGCAGGAAGCGCTGATCGGGATTCTGTTCGTGCTCGCCTCCACCGCGCAGATCCTGATGCTCGCGAACGATCCGCACGGCGGCGAGAACCTGAAGGACCTCCTCGCCGGCCAGATCCTGTGGGCGTCGAACGATCAGCTGATCCGCACGGCGGTGCTCACGGCGATCTTCGCGGCCGTCTGGTTCCGCTGGCGCGAGCAGATCGGCCGCATCGGCTTCTACGTGCTGTTCGCCGTCGTCGTCACGGCTTCGGTGCAGCTGGTCGGCGTCTATCTGGTGTTCACGAGCCTGATCGTGCCCGCGGTCGCGACCTATCGGCACGCGAAGAAGCGGCAGCTGATGATCGGCTACGCGCTCGCGTTCGGCAGCTACGTCGTCGGACTGGCGCTGTCAGTGGTCACCGATCTGCCTTCGAGCCCGGTGATCGTGTGGGCGATGGGCGTCATCGGCCTGCTGGTGCACCTCACGGGCAAGCGCAGCGTCGCGGCGGAAAACGCCGTCGTCGAGAATCACCGCGTCAGGGCGTCGAGCTGATCGGCCTCGACGCGGGCCGTGAGCTTGCGCTTCGGCCCGCGGTATTCGTCGAACAGCGCCTGGTGCGCGGCCAGCGACCTGTCGCCGTCGCGCGAGTAGTACTCGCGTACCGAGGTCAGCGACTCCCACGGCCGGTTGCGACAGTTGGCGAGGCACACGTCGACACCCGGCTCCAGGAACAGCAATAGCGTCGCGTACGGCAGCGCCGCCTGCGCGAGCCCGGCGTAGCAGCCCTCGACGACCCAGCGCGAGCCCGTCGAACAAAACGCGTTCACGTCCGCCGCGGCTGCGAGCGGTGCGCGAGCGACCGCGATCTTGCCGGGCTCCCACGCAAGCGTATCGAGATCGAGCAGCGGCAGCGCGTACGCCGCCGCGAGCTGACGCGCCAGCGTCGACTTGCCCGATCCCGAATTGCCGATCAACGCGATGCGCATAGTCGCTTGCGTCAGGAGCGAGGCCATTTTGTCGTGTTGTTGCGAGCCATCTGGCCGCGGCGATCGGCTCGTTTGAATGTCAGCCTACGCGAACGGACAAGGACTTCAAGTTACACTCGCATCACTATGCGCACCGCCACCATCGCCGCCCTCCAGATCGGCTCGCAGGCTGCAGGCACGGCAGCCACGCTCGAGCGAATTCTCAGCTATGCCAATGCGATCCGTGAGGCGGGCGTGCAACTCGCCGTGATGCCCGAGGCGCTGCTCGGCGGGTATCCGAAGGGCGCAGACTTCGGTGCGCGCGTCGGGTACCGCACGCCGGAGGGTCGCGAGGCCTTTCTGCACTACTGGCGCGAGGCGATCGATGTGCCTGGGCCACAGACCGATGCACTCGCCGAGCTGGCGCGCACGACCGGCTCTGCGCTCGTCGTCGGCGTGATCGAGCGCGACACCACGACGCTCTACTGCACGGCTCTGTTCTTCTCCGCTCGCGGCGAGCTCGCAGGCAAACATCGCAAGCTCATGCCGACCGCGATGGAGCGCCTGATCTGGGGCCAGGGCGACGGCTCGACGCTGTACACGATGCAGACCGATGCCGGCCGGGTCGGCGCCTGCATCTGCTGGGAAAACATGATGCCGCTGCTGCGGACCGCGATGTACGCGAAGGGCCTGGACATCTGGTGCGCGCCGACCGTCGACGAGCGCGACATGTGGCAGGTGAGCATGCGGCACATCGCGTACGAAGGACGCTTGTTCGTCGTCAGCGCCTGCCAGTATCAGCCCCCGCCCAGCGGATCGGCCGCGCCCGACTGGCCGCGCGATCGTCCGTTGATTCGCGGCGGCAGCATCATCGCCTCGCCGCTCGGCGAAGTCATCGCCGGTCCCGTGTACAACCGCGAAGAGCTGCTGGTCGCGAAGGTCGATCTCGACGACGTCGTGCGCGGTCGCTACGATCTCGATGTCATCGGCCACTACGCGCGCCCGGATGTGTTTGCGCTGACGGTCGACGAAAGCGCGAAGCGCAAACCGGGGAAATAGTCGCCCGTAGGCAGGGGCTGGTCTTTTTGTATCCATACGGATACAATGCCTCACGTGATTATCTTTACACGCACGGATGCGTTCGCAAAATGGCTGGCTGAGCTGGCGGATGCGTATTCATACCGGGCCGGGCTACCGCGTCTACTACACGCGCCGCGATTCAGCGCTCTATGTGTTGCTGTTGGGTAGTGACAAGTCGACGCAGGTGCGCGATATCAAAAGCGCCATCAAGATGGCGCGCGAACTCGAGGAGCGAGCATGAGCAGGGCGAGAAAGAAGGCCGGTTCCAGGGCGAAAGCCGTGCGTGTCGCGGCATTCGATCCGGCGGAATTCCTGGACAGCGAGGAAGTCATCGCCGAGTACCTGTCCGCTGCGATCGAGGATCCGAATCCCGATGTCTTCCTGCGCGCGATGGCCAATGTCGCTCGAGCGCGTGGCATCGCAGAGATCGCGAAGTCGTCGGGTCTGGGTCGCGAGAGCCTTTACAAAGCACTCGCGCCCGGCGCCAAGGTGCGCTATGAAACCGTTCGCAAGGTGCTTGACTCTCTGGGCGTCAAGCTCAAAGTGGCCGCATGATTTTCACCAGCATCAGATCGGGGCTGCTCACGATCACTGCGTTGCTGGCATCGTTCGGTCCGAGCGCGCACGCGGCCGGCGAAGTCTGCAACGTCGCGCGCCACAAAGTGAACCTCAACTTCAGCGCGAAAGACATCAACGGCAAGGACGTGCGCCTGAGTCAGTACAAGGGCCAGGTGGTGCTGGTGAACTTCTGGGCGACGTGGTGCGGGCCGTGCAGGCGCGAGATTCCGTCGCTCATGGCGCTGTATCGCGATTACAAGGATCGCGGCTTCGTCGTGCTCGGCGTCTCTGTCGACAAGGAAGTGCGGCTGGTCAAACCGTACGCACGCGCGATGAAGATGAACTACCCCGTGCTGATCGGCGCCGGACGCGATCAATTCAACGAGGCGTTCGGGCCGTTCATCGGCTTTCCGACCTCGGTCATCCTGGAGCGCGACGGCACTGTGTGCGTGCGGCATATCGGACTGCCGAGCCGGTCGTTGCTGGAGAAACAGGTCGACGCGTTGTTGTCGGGCTGAAGCGCGACCTACAGTTACTCGCCGGTGCGGACGAGCAGCCAGCCCAAGCCGAGCAGCGAGTTCCAGCTCATGCGTGTACTGTATGCGAAAACGGTTACGCCATAGCGTCCGGCGTGTACGGATAGATCTGCGGCAGCGTTCCGGCCTGCGCCTTCACGCGCTCCAGCCAGCGCACGAACGACGGACGCGAAGCGAGATCGAAGTGTGCCTCGGCCGCGAGATGGCTGTACGCGAACACGGCGATGTCGGCGATCGAATAGGTGTCGTTCGCGAGGAACGGATGCTGGCTGAGATGCCGCTCCAGAGCATCCAGAGCGCGTTCCCCCGAGCTGCGCTTGACCGCGGCCACTGCCTCATTCGCTTTCAGCTTGCCGGCGATCGTCCAGAAACGCAGCGTGCCGAGCGTCGGCTCGACGTAGTACTGCTCGAAGAACAACCACTGCATCACGCGCGCTCGCGCCAGTCGCTCCGACGGCAGATACGCAGTGCCCTCAGCGAGATAGCACAGGATCGCGTTGGACTCGGCGACGTACACGCCAGGCTCGGGCTCCAGTACCGGGATCGCGCCCACCGGGTTCTTCTGCAGGAATTCCGGGGTGCGCGACTCGCCCTGGAAAATCGCCACCGGCACGTGCTGGTACGGCTGGCGGAGATGCTGCAACAGCAGGCGGATCTTGAAGCCGTTCTGCGATGGCAGGTAATCGTACAGTTTCAGCATCGTCCACTCCGATATGAATGTGTCCGCGTCGAGTCTTCTCAGGCAGCGCCAGTTTGCGCACAATCGGACGCCCCGGCACTCCGATCTTTGCGCACGAACCCTCAAATCCATGGACGCCAGCCAACCTGCCCGCAAACGCACCGGCTTTCAAGAGCGCGTGCGCGCCGACGCAACCAGTGCGTTTCCCGCGGATCGTGGGCGCTATCACTTGTACGTCTCGCACGCGTGCCCCTACTCGGCGCGGACAGTGCTCGTACGCTGCGTCAAGCAACTCCAGGACGTCGTGTCGATGTCGGCGCTGAACCCGGTGCGCGGTCCGGACGGCTGGGTGTTCGGCAACGACGATCATGCAGACCCGCTGAACGGCTTTGGCTCGCTGCGCGAGGCGTACGAGGCAACTGATGCGAGCTATGAAGGTCGCGTCAGCGTTCCCGTGCTGTGGGATCGCAAGACGCGGCGCATCGTGTCCACCGAATCGGGCGACATCATGCGAATGCTCGGGTCCGAGTGGAACGCCGTCGGCGGCGACACTGCTGTCGATCCATACCCAGAGAAGTTGCGAGCCGAGATCGACGCGCTCAATCAGTGGATCGCAACGCGCATCAACGATGCGGTCTACGACGTTGGCACTGCGACAGCGCAGGTCGTCTACGAGCGCGAACACCGCAAGCTCCTCGCAGCGCTGGACGAGCTCGAGCACCGTCTCGCCGCCTCGCGTTTTCTGCTCGGCGACGAGCCGGTCGAATGCGACTGGCGCCTGTTCCCGACACTCGTGCGCTTCGATGCCGTGTACGCACGTCTCTTCAAATGTGGGCGCCGGCTCACCGAGATGCCGCACCTGTGGCGCTACGCACGCGAGATCTATCGACTACCAGGCATTGCCGCGACAGTGCGTCACGACGAAATCCTGCGTCACTACTATCGCTCGTTCCCCGCGCTGAACCCGAACGGCATCGTGCCGCTGATCGCACCGCCGGACTTCTAGAGAGCGCAAAAAAGAAAGAGGCCGGCGCAGTCGCCCGCGCCGGCCCCATCGCCCCGAACCGATCAGTTGTTACGCAGCTCCAGGTCGTTCTTCACGTCCTTCACGCCGTCCACGCCCTGAGCAACCTGCTCAGCGCGGCTGCGCGCTTCCCTGCTGTCGACGAAGCCGCTCAGCTGCACGACGCCATGGAACGTTTCGACCGAGATCTGGTGGGCCTTGGTCGTCGGATCGGCAACCAGCGCCGCCTTCACCTTGCCGGTGATGACGCTGTCGTCGACGACGCGACCCGCCTTCGCGCCCGCACCTTCCATCCCGCCACGCTCGCCGTTCGAGCTGCAGGCTGCCGCGGCCGCGCCCATCGTCAGAATCAGTACCCAACGTGCGATGTGCCTCATAACAATCCTGTCTCCTGAATGACTGTCACATAAAGAGCGCGCGAGCGTGCGAAGTTCCACCACTGTGCTTTGCAAAAGATGCCAGCAGGGAACGCCACCGCAACACGTAGGTCATGTCGGGCTCTGCGCCTGCGGAGGGATTCTCGACGAGCAGGTCGCAACCGAGCTGAGGGGTGCTTTCAAGGCCGATCTGAAACGCAGCTCCGAGCTGCAACTGGAGCGCTGGCGCCGCCGGCCATTGATGGAGCGCGGCAGCAGCTGGCTCGCGTACCAGCTGCACTCTCAGTTGTAGCGCACTCGCGGCTTGTCGGGGATCGGTTGCGCTTCGAGCGTGCGGGATGCGACCTGCAGCGACTGCAGTGCTTCCTTCGCGCGCAGCCATTCGCAAAACACGTCGATGCCGATACCGCGACGGCTCGACAGTCCGAGCACCGGCGCTTCGCAGCCGATCGCGCGCAGATTCCGATGCAGACGCAGATCGTCGAAGCCCGGCGTGCGCTCCTGCAGGTCCATCTTCGTCAGCAGCACCAGGTCGGCTGCGCGAAACATCGCCGGCTCGCGCTGCGGCCGATCGTCGCCGTCGGGCACGGACACCAGCGCGACGTTGTGGTGCTGGCCGAGACTCAGGCTCGCCGGACATGCGAGATTGCCGTCGCTCTCGATGAACAACAGATCGAGTTGCGCAGTGACCATGTCGTGCAGCGCCCGCTGCAGCAGATGCGCATCGAGATGGCGGCCGCTGCCCGTCACGACTTGCAGCGTCGGCACGCCGAGCGCGCGCATCCGCTGAATGTCTTGCTCGGTCGTGAGATCGCCGGTGACGATGCCGATGCGGTAATCCCGCTGCAGCGTCGGAATGCACGATTCCAGGAGCGAGGTTTTGCCGGCACGCGGCGTGGACAACAGATTGATCGCCGTGACGCCGTGCAGGTCGAGAAACTCTTTGTTGCTGCGTGCGACCCGATCGCTACTGACGAGGGCGCTGCCGACTGCAGCCAGTGACTCGCGATCCTGCGCCTGTTCGAGTTTGCAAAGCTCGCACATGACCGCACTCCCTTTTTCCTTGTTCTACTTGCTACGTAGCATAGCGCGGCGGCGGATGCAGAAGACCTGCGGCGCCTAGGTCTTTAGGCCTAGATTGTTGTAAGAAGCGCCGACACGGTTGCGCGAGCAACAGTGCCGGCGCCTCGGCTCACGCGACTAGGCCTGCGGCTTGTCAGGGAATTGCTGAAACATGCTGCGGACGACCGCGTCGACCGCCGGACCCGGGTCCTTCATCGCCTCTTCCGGGATCTTGCCCTCGGCGACCGCCTGCCACACCGACGCGTTGCGAACGACGTCCACGAGATCGATACGCAGCGTGCCCGCCTTGTAGCCGACCGTCTCGATGTCACGCAGGCCCAGCCACGGCCGGCCAGCCGCCGGCGTCGAACGCACGTCCTGGCGGTTCGCAACCTGCAGGAACAAGTTGACGCGCAGCTGCGGCGAGCGGGCATCGTACGTGTAGCCACGCTTCGTGAGCTCCGCGATCGTCGCCGCCCGCAGGCGGTTGCTCATGACGCTCGAGTAGCGCGCCCGATCGCCGAGCAACTGATCGTAGAAGCCGAACGTCCGGTACGACCCCAGATCCGCCATGGGATCGCGGTCCGTGCGGACCTTCGGACCGGAGGCCGCACACGCGGACATGAGCACCGCCGCAGCGGCAACGAACAACCACTTGAACTTACGCACGATGAAACTCCTCGATGATGATGGTGATGGTGAAAAAACCTAGCGCAGCGCGGCGCCGCTGAGCTCGACGATCTCGCCCCGCTGCATGACGTCATCTCCGGGTCAGAGTGTCGAGATCGTTTTCGGTCAGCTCGCCGGCGAGCGCCGCGAGCTGCAGCTGCGTGAGCAGGTAGCCGTAGCGGGCGTCGGCCAGGTCGCGCTTCACGTCGTAGACCTGCTGCTGCAGGTTCAGCACATCGAGGTTCGTGCGATTGCCGACCTCGCGGCCGAGTTCGCCGGCCTCGAGCGACGTTTGCGCTGAGATGAGGCCCTGTTCGAGCGCGGCGACGCGCAGTGCGCCTGAGGTCACCTGTGTGTGGGCTTCGCGCACGTCGACCTCGACTTCGCGGCGCGTCGCTTCGAGCTGCTGCTGTGCCTGATTGCGTTGCGCGACTGCCTGCCGATGGCGAGACTCCAGCGCCCCGCCGGCGAAGACGGGCATGCTGAACTGCAGACCGATCGACTTCGTCGTCGACTGGTCGGGGTACGCGAGCGGCGAGAGCTCGCCGTCCTGGCGCGAGTCGTCCACCTTGGCCACGATGTCGACGGACAGGCGTCCGGCAAGGCTCGTGCGCTTGACCTCCGATTCTGCGATCGCGCTTTCGCGGTCGCGTACCCGGATCTCCAGGCTCCCGGCCCGGGCGCGGTTCAGCCACGACTGCAGGTCTTCCAGCACCGTCGCGGTCTTGCCGGCGACGATTGGATCCGGGTCCTCGCCATCGCGGCCGGTGAGCGCGAAGAAGCGCGCGCGGCTCACGGCGAGGTCGCTTGCGGCGGCGATCTCGGCGGCGGCGAGCGCATCGTAGTTGGCTTGCGCTTCGGCGACGTCCGTCACGCGAGCGCGGCCGCTGTCGAATCGCTCCTTCGCTGCTGCGAGCTGTTCGGCAACCGCGGCGCGCTGAGCTTTGGCGAACGCCAGCGCATCCTGCGCAAGCAGCACGCCGAAGTATGTCTGCGCAACTCGCAGGATCAGATCCTGCTCGGCCGCGCGAAACGACAGCGCCGAGATCTCGCTCTGCGCAGCCAGGCTGCGGCGGTCGGCCATCGCATCCGGGCGATAGAGCGGCTGGCTGATGCTGACGCTGTAGCCGTACACATTGCCGTTCGCATTCGAGCTCAGCAGCGACGACAGATCGCCCGACTGCTGCACCTCCTGGTTGCGTCTGCCGGCCTGGCCGCTGACGTTCACTCGCGGCATCAGCGCTGCACGGCTCTGCACCGCGTATTCGCGGCCCGCCTCTGCTGCACTCAGCTGAGCGGCGAAGTCGGCGTCGTGCTCCCGGGCCGCGCGGTGCGCTTCGATCAGATCGAGCGCACCCGCGGACGGGGCGACGCAGGCAAGAAGGACGAAGGGGATCAGGCGGCGCACGAGACAACTCCTGTGGAAGCGTTGAGTGAGGACTGGGTGTCGATGATGGATTCGGAGGCAGGGCGGCGCGCGCCGTAGCACATCGCGTACAGCGCAGGCAGGAACAGCAGCGTGAGCAGCGTCGCGACGAGCAGACCGCCCATGATGGCCCACGCCATCGGGCCCCAGAACGTCGAGCGGGTGAGCGGGATCATCGCGAGAATCGCGGCCAGCGCCGTCAGCGAGATCGGTCGCAGGCGACGCACCGCCGATTCGACGATCGCGTCCCACAGCGAGCAGCCGCGGGCCAGGTCGCTGTCGATCTGCGCGATCAGGATCACGGAGTTGCGCAGAATCATGCCGAACAGCGCAATCACGCCGAGCATCGCGACGAACCCGAACGGCACGCGGAAGATGCCGAGGATCGCCGTGACGCCGATCAGTCCGAGCGGACCGGTCGCGAGCACGAGCGCGGTCTTCTTCATGTCGCGCAGCTGGATCATCAGCAACACCAGGATCACGACGAGCGCGACCGGCACCACGGCCACGATCGCCGCGCTGGACGTCGCGCTCGACTCGCTGCTGCCCGCGACCGCGATCGAGTAGCCGAGCGGCAGCGACTTCGACAGTTCCTCGATGCGCGGCTGCAGCGCAGCCGTTACGTCGTTACCCTGCGCGCCCTGGACATCCGCACGTACCGTGATCGTCGGCACGCGACTGCGGCGCCACAGGATGCTGTCCTCGGCATCGAGCGTGAGACGCGCGACCTGTGACAACGCGACGCTGCGACCATCCGACAGATAGAGCTTCACGTCCTTGAGATTGCCGAGATCGGTGCGCTCCGCCTGCTCGAGGCGCGCGACGATCCCGATGGACTCGTCGCCCTCGCGGAACTGCGTCGTCACGAGGCCCGACAGGCCGATCTGCATCGTGCGCGCGACTTCGCGCGTGCTCAGGCCGAGCATGCGGACCTTGTCCTGATCGATCTCGGCGCGCATCACTTTCACCTGCTCGCCGGCATCGGAGTTGACGCGACGGACATTCGGATGCGCACGCATCAGCGTCGCGACCTGCTCGGCGATGCCCGCGACCTTGCGGTCATCCGGGCCGCTGACGCGGAACTGCACGGGGTAGCCGACCGGCGGCCCGTTCTCCAGCCGCGTGACGCGGCCGCGCACCAGCGGGAAGTCGTGCTCGAACAGGTCCTGGATGTGGGCGAGCACCCGCTCACGGCTTTCCTCGCCGTGCGTCATGACGACGAGCTGGCCGAAGTTGATGTTCGGCGTCTGCTGATCGAGCGGCAGGTAGAAGCGCGGGCTGCCGACGCCGACGTACGACGTGACGGAGACGATGTCTTCGTTGCCGGCCAGCGCCTGCTCCATTGCTTCGACTTCATGCTCGGTGGCGGCGTACGACGCGCCCTGCGGCAGCCACAGATCGACCATCAGCTCCGGACGGTCCGACTCCGGGAAGAACTGCTGCGGCACGAGCTTGAACAGCCCGATCGAGAGCACGAACAAGCCGACGGTCGTGGCGACGACAGCGCGTCGATGCACGACGCACCAGTCGACGAGGTTGCGGAAGCGCGCATAGACCGGGCGCTGATAGACGGCGTCTTCGTCATGGCCATGCTTGGCCATGTTGTCCGGCAGCAGCTTGTATGCGATGAACGGCGTGAAGATCACCGCGACGATCCACGACAGCATCAGCGAGATGCCCACGACCTGGAAGATCGAGAACGTGTACTCGCCGGCGTTCGTCTTCGCCATGCCGATGGGCAGGAAGCTCGCGGCCGTGATCAGCGTGCCGGTCAGCATCGGAAACGCCGTGCTGGTGTACGCGTAGGTCGCGGCGCGGACCCGATCCCAGCCCTGCTCCAGCTTGAGCGCCATCATCTCGACCGCGATGATCGCGTCGTCGACCAGCAAGCCGAGCGCGATGATGAGCGCGCCCAGCGACACGCGTTGCAGGTCGATGTCCAGCAGGTACATCGCGAGGAACGTCATCGCGAGCACGAGCGGAATAGACAGCGCGACGACGAAGCCGACGCGCATGCCGAGCGCGATGAAGCTGACGGCCAGCACGATGATGACGGCTTCGGCCAGGCTCTTGACGAACTCGCCGATCGAGTCCTCCACGACCTGCGGCTGGTCGGAGACCGCGTTGAGCGCGATGCCGACCGGAAACTCGCGCTGCAGCCGCGCGACCGTTGCGGTCATCTGCTCGCCGAGACGGATCACGTCGCCGCCCTTGCGCATGCTCACGGCGATGCCGATCGCCTCCTTGCCCTGGAAGCGCATGCGCATCGTCGGCGGATCCTGGTAGCCGCGGCGCACGGTCGCGATGTCGCCGAGCCGGAACGTACGGTCGCCGGCGCGAATGCCGATGCCGCGGATCGAATCGAGCGACGTAAACGCGCCGGAGATGCGCACGTTGACGCGCTCAGCGGTGTTTTCGACAGCGCCCGCGCTGTCGACGCTGTTGGTGGAGCTCAGCGTCGCGACGATCGCCGACGGATCGACGCCGAGCGCAGCGAGCTTCGCGCCCGACGCCTCGACGAAGATCTTTTCGTCCTGGTCGCCGACGAAGTTCACTTTCATGACGTCGGGCAGCTGCAGGAACTCGTAGCGCGCGGCTTCGGCAAAGTCTTTCGCTTGCGCGTAGCTGAAGCCGTCCCAGGTCAGCGCATAGATGTTGCCGAAGGTGTCGCCGAACTCGTCGTTGCAGTACGGGCCCTGCAGGTCCGACGGCAGCTGCGGACGCATGTCGTCGATCTTCTTGCGCACCTGGTACCACACGTCGGGCACCTCTTTGGCCTGCACCGACTCGAGCAGGCTGATGGTGATCTGCGCTTCGCCGGAGCGCGAATAGCTGCGCGTGAAATCGATCTCGGCGACTTCCTGCAGCTTCTTCTCGAGCTTGTCGGTCACCTGCTCCGACATCTCGCGAGCCGACGCGCCCGGCCAGTAGGCCTGCACCAGCATCGACTTGAAGGTGAACTCGGGATCCTCCTTACGCCCGAGGTGTTGATAGGCATACAAACCGGCGATCGCGAGCAGCGCGATCATGAACAGGACCAGCTGCTGGTTGCGCAGCGCCCACTCGGACAGATTCGGTCCGCGCATCGCTCAAACCTCCCCGGCGGCGCGCGCCGTCGCGCGCCGCACGTGCTGGCCTTCGAACAGGAGATGGACGCCCGCGACGACGACGGTCTCGCCGGAGGCGACGCCATTCGCGATGACGATTGCGTCCTGCGCGACGTCGGCAACTTCGACTTCGCGCAAGTGCGCGAGCGAGTCCGGCGCGACGATCCACACGAACGACTTGCCGTCTTTCTGGTAGAGCGCAGTCAGCGGCAGGCGATAGACATCGGCAGCACGCTGCCCGGCGAGGCGCACGTGCGCCGTCATGCCGAGCTCGATGCTGGAGTCTGCGTCGAGGATCGCGACGCGCGCCGTGTACTGGCGGGTCGCGCTGTCGGTCATCGGTGCGAGCTCGCGGACGCGCCCGGCGTAGTGCTTGCCGGGACGCGCCCACAACTCGATCTGCAGCTCGCGCGCTGCCCGAATCTCCTCCAGTCGTGACTCCGGGATGCCGACGACGACTTCGCGGTCGCCATCGGCGGCAAGGGTGGCGATGGCCTGACCGGCCTGGACGACTTCGCCCGCTTCGGCGCGAAGTTCGGTGACGACGCCGTCCTGCGGCGCGAGCAGCACGGTGTACGAGTGCTGGTTGCTCGCGAGTGCAAAGTCGGCTTGAGCGGCGGTCAACTTGGCGCGTGCGCTGTCCATTTGCACGCGGTCGCGATCGAACTCGGCCTGGCTGATGAAGCGGCGCTCGAACAGCCGCTGCGCGCGCTGAAAGTCGAGCTCGACCTGCGCGTATTCGCTGCGCACGCTCTCGAGCTGCGCACGCGCCGAACCGACGTTCAGCTCGGCATCGATGGCGTCGAGCTTCGCGAGCGGCTGATTGCGCTGCACGCGAGTGCCGACTTCCACTAGCCGCTGCGCGATGCGTCCGCTCACGCGGAAGCCGACGCTGCTCTCGTAGCGGGCACGCACTTCGCCGGAGTAATCGGAGAGACGCAGTCCCTCATCGGCGGTCACCGTCGTTGTGCGCACGACGCGTGCGTCGTCGGCCGCCGGCTGCTTGCCGCCGCACGCGGCGAGCAGCACTGCAGACAATGAAAGCGCGAAAGCGCGGAGCAAACTCATGGTTCAGGACTCCTTGCGGGAAGCGGTGGATTTACGGGTCGGGCGTGCCGGGCCGCCGATCGCCGACCACAGCTCGTGCGCCGAGCGAAAGGGGCGCACCTGGCCGGACCGGACGTCTTCGACATAGCCGGCAAACCAACGCGCGGTGCGGCGGTACACGCGCACCACGTAGCTGCGGGGTTCGTCGCGAGTAGGCTTCGTCATGGGCCGGCACTGTGGAGTGCAGCGGCCTATTTATTGGCTACGGATTCGCGAAGTCGCGGCGAAGCGCAGATAAGCTATTGTTTGGCGAGGACCTGGAGCCTACTTTCCCTTTTCCTCGAGCGGGACGAATCCTATCGGCCGACTCTCCTTTTCGGGCAAGTTCATCAGCTCACGAACGGTTTTGAGTATTCCGACGATCGCTGAGTCGTGCGAATCGACGCGCCGCTCCAGGTCGGCGAGCTTCTGAGCGAGCTCCTTATTCGAGGCCAGCACATTGCGGAGTTGAACGAACGCTCGAACGACGTAGATGCTCATCTGAACTGCGCGTGGACTGTTGAGCAAGGTTGCGGCCATGATTGCGCCGTGCTCCGTGAAGGCCAGAGGCGGCTTGCGTCGTCCACCTCGGCCCGGCTTTGATGTTGCAATTTGCAACATCAAAGCGTTGTGCTCCGCCGCGGTGAGTTGGAACATGAAGTCCGCGGGAAATCGCTCCGCGTTGCGGCGCACTTGTTGGTTGAGACGCGCCGTGGCGACGCCATACAAGGCCGCTAGCTCCGAGTCGAGCAATACACGCTGTCGGCGCAGTATCAGAATCGACTGCGAGATGTGTTCGATCGAACCGAAATCCGTGTCCAGGGTGGTCATTCCTTGACTCCTCTGCAATTCGAGAACCGGCCACAGATCGTGACCGGTTCGTTGGTGGGTGAAACTCAGCGCCAATAGCTCACTGCCGAATCCTCGACTCTCAAACCCGTCTTGAGCACGAGCTCCTCGATCATCGGCCTGGTCCGCATGTGAGCACGCCATGCGCCTGCAGCAGCTGTGCGCACTGTGCTTCGATGGCTCGCTCGATGCGAGTGAGAGCGGGACGTTTGGAGACTGTGCGATCACCTGCGGGTGATGCGGACGTTTCAGCTGAAACGCGGGAATTGCGGTCCGGCAGGACCTTCGACGTATCACATCCTGCAGCAGGACAACCTTCGCCGGGTGCCTGTGGCATATCGGGAACTGCGGACGAGGGTGGTTCAACTAGGCGGATTCGGAACACGGAACTTCTCAATCCGGCCGACCGCCTCGATCGCCTTGCGCACATCGGGGCGATCCCGGATCTGGCGCCAGCGTGCGTTCCACACCGCACGCTGCTCCTGGGGCGGCGGATCGGCGTAATCCTGCAGGTCATTGAGCACAGCGCCGCGCAACACCGGATCACGCAGCCGTTCGATCAACAAAGCCGCGGCCTCGTCGAGGCGGTTGGCGATCACCAGCGTCCGCTGCCACATGTCCAGCGAGTCGTTGCGATGCTCGACGAGGTAGGTGAGCGATTCATTGGCAATCTCGGCATCGCCTTTCTGCAACGCAGCCGCGTAGCGCACGCCGTGCATCTGCATCAACCCGTACTTGGTCATGCTCTGACCGAGATCCAGCAGCGTCGCGAGCGCCTCGTCGCTGCGTCCCGCCTCGGCGTAGAACCACGCGAGGTTGATGACGTTGCTCACGTTGCGCTCGCCGTCCTCCTTTCTGTCCGCAGCGGCGCGCACTTCCTTCTCCGCTTCGCCCCAGCGTTGCGTGGCTGCCAGCGCGCGCGCCTTGTTGTCGTAAATCCAGATCACCTTGTCCATGTCATCGTAGGGCGGCTCCTTCGCCGGCGCGGTCTCGATCTTGCGCAGCACATCAGCAGTCGTCGCCAATGTTTCCTCGTAGAGACCGGCCCCCAGCTGCGAATACGTAAGCTCCACTATGGCGTTCATCGAGCGCGGCGAGCGCTGCACGATAGCGCGCAACATTGCGAGCTCGCTTTTCACGGCCGCCTCCACGTCGAAGTACTTCGGCACGGACTCGCGCAGCGGATCGAAACGTCGGTCGATGCGCATGCCAATGACGACGTGCGGCGACTGCACGCGGCTCACGACTTCTCTGGCGCGAGCGACGTTTTTGCGATCGATCTCGAGCGCGGCAAGGTCGCGCCACATGTAGCTGGGTTCGATCTTCTCCGGGAACGTCCACTTGGCCGCGTACAGAGCGTCGAGCAACTCATGCAGCACGGCTTCGCTGTTGGGAACCTGATGAGCGTAGCTGACGGTCTCCGTTACGATCTGATAGATCAGCTCATCCAGGCTCTTCGGCCACTGCCGCGCGATCTGCGTCAGCGACAGGACCATGTCCTCGCGCTGGTCCATCAGGCGGGCCGCGTTCAAGCGTCCGACCCAGTCGTCGCCGTCCGCTCCCGGCAATGCACAAGCTCTGACCAGCAGCGGATGAGCTTCGACGGGTTTGTCGAGATCGAGCGCAACGAGACCTGCGACGAACAGCGCCCAATGCCGCTCGGCGGGCTCCAGCTGATCGAATACGGGCGAGCGGACTACTCCGAGCAATGCCGTGTAGGCGTCGGCGAGCTCGCCCTCGGACACCTGCTTGACAGCGCGTTGCAGCGCGTATCGATACACGTCGACGGCGGGGATCTCCGGCGACGGCGTTGCGTTGGGCGTCTCGGCCGATCCGGCCGGTCCAGCCACGCCGAGCAGCGCACTCATCACTACCGTTGCCACACGCACCTTGTTGTTCTCCTTGTCACCAGTGCTTCGCAAAGTCGGGGACCTCGGCGGACACTGCCGCAAGCGGGGTGCCGAGTCTAGCCTACGACAGCGCGGGGGCTGGAGGTTTATGCTTCGCCTAAGCTCGTTGTGGCAAGCAGTCGTCGAGATGATCCGCGAGCAGACGGAGATATAGAGCCAATGGCCGACAAGCATTCCGGTTCGTGTCTGTGCGAGACGGTCCGCTTCGAGGTGGAAGGCGCCTTCGAGCACTTCTACCTTTGCCACTGCACGCACTGTCGCAAGGACACCGGATCGGCCCACGCCGCCAATCTGTTCTCGTCGACCGCCAAGCTGAAGTGGGTCAGCGGAGAGGACAACGTGCGCGTGTTCAACCTGCCCTCGACCCGCCACCGGCACTGCTTCTGCACGACGTGCGGATCCGCGCTCCCGGACCTGCAGATGAACGGCGCGTTGTTGAAGGTCCCGGCCGGCAGCCTCGACAGTCCGATTCGCATTCGCCCGGATGCCCACATTTTTTGCGCCAGCCGCGCGAGCTGGGATGACGCGCTGGAAGAGATCCCGAAGGTCGCGAAACTTCCCGCCTAGATCGAAGATTCGCGCAGCTCTCGAGCAGTGACCGCCAGGCGCTAGCTCTGCGGCTCCACCTGCACCGCCGTCCCGTAGCACAGCACTTCCGTCAGCCCGGCCATCAGTTCGGTGGCGTCGTAGCGCATCGAAATGATCGCGTTTGCGCCTAGCTTGCTTGCGTGCTGGCACATCAGGTCGTACGTCTCTGCGCGAGCCTGCTCGCACAGCTCCGTGTAGATCGTGATGTTGCCGCCGAACAGCGACTGGATGCTGCCGAAGATGTTGCCCACGATGGAGCGTGAGCGAACGGTGATGCCGCGGACCACGCCGAAATTTCGCACCACGACGTAGCCCGGCAGCGTGAGCGCGGTGGTGACCATTGAGTCCTGCACGAGTGTTCTCCTTATCGTTATCGCTTCGAGAATTCAGGGACCTCGGGCCGCAAGTGAAGGATCAGCGCGGCGCAGATCAAGCCGACGCCGACGGCCGCGCCGCAGTGATCTTCTCTTCGCCCATCACCCGCTGACGGCTTGCTTCTTCAAGTGCTGGTACAACCGCTCGGTCTGCGCCGAAGGCTGCACACCTAGCGAGATCGAGAGCATGCGCTTCAAGCGCTGATACGCACTCAGCGCTTCGCTGCGCCGTTCCAGCGCCGTGTAGCAGCGCATGAGTCCCTGGTAGAACTGTTCGATCACCGGATCGGCGTCGAGGCCGCGCAAATAGCATTCGATCGCTTCATTTGGGCGATTGGTGTCCTCCAGCCGCTTGCCGACCTCCCCGACCGCGTGGATGAAACGACCGCGCAAGCGTTCGCGCATCGTGACCGACCACGGCTCGTCATCATCCTCCGCGAGGAACGCGCCGCGATACAGACTCAGCACTTCGGCTGGTTCCGAGTCCGGCCGCGCGAGCAGATCCTCGAACGCCCAGACGTCGACCCACACACGCGCTTTATCGAGCGACAGCGCGCCGCCCTGCTGAATGATCGCATCAGCATCGCCGAGGAGCTTGCGCAACCGATGCAGCGCTGCGCCGAGCGACCGCGTCGCGACGTCGCCCTCCTCGTCCGACCAGAACGCATCGACGAGCCGCTGCTCGCGCACGTTCGAGCCGCCGAACGCAATGATCGCCTTGAGCAGCGCGATCGTCTTCTTCGGCGCCTTGCGCGAGTATTCCAGCGGGCGGCCGTCACGCTGCACTTCGAATTGACCGAACGTGTAGACCTGCAGCGGCCACGGCCAGTTCTTGACGTCGCGCGAGGGCGGCCGCAGGTGCAATTCGCGGATGATCTGCCGCGCGTACTCCGCATCGATGTCCGCCGTCAGCGCTTCCGCCAGCACGCGGGACAGCAGCGCCGGATGCATTCGCAGCGTTCGCTTGCCGTGATCTCCGCGCGCACGCGCCAGGCCGGAGCGCAGTTTCGCGTGGCACGTCGGCCGATCGTTGCGCAGCAGCGCGTAGTACGCCTCGGTGAGATCGACCTGGTATTCGCAATGCTCATAGCCGGTGTTGGCGAGCATCGGCCGCACCGGCGCCAGCGCGGTCGCGAAGTCTTCCGGCCGGCCGAGCTCGGCAAACACCATTGCGCGCTGAATCGCCGCCTCGAACGCAAACCAGTACACGCCACAGTCCCGCGCACACCGCACCTGGCGCGTCGCGAGATCGAGCGCGGCCTCCCAGTGACCGCGACGAAATGCAAACCACAGCTGCAGGCGCGTGCCCATGAACTCGTCGATGCGCCGCTGCGGCTGCCACCACTTTGCGACTTCGCGCCGATGCGTCTCGGCGAGCGTCAGGTCGTCGCGCTCCAGCGCGATCAGCGCCAGACCCATTTGGGAATACACCGTAACGACCGGCAGCGAGATGCCGTGCTTCGCGACGAGCTCCAGTGCGCACTCGAACGCCTGCTGGCCGGCGGCGTGATCGCACTTCTCGAACGAGTGCCGCCCGATCTGGATGCAGCCCAGTGCGTGGATCGGCGGCGGCACCTTGCCGCCCTCCTGGAGCCTGCGCAGGTGCGTCGCGATACGCTCGCCGCGCGGGACATCGCCGGTGCTGAAGAAATGCAGCATCAGCGCGCCGCATGCACTGGCCGCATCCGCGTCGGGAACGTTCGCGGTGAGCAGCTCAGTGACCTGCGCGATGACCTTTTCGAGCGGTCCGCGCGTCGGCCGCCTGAAGCTCAGCGCCAGCAGCAATGCCGTGCGCACTTGCAGCTCGGCCGCGGGCGAGCGGAACCGCGGCTCGCGCTCGAACAGCGTGACGAGCGTGTCGATCCACCGGTCCAGCGGCGTCACGTCGGTGAACTCGTACATGTGACTATGGATCAGCGCACCGCACGTTTGCGCTTGCCCAGCGATGTCGCCCTGGGCCTCGAACAGCTGGAATGCCGCCATCAACCCGACGCGCGCCGCCGCGGGATCGGTGCGCAGCTCCGACGTTCCCGCCCAGAAGTTCAGCCATGGATCGGCTGCGACGACATCGCGCGGGATCGCGGCGATCCAGTCGCGTAGGGAAGCGCTGCGACCTTGCGCCACCAACGCACCTGCCATGCCGAGAATCGCAGCGCGCGCGGCGGGCCAGTCGCCTGCGCGCAGGAACAGGCGCACAGCGTGATCCGCCTGATCGGCGGCCTGCAACAGAGTGCCCGCAAGATGCAGCTCCGCGGCGAGCGCATCGGGCGGGACTGCGACCTCGTGTCGTCGCGTCAGAAACGCGCGGAACAGGTCGTGATACTGATACGTCGGCGGCTCGGTCGCACGACGGTCCGTGAACAAGCCGCGCCGATACAGGTCCTCGAGCACGGCTTCAGCATCTTCGCGCCCGGTCAGGCGCTGTGCCATCGCGGCGGTCATCGTCGGCAGGAGCGCCGAGACCTGCAGGAACCGCTGCAACTCCTGCGGCAGCGAATCGAACACCTGGATGGCGAAGAACTCGAACAACTCTTCGGTGCCCGCATGCCGGTCGCGCACGATCCGGCCGCTGCGGATCTGTTCCTCGCGCTCCAGCGTGAGCGCGAGACCGGCAGCCCAGCCGCGCGACAGCTCGTGGACCTGCGCGATGGCCGCTTCATCGAGGTGGTGACGCAGCGCTGCGATCGCGCGCGTTTCATCCAGCGAGGTGCGCAGCTCGTCGCCCTCGATCGTCGCGAGCTTCTCGCCGAGCTTGTGACGCGCGAACCGCCGCGGCGGCCCACCGCGACTGATCACTGCGATGTTGGAGCCTTCGGGAATCTCGGCGACCGCGCAGTCCAGAACCTCGTGGACGGCCGACCCTTCCGCCAGCTCGTGATAATTGTCGAGGACCAGCAGCGTCGGTCGCGCGAAGTAGTGCCGGAAGAACTGGCGCGTGTAGCCGGCGAGATTCGCGCGATGCTCGGAGGCGAACTGCGGCAGCTGCGGCGCGCTCTTGCCGCCGGCCGGCAGCGATTGAGCGAGATAGTAGAAGAACGTGCCGATATCGTCGTCGCCCGGATCGAGGTGATACCAGGCGGCGCGACCCTTGTGGGCGTCGAGGTAACTCGCAACCAGTGTCGACTTGCCGGCGCCGGGCGGACCCGCGACCCAGACGAGGGGCCGCTCGCGGGCCCGATCGATCAAGGAGAACAGACGCTCGCGCCGCAGGACTCGATGCGCTTTCGGCCGGGTCAGTTTCGCGAACGTCGGCATCGTGCGCGACTCTACCGCCCGCCTTACTCCCGCTTCAACTCCGCGAAGTCGTCTTCCCAGAACTCCTGCGGCCGCCGCGTCTCCATCGAGCGCTGCAGCTCGATGCCGCGCAGCTCGACGCGGCGGATCTTGCCGGACACCGTCTTCGGCAGCTCCGCAAACTCCAGCCGGCGGACACGCTTGAACGGCGAGCACTGTGTACGCACGAACCGCAGGATCGAAAGCGCAGTCTCACGAGTCGGCTCGAATCCCTGCCGCAGCACGACGAAGGCCTTCGGCACCGACAACCGTTGCGGGTCCGGACTCGGCACGACCGCGGCTTCCATCACGCACTCGTGCTCGATCAGCAGGCTCTCCAGCTCGAACGGGCTGATGCGGTAGTCGGAGCACTTGAAGACGTCGTCATTGCGGCCGACGTACGTGTAGTAACCGTCCGCATCGCGCATCGCCACGTCGCCGGTATGGTAGTGCCCGTGCCGCATCACGTTGGCAGTGCGCTCGGGGTCGTCGAGATAACCGGGCATCACGGCGACGGGCTGGTCTTTGAGCGCGACGCAGATCTCGCCTTCATCGTGCTCGTGTCCATCGTCGTCGAGCAGCGCGATCCGGTAGCCGGGCGCTGCGCGTCCCATCGAGCCTGGCTTCACCGGTTGTCCCGGGAAGTTGCCGACCTGCAGCGTCGTTTCGGTCTGGCCGTAACCGTCGCGAATCGTCAGGCCCCAGGCGTCCCGCACCCGCGAGATCACTTCCGGATTCAGCGGCTCGCCCGCACTCAGCAACTCGCGCAGCTTCACCTTCGCATCCTTGAGCGGCAGCTGGAGCAGCGAGCGCCACACGGTCGGCGGCGCGCAAAAGCTCGTGACCTCGCAGCGCTCGAGCTCGCGCAGCAGCTGCGCCGCGTCGAAGCGCGCGGTCTGCATCGCAACGATCGTTGCTTCCGCATTCCACGGCGCAAAGAAGGAGCTCCATGCGTGCTTCGCCCAGCCCGGACTGCTCAGGTTCAGGTGCACGTCGCCGGGCCGCAGCCCGAGCCAGTACATCGTGGACAGATGTCCGGCGGGATAACTGAGATGCGTGTGCTGCACGAGTTTCGGCTGCGCCGTCGTCCCGGAGGTGAAATAGAGCAGCAGCGAATCCGAGGATTTCGTCTGGCCATCCGGCACGAACAGCGTATCGGCCGCACGGTTGTCCAAGAGCGACCGCCAGCCGTCCGCCTCCCCTGCCGCAAGCAGCTTCAGATGCGAAGCGTCGAGCCACGAAAAGCGATCCGCGTAGGCAGCCTCGGTGACGATCGCCTTCGCGCCGCCGCGCGCCACGCGATCGCGCAGATCGGCTGCCATCATCAACGTCGTCGTCGGAATGACCGGACAGGACAGCTTGATCGCGGCGAGCATCAGCTCCCACAGGTTCGGCACGTTGCCGAGCATCAACAGGATGCGATCGCCGCGACGCAGGCCGAGCGAGCGCAGACGGTTCGCGAGGCGATTCGAGCGCTGCCGCAGCTCTTCGAACGACAGGCTCACGTCGCGGCCGCCGTCGCCGACGATGCGCAACGCCGGGCGCGGGTTGTTGCGCGCGATGACGTCGAACCAATCCAGCGCCCAATTGAATTGCTGCGGCCGCGGCCACGAGAAGGCAGCGACCGCACGCTCATAGTCCGTGCGATGAGCGATCAGCGTGTCGCGTGCCTGCCGGAACAGATCGGTGCTCGACGCCATACGAGGCCCCTGCTCAGCTGCGATGCGCCAGCCATTCGTCGATCGCCTTCAGCCGATCGCGACGGATCCTGATGTGATCCGTGATGCCGGCAACCACGGTCTCCGCAACGCGTCGCGCGCTGGGTGCAAGATGCGCCTTGGCGTACGCGTTCACCTTATCGATCATCTTCGGATCGAACGACCGCGAGGCGAGCGCCGGAAAGTACGAGCTGCGCGACGAGGAGTCGACGCGCTCGTTGATCGCGGCCATGTGCGCCATCGCGAAATCGAACGCGAGCTCCGGATGCAGATCGGAAACGCCTCCGATCATCGCCGGCGTGTTCGTCGGGCCGGGCTCGTCGGTCAGCGCGAGATCGAGCGCACGCTTGGCGAGCGCTGCGTCTTCGGTCGACGCGAGCAAGGCATAGAGATGATCCTTCACCAGCGGCGTCTTTTCGGCGCGCGCTGCCGCGTGCAGCCGATCCCACGTCTTGGCATCTGCGTGACGCGCGACCACGTCGAGGATCGTCTTGCGCAGCGACGGCGGCACCGACTTCTCGTCACCCGCCTCGTACCGGCGCCGCGCCTCGTCGATCACCTTGCCGTCGCCGAGCTCGCTCAGCGTTGCGATGAGCTCGGTGCGCAGGATTGCGACGGTGTCGGGCTCACCCGCCTTCGGCGTCCAGCCGAGACGGCCGAGCACTGGCGAGAGGCGCGAGATCGCGAACGCACGCACGTGCGCCTGCCGCTCGCCTTCGCCGTCGTAGTATCGGTTGAGGCCGGCGAGCACTCCGGTGACCTTGCCCCAGACCTTCGGGTCCGCGGTGGGCGGCGTCGCCAGTGCGAGCCTCATCACGTCCGTCGAGGACTGCTGACCGGCGAGGCCGAGCGCCCAGGCGTCGGAAAGAATGCCGAGCTGGTCGAGTGCAGGAATCGTCGCGAAGCGCTTCGCGATCTCATCGAACTGCGACGACGCATACAGCGTGCGGTAGTAGCCGCTCTGACCGGCGTTGATCACGACCGGTTCGCAACCCGGCACCGTCAGCGTTGCCTTGCCGCCCGTCACGACGTGACGCACGGGCGCCTTGGCGCCGAGCGCCTTGGCGGTGACCGGCACGCGCCACTGCAGCGGCTTCTTGCTCGGACGATCGCTCGTGAACTCTTCCTGCACCAGCTGCAGCGTCGTCTGGTTGTTCTGACACGTCGCGGCTGCGACGCGGATCATCGGCACGCCGGGCTGCAACGTGAAGTCGTGCGCGATCGCCGTGATCGGCTGACCCGCAGCCGCCTCCACTTCGCGCCATAGATCGTCGGAGGTCGTGTTGCCGTACGCGTGCGCTTTCATGTAACGCCGCACGCCTTCGCGCCACGCGTCGTCGCCGACGTAGCCTTCGAGCATGTGCAGGACCGCCTGGCCCTTCGAATAGCTGATTGCATCGAAAGCCTGCGCAGTCTGCTCGACCGTCTCGATCTTCTGCACGATCGGATGCGTGGTCGCGATGCCGTCGCGATCCATCGCGCGCTCGCGCGAGCCCACGGCGGCGAGATCTGCGCTCCATTCCGGATGCAGGCGTTGCGTCGTGCGGCTCGCCATCCACGACGCGAATCCTTCGTTCAGCCACAGGTCGTCCCACCAGCGCATCGTGACGAGGTCGCCGAACCATTGGTGCGCGATCTCGTGGGCAGCGACGCCGAAGACCGCCTGCTTGTCCGCCTGCGTCGAGATCGCCGGGTCGAGCAGCATTGCGTACTCGAACGTGTAGATCGCACCCCAGTTCTCCATGGCGCCGAAGAAGCGGCTGCTGCCGGGCGACGCGATGTTGTCCAGCTTGGGCAGCGCGTACGGAATGCCAAAGTAGTCGTTGTACTCGCGCAGCACCTCCACGGCGGAGTCGCGCGCGAACTTCGCCTGGTCCGACTTGCCTTTCTGCGTCACGACGCCGAGCTCGGTCGCGCCGAGCTTCGCAGTCGTTCGATCGAATTCACCGAGCCCGAAGAACAGCAGGTAGGTCGACATCTTCGGCGACTGCTGAAAGCGCACGCGCGCGCGGCCACCCGCGATCTCGGAGCGCTCCGCGACCGGCATGTTGCTGACGGCCATCTGGCCCTGCGGCACGATCGCCTCGAGCACGAACGTCGCCTTGTACGCCGGCTCATCCCAGGACGGAATCATGCGGCGCGCATCCGACGCTTCGAATTGCGTGTACAGCGCGCGTTTCTTGCCGCCGGCGGTGTCGTAGTCGATCGCAAACAATCCGACTGCCTGCGTGCCGATCTTCCCGGTGTAGTCGAGCGCGAGCCAGTAGCTCCCCGACGGGACCTTCTTGTCGAACGTGAATGTCGCGGTCTGCGCAGCTTCGTCCATCGTGATCTTCGGTTCTGCGGCGACGACTTTGCCCGTGCCATCTGTGAAACGAACCGACGCGAATTTCATGTCCAGCGCGTTGAGCGTAACGCTCTGCACCGGTGCCAGGACTTCCAGTGAAATCGCGACGTCGCCGCGGAACGTGAGGGCCGCTGCGTCAGGCTCGATCGTCACGTTGTAGCGCGTCGGCCGCACCAGGCGCGGCAGCTGCGTGGGCGTCGGCGTGCTCTCGGCAGCGAGCGCAAATCCCGCAAAAAAAGCAAGGAGCGTCAGGACGATGGCCTGTCTCGGCAAGCTGTGCATTGATGGACCCATCAGGTAAGGATTGCTCGTATAGTGTACGCGTCCATGAACACCGAAGCTTCACCGGTCCCGGCCGCCGCCGTTCCACCCAGTCCAATTTCTTTGGGTGAACGCATCGAAGTGCTCGATGCGATCCGCGGCTTCGCGCTGCTCGGCATTTTCATCATGAACGTGCCGGCCTTCAACACCTCGCTGTTCGCAGGCTTCGGCGGCGATGCTTGGCCGCGCTGGTGGGACGTCGGCACGGAAACTGTCCGCGACGTGATTTTCTCCGGCAAGTTCAACAGCATGTTCAGCATGCTGTTCGCGGTCGGCTTCACGATCCAGCTCGAGCGCCTGCAGGCACGCGCGCCGGACCAGGCGACGCAGATCTACGTGCGGCGGTTGTTCTGGCTGTTCGTGTTCGGCGTCATACATGCGTGCGTGTTCTGGGCCGGCGACGTGCTGCACATGTACGCATTGCTCGGCGTGCTGCTGCTGGTGTTGCGCAGGTTGCCCGATCGGGCGGTTGCCGCGCTCATCGTCCTGTGCCTGCTCTACCCGACGATCATGGGCACGATCCAGATGGCGATCACGACGCCGCAAGACACGCCGGCCAGTATCGAGCTCACGCAGAATGCGATCGCCGCCGACAACGCGGCCTTCGGTCACGGCAATTTCTTCGACACGGCCCGGCGCAGCACCGAGTCGATGGTCACCTTCTACATGCACCCGCAGAGCACGGGTATCGTCCGCTTCTACGTGCAGTTCCTCACGACGGTGCTGATCGGGCTGCTGCTCGGCCGGCAGCGCTTTTTCCAGAACGTCGCAGCGCACCTGCCGCTCGTCCGGCGCGTGCAGTGGTGGGCGCTGGGGATCGGATTGGTCTGCGGCATCGGCTTCATTACCTGGCGCGATCTCGCCGCAAATCCCTGGGAGCCGTCGGTCGGACGCATCCTCGCCTCGACGGGCTACGTCGTGTGCCGGGTCGCGATCATGATGTTCTACGTGGCGACGATCATTCGCGCGGTGTGCAACGAGCGCTGGCGCCAGCGCATCGCACCCATCACGCTCACGGGCCGCATGCCGCTCACCAACTATCTGCTGCAGACACTGATCGCGGTCACCCTCTTCTATCACTGGGGTTTCAATCTGTGGAACAAAGTCGGGCCGGCGCTCGACCTGGTGATCGCGGTCGCGATCTTCTTCGTCATCCAGGTGCCGCTCTCGCGCTGGTGGCTGAGCCGCTACCAGGTCGGTCCGATGGAATATCTGTGGCGCGTGCTGACCTACGGTCGCGGCGCAGTGCGCGCTACAGCGATGCCTGGCGCGCCCAGCGCGTATCGGGATGATCGTCGCCAAGCGTCTTCGACAAATTGAGCGCCGCTTCGGTCGCGCGCGCGTGTGCGGCGGCGGGCGCCGCGCGCGCCTGCTCAATACGGGCCAGCATCGCTAGTGCGTGGCCCGTATAGGACGAATAAGGCTTGTCCCGCTGCAGCCCGCGCGCAACCTCGAGATCCCGCTGCGCATCCGCCAGCGCCAGATCCGTCTGCCCGAGCTTGAGATAGAGCTCCGCGCGTTCCGCCAGCACGCGAGCCAGCATCGCATCCGTGACGTTGGGCTTCGCGATGACTTCGGAATAGCGTGAGAGCGCTTCCGGCGTGCGACCCTGGGCCGCGTCGATGCGCGCCCGCACCCGCATGATCCGATGCATCCACGCGCTGTCCGCAGCGATCGTCTTGTCGATCAGCGGGACCAGCTCGTGCAATTCGCGCGCGGCAATCTCGGGCTGGCCCATCGAGACGAGCACATCGGCCCGAGACGCGCGAGTGACGATTGCGTACTGCACGTTGCCGCCGGCGTCGGCGAGCTCGATCGCTTCGTCGTAGTTCTCGATCGCTTCGGGGTAGCGTGCGAGCTGCGCGAGCAGACTGCCGCGGCTCGCGACCAGCCAGGCTGGCGGCTTGCCGCTGAGCGAGCTCGTGGCCACGATCTGCTGCAGCTGTTCGTAGTCATGCAATGCGCGCAGCGTGTCCCCAGTGTCCGCGGCGATGGACGCCCAGCGACTGCGGATCGCGTAGGTCGCAATACTTTCGCCGCGGCCGATCTTCGCAAGCGACCAGAGCGACGCGGCGTAGTAGCGTTCGGCATCCGCCGTGTTGCCTCGCATGTAGTGCGCGTCCGCGATTCGCGCAAGCAGCACCGCGGACCAGTCCGGCCTGACCATGCCCGACTGACGCAACCGTTCCTGCGCGCGCTTCGCGAACGTCAGAGTGCCGTCCGGATCGTTCTCCGCTTGCGCGAGCCACGACTCGGACTCCAGGCAGGTGACCGCGGCGAGGTCGTCGTCGCCGGCCAGCTTCGATCCTTCGCTGACCTCGGTGCGCGCCTTGTCCCTGCGGCCCACTGACCGCGCGGCGGCGCCGCTCTGACACAGCAATTGCGCACGCAGCGACGTGTCTGCACTGTGAGCAGTCAACTCCAGCGAGCGATCCAGCATCGCCTCGGCGCGCGAGCCATTGCCGTTGTTGTTGAAGAACTGCGCGAGCAATGCGAGCACGGCCGCTTCGTGCTCGGGCGGCTGCTTGCCGCTGACCAGGTTCGCATAGCTGCGCTCGAGCAGGTCGGCGATGGAAATCGGGCCGCGCGACGGCGCGGCGTCCGCGAGCATCGAATTCACGAAATTGATCACAGCGCCGTTGCGCGCCGAAAGTGCGCGCGCCTTGTCGCGCTGGATCGTCGCCTCGTGCGCCTGCCGGAGCGAGAACCCGCCGGCGGTAACGATCGCCGCGATCACGACGACCGCAGCGCCGGCAGCGATCCGCTGTCGCGCCATGAATTTGCCGGTCCGGTACCACGCAGAATCGCCCCGTGCGCGCACCGGCTCCCCGTTCAGGTAGCGACGCAGATCGTCCGCGAAAGCTTCTGCGGTCTGATACTGCGCATCGAGAATGGCGCCGAGATCGCGACCGAACTGTTTCCCGGTCAGCAGCTCGCCGAGCAGGACTCGCAGCGCATGGACGTCGGTAGCCGTCGTTGCGATATCCGCCTCGACCAGAGCCGCGGTGCCGAAGTCGAGCACCTTCACGTGGCCATCCGGCGTGACGAGGATGTTCGCGGGCTTGAGCCCGCGATGCACGATCAGCTTGCTGTGCGCGTGGGCGACCGCCGCGAGCACTTCAAGAAGCAGTCGCACGCGCGCCCGCGCGTCGAGCGACCGCGACTCGCACCAGCGATCCAGCGGCTCGCCTTCGACGTACTCGAGCACCAGATACGGCTGATCCTCGTCCGTCACACCCGCATCGATGAGGCGCGCGATGTTCGCGTGCTCCAGCCGCGCAAGCACGTTGCCCTCGCGGCGGAATCGCTCGACGCCCGCCGGGCCGAGCAGCGCATCGAGGAACTTGATGGCGGCGCGCCCTTCGAAGCGGCCGTCGCGACGATGAGCCAGCCAGACGGTGCCCATGCCGCCGTGGGCAATCGGGCGTTCGAGCGCGTAGTTGCCGACCGTGCGTTCCATCGTCATGACCCCGTCAGCCTCGCGGCGATGTCGATGCATCGCGCCGGCGTCGGCACGTCATCGCTCGACAGCGCGAGCGCCTCCTGCATTCGAGCCTGCGCTTCCCGCGGCTGGCCGAGCAGTGACGCCGCGAGCGCGTTCGAGCAGAGCAGCTCGGCACGCAATTCGAGGTCTGCGCTGTCGCGCGTCAGTTCGAGCGATCGTGTCAGCAACGGCTGCGCTTTCGCGACGTCGCCGGCATTCAGGAAATACGTCGCCAGAATGTTGAGGATCGCGGCCTTGATCTGCGGCCGCGTCTCGATGCCGAGCAGCACCGACTCGCTGCGTTCCAGCAGATCGCCCATGGGAATCGGCTGATCGGCGGGCACGATCTCGGTCAGCATGCTGCTGACGAACTCCATCACCGCGTTGTTGCGCGCCGAAAGCGCGCGCGCCTGATCGCGCTGCACGGTCGCTTGACGTGCGTGCCACGATGCAAAGCCGCTCGCCGTGACGATCGCGAGCAGCACGACGCACGCTGCCGCAACTGCCGTGCGGTTGCGCGCGACGAATCGCCCGAGCCGATACGACATCGAATCCGGGCGCGCGCTGATGGGCTGCTTGCTGAGGTAGCGTTGCAGGTCATCAGCGAGCGCTGCGACGGTCCGATAGCGCTCCGCCGGCTGCTTCATCAGCGCCTTCGCGATGATGAAGTCGAGATCGCCGTGCGGCGCCGGACCCACGAGCGCAGACAGCAGCACGCCGAGCGCATAGACGTCGGTCGCCGTCGTCACCTCCGCCCCCTGTACCTGCTCCGGCGCGGCGTACTCCGGCGTGAACGCGCGCGCGCCGAGATTCATCGCCGTTGCGGTGGGTGCGCGTGCCTGCTCTTCGTCGATCAGTTTCGCGATGCCGAAGTCGAGCAGCTTCACTTGTCCGCCGGACGTCACGAGGATGTTCGGCGGCTTAAGGTCGCGATGCAGGATCAGCTTGCTGTGCGCATGCGCGACGGCGTCGTGGACCTGGAGGAACAGACGCACGCGTGCGCGAACGCCGAGAGCGCCGGCCTCGCACCAGCGGTCGATCGGCTGACCCTCGACATATTCGAGCACCAGGTAGGGCTGGCCTTCGACGGTCACGCCGGCGTCGATGAGCCGTGCGATGTTCGGATGCGCGAGTCTCGCCAGCGCATTGCCCTCGCTCTTGAAGCGATCGATGCCCGCCGGCCCGAGCAGCGACAGATTCAGGAACTTGACCGCGGCGCGCCCGGCAAAGCGGCCGTCGCTGCGCTGAGCGAGCCATACGGCGCCCATCCCGCCGCGGCCAAGCTGCCGCTCCAGCGTGTAGTTGCCGATCTCGCGCCCCGCCACGACCGGCTCGACTGGCAACGGCGCAGCCGAGCCTTCGAGGAAGCGCTCCTTCTCGATCACGGCCTGCCGATGCAACAGGGCGGACAGGTCGTCCGCCAGGTCGCCGTGCGTATCGCGGATGTGCGCGAGCCGCACTGAGCGCACCGACTCGTCGGCGTCCAGCAGCTCGTCGAGCAGCGGACTCAGGAGAGTCCAGCGGTTTTTGTCGATCCCGGCCATTCGCAGCGGCAATCGTAACCCCACGACGATTCCGGACACAGGCGCAACCCCCAGGTATGAGAGTGTCTGCGCAATCCGCAACGTTGAGGCCTCACCCGCGGCTCAGGCACACTCGCTGCACGCAACCTTGGCCCCGGCTGCGATGAACCTCACCGAAGATCCCCTGTTCGCGTCCCTCTATGCGGAGTTACGGCAAATCGCCCAGAGCGCCCTGCGCCGCAACGGCCCGCATCTGACGCTGAGCCCGACGACCCTGCTGCACGAGGTGTACCTGGACATCTCGAAGCGCGACTCGCTGCAGTTTCCGGACCGCAGCCACTTCATGGCTTACGCGTCCCGCGCGATGCGGGGCTTGATCATCGACTACGCCCGCGAGCGGCGCGCACAGAAGCGCGGCGGCGGATTCGACATCACCGCCCTGCCCACGGTCGTCCCCGACATCGCCGCCGACGTGAGCGAGCTGCAGCCGCTCAGCGATGCGCTCGACGAGCTGGCGACCGTCGACCGCGACCTCGCCGAGCTGGTGGACCTGAAGTTCTTCTGCGGGTTTTCGTTCGCTGAGATCGCGGCGATGCGGTCGGCTTCGGAGCGGACCGTGCGCCGGGATTGGAGCAAAGCAAGATTGCTGTTGCATGAGCTGCTGCGGAAGGGAGAAGAGGAAGAATAGTCTCTCGCCAAGATCGCCAAGGAAGAATGGGACCGAATATGAATGCTCTCCGGACTCAGAATGTTCGATTGCTTGTCTTCCTTGGCGATCCTGGCGATCTTGGCGAGAGTTCTTCCGGTTCCGGGCTCACGGAGAGTCAGGCTAAAGCCTGACCTGCGCCCAGCGCGTCCGCGCGGACCTGGCCGGGGGTGCGGCGGGTCCAGCGGCGGACCTGGCGGACCAGCGTCGAGTCGTCGGCGAAGCCGACGTTGGCCGCGACTTCGCGCACCGTGAGCCTCGTCGACTCCAGCAGGCGGACTGCGACGCCGACGCGCTTGCGCTGCAAATAGGTGTGCGGAGTCAGACCGTGGACGAGCTTGAACAGCCGCAGGAAGTGATACTTCGACAAGCCGGCGGTCTGCGCCAGCATCTGGAGATCGACGCCGCTCGCGTAGTTGCTGTGCAGGAGATCGGTCGCGCGCGAGACGCGACGATAGACCTCGCGACGCGTGGTCGAGCGGATCAACGCCAGGTTGTCGACGCGGTCGAGCAGCCTTTCCTGATGCAAGCGCATGCGCGCCAGCAGGATCGTGAGCTGCTCGTCGTACCAAAGCTCATCTGCACCGCCACTCGCCAACTCCGCTCTGATCGAATGCAACAGCGGACTCACCACTGCGTCATGCGGGCGCAGGTGCTCGAGGAACTGGCTGGTCCCGCCTTCGAAGTGGATCTGCTCGACGAGCGCGGGGTCGAAACAGATCGCGAGCGTCTCGACCGGCTGCTCGCTGCGGATGCTGGTCGAGTAGATCCGGCCGTGATTCAGGATCAGGAAGTTGTCGTCGTCGACGCCGATCGTGCGGCCGTCGGCGTGGCAGTGCTCGACCCCGCCCCACGCGGCGCGGATGGACAGCGTGTGCGTGCACGGCCCGAAATCGGCGTGCCGCATGCGCCCCCAGAGAATGCAGTTCTCCCGCCCCCACCGGGTGCGGAAGTCGCTGTCGGGCGCCGCGAGCGCGCCCGGATCGGTCGGCAATCGCAGCCGCACGGCTCAGCTCTTCACTTGCAGGCCGTTGGCGACCAGCTGGTAGCCGTCAGCGTCTTTCGACAGCTTGCCCTCGACCAGCACGGTCTTGCCGACCAGGCTGACCGGCACGAAGAACGCTTCGTCCTTGAACGTCACGTGCAGCTGGCTGGAGGCGCTCTTCAGGGCGATCCAGCAGCCGCGCTGCTCGCAGACCTTGGCGACCGTCGATTCGACCAGGACATTGGCGGCGGGCTGGTCGCCGAGCTGCCGGACGGCGGCTTCGAGCGTCAGCGGGGTTTTCAGCGTCAGCGGCGCGCCGTAGTGGTCGGCGGCGCTCGCGATCGCGGTCAGCAGGCCCAGCATCAGGCCGATCAGGATTCTCATGGCGGGTTCTCCGACTTCGGTTGCGCACCTCGGCTCAATCGCCATTGCGCACCAAAACCGGCCACGGGCCGGATCTTTTCCCCGGCCGCGGGCATTACGGGTTTTGGCAAATCAGAACCGGTCGACCCGGCACTCCTGCGAGTCTCCCCAACGGTCCAATGAGCACGTTGCAGACAGGTCAGTCCCCCGCCAGCGCCGCGGCGCCGGCGGCTGGCGAGGCCGCGGCCTCCGCGGCGCGGGCCAGCATCCTGCTCGTGGACGACCAACCGGCCCGGCTCCTCGCTTACGAAGCGGTCCTCCACGGGCTGGGCGTCCACTGCGTCCGGGCGCTCTCCGGCCCGCAGGCGCTGGAACGGCTGCTGGAACAGGAGTTCGCGGCGATCCTGCTCGACGTGAGCATGCCGGAGATGGACGGGTTCGAGGTGGCGCGCCTGGTGCGCGAGCATCCGCGGCTGGAGCGCACGCCGATCATCTTCGTGACCGCGGTGAACGTCAGCGAGCTCGACCGGCTGAAAGGCTACGAGCTCGGCGCGATCGACTACATCGCCGTGCCGGTCGTCCCGGAGATCCTGCGCAGCAAAGTGGCGGTGCTGGTCGAGCTTTATCAGCGTCGCGGGCAGCTGCTGGCTGTGAACGCGGCTCTGAGCGCCGCGCGGGCGCAGCTGGATGCCGCGCACGAGAAGGCGCTCGCCGAGCGCGACGCCCAGCTGCAGGCGCTCTTCGAGCATCCGACCGACCTTACGGGAATCCTGAAAGCCGTGCGCGATGAGTCGGGTGCAGTCGTCGACTGGACCTACACGAACGTCAACCGCAACGCCGCCGCGCTGATGGGCCGATCGCGCGATGAGATCCTGGGGCGACGGATCAGCGAGCTGGCGCCGCAGCGGGTGGCGACAGTCTTTGCGCAACTGCACCGCGTGGTGGAGTCGCGCCAGATCGTGCGTTACGAAACCCAGTTCGGGGATCGCGATCTGGTCGTTACGCTGTTCGCTGCGAGCGACGACTACGTGGTGAGCTCGGCACAAGACGTCACCGAGCAGCGCAAGCTGCAGCGGGAGTTGCAGGAAACCGATCGCCGCAAAGACGAATTCCTCGCCATGCTCGCGCACGAGCTGCGTAACCCCGTCGCGCCGATCGCCAATGCCTCCGAGCTGCTGTCGCGGCTCGTGCCGCACGAGAACCAGCGCGCGCTGGTCGGCATCATCCAGCGTCAGGCGGTGCATCTCGGCCGGCTGCTCGACGATCTGCTCGACGTGGCGCGGATCACGCAGGGCCGCATCGAGTTGCGACGCGAAGTGACCGATGTGGCCGCGTGCGTGCAGCTCGCGATCGAGACCGCGGAGCCGCTGATTCGCAGCAAGGGCCACCAGGTGACGCTGACGCAGATGCTGCAGCCCATTTGCGTGTCGGCGGACAAAGTGCGGCTCGCGCAATGCATCGCGAACGTGCTGGTCAACGCGGCAAAATACACGCCGGACGGCGGCGAGATTCGCATCCGCCCCTACGTCGACGGCAGCGCAGCCGTCGTCGAGATCTCCGACAACGGCATCGGCATCGCTCCCGAATTCCTGCCGCGCATCTTCGAGCTGTTCGCGCAGTCCGAGCGCGGACTCGATCGCTCCCAGGGCGGGCTCGGCGTCGGCTTGACGGTGTGCAAGCAGATCGTCGAGCTGCACGGCGGCAGCGTCGCAGCGAGCAGCCCGGGCGTGGGCCGCGGCGCGACGTTCACGATCCGCCTGCCGCTGGTCGAACCACCGGCGGCCGTGACGCGAGCCGCGGAGCCGCAACCGGACGCGCTGATGCGTGTCCTGATCGTCGACGACAACCGCGATGCGGCCGATTCGCTCGCGCTGCTGTTGCAATTCGAAGGTCGCCAGACGTTGTGCGTGTACTCGGGAGAGGAAGCGCTGCAGGCCGTTGCGGCGTTCGATCCGCAACTGGTGCTGCTCGACATCGGTCTGCCGGGCATCGATGGGTACGAGGTCGCGCGCCGGCTGAGGGCAGCGGCATCTGACCTCCGCGTGATCGCCTTGAGCGGTTACGGCCAGATCGAAGACAGGCAGCGCTCGGCAGCAGCGGGATTCGACGCGCATCTCGTCAAGCCCGTCGACCTCGACGCGCTCAAGCACGCTCTCGCGCGCGCCTGTCAAGGCTGAGCGGCGGCGTTAAGTTCGAGTACGCGCGCGCGAAACAGTAGAACACCGGCACGTACGCCGGACGGGCAGGGTCATGCCCAACGTTACGGCATGCCCTGCCCGGGACGATCTACTTCTCGACCGTGACGACCGGCGCGAAGCCGCCGTAGATCATGCGCTTGCCGTCGAACGGCATCGGGTTCTTTTCCGGATTCATGCGCGGGTCGGTTTTCATGAGCTCTTCCATCTTGCCCATGGCCGCGTCGCGCGTTGCCTTGTCGGGCCACTCGACCCACGAAAACACGACGGCCTCGTCGTCGTTTGCCTGCACCGCGCGCCGGAAATCGGTGACTTTGCCGTCCGGCACATCGTCGCCCCAGCATTCCAGGATGCGGGTGGCGCCGAGCTCGGCGAACACGCTGTCGCCCTGGTTCGCATGGTCGATGAACTTCTGCTTGTTGGCCTTGGGGACTGCAATCACGAAACCGTCGACGTAAGTCATGGACGTGCTCCTTCGGTTCTCGGGGGCGGGGTCGATACAACTCGGCGCACCGGGGCGCGGTTGCATGGAAGACGAAGGAAGATCCCGCCTGCCGACATCCTTGTGGGGCATGGGTTGCGAGCTAGAGCGACGCCCCGGGGCGCCAGCCGCTCTTCGCAAGAAATGCCTTCGAATCCGACATTTCCAGGATGTCGCGCACGGCCTGCCGCTTGTCGGCCGCCCGCTGGTAGTACGCCTTGACGATGCGATAGCCGACCCAGTAGCCGAGATCGTTGCCCTGCTCCATCGTGCTGTTGTCGACCCAACGCGACAGATCCGTCTGATCGATGTCGGCGGCGAAGGCAGTCTCGATTTCCTTCTCGCGTCCCTGCGTCAGCGCCTGGAAGTGCGCATAGCCGGTCTGGCCGGAGGTCAGCTCCGCCATGAACTCGGCGGCGCCCTCGCTCAGCGAGCGTTCGAGCACCGTGGGACTGTCCTTGTCGACGAGCGCGGCAACCTGCTGGACGTGCGCATACTCGTGCGCGATCACGTGTACGAAGCGCTCCTCGACATCGGGATTCATCCACTCGGCCCCGCAAAGCGCTTCGAGACCGATCTGCAGTCCGGAGACCGGACTACCGACGCCGACCGGTTTGCCGCGGCCGACGGCAATCGTGACCGGCGGCGTGTGCGCCTGCGGATACACGCGCATCAACTCGCGCAACGCAGCCTCGACGCGCGGACGCACGCGCGGCAGGACGGCCATGCACTTCTTCGCATTGGTATACAGCTCCGGGCGCTTCGCCAACGCATCGGCGATCCGCTCGCCGGTCACGTTGCGCAGCTGCGCGAGGTGATGCAGGCCTGCGGAGCCCGCATCGAGATAGTCGCGCTGGAGTTGCTCGGCGGTCGGATGTCCGTCAGCGGCGTCGTAGATCTCGTAGAAGCGGTCCACGTCTTCCGTGTGGAGCATCGGCATCGGCGCGGCGGCCTGCGACGTTGCCGCGCTTGCGATGCACGCGATGAGGCCGATCGTGATGCGACTGCCGAATGTGCTCATTGGTCTTGTCCCCTTCAGGGCCACACTTCCAGCGGCTCGTCGATCGCCTCGCCTCGCAGAAAAGCAGGCAGGAGCCTGGCCAGAGACTTCGGGTAGAAGCGCTCGTCACTGGCGGCGATCTCTTCGAGCGACCACCACTCCCCTCCGAGCACGTCGTCCTTCTCCGCGTCGAAGCGGTTCGTATCGCGGATCGGCGGCAGCGCTTCCTGCAGCCGCGCGGCCACGACGATTTCGTGCTGTTGACGATGGGCGTTGCGATAGACGTACGACACTTCTCGACGCCAGCTCGGCGCAGCGATGCATTCCGGCCCGATCTCGAGGCCGGTCTCCTCGCGCAACTCACGAATCGCAGCCTGGATATAGTCTTCGCCGGCCTCGATGCCGCCGCCCGGAAGCTCCCATGCTGTTCCGAACTCGGGCTGCGTCGCATCGCGAACGTGAAGCAGCAGCACGCGTCCACTCGCGTCGAGTACGACGAGCCGGACGACACTGCGCTCAACTGTCTGGATCACGCGTTCACGCCCACCACACGTGCCACGCCACGATGCTCAGCACGTAGCACGCCAGCGATATCACGACGCCGGCGAACGGAATGCGAAACCAATAGAGCTTCGCGAGCACGGCCAGGCCGCCGAGCATGGCGACGCCGACGGCGAGCAGGAACGGCGAGTTGAACAGCAGCTCCGGATGAGCGTTCGCCAGAAAGCCGTAGACGAGGCCGAACAGGATCGCGCCCATGCTGTGGCTGGCGTTGAAGCCGATCCACGCGCGCCACATCGTCGTTTGCCGCGTGATGACGAGAGGAGCCTCGTTCATGCGCGCCTGCAGCGCCGGGTCGCGCGGCATGAGCTTCGGACCCGAGAACGTGTAGATCAGGTGCAGGACGCCGAGCGTCAACAGCACGAGCGCACTCACAGTCATCAGGGCAATTCCGATCACGTCGACGACTCCGATCCGATCACGACTGGCGCGAGTCCCGGCAGCGGATCGCCCCAGCCCTTGCGCATTTTCTCGCCCGGCCCCAGCACGCCGATGCGAATCTCCCAGCGCAGCGGGCCCTTGTGCACGTATTGCCAGTCGAACTTGCGACCCTCGAGCTGCCAGCCGGCGCGCTCGAAGTTCTGGCAGAGCTCCGCGAAAGCGCGTTGCGCGCCGCCCTTGCGGCAGTCGATACGCGCGAGGATGCCCCAGGGATTGCTGATCCCGATCCAGCCGGAGTCCTCCGGCTCGTAGCGACTGCGCACGCGACCCATGGACAGCAGGGTAGCGCAGGTACTGTGTGGATATCCAGTGGATAACCTTCAGGCCTTGCCCACAGATCAGCGCACGATCCGTCCGAGATCTGAGCTCTTGCCGACGCGGTCAAAGTAACTCCACGCGACCTTGGCGATGCGCGCGATGCACTGCTCCGCCGCAAGATCGTCGCCGGAGAACGTCGTCATCACCGCAATAGCAAACGGACGGCCGGGAACGAACACGATCCCCGCGTCGTTGCGCACGGCGTCGAGGCTGCCGGGCTTGTTCGCGATCACCAGGTCCGCCGGCAGCAGCCGTGGGATGTAGCTGGACTTCTGTATGCTGAGCATCTTGAAGAAGTCCTCGGTCGTCTTCTTGTCAAAGACGCGTCCTCCATGCAGCGCCTGGAGCATCGTCAGCAGCTCGCGCGGCGTCGCAGTGTTCTCGCGCCCTTCCTGCGCCGCTTTCACATCCAGCATGTGACGTCGCAGGCGCGTGCGCTCGAGACCCAGCTGCGCCAGCCAGTTGTTGACGTTGTCCATGCCGACGCGATCGATCAGCACGTTGGTTGCCGAGTTGTCGCTGAGCGAGACCATCAGCAGCGCCAGATCGTGATTCGTGATGCGCGAGACGCCTGCGCTCATCGACTGCAGAATTCCTTCGGTGCCGACGCCGTCTTTTGCATTCACGGTGTACAGGTCACCGAGCTTCGCGCCCGAGCCGCGCTCGTTCTGTCGGTACAACTCCGCGAGCACTGCGATCTTGATCGTGCTCGCCGTCGGATAGACCGCGTCCGCATTCAGATAGAACGAACGCTGGTCGGTGAGATCCACGATCGCGACGCCGACGACAGCGTCGGTCTCGTGCACGATGCCGCGAATCGCGCCTTCCATGTGGCCCCACAGCACGTCCTGCTTCGCGCGTGTGGATTCCTCGGTATCCGAACGCTTCGCGTCGTCGGTCGCGCCGAACGCGACGCGCGCCAGCAAGGCGATCAGCAGCAGCAGGCTCGAAATTGTTCTTGTCATGGCGGATCCTTTTCGAACGCTTCGACCCCGGGCGGCAACCGAACCCACGGATGCCGGCGGCAGTCATACACCGAAACCTGAGGCGCCGGGAACTGCGGATCGGCGAATGCGCCCACGGCGACGCTCACGGACTTGTCGTAGCCGACCTCCGTGTGGAACAGCGTCGTGCCGCACACGGGACAGAATCTGAACAGGAACTTCGCGCCCTGGTCGCCGACGCGCAGATATTCCGTTGCGTTGCCGATCACCTTGAACGGCGTCCTGAAGCTCGCCAGCGCTGCAAAAACGCTGCCGGTGCGGCGCTGGCACGCCAGACAGTGACACACGCCGACCCCGCGCGGCTCGCCTTCCACCTCGATGCGCAGCTGGCCGCAGGAGCATGACGCGCTTCTTGATGTCATCGCCGAATCATAGCGCAGCGGCTTGGGTAGACTACCGGCATGACGCGCCTGCTCGTGATTCTCGGCTTCGCCATCGTCTTGACGGCATGCGCCTCGTCAAACGTTCGGAACACGACGCGCGACTGCGAGCACTGCCCGGAGATGGTCGTGATCCCGGCCGGCACCGCGATCGTCGGCGCGAGCGCGAACGATCGCTACAGCAATCCCGATGAGCGGCCCGAGCGCCGCGTCGCCATTCGCGAGCCGTTCGCGGTGAGCCGCTACGAGATCACGCGCGATCAATACGAAACGTTCGTGCGCGCGACGAACCGGCCGGTCGGCGGCGACTGTCTCACCGACCGCGTGAAGCGCGGGGACTGGCAGCTCGACGCGAACACGACCTTTCGCGATCCCGGGTTCGTACAGGGCGGAGATCATCCGGTCGCGTGCGTCAGCTGGGATGAGGCTCAGGCCTACATCGCCTGGCTGAACGCGCAGACGAGCGGTGGCTATCGCCTGCTCACCGAAGTCGAATGGGAGTACGTCGCCCGCGGCGGCGCCACGGAGAACTTCGTCTATCCATGGGGCGACGGCGCGGCGCAGGGCTGCCCGTTCGCCAATACGTTCGATCAGACGATGCTGACGAAGTACACCGGCGTCGATACGACCGGCTACAAGGTGTTCGATCCGATGCCGTGCGAAGACGGGCTGTTCAACACCTCACCGGTCGGCTCGCTGAAACCGAATGGCTACGGCGTCTACGACATCATCGGCAACGTCGCCGAATGGGTCGATGGCTGCTTCGACAGCGCGTGCACGCGCCGCTTCATCAAAGGCGGATCTTGGGGCTCACTGGCGCACAACGTGCGCATCGCAGAGCGCATCCCGTATGCGCCGACCCATCGCGACGACTCGATCGGGATCCGCGTCGCCCGGACCCTACCCCGGCAGGCCGACGTCAACTAGGTCCTCGCGCTGCGGCGGCGGCCGCGGCGTCCCGAGATTCCAGGTCCAGCCCAGTCTTGCGAGCGCCTCGATGATCCACGCGGCCGGATCGAGTTGACCTCGCTCGATGCCGATCCGCGCCGATTCCGGAAACGCATGATGGTTGTTGTGCCAGCACTCGCCGTAAGTCAGCAGGCCGAGCCCGCGTAGATTCGAAGCTTGCACGGCTGCACCCTTGACGCGCCACCGCCCAGGCCCGGGGTTGTGACACCAGTACGTGATGCTCCAGTGCCCGATCACGCTCACGCAGACGCGCACCGGAACGCCCCAGACCAGCCAGCTCCATCCGCCGATCGCGTAGCACGCGAGCGCGACCGGTGCCTGCTGCAGCACCCAGGTTCGCTGCAAGAAGCGATACCAAGGATCTGCGGCGAACTCGCGCTCGACGACGAACAGCGGCGGCCGGGCAAAGCGAAAGCGGCAATTCAATTGCCAGAACAAGTCCACCAGCGGCGAACGGCGATGGGCGAAGAAATCGTGGCAGGCATCCTGCCGCTGCGCCCAGTCGCGCTCGTCATGGACGCGCAGGATGCCGAAGGGTCCTGCCACGCCGACGAGCACACCGACGTAGACGAGCGCGCGCTCCAGCCACTTCTTGCACGCGTAGCTGCGATGAATGAAGCGTCGATGCATTCCGACTGAATGGCCGAGCAGAAGCGACCAGTAAGTCGCGACGACGAACAGCAGCACGGCGCCCGGAGTGATCAGCAATGGCGCAAAAACGATCGTGCACGCGAGCAGCGACATGTTCCAGAGCGACTTGGTCGGGCTCCAGACGACGCGCCCTGCGACGGCGCTGGCGCCGTGTCCATCCATCCGCGCGACGGGCTTCATCATCGAATCATCTCAGAAATCTCCGGACCGGATGTTTTCCTTGAGCGCCTTGAGCTGCGCGTCGACCGCGGCCTCGTCCATCTCGATAGCGGGCGCCACCTCGGGCATGCTCAGGAGCGCCGGGATGCGATAGGACACATCCTTGCGCCACGCGCCGCGCTCGAAGTCCTTCGTCAGGTCCGCAAGCGAGCTGCCGAACACTGCTTGCACAGCTTCCTCTGCTCGCGTTCCCGTGCGCATCAGCGCCGCCAGGTCCTGGTACTGTTTGCGATGCTCATGAGTCGTCAGCAACCCGAACTGCGCCCAGACATGCGAGCTGCGGGCGAGCTCATTGAAGTCTGCGGGATTGGTGACGTGCCGCGCGTCGAGCAACTGGGGCAGATCGAAACGTGCGCGCGCCCGATCGCTCTCGCGCACGACGGCGGCGAACTGCGGATTGCGATTGAGCTGCACGCTGCCATCCGGGCGGATCGTGAGCCCGTTCAGCAGATTCGCGACGCCGAGGCGATACCACGCCGGGTACTTTTTCATCGGCCCGCTCGCGAGCAGCGACTGTCCATACAGGAACAGCACGGACTGCAGCGGCTGGTCGCCATCGATATCGATAATCGTGGCGATGTTGAACCCCGCGCCCGGCACGTACTTGCTGCGGATCGCCAGACGCGTCCGCGCATCCCGCTCCGACTCGGTGTACATCACCTCGCGCGCGTCGGCGCGCGTCAGCGAATACAGTTGCAGCGGGTTGATGGTCATGTCCGCTTCCCAGCGAACGAGCTCCGCCAGCACCTGTTCGTAACGAAGGGTCGCGCGAAGCAGGGTCTCGCAACGCACCGCGCTGCTGTTCGAGATCACGGTCACTCGATCCTGCCCGCATCGCCAATAGGACGCCGCCGCTTCGGCACGGTCTGCGTGCATCGAGAACGTTGCAGCCAGTCCCAGCGCGAGCAATGCTGCGTGCCGCGGAGCCCCTGTCGCCATTCCATTCCCCGGCGATTCGAAGGCTCCATTCTAAGTTCGGGGAGCGGCTGATGAGTAGCGTCCAGAAACTACGACGCCGACTGTGCCCTTGCGCACAATCGGCCAGCCGAGCGGCAGAGCAGAACTACGGCTTGCCTCGAGGTCGCGTTATGTCCGCGTACGCGCTCAACAGCAGCCATTGCGGCAGCTCGCGCCTGTATTGCGCGGGACCTTGCAAGGTCACCGTGCCTGCGCGCACCTCGCTGCGCAACGAGCGTAGCCCCCGCCACACTTCCGCGAGAATGCGCACGCGCGTCGACATGCGCACGGTGAGATCGAAGCCAGGATCCTTCACGCACACGTCGACCGCGCCGTCGCAATGAACCAGCCAGAAGCGGCGCGTCGCCGCCGGCGCGTCGACGAACTCGATCTCGATGACAGTCCGTCCCGGCGGCATCGCCGCACTGTTGAGGCGTCGATGCATGCTCCAGACGAGCCAGCCCGGATCCAGATCGCCGGACTCGATGTCGCGCGCCCAGCGCTGACCCCACTCGCCGATCGAACGCACGATGGGCTTCAGCGCCTCGCCGGCGAGCGTCAGCTTATAATCCGCGCCGCCGGCCGCGGGCGAATGGGTGACGATGCCCGCGTACTCGAGTGTCGCCAGCCTTTGCTTCAGCAACGTACCGGAGAGACGCGGCACGCCGCGACGGATCTGGTTGAAACGCCGCGCCCCGGCGAGGAGCTCACGGATGACGAGCAACGTCCAGCGTTCCGCGAGCACTTCCGACGCCAGCGCGACAGGACAGAACTGCCCGTATTCCCCATGCATGCTCGTAGCTTGCGACGCACGGCGGTGCGAGACAAGCACCGCGGTCCAGATTTCGGACTAGCCTGACCGGGCGCCGAACACGTTGCCTTCGGGATCGTGGCCGAGATGGAAGCTCGTGTCGTTGCCGGCCCAGGGCGGCGGCCGATCGTCGATCTCGCCGCCCAGCGATCGCGCGACGGCGCGCGCTCGAGCGACGTCCGCAATCGGAAAATCCAGTCGCACCGCGCCATGTTCTCTGCGCCGCGGCGGATCGGTGCCGATCACTGCTTGCGCGTAGTGCTCCGGGATCTGATGCACGATGAGGCGGAAGCCGCCGCAGTCCAGGTCTGCATGATGAGCGTCTTCGTGCACCACCTGCGCGGAGCACACGCGCGTGTAGAAGCTCGCGACCTTGCGAAGATTTTTTGCGAACAGCACTGCGCTGACCATCGGCCTGGCCTCTTCACAGCTCGAATGACGCGACCTGGTTCTTGACCGCCCGCGGAGCGACATCCGGACGTGTGCCCGCGAGGTCGAAGATTGCCGGCGTCAGCACCTTGCCGCCGATGTGCTCGCCGAGACGGCGATAACTCTCCCACTGCGCCTCGTCGAAGAACTGATTCGCGGTGCTGTCATGCGGGAAGTCCGGATGATTGCTGTGATACTCCAGCACGTCGACGGGCTCGTCGCCGGTGAGCGTCGCCTTCACGTAGACGAGCCATGAGGGCGGTGACTTGCCGTCCATGTAAGTTACCTTCGCGATCGCAGCGTGAGCACGCGACAGGCCTTCGCGATTGGCGGGAAGCTCCAGCCCGACGCTCGAAGCGGCCTGCTCGGGAGCGGACGGTCCGACCCGGCGCAGCTGACCGAGCGTCCCGAAGAACGGCAGACTCTCCGGCGGATCGACGAACTCGATCTCCGCGCCGAAATCGAGCCGCGCCTTGCGGATCAGATCCGCGAGCCCGGAGAACTTGTAGTCCGCATCCTGTTCGGCGTCGACCAGGATGATCAGCGGCAGGCGGCGGCGGATCAGCTCGTAGCCGCCGAGATTCTCGAAGTGGCCGCCGTCGGACAGATTCCACAGACGATCGCCCGTACCGCGCAGGTTGCACAGGAACTCCGCGAACAGCGCACGATACACCGGCGGCATCAGCCTGCGCAGGAACCCGCCTGCACCGAGATCGAGGCCGGAATCCCACCAGTATCCGAGTCGCACGTTCGCGAAGGTCGCGAGCATCGCTGTCGGCAACGTCGTGCGCGATCCGACCGCCGAGCCTGCAGCCGCGCCCGAGATGCTCACCCAGCGCCCGAGACTCAGCTCCTCGGGATCGCCGTTGAGTTTCTTGCTGTCGAAGACGCAGTACTGCCCTTCACCGCTGGGCAGCGCGACATGGCCCTGGTCCTTATCCGCAACGAGATGATGCCTCACGCCAACGCTGAACCCGGCCGGGCCGATCGCGAGCGGCACACCTTTGCGATCCTGCACCTGGATGCCGGTCCGATTGTCGAAGGTCTCGTTGATCGTGACGTTGACGATGTGCAGCGGTGAGCCGTTGCGGCCGGCCGGGAACGGACGCGACGCCGCCGAAGGCTGCGGTGGCGGCGGCGCCCTCTCGCCGGTGTAGAGACGGACGAGCCCTCGCCACAACTTCCCGGGCAGCGCAACGATTCCCGCGCCGACCTGCTTCACCACCGTTACGACGTTCTCGACGAATCCCACATGAAGTGAGAACGGCCAGCGCCAGTACTGGTTCGCGGCAATGTCATCGCCGTCGATGACGTCGGTGATGTGACTCTTCGAGTCGCACAACCTCGCGCTGTTCGTCGCGCCCAGGTACGCACGCGTCAGACGCTGCGAGTAAAACGTGTGCATCGTCGACAGATTGATGAAGAACGTGTTCTGGCCCAATAGCACGATGAGCGCAACCAGTACGGCCAGCACCTTCAGAGCGAACGCGGCATGACGCTCGGACGGCGCAGGCGGCGGCACTTGCTCGACGAACGGCTTGATCGTGCGCGCACTGCCCTCGCCTTGGATGACGATCTGCTCCGCATTCGTCAGTTTCGGCGGCGCGACTTCGGTGACGCTGGTCGGATAGCCGCTCGGCTTCTCGAACTGCCATGCAATCGCGTGCGAGCCGACGTTGATCGTCACGAGCCACGCGCCGACGATGACGATGGCGACGATCCAGCTCACGATCGACATCGATACGCGCGGACGCTTGTCCTTGGAATCGCCGCCGAACAGCACCAGCAATTGACGGCCGTACGCCGCCACGCCGGCAAACGTGGCGAGCGCTGCGCCGATCGTCGTGATCACTCCGCGAAAGCCCGTCGTATTCAGGATCACATACAACGTCGAGCCGAGCGTATCGATCAGACCGAGCAGCACGATCGCCGCGCACGCGACGACGGAAGTCTTGAACGCGGACGACATGCGCCGGCGCGCCGCGCTGACCTCCCCCATGTCTGTCGGCGACTTTTCTCGCTTCGCGCGGAACCACGCAAGGATCCAGCGAAACAGGCGGCGCAGGAGCCACGGATGTCCCCACAACGTCCACAGCGCCGTGGCGAGCGCTGCCAGTCCAAGCACCGCGATGAAGCGCGGCATCGGCTGCGGAATCCAGCCGAACAGCACGGCAGCGCTCACGCCGAGAATCACGAGCAGATCGGAGCGCCTGACCGCGGTCTTCGCGGCCAGCGGCTGATCGATGACCCAATAGCCCCAGACCGTCGGCACCGACCACAGCAGCGCGATCGGAATCAGCACGAGGAACCATCCGCTCCACCACAAGCCGCCGAACTGCGGCGAGCTCATGGCGACGAGCGACTCTGCTTCGTCGACGATCGGCCGAGCCCATGAGGCCAACGGCCCCGGCAACCAATTCGCAAGTGTGTTCAACCCGGCGAGCGCCCAATCGATGACGGTGGGCAGATTCATCAGCACGACTTGTAGCAACACGAACGCGGCGAGCACGAACGCGACCATCACACACTGCACGGAGACCCAGTTGCGCAACATCACCGCGAGCATCACCAGCAGATCGCCGGAGCCGCGCGGCGCGAGATAGCGGCCGTTGTCGCGCAGGAAGCGTGTCGGGCGCTGACCGCCTTCGGGACCGAGCTCGTCGCGCAGGACTTTGGCGACGTCGTCTGCGCTCTTGACCCACGGTCGTCGAAAGAGTGATCCGAGGAAGCTGCCGAAGTACCCGCCGCCGGAGACCGTCGACAAGTAGTCGACGCGCGTGAAGAGCGGCCGTCCAGCGTTATCGAACTTGCGCGCGAGCGCGGAGAAGACGCCCAAGCAGAACGTCGCGCTGCGAATGCCGCCGCCGGACAAGCCGACGCCGATGGACGGTGCGTCGGCTTCCTGGCCGAGCGCCGCGCGGCGAGTCCTGAGCAGCTCCTGCTCGGACCTGGCGAGCGTGTCGGGAAAGTAGGGTCCGCGGTCCTTGGGCGGCTCCGCCGGAGTTTCGCGGGCCTCGACCGGCGCGGGGCCTGGCGATGCAGGCTGAGTCGCCGGCGCGGCCGATGGCGGCGGCGACGGACTCGGTGGTTCCTTTCTGCCGAAGCCTAGCCAACCCATCACGCACCTCCCGGACTATTCCTCCAGCGAAATGACGCCGAGCTGCGCCAACAGCAGCATCCAGGCGATCAACAGCACCATGACGAGCACCAAGGACACCGCACTGACGGTCATCACACGCCAATTCGACTGGAATTCATAGTGGCCCGACTGCCGGATGGCGTTTTTGGACAGCTGCTTGTATTCGACGATCTGACCGACCGCCACGGAGTAGCCGACGGGGATCGCCACGTTGGGAAACTTCTCCGGCAGGAACGGCAGGATTGCGAACAGCGCCGCGATGAAGGCCAGACCATAGATCAGCGCCCAGCGTGCGTCGGCCTGCCTTCCCATCTCCTCGAAGTTCGTCCGCAGCACGTATACGGCGGCGATCGGACCGCCGATGAACGCGGCCATGGTGGCCTGGCGTGGGGAGTAGAGTTTGTTGTTCGCCACGCGCGGGATGATAGCCCTTCTTCGAAGATCAGTAGTACAGGAGGTGCACGCCTCGCTCGCCCGCCGCGAGTCCCTGGAACCGGATCGCAGTGTCCGTCGCGGACCATTCGAACGGCCGACCGGTATAGGGATTGCGCCACTCGCTGGCTTTCAATGCATCCGCGACGCCTGCGGTCTCGACCTTTGCTGCGCGCAGCGTGACCGCGGCAAGCGCAGCTCGACGCACGCCCTCCACATCCGCGACGCGCGCGCCGTAGTTCGAAACGTCCGAAATTCCGCGCGACCTGATCCACGATCCCAGAAGGTTGTAGAGCGAGCCCGGGGGCCAGGCGCGCTTGGCGGTGCTGGCTGCAAGCTCACGTGTTGCGTCGCCAGCTTCCTCGTATCGAGCGAGCGGCGCGTCGAGCAACTCACCCACTCGGGAGTAGTAGTCGGCGTAGCGGTTCATCGAGTCCTGAGGTTGATAGAGCGGCCCGCCGAGGAAGGCGACCGCCGTCCGGCTCGGAGAACCTTCTCCCATCGCGGCTTCAGCCCGGAACACCGGGATCAGCGATCTCGAGAGGCCGGATGTGAAGACCCATTCGCCCACCATGCAGCGTCGCATGGAGCGTTCGTTCTCGTTGATCGGCGTGCGCCATTCGGCCGGCATGACCCGCGCCGCCGCGCGCGGGTCCAGGCCCCGCAGAATGAGATTCCCGTGCTCGAAGTGCCTGACGAGCGCCACGGTCGCGATCATCTTGGTGATGAGCGTGTCCGCTGATTCGAACACGAGACGCCAGAACTGCAGATCGCTCTCGAGCACGCGGCGCGCAGCGTCATAGTCGCCCTGCATGGCCAGACGACGTGCGTGCAGCAGGAGCAACCGCTGCCCGTCCATGATCTGTGCATAAGAAGGAAAAGGAGCCGCCGGATCGATAGGAACGAGCTCGACCCAGGCTCGGCGGGTCGTCAGCTCGCTGTAGCGCGACAGCAGCTCGCTGTTGGCGGCGATCCACAGGTCATAGATCTCGTCGCCGCCCGCGAAGGCTTCGACGCACCCGAAACCGCCCGGCTTGCAGGCGCCGCGGAAGGCCTCGATGAGCGGATCGCGAGACACCTGATAGGAGTTGCCCTGCGGGTCTGCCGACAGATCTGCATCGAGACGGTTCGTCCGCGCGTTCCGCTCGCCGATCTCCTTCATCCACGCGACGCGCAGCACGCCCATCTGCAGGGGATCCTGTTCGGGGGCGGCTGCGAAACCCATTGCATAGACGTAGCCGTTCTCGGCATCGGCGACCGGTGGACGGCTCTGATACTCCTGCATCATCCGCTCGGCCACCGGCGAAGGTTTCCTGTCATTCCAGTTGACGAGGACAACCACGAGGTACAGCAGCACGGCGAGCGCAATGCAGCCTACCAGCGTCAGTGCAATCGCTTTGAGCAGAGCGCGTATCCATCGCATGTTGAGCCTGCGTCGAACACATACGGATGTAGGGAATCATAGCGCGTCAGCATTCACGTCAAGGCGCCATCTACGATCTGCATTCGGGTGCAGATAGGAGAGCTCCATGAAGCGGTGGGTCCAGGCAGTGCTGATGGGTTCCGGACTGTTGAGCAGCCCGGCGTACTGCGACGAACTACTACCGACTGGTCTCGGCGAAGCAGTCGATCGCGCCATCGAGCGAGCCCGCGCTGCGACCGAGCGGTTCAAGGCCGTCGATGCAGCGCTCGCGGCTGGATACGTCGCAACCGATCGTTGTGTGCAACATCCGACGGAAGGCGTAATGGGGTTGCACTACAAGAATCCGGCGCTCCGCGATGCGACGCCGGACGTCGACCACCCGGAGATCCTGCTCTATCAGCGGATGCCCGACGGGAGCTTCAAGTTGAACGGAGTCGAGTACGTCGTGCCGCTCGCGGCCTGGACTCAGGCTGAGCCGCCGATGCTGATGGGCCAGCAGCTGCGACGCGAGGAGAGCCAGGGCATCTGGTATCTCCACGCGTGGATCTGGGAACCGAATCCCACCGGCATCTTCGCGGACTGGAATCCGCACGCGAAGTGTTAAGGAGCCCGGTCAGCAGGCAACGAGCTCCTGCGGAAAGTGTGTGGCCGCCGCGCGCCGAATCCGAACATGCCCTGTGACACGCGTGTGACAACCAGGCGCCGGACTTCCGACACCTCGTTGAACGCGCCGCAGTGCACGCACTCATAGACGACCGCGCCGTCCGACCACCGAAACTCCACGATGCCCCGCTGGGGTTGTGTGCAGGCGCTGCAGATGGGCGTGTCCACGGCAAGCTCCGCTGATCTTCCATGAATCGATTTGAGGGATTGCAGGCTAGCTCCGCGCCGCGCGGCGTGCAATTGATTTGCGGTGGTTTGTTTCAGTTGAAATGGGCAACATCAGCCGCCGGGCCGTGCGTGCTGCCGGGGAACGAAGTCTCGCGGCAGCTCTCGTCCACTGCGCAGCTCGTAGATTTCCCGCATCGTATACGCTGGGAGCTCCTGGGTGAGATCGTCCCAAGGCGGCATGAAGTCGACGAAGATGTGCTTGTCGGGCCGGATCCCGAAATCATCGTCGAACAGACCCGCGGGAATCTCGAACGACTCACCTTCAGGTGCGGGCTCCGGCACGAGGCTGCCGCAGTTCGAGCAGAAGAACGACTGATACGCGGGCGGCGAATACAGAACCGGCGCGGCGTACGACTTCACCAGATCGCGTCCCGTGAGCAACCGGTAGTCCTTCGTGTTCACGCGAACCGTGAGCAGCGCAGACGAGCCCGACATTTTTCTGCAACGATTGCAGTGACAGTACTCGACCGGACCGCAAGCACGATCGATCTCGAAAGTCACTCCGCCGCACAGGCAGCTACCGCGAATCGCCATGCTCGCTCCTCATACGATGTCGTCTTCGCCGACCGCGCCGCCCTCGCCTTCCCACCGGTTGATGGCGCGCACTTCGCGACGACTGAATTTCAGCCGCACGCCCGCGCCGCCGTCGTTCTCGGGAATGAAGATCACGCCCCCGTCTTCGAGTGCAACGCGAATGCGTCGCTGGTCGCCGTCGTTCGGTGCGTGATAGCGCAGTTCGAAATCCGTGATCGTTTTCGTATCGACCTTGGATGCCTGAGAGAGCTCATCGATTGACCATTCGATGAGCGCGCGAGCGGCGCGGCATTGCGCGGCGGTAACCACTGAAGGTTCGTCTGGCATAGCGGGACCCTACACTACTCCGGCGTGTCCTTTCTTCCTACGTGGAAGCGGCAATGTCGCGCCGCCCGAGTCGGGGGAACATCCGCACATCGCCGGAGATTTCTAGTCGACCTCTGGTACGAAGCCGCCGCTGCGGATGGGGGACCTCCGATGTACACGCGCTGCCGGAACTCGGTATTGCTCGCGCTGCTCGTCCTCCAGTCCGGAATTGCAATCGCCCTCGATTCAGGATTCATTCCGCCGATCGGGTTCTACGTGAACGAGCCGTTCGGCAGGGTCGACCGTCCGTTCGATCCAAGTCCCTGGGAGGCGCTGGGCGGCAATTGGCAGGCCACCTCAGGCACTTACGACAGCACAGTCGCGAGCGCGACAGCGGTCACCACGCTCTTCGAGTACTTCACCAATCCGATCGCCGCGCCCCCGGATCCGACACCACGCCCCGACTTCACGTATCGAGCGCGCGTGCTGAATCGAGGCTCGGCCGCGACCCAGCTCGCTGGCGTCATTCTGAACTATCGCGACATCTCCAACTATGACGAAGCGGTGTTCTCGCCGACGGGCACGATGCTGCTGCGGCGCGTGAGCAGCGGAGCCACCACGACCCTGCTCACGACCTCTTTCGCGGGCGGCTCACAGAACGTCTGGTTCGACCTGGATCTGGTCGTCGATCACGGCGCCCTGACAATCAAGGTCAACGGGATCACGCGAATCAACGCACTCATGCAGACGGGCACGACAGGCGGCCGCGTCGGATTCGTCACGCACAACACCACCGCGAAGTTCGATGACATGCTGGTGGGCAGTCCGTTCGGCGAGCAGCCTTTCAAGGACAACTTCTCGAGCGGCCTGAATCCACGCTGGACGACCAGCAGCGCCGCGTGGAACGTCGCCGGCGGCACACTCAACAACACGGCGACAGAACTGACGAGCCGGGCGGACCCCGGCGCCGGGCTGTTCTTCCAGCAGGAAACTACAGCGCATTACACGTTGTGGACCCGCATGTTCAATCCATACGGCGGGTCCGGCAACCTGGTCGGCTTCTTCTTCAACGACGGCGGCGTTGCAAACCCGGACGCACACGGCGAGGTGGTGTTCTCGCCCAAGGGGCAGGCGCGAATCGACCTGTTCTACGACGGCGCAGCGCACACGATCGCAACAGCACCTTACCGTGGCGCACCCAAGACGTGGTTCGACGTGCGACTGGACAACGGTCCGGGTGCTGGTGAGTTGAATGTCTGGGTCGATGGCGACCTGGTATTCGGCAACATCGATCCATCTCCGGTCCCGGATGGCTCGGTCGGATTGCTCACGCATTGGGCGCCCGGAAAGTTCGACGACGTCCGGTGGGACAACAATCTGCATCCCACGCTGGTGGAGAGCTTCGCACGGCCGATTGGCGCCCCTTTGTGGATAACGAACGGCACGTGGGATACGGGTGGCAGCACGCTCAACAGCACTGCCGTAGGCAAGGATGATTTGGCAATCTATCAATGCCGCTGCTGGAACACGAACGCAGTCATCCGCGCGCGCTTGCTCAATCAGTTCGGTGCATCCGGGAACCTGGTCGGCCTCGTCTACAACTACGTCGACGCCGGCCCGTCCGATCCTGCGGACTACAACGAAGTCGTGTTCTCCACGACCGGTCTTGCTCATCTCAACACCGTGATCAACGGCGTGCGTACCCAAGTCGCAAGCAGCACGCACAGCGTGCCGCGCAACACGTGGTTCGACGTGGAGGTCTTGCGCAAGGGTACGACGACGACCGTCAAAGTGAACGGCACGACGATCTTCGACCACGTGCCGCAAAGCAAGCTCGGCACCGGCAAGATCGGCGTCGTCACGCACTGGTCGAAGGGGCAGTTCGACAACGTGATCGTTCGCGACGATCCGGCTCGCTAGTGCGTCGGCACCAGGACGGCGTTGTTCTCCGCCGCAATCGCCTGCATCGTTGCGTCGTTTGGAAAGCCGTCGAGCGGCACGACTGCGGCAGGATTTCCAGTGAAGCGCTTCGTGGTGAAGGCATCGAGCTTGTAGATGGCAGCACGCATCGCTGCAGGCTAGCGGGTCAGCCGTAGTTGAGATTGCACCGCCGTCGCAACCCGAACGCCATCAGCAAGCCGAGAGACAGCAGCGGCAGCGTTCCGGGCTCGGAGACGGACAACGCGCTCGCGGAGAACCGATCCACGGTTCCAACAGCAAACACGCTCGTTCCGGTCTGGCCGGGCTGCAGATCGAAGAAGATGAAATCGGTGAACTCCCAGCCCGGATCCTGCTGGTTGTGGAACAGCGAGGTCAGCGCGGCTGGATCAGACAAGAGCGCATCGCTGCTCAGCGGCCCGCCGCCGGGTTGGTCATAGCCAAAAGCGCTGATCAGGTTGAAGTTGAGCGTCGTCCCCGTGATGCCGCCGGCAAACCGCAGGAGATCGCGGTACGCGACACCGCCGTTCGACACGCGATCGTTGAAGACCTGGATGTTCGTGCGGCTCGCTTCGAAATCGCTCAGCGAGTAGAGCTGATCGCCGATCGAGAGGCTCAGGCTCTGATAGGCCGCGTACAGCCCTTCCGTAACGAGGTTCGGCGTCAGATCCTGCGCCGACGATTCATATACGAGGTCGATGCTCCACTCAGTGCCGTCGGCAACGAGCGGCGATCCCTGCTCGGGAAAAAAGCCACCGGCTGTGACGTGGACCGGGATCGCTGCGGCGGTATTGGACAGACCCAGCAACACGCTCGCGGCGAGCAGCGCCGCGACATTCCGTCTTCGTTCTTGCATTGGCATCCCCTGCGAGTTTTGCAGTCCGGCCGAAAGAGGCAAGTCCTGTGCCCGCGCGGCCGGAGTTACGGGTGTTCAGGAGATTGCGTACGAGCTACGGCAAAGCTTCGGCGTGCGCTGTCAAAGTCCTCGACGCTGAGATTCAGTAGATCTCGCCGCGGGACGACGTGAGCACGCCTGCTTCCGCTGTGAGTCGGCCTCGTCTACAACTACGTCGACGCCGGCCCGTCCGATCCTGCGGACTACAACGAAGTCGTGTTCTCCACGACCGGTCTTGCTCATCTCAACACCGTGATCAGTCGAAGGGGCAGTTCGACAATGTGATCGTTCGCGACGATCCGGCTCGCTAGTGCGCAGCCGAGGATACCCCGCTACTGCGTTCCCTCCGCCCCGGTCGGCGTCTGCTTCAGGAAGCGATCGAACCAGGCGATCTGCCGCTCGAGCGCATCGACTCGGTCTGCGTGGCTCCAACCGCCCTCCCAGTGACCTTCCCCTGGATAACGCGCGTACGTGACGGCCTTGCCGAGACGGCGCAGCCCGGTGAAAACCTCGTCAGCGAGATAGACCGGCACGGCGTCGTCCTGGTCGCCATGGATAATGAGGAGCGGTGTCTGCACGCGGTCAAGGTAGAAGATCGGCGAGTTTTCGATATAGCGTTCGCGATAGTCCCAAGGCGAGCCGCCCATGCGGCCCTGGCCGCTCTCCGCCCAAGCCAGCCCGTAGTTCGTGCCGTCGTGCGCAAGTTGCCCGTAGCCGGCGATCAGATCCCCCGAGCCTGCGCGCATGACTGCTGCCTTGAACCGAGGTGACTGCACGAGCAGCGACAGCACGCTGTAGCCCCCGTAGCTGTGACCGGTGATTCCGATGCGCTGCGGATCGGCGACACCCGTTGCGACAGCGCGATCGATCCCGGGCATGACAGACTTCATCAGATCGACCATTGGCGTGCCGACGTGCAGCGTGGAATCGGCGAGGAGTAGCGCATAGCCTCGCGTCGTGTACAGATGGAGGTTCTCGACGGGCGCGCTCGCGTAGCCGAAGAGATTGAGGTGATCGGAGATCGAGCTGCCGCCGTACACTTTGACGATCAGCGGATACGCCTTCCCCGCCTCGTAGTCCGCCGGGTAGATCAACGCGCCGCGCTGCAGCTCACCGTCCAGGCTGCGCCACTCCAGGACCTCTGACTTGCCAAGCGCACGTTGCGAGAGCGCGGGCGCGACATTGGTGAGCTTCCGCGGAGCGACGGAGCGATCCAGGAGATAGACGTCGGGCGGATCGACGGGTCCTTCGGCGACGTAGACGACACTCTTGCCGTCAGTCGAGACAGTGGGGTCCGCACCGTAGCCGCCGTAACGCTTCGTCTCCTCCAGCACTTGCGATGATGCGCCGGTGCTCAGATCCACGCTCATGAACCCGTACTGCTTCGTGCGGTGATTCATGCTGAGCAGCACCGCGCGATCGGGGCGCTCGGGCGTGAACAGGCGCTGGCGGGGCGCGATCAGGGACAGAGAACGATCTGCGGATTTCGCGAAGGCGCCGGCTTGCGAGCCATCGACGGCCGCACGCCACAACACGTCGTCACGAATGAAGTAAACGTAGCGGCCGTCCGGGCCCCACATCGCCGGGTTGATTTCGAAGGTTGCGCGCAGATCGGCGTTCGGCGGGTTGCGAGCTACGCGCTTGGTGGCTCCTGCGCGCACCGATGCCACGTAGATTTCGTCCGGCACAGACGGACCGCCGCTGCGCCACGTCACCCTGTCACTGGACGGCGACCACGCGAACGGAACGCCGAGCAGCGTCAGCGGCACGCTGCTGGCGAGCACGCGCATCTTGGCAGTCGCAAGGTCCTGCACGATGACGTCGAAGAGGTATTGGCCGCTGCCCGCCTTTGCTTCCGCCTGCAGGACGCTGTAGACGATCCGCTGCCGATCCGGCGCAACGAAGTAGTGACCTATCCGCTGATTCTTCGTGAGCCGCCTGGACGTGCCGGTCCGTACGTCGATCAGTGCGAGATCGCGCAGCCACATGTCGCTGTTGATCTGATTCGCAACCGGCGCGGCGTCGGAGCGCGCGGGATCATACTCGAACACTTGCGGCCCGCCCTTCGCGATCGCCGCGGCCGTCGTCGGGGACTTCGGGTTGATGCGGTCGACGTAGCCGGCGCGACCCAGGTCCTGCGGAAAGAGCGACACCAGGACCGAGTGATCGTCGCCCGCCCATTGCATGGGCGTGTACCCCTCACGCACGTCGGCCTCGCTGACCTGGCGCAATTCACCTGTGCGGCGCTCCCACAGCCACAACCGGGCCGGTCCGAGCTGCGCCGTGCCGCTGCGGTCCGCCATGAACGCCAGCTGCTCGCCGTCGGGCGACCAGCTTGCGTCCCAGTTGTGTCCCTTCGAATCGGTGATGTTGCGATGTGCGCCGGTCGTGAGGTCGGCAATCCAGATGTCGGTGCCGACCGCATACCAGGCAACGCCGGACTCGATCACCTCGCGCGGGTCCTCGGCTCGCTGCACGCGAGCGCTGTCGACGACGGCATAGGCCAGAAACCGGTTGTCCGGCGAAAGCGCAGGCGGTGAATACGACGCGAGCACCGGCGCGCGCAGCACGTCCTCGATCGGCAACGGCGCCGCGCGCGCGACTGCACCGCCGAACGCAACAAGCAGAAGGCCGCAGGCGGCAGCGCAGGCTGCCGCGAAGGGTCGCACGAAGTTCATGCTCAGAATCTCGCTTTGAGATTGACGTAGAAAAAGCGGCCGCGAATGTCGGCGCGCTGGTAGTCGTAGCCGGCGAACGATCGCGAGAATTCGCCCTGCTGGTCCGTGAGATTGATGACGCCCAGCGTCGCTTCCAGGCCGTCGAACAGCCAGAGGCCGTTGCGGCTGCCGAAATTGCGCTGCAGCTGCAGATCCAGGAGCGTCTGCGACGGCAGCTCATGGATGCCGTCGTAGTCTGTGTAGGAACCGCTGTACCGCGTGTTGAGCGTCGCCGACCAGCCGCCTCGCCCATTCCAGGTGAGCCCGGCGTTGCCGCGCAAGCGCAGCGGATAGCCGGCATCGCTCGCCTCGTTGACGCTGTTCTGTGGCGACGTGCCCGGCGTCACGCGCACCTCGAACTCATCGATATAGGTGAAGGAGAGCGCAGCGACGAACTCGCCCCAATCACCGGGTGGAAATGCGTACTGGAACTCCCCGTCCAAGCCCTCGGTCGTGATGCCGCCGAAATTGATGTTGCTGGTATCGACCGAGACGATCGGCCCGGCAAAGCCCGGCGGATCCGTCGGCGCGGGCGCCCCGCGCACGACGCGGCCGGGGAACAGAGCTTCATTCTCGAGCAGCTGATCAACACTGAACGCCGTGATGAAATCGTCCTGGCGCACCCGAAACGCGTTCATCGAGACCGACAATCCCGATGCGAAGCGCGGCTCCCAGATGAAGCCGAAGCTGGTCGAGTCGCCCTGCTCCGGATGCAGGTCCGGATTGCCGCCGAGAATCATGATGAAGTCGCTCGGCTCGCCGCCGCGCCGCGGATCGAAAGCCGTGCCCGGCAGTGTCAGGCGCGGGAAGAACAGCTGGAACGGAGTCGGTGCCTTGTACGCCTCGCCGTAGCTGGCGCGCAGCAACAGACTCCGCCACGGTCGCCACGTCAGGCCGAATTGCGGTTCGGTGCTGGAATCGAAATCGTCATAGTCGTCGTGTCGGACCGCGCCGGTCAGCTCCAGGGAGCTCACGCCGGAAATGCCCTGCTCAGGGCCGACCAGCGGCAGCGCGAGCTCCGCGAAGGCCGACTTGCTGCGACGCTGGTCGCGCAGGTCGCCCGCAAGCGGCGACAGAAAGTCGACCTTCTCGCGCCGCAGGTTCACACCCAGCACCGCATTCATCGGGCCGCCCGGCAGACTCCACAGCGGCGCCCGCACGACAGCTTCGGCCATCGAAGCCCGCGAGTTGAGATCGTCGACGGTCGCTGTTGCAGTGAGCATCGCTGCCAGCGTCTGCCGGTTGTTGTTGCCGGTGGTCGAGAACACGTTCAAGGCAACGTTGGGATCGGACGAGTCCAGGAACTGCTGGACCACGGGAATGTTCAGGAACGAGTTCAACGTCGCGCCGTTCGCCACGTCGGTCTGGTCGCGGTCGCCGAGCCAGTAGACTTCCCAATCGACGCGTCCCCACGCGCCGGAGGCGCCGAGCACGAAGCGCGAGAAATCCGTGGTCGCGTCGTTCGTGCGCGGGCCGAGCTCCACGAACCGGTAGTCGACGCCGACCGAGACGCCGAACGGATTGAACGGATTGTTCGCCGGGACGGTGAAGAACCCGAACTGACCGAACGGCAACGGCTCCGGCGGAAACTCCACGAGCTGGCGGCGATGCGTGTAGAGCGCTTCGGCGAACACGCTCGTCTCGGGCGTGATCCGGTAGCGGCCGCTCGCGAACACACTCTTGCGTTCCGCGCCGCCCTGCAGCGTCTGATACGGAGCGGTTTCGAACAGGTTGAGCACGCCGTCGGTCGCGGCAAAATCCGCGGGCGTCAGGCCGAACCCGTCGGTACCGGCAGGAACTCCGGCGAAAGAGCTCGTGAGGCCGGGCAGCGGACCGCCGTCGAGCGAGTAGACGTTCGCGGGGTACGAAAATGTGGAGCGCAGATCGTCGCCGCCGAAGCGGGTGAAGTCGCTCGTGTGCGTGAGATCCCGGTCGGATGCGTGCAGCAGGTCGCGGTCGTAGTAGTCGAGCACGAGCAGGCCGGACAGCTTGTCGCCGTTGCCGCCGATCGTGAACGAGGCTTGGCGTTCGTCGGCATCGCTCTTGCCGCTCGTGCCGTAGCGCACGCCGGCCCCCGCCCCGTCGAAGTCCTGCTTCAGAATGATGTTGACGGCACCGCCGACTGCGTCGGCGCCGTAAATCGCCGATGCGCTGTCCGTGAGCACTTCGATGCGCTCGACGGCCTCCAGCGGCACATTGCTCAGGTCGAAGATGTTGAACGACACCTGTGCTGCCGACGCGCCGATGCGCCGTCCGTTCAGCAGGATGAGCGTGGCGCCCAGCGGCAGCCCGCGCAGCTGAACGGTCGATGCGCCCAGGAAGGTTGCATTGCCCGATTCGTCACGCGAGTTTGCATTCTGCGTCACCGTGTTCAGCACTTCCCGGACTGTCGCCGCCCCGGAGCGATCGATCTCCTGTCGCGTAATGACATGCACCGGCGAGGGACCCGCGGCCTCGATTCGCTTCAGGCGCGAGCCGGTCACAACGACCATCTCGAGCTCGTCGACTGTGATGCGCTGTGCGTCGGGTCCTTCCGCACCACCGGCAATCGCCGCACCAGTTGCCTGTGCGATCCGCTGGCCGTCCGGCGTCCCGCCTTCGGCCTTTAGCGCTCTGGAGCGCCTGTCTTGTGGCGGCTTCGTCGATTCGTTCTGCAAACTGAATGCTTTGCGGACGGCGATGGCGTCGCCGCTCGCGACGTAAACGAGGCCGGTGTTCCTGAGCAGCGCCCGCAATGCCTGCTCGACACTCTGCCGCGCTTGCAGCGCAGGGGCCGACAGGCCGCTGACGGTGCTTTCCTCGAACAGAATCTGCACGCCCGCCTGGTTCGCGAGCTGCTTGAGCGAAGCGCCCAGCGACTGTGCCGGGATGTCAAAGTTCGTCTGCGTGCTGAGCCGGTCGCTGATTGCATCGGCGCCGTGGGCGGACATGCAGAGCAAGGTGAGCAGCATGCAAGCACGCCGAATCGTGATCATTGCGTCCCCCTGTATCCATTATGGTGCGAACCTGGCATGTGAAACGATCCAGGGGAGTCAACCCGACAGCACCCGCCGGGTTGTCGGGTTTTCGGCGCTCGTTCGTTATAGTCGAGGGACCAGGGCGAATCCGACATGGGCACGACTTCGCAATCCGACGGCGGCGAGCAATGGCGCGAGGCGACCGAAGCATCGGGCGTCCGGACGCCGCTGACGCCTGCGGAGAGCGAGTTCGCCCGCGAGCTGTTCGAGCTGCACCGGCCGTCTCTCTATCGCTACCTGGTCGGACTGCTGCCGTCGCAAGACGATGCCCGTGAGGTGCTGCAGGAGACTTACCTGCGCCTTCTGCGGCAGCGCAGCTTCGAGCACATTCGCGCCAATGCACGCGCCTACCTGTTCCAGATAGCAACCAACCTCGCGCGCGACCTTTTTCGCCAGCGTACGCATCGCGCCGACATCGCGCGCGAAGGCGCACTGCGAGACCCGGATACGACGGACTGGGCGACGTGGCCGGACCTGGAGCTGACGGGCGAACAGCTCGTGCAGATCATCGTGGCGGCGCTGGAGGAACTCCCTGGGCCGATGCGTGAAGCCCTGCTCCTGTACAGGTTTCGCGACATGACTCATCACGAAATCGCCGCGCGCTTGCAGCTGAGCACACGCACCATCGAGCGCTACATCAGGGACGGGCTCGCGCACATCGCGCGGCGCCTGCAGGAAGTGTCATGAGAACAGGACGCAAACTGACGGCTGAACAGGAACGAGCCTGGGCGCTGCTGGCAGCGGTCGAGGACCACCCGCGCGTGCAGGAGTGGTTGGCGAGCTCGACCGCGCCGCGTGCACGATCGCACGTTCGCTGGGCGGCTGCCGCCGCGCTCGTCGTCACGATCGGAGTCGCGTTCACGATTGCATATCTGCAGCTACAGCCGCCGCACTACGAGACGGCGGTCGGCGAGCAACGCGACGTGTTGCTGCCGGACGGTTCGCGCATCACGCTGAACACGGACACCGCAGTGACGGTGCACTACGCCGAGTCGGTGCGCCGCATCGATCTCGAGCAGGGTGAGGCGATCTTCTCGGTCAAACACGACGCGCAACGTCCCTTCGATGTCGGCGCCGGCGGAACACTGACTCGCGCGCTCGGCACCGAGTTCAACGTCGACATGCGCAACGACGGGATCAGCGTCAGCGTGATCGAGGGCGTCGTGCGCGTTTCGGCAGTCAACGACGACGCCGGCGAGTCACCTGGCATCGCTGCTCTGACCAAGGGACGAACGGCGAAGATGCGGCGCGGCGATGCGCGCATCGTGGAAGCCGCTGCCGATCTGAATCGCATTCATGCGTGGCGCGCGCGTCGGCTGGAATTCAGCAATACGCCGTTGCCCGAGGCGCTCGCCGAGTTCAACCGCTATTCCACGGCGCACGTCGTCATCGGCACGGCCGAGCTGCAGTCCGTGCGAGTGAGCGGGGTGTTCAGCATCGGCGACACCGATGCGTTCCTGTTTTCGCTGCGCGAGACGCTCGGCGCGCAGACGCTCGGCAGCGCCGATGAAATCGTCCTGGTGCGCGCGGCGAAGCTGGAATAGCCAGGCTGCGCTCAGTAGACCTCGCCGCGCGAGGACGAGAGCACACCAGCCTCGACGGTCAGCGTGTACGCGATACCACCTGTTCCGCGCCAGCGGCTGAGATCAAAGCTGTTGCCTGGCCCGATGCGGTACACAGCGACGTTGCGGTACGTGAGAGGGACACCCGGTTCGCACACTTCCGGACGTCCGGGAGTCGTGAGGAAGTAGACGAACGGCGTCGGATGCGTGGGCGTCGTGAATACCTCGGCGGCGCCAGTGCCCGGATCGACGTGCAGCGCCGTCTCGCGGTCCGCGGCGATCGCGCGCGCTTGCGCAGTCCATCCGTCCCTGACGAGCCGCGCCAGGAACGTCACCGTGCGGCCCATGCGGTCTCGCTCCTGCAGATGCTGATCGGTGATCAGGCCGCCGAGCTTCGGCAGCGCCAGGAAATCGCGATCGAGCGTCAGGTCCCGATGAAACGGATCCGCCAGGGCCTCTGCGGAAGTCAGGCTGCTGTTGCTCATCGCCGAGTAGATGAACTCGCTCATGATCGCCATCCCGGCACTCGTGCCGCCGACCGGCGCTGGCTTCGCGGCAACGTGATGAATGGCGTCTTCGATCGGCGTGCCCTTCCAGAGTTGCACATAGTCGGACTGGTCGCCGCCGGCGATGAAGAGCGCCTCCGCGTTGCGGATGGTGTCGATCACGAACTGGTTGAACGCGGCGTTGCGATTCTTGAAGACGATCGTGGCGACGGAGTCGCACGAGCACAGATCGTAGATGTAGGGGTTGTAGGCGTCGGTGCCCGAAGCGCGGATCACGACGAAGTCGCCGCCGCCCGCGTGGGCGCCCATGCGCCGGAAATTCTCGTCTACGTCGGTGCCGCCGCCCTGGAGCACGAGCAGTCCGCTGGTCGAGGTGACGACGTCGGCGGGATTGCCGACCACAGAGTATTGGTAACCGGGCGCGGCCACTGCGATCGTGCAGCCCGCGATGTAGAGCCCGATGAGACCGCACAGCTTTGCAAGACGTGATCGCATGGTGCTTCCCTCTGTTGCTGTTGTCGCCGCGCCGCCGAGCATCAGCCAATAGATTCAAAACGAGAAGCGGGAAAATCGAACTTGTGAGGCTTGTCGAATCGTGTCTATTCTCCGGCCCCTCGAGGGGAACAGTGGAGAGAAGGCCGTGACAAGGTCAAGCACTGTATCGAAATTACTCGTACTCCCCTGGCTCGCAGCCTCGTCGATGGCCTTGGCAAGCGACGGTATGCCGGACGTGAATGGCGAGTATCCCGCGGTGGGCGCCTATTACGAGTACTTCGTACTCCTTCCGCAGAACGGCCCACCCGAAATTACATTCGCCGAGGAGTCTTGCTCGGGCACGCTCGTCTCCGAAAAAGTGCTCCTCACTGCGGCGCATTGCACGGCGTTCAACTATGTGGCTGACGGTATCACGGGCTACTACGATCAGGCCTGGGTAACGTTCGATGTAGTCGCCACCGCCAACGATTTCCGGTGCTTCTTGCGCGACCAGGCGGTGCCGCATTCGGAATTCCTGACTGGAGATCTCGCCTGCGACGATGCGGCGAAGACCTCGCCCTTCCCCGTGTTTCGTCCGGCGGCAATCACCGGACGCACCGATGGCGTACCCATCGCACACGGGCTCACGCACCCGGACTATCTGCGCCCGGGACTCAAGAACGACGGCACGGCACAGCCCAAGGACTTCAATCTGCAGAACGCGCCAGACATGGGCGTCGTGATCCTCATCGATCCGGTGACCGACATCGTGCCGCTTCGGCTGCGCGCTCCAGGTGAGCTCGACACGATTCCCAACGTTGTGGGAACACCGTCGGTCGGTGTTGGCTATGGCCTCAACTGGACCAAGATCACAGGTCAAAAGCCCACACGCGGTTTAGGACCGCTGACTTTCGGCGGCGATAGCGGCGTGAAGCGGGTCGGGCATCTTGGGCCGATCCAGTCGGTGCACAAGGACGCACTGTGGCCGCGACAGAGCCCACAGAAAGGAGACGACTCAGTTTGCTACGGCGATTCGGGCTCGCCGTTATTCCTCGAGCGCAATGGCGTCGTCGAGCAGATCGTCACCGGTGTGTTGTCCGGTTGGGCGCTCTGGTGCCAGGGATCGAAGGATCCCTATTTCCGTGTCGATCAGGCGACCGCGCACGAATTCCTGCAGTGTGTCGTCGACCACCAGGACAATGTGGCGCAGGCCTGCAGGGAGTGCTCCGCGGAGAATGCGCTGGGGCTTTGCGATTAGAGGGAGAGCTTTTGCACGCTGCGATAAGAGTCTGCCACTACCCACGCGGCGGCCGTCAGCGCTATCGATACTTCTATCTCTCCCCATTGGAAAGCGCTGGGGTGGCCTGCCACGGCAATAGGCACCCACACCAGCAGCGTGATCAGGCCTGTCTCCAACGCCGAGAGCACAGCTGCGAGCCGCGCGTACACACCGATGACTATCGCAACACCTGCCGCGATGTAGGCAGCGCCGGTGAAGTAGGCCCAGAACACAGGTGAGGGCAGCCAGCCTGGCACCAGCACGGCGGTCTGTTTGAGATACATGAAATGCGCAATGCCGAACGCGATCAAAGCGAGGCCGTACAGGACTCTTGCGATGCGCAGACCCTTGTCACCGGCGACGAAGCCGAGCCGCCGCTTGTCCCAATCAGCAGCGAACCAGACATAGAGGATCCAGGCGCCCGCTGTCATCACTGCGGTCTTGCTGGCTGACCACCAAAAGTCGACGGTGAACGAGAGCAGCACAGCGGGCATTCTCCACAGCAACAACCACAGTAGTAGAAAGGCGAGCAGCACGCGGGCAGCGAGAGCGGCGGTGCGCTGCCAGAGTAGGCCGATGCCGCATGCCAGAGAGATGAAGACGCAGAGATACACCAGCACGTCGCGTGCGGGCAGAGCCTTCGGGACTGGCTGCCACATCGCCGTGAAATCGCCTTTGATCAGGCCGAGAATGGCGAGGCCGATCAGGGTCGCAGCAAAGAACGCATGACCCACGCTCGAGATGCGCATCGTTCGGTTCTCCGGTGGAGGTCGAGTTCATCCAGTACCGGCGTTGCGTGTATGCCAGATGTCGGTGGGCGTCTATCACCGACGGCTTGTTTCTGAATCTCAGATCTGCCGACTCATCATCGAGTATCGAAGAAGGGTTGCTGCTTCGGGCAGCGAACGAATGCGGCTCGTGAACTTTGTGTACAGGTCGCACTGCTGATACGGCTTCAGAGCGCTCAGCCGTTGCGGATCCCGCAAGAGGCCGTCCGGATCCACCTCGGCATAGACCTGTCGAACGCTCATTTGCAGAGCCGCCATGTCAAAGACGGGAGGATCGCGCTGCGCGTCGGCGGTTCGGAACACTGCAGCCATGGCGACAGCCATTGCCTTTTCTTCCTCCGGAAGGGGCTTGCCGTAGAGTCTCGGTGGCACGCCCCGGGCGGCATCGCTGCACGCATCCACGCGACCCGGGATCTCAGCATCGAACATCCGCTGCTGCGCATCGGCAAGAAGCAGAATGGCATCGTCGGACGCCGTGCGAATCGCGCTCGCCAACAGCGGCTGCAGCCTGCGCTGCGCCTGGGACTTGTCTGACCAGATGCGACGCACGCGCTTGGCCGAAGCCGGATCGAAGTGCTCCAGGGCGATCAGGACCTCATCGTCAGTCTGACTCAGCGTCGCTGGAGCGTTTTGACGCGCCACGCCGCTTGCGCCGGCGACGACAACGAAGCCGACCAGGCCACCGATCAGCGCGCCCTGCCAGGGTGCCCTGTCCATGCGCTTCCAGAGGAGAAAGAGCAGAAGGCCGGACCAGAAGATCGTACCCAGCGTGCCGGTCGAATCCGGCGGTCGCCCGATCGCGGCCGGGATCAGTACTGCAGCGTAGGTCCCTATCAGCGCGATCACGACCAAAACTATCCAAACCAAGCGAATGGGTTTCTGAGGCGGTGCGGCAGCTGCCTGGGCCGTGAAACCAGCGCGACAGTTAGCGCAGAATCTCGACGGCCCTTCGATGGCCGCGCCGCATTCGATGCAGTTCATACTGACCTCTGTCGTTCTTATGATGGTGAGGCTGCGTGGTGGGACGCTAGTCGGAGGTGGTCAGCGCGTCAAGCACATCGGATGCGGCGATTCACGAACGCAAGGGCCATTGACCACGCTTTCGGCGCCGCGTAGGTTCCGACCGCGTGAAGCGTCGCCTCGCAACCGGGCTGTTCCTCTCTACGGCGTTGGGAGCGTCGGCGTGTGCAGCGGAGCCTTATCGTCCGGCGCGCCTGGAAGATGGTCAGATCGACATGCAGGGCGTGTGGAATCTGTCGAATCTGACCCCGCTGGAACGGCTTCCGGGCTTCGCTTCACTCGTCATATCGCGTGAGCAGGCGAGCGCAATCGAAGAGCGCATTACCGGCATGCGTAGAAACCAACTGACCGGAGCTGCGCCGGAAGCATTCGACGAAGAACGGGCAGTCGAGCCCATCGACGGCGAATGGCATAGTTCTGTGCTCGTCAAGCCCGACGATGGTCGGATTCCAGGTAATGCCGCATTCCTGGAGGAAGCCGCGCGCTTTCGCGCTCGCATGGCAACGGGCGGCGTGGGAGGCGACGGACCGGAAGAACGTCCGCCGACGGAACGATGCCTGAGCTCGCCGGCATCGACGCCGCCCATGCTGCACGTTCCTACACTCAATTTGCATCAGATCGTGCAAACACCCGACGCCGTGCTGATCCAGTCTGAGTGGAACCGCGACGCGCGCATCGTGCGGATGAACGCGCGGCACAACCCGGCGGCGCTAGCGTCGTGGCTTGGAGATTCAATCGGCTGGTGGGACAGCGACACACTCGTTGTGGAAACCCGGCACTTCGCGGTCGCCAGCCGTCTGCGCTCCACTGCGGGTATCTACTTCCTGGTTTCGCCTGCAACTGTTGTCACGGAGCGCTTCACACGAACTGCAGATGACGAGTTGAGCTACGAGTTCACTGTCGCCGATGCAACGTGGTACACGACGACGTGGGGTGGCCGCAATCACTTGCGTCGCTCGCGGGAGCTCATCTTCGAGTTCGCATGTCACGAGGGGAACTATGCGCTGCAGTTCGTACTGCAGGGCTTCCGCGCGCAGGAAGCCGGCGAGAGCGCCGCGGGAAACTGACTGAGTTTGGCGATTAGAACCAGTCGGACGGGGTCGGCGCGTCAAGCGCCTTGCCCTGCCAGCAACCGTCGGATTCATTCAGTCGTGTCGTCTTCTCCTTTATCGCTTCGGAACAGATGGCGGTGATAGCGCTCCGGCGCATTCAGGAAATCGCGAGTGAGCTGAAAATGCTCGGTATCGCGGTAGCTGACTTCGCGCAGCTGGCCTTCCTCGATGCTGAGTACAGTTGCGCCGGGCAACGTCAGGAGGATGGGCGAATGCGTAGCGACGATGAACTGCGCCACCTTCATCGAGGCGAGTTGATGCAGGATGCTGAGGAACGTCAGCTGACGTCCGGGTGAAAGCGCGGCCTCCGGCTCATCGAGCAGGTACATCCCGTCTTCGACGCGATTCTCGAACAGCGCGAGAAATGCTTCACCGTGCGACTGTGCATGCAACGACTTGCCGCCGTACGCGAGAAAGGTGCCCCCCACCTCTTCGAGATACGTGGCGAAGTTGAAGAAGGTTTCGGCTCGCAGGAAGAAACCGTCCGTAACGCGCTGGCGCCACTGGAGCTCCAGAGCCCGACCCAGCGGATGACCGTCGGCACCTTCCGCATACGAATTGTCTCGACTGCCGCCTTGCGAGCTGAAACCCAAAGCCCACGCGAGCGCCTCCAGGAGCGTGGACTTTCCGGAACCGTTTTCGCCGACGAGAAACGTCACGGGTGTCGTGAAGGTGATCTCGAAGTCTTCGCGCTCGAGGATCGGGATCGTGAAGGGATGGACGCCCTTCTGGATTCGGTCCTCTCTCAGCGAGAGGTGAGCGAGGAAGGGGCTGCCGAGGACTGGCTGGGACGGGCGGGTGCGACGTCTGCTCGGCATTGCTATGCGCGTTTCAGCTGAAACGTTTTTGCGGATCTCTTTGAAACGACAAAGGCTCAGACCGATCTGAGCCTCTGCGGCGGCCTTCTTGCGAAGACCTCACGGGCGGTGCCCGACGCGATACTAACAGTACTTCGGCCAAAAAAAAGCGTGGGCGTATCACCGCGAGGAACGGCGAGCTTCCGCGAACACGTTCTCGGCGGGATGCGAGGCGAGCTCACCACGGTCGAACGCTTCGACTCGACTCTCAATCTCCTTCGCCCATGCAGATTCGATATCTGCGAGCGGCTCGTGAAGAAATTGCGGAAGCTCGTCATCCATGAACCAGTTAAACCGGATAGCTGGCGCAAGGCATCCCCTCGCTCACTCGCGACTTTGCCAGCGCCGCGGATGTCTGCTTCCGTGAAGAACCGCGGTGACGACAATCGCACGCTCCTCGACGCGAAAGTACACCCCGAACGGAAAATCGTCGCAGCAAGGCGCGCCGCGTGTTCCTGTACATGACGGGATAGGTTAGAGGGCGCTCGGCGATCGACCGAAAGGTCGAGAGCACTTCGTCGAGGAAGTCATGACCAAGGCCCGCGCGCTGCTTCTGGTACAAAGTTGCAGCTGAGTTCACGTGCCGGTCCGCCTCTTCCCTGAGTCGGACGCTGCGTTTCATAACTTCTTGCGGATCTCCGCGATAACCTCTTCGGCTGGGCGGCCGGGATTGCCGTCAGCTTCGTAGGCATCCAGCACGCGGTCGAGTTCGGCGCGCTGTTCTGGGGTAAGCGGCAACGCGTTCTGGTCCGCGGCAATGCTGTCCCAAAGATCCTCCACGAGCCGGATTCGCTCGTCGAGCAGCAGCTTGCTGAGATCGGTCTTCATAAAGCCTCTACAGGCCATCAGCGACGTCTCGGGACAGCACTCGGGTCTGCAAGGGGGCGCGCTGCTCCGTTACACTTTTAGGTAGATAGCCGCTTTCGGCTAGAGACCGGACGTGCGGTTGGCCGTAGGAACTATGCTGATGCGAGCGCCGGATACTCGTCCCAAGTGCGCTCGTCGAGTTTCCGACCAGCGTGCTTCTTGAACACCCCGCCCCATTGTTTGAAGAAGAACGCCACGCCGGTCTGAATGCATTGATCTCGAATCTCGCGCACCCAACCAGGATCCATCGGCCGCGCACCGGGACCTGATTCGCCGCCGACAATCACCCAATCTATACCACGGAGGTCCAAAGTCGGCAGCGGGCCAATCAATGGCTCGAGCGACAGAAACTTGACGTGAGCTCCTGTGCTCCGAAGATGATCGATGCGTCGCACGTAGTCGCAGTTCTCGACGCTGACCCCCATCCAGACGTTTCTAGACCAAGGTAATTCCTTGCTCAATTTCAGCAATCGGCCGGAACGCTTTGTGAGCACTTGGAACTGGTGCCAATCAGCGGCGATCATTACGTCGAAGACTTTACGAACGTAGTCCTTCGGCACATCTACGTGGAACAGGTCGCTCATGGAATTCACGAAGATTCGCTGAGGCTTTCGCCATTTCAGTGGCCGATCGAGCATCTGAGGCTGCAGCGTAACTTGGAAGCCGTTGCGATAGTTGTAGGCACCCATTGCTTCGAGCCGATGCGCCATTCGCCGCGCGTAGCAGTTCTCGCAGCCGGGACTAGCATCATCGCAGCCCGTCACAGGGTTCCATGTCGACTCAGTCCACTCGATCGTTGATTGAGCCATGCTGCTAGGCCTTCAGAACATCCTGGGCGATCTTCACCGCTGTCGCACCGTACTTGGGATGCGCGGCTGCGAAGAATAGCGCGAACATTGGCGCGTTGTTTGAATTGGAGAGCACGAGAGGATTGGGTGCCACGTGCGGGAAGATCCCGTTCAGTCGTTCACGATAGTACGCAACGATTTCATCCGAAGAGGCAAGCTTCTGAATTCGGTCCGGCCCGCCGAACATATCGCCTGTGGCGTGCTTCGCATAGAAGCGGTCGTACCAGTTCGGTGTCCCAAATAGGCGGTCAAATGCAGTCCGTGCCCATACTGTGACGTTGCCGCTGGCGGGCAGTTGTCTGTTCACACCAATGCCGGCTGGGAACAAGATCCAGACATCAATCGCCTGAGTGCTCGCGATGGCTTCCATCGTAGACCATTCCACTTCCATCCCATAGGGATCGAGGAAAAGCACAGCTCTATGCTTTGACCAGTTGCGGTCACACAGCCGCCTGAGGACCACGTTGGCGTCGCCCGCCTCAAACTTTGCCCTTGAGATCCTTTGAGGGAATTCGCTTCGAAGTGTCTCTTCGAGCTTGGCTAAGGCAGATGCGTCATGCTCTATGAATATGTACGACTGGAACGGTGGCTCTGATCGCATTGCTACGAGAGCGGAGCCAGCCGTGAAGCGTCTCCCGCGCTCATCCAGATCCTCGCTCCACAGATCTTGAGTCGGAGCACCTTGCTTGCGTTCGCGTGCGCGATGGCCGGGACCAGCGAAGGCATCGATGTACGCGTACTTGTAAGTGCGGCCCTTGAAGATGTTGGTATAGGCCGGCAGATACTGCGCCAACCGGTCGAGTTTCTCCTCGGTCCAGTCTCCCCCGAAGTTCCCGTGCTTGCGTGATGCCATAGCTCCCTGCCCAAGCCCAAGCCACTGGTCTTTCAGTCTGGTCAGTGCGATCTCGCTACCAGTCCTAGACCGTGCATGCTGGCTTCCTCATCCCTATCAGACGATGCTACTCCTTCACGCGTCTCACCACCGCCGCCGCAAACCTCTCCGCCGACCCTCCCGCAAACGGAAAGAATAAGGACGGCTCGATCAACTCCAACTCCAACACCACCGGCTCGCCCTTCTCATCTCTGATCAAATCCACTCTCGCATACAGCGGCGTCTCAAACGGCATCGCCTGCATCGCTCTCGCCCCCACTCGCAACTCCGCCGCATCCGGCACTCGCGCCGTGATCGTCTCCTTCGCGAACAACTCCGACGTCGGACCTTCCTTGCGCTTCAGCAGCGGCCCCTTCCTGATCGCGTGACTGAACTTGCCTTCGAAGTAGATCAGCGCCGTCTCGCCGTACTCATCGACGCGACTCAGGTACGGCTGCAGCATCACACTCCGCTTCTCGTTCAACATCCGCTGAGCATGTTCGGCCGCATCCTCTTTCTCTTCCGGCCCGAACCGCTGGGCGTCGCGTGAGCCCGCGCCAATCGCCGGCTTCACGACAAACTCATTCACATCCGGCTCATTCAACAGCTCCGCAATCCGCCACTGCGCGCTCTCACCCGGCTCAATAAACTTCGTCAGCACCGTCGGCACGCCGGCGCGCACCAGCTCGCTGAGGTAGTGCTTGTCCGAGCTCCACTTCACGACCTGCAGCGGGTTAAGCAGCTTCGTCTTCGTGCTCACCTCCCCTGCCCAGTCGAAGAACTCCGCAAGCCGTTGCGGGTAATCCCAGGTCGAGCGCAGCAGCGCGATGTCGAAGCGGCTCCAGTCGTGCGGCCGATCCCACTCTGCAATCACCACCTCGGCGCCCGCGTTGCGCAGGGCGGATTCCAAAGGCGGCAGGTCCTCGTCGAGGTCGCGTGCCGCTTCGGCTGTCACCAGTGCTATAGTTGGCTTGCTCATCTTTTCCCGCTGTTTTCTCTCATCTCTATCGCCGTGCCGCGCAGTCGGGCTAAAGCCCGACCTTCAGGCATGGCAAGGTTCGTGCTCATGAAGGATCTTACCAAGGGATCGATCCCCAGCCACATCGTCGCGATGGCCGTTCCCATGGCGGCGGGCATGATCTTCCAGACGCTCTACTTCTTTGTAGACCTGTATTTCGTCGCGAAGCTTGGCGACGCGGCCATCGCGGGCGTCAGTTCGGCCGGCAACGCGATGTTCATCATCATGGCGATGACGCAGGTCCTCGGCGTCGGCACGGTCGCACTCATCGCGCACGCGGTCGGCCGCAAGGACCAGCCGGACGCCAACCTGATCTTCAACCAGTCGCTGCTGATCGCCGCGCTGTGCGGCGTGCTGACGCTGCTCATCGGTTACACGGGCTCGGTGGCGTACGTGCGCTCGATCGCGGCGGACGAGGCGACGGTCCAGGCCGGTGTCTCATATCTATATTGGTTCCTGCCCGGCATGGCGCTGCAGTTCGCGATGGTCGCGATGGGCTCCGCCCTGCGCGGCACCGGTATCGTGAAGCCGACGATGGTCGTGCAGATCCTCACGCTCGTGATCAACACGATCCTCGCGCCGGTGCTGATCGCGGGCGTAGGCACGGGCCATGCCATGGGCGTCGCGGGCGCGGGGCTCGCGAGCACGATCGCGATCGTGGTCGGCGTAGTCATCCTCACCTTCTACTTCGTGCGCCTCGAGAAGTACGTCTCCTTTCACAAAGAACAGTGGCAGCCTCGCTTCGCGGTGTGGAAGCGCATGCTCAACATCGGTCTGCCCGCCGGCGGTGAGTTCGCGCTGATGTTCGTTTTCACCGCTGTCACGTACTGGGCATTGCGCCACTTCGGCGCGGCCGCGCAAGCGGGTTTCGGCATCGGCGGCCGCATCATGCAAGGCATCTTCCTTCCGGCAATGGCGATCGCGTTCGCCGCCGCGCCCGTCGCGGGTCAAAACTTCGGCGCGCGACAGCCCGACCGCGTGCGCGAAACGTTCAGCTCTGCTGTGAAGATGTGCGCCGGACTGATGCTCGTGCTGATGCTGCTGTGCCAGTGGCAACCGGCCGCAATGGTCGGCTTTTTCTCGCAGGATCCCGCGGTGATCGACGTCGGCTCGCAGTTCCTGCACATCATCTCGTGGAACTTCGTGCTGTCCGGCGTGATCTTCACGTGCTCGAGCATGTTCCAGGCGATGGGCAACACCTTGCCCTCCCTGTTCAGCTCCGCGACACGATTGGTCACGTACAGCGTGCCGCTGATCTACGTGTCGTCGCAGCCCTGGTTCAAGCTGGAACACGTGTGGTTCCTGTCCGTCGCCACGGTGATACTGCAGACGATCGTCAGTTTCGTGCTGTTGCAGAGACAGTTGCGGACGCGGCTCAGCTCGCTGGCGCCCGTCGCGCCGCCGGCGGCCACACAAGCCTGAGAAGCGTTATCGCAACGTGTGCGTCTTCTTTTCCGCGTCGTAAGAGACGGAGACGCACTTGGGCTCGGACTCCTCGTTGAAGTCGAACGAGTCCCTGGAGTAGTACTTGGCATCGGTCTCGCCCTCGCACACGAAGCCGTGCTCCTCCTCGTCGCCGCTCGGCAGGACGCCGCGCACGAAGTAAATCGGACCGCCCGAACACAGCCACTTGGCAGCTGATTTCGTCTCCTTTTCGTCAAACGCCGAGGGCTTGCCTTTTGCCCGCGCGGCGCACTCTCGCTCAACCGCAGCACGCATGGATGCTTCCAGGTAGGTAGGCGCGATTTCGTAGAACGCTGGAAGAATCGTGTCAGCGACGATGACCTCCTGATCGGAGACGCGGTCTTCCTGCCCCATCGCCAGCGGCGCCAATGCCAGGCCGAGCCATACCGCTGAGGATTTCATGGCCGCAACTCCCCATCCCATGGCGAGGTAGCATAGCAATTGGGGAATCCGCTGGCGCGCACGGGCGGCTAGACGTGAGGCGCCTATCGCGGCAGCTCTGCTTCCCAGTGCCGATCGATGAGCGCGCGCTCTTGCGCAGCTTCCAGCACCGGGCTGCCGCCGAGGCGATCCATCACATCCTCGAGCAGCTCGCTCGATCCCGCCGCCCGGAACTCTTCGTTGAGGTCGGCAGTGCCATCCCAAGCAACGATTTGCCATTGAGTGCCGTTGCGACAGGCCACACCTTCGGCTGCCGCGCCCGTTTCGCGCGAGCCGAAGGCGCGACAGTGCCGACCGTCTTCCGACTCGAACGTGAGAGTGATCTGCACTGAGCGACCCTCCTCGACTACTGGCTTGCCACTCTCGCCGCTCTCCAGCGCGGTGAGCAACAACTGACTCGACGAAGCGCCGCTCAGCAATGTCGACTGCACGGATGCAACGACTGGAACAATGCGAGGCTCCTGCGATCGCGAGAGCACGAACCCGACGATGGCGCCCCCGATGCCCGCCACTACCGAGCTGATCGCAATCGCAAACGCTAACCGCAAACCACGAGGCACTGGTTTATCGCTCACCGGATCATTATCGCTCAGCATCGCATTTCTTCGCGGCTTTGACGACTTGTCCGGCGGTCATCGCCAGCCGCGGGCTCACCGAGCATCCCGCCAGCTGCAGCAACTCCGCCGTCCAGCGATTGCACATCCGAAACAGATAGAAGTTGCCGCGCGCGCGATAGAAACGTGCCTCCCCACCAGCGGTACGGTACGTCTTCCCTGTCGGACTGATCGGCTGCTCGAACGAAGCATCGAGCGATGACGCAATCGCCTTCAGCTCTGAACTCGTCACGTGCACGGCGACGGCTTCGAAGTCGTCCGTTCCTGGCGGTGGCGCGGCCTGCAACGGCACAACTTCCATCACCGTCGACGACGGCCAAAGAACGGCGGCGAGCGCCATCCCGGCACCGGGCTTGTCCGCTTGATAGAAATCAGCATCGCCCCAGCCGAACTCGATGTAGCGCGCATCCGCGAAAGTTGTCAGCAGTGGCCAGTCGCGTTGCGGCCAATCCGCAGTCGCCAGCGCGACTCCGCTGTGCCAGCCCCGACGCACGACGTACACAACCTGCGAGCGCTCGGAGTCCGCGACGGTTCGCTCGCTGGAACACCCGGCGAGCGAAAGACACGCGATGAGTACGAGGAGTGCGGCGCGCATGTCGGCTGTCGGTACGTGCCGCCGAAGACCGAGTCGGTTCCAGTCACTGCGAATGAGTGACGTTCTAGATCGCCTCGAACGCGTTGCCGCTCTCCGCGCGGTGGCCGCACCACGGACAGACGCTTGCGGACTTGAGGATGCGGCGGTTGCAGCGAGCGCAGTCCATCGCGCTGCCTTTTCGATCGATCTTGCCGTCGAGCTTGCCGTCCGCGAGATCCACTTTCTCGATGTATCGCTTCAGGTCCTCATCCGTCAGGCCGTTGCGTGCCTTCAGCAGCTGCCACAGCGCCGCCGTCACGAGCTTCATTCGCTCGTAGCGCAGTTCCAATTCGCGCAAGCGCTGTGACGCATCGCCAAGGCGACGGCGGTTGACGTCCTCTTGGTGCACCTGGCCCGGCTGTGGAGGGCTGGCGCCATCGAGGTCGAAAAGGTCATCCAGCAGGTCAAGCACGTTCAGTCTCCTTCCGAAGTACACTGCGCGACGATGAACGACGACAGGATATCCGATATTCGCGACGGACTGACTCGCGAGCAGCGAGTCGTCCTCTACGTGTTGCATCAGCTGCAACGGGAGCGGGGCGACGCCAACGTCCCCACTCCGATGCTGTGGGGACGCGTGTGCGAGTACTTCTACATCAGCCCGGAAGCGCTCACCGAAATGCTCGCGCAGCTCGGCGCCCGCAAGTAAGCGCACTGTGAAGCCGCGCTTGACGCGGCATTAAGCGCAAAGCGCTAGCCACGTAGTCGCTCCATCGCACGCTCGATGTTACGACGTGCGATGGCTTCGCGATCCCGGTACGCCGCAGTCTGAAAAATCCGCTCGCGCTGCAGAAATCCCTGCAGCACTGAGGCTCTCGCAAACCGGTACGCCTGCTCCGGCACCCACTCGTATTCGACGCGGATCGCGCGATCGTACTCGTCGAACGTCGCTTCGTCGGCGCCGAGGATCGAGAGATCGATGTCGAGCAGCAAAGCCTCATCCGGCGTTTCGGCCTGGGCCGCGTGCACCGTTGCCATGATCAGCTTGCGCACGCGAGCGATTTCGTCTTCCGGACGCTGCAACTCCTGCATCACGCGGCATGCCCAATCGGCTGAGCGCGCTTCATTGTCGTTGCGACGCGGATCGTAGATCGCATCGTGAAAGAGCAACGCCCAACGCACCTCGTTCAGATGGACAGCGTGCGCTTCGAATCGCCCCAGCTCGCGCAGGCAAGACTCGATGTGCTGCGCGGTGTGATAGCGACGGTGCGGTTCCGAGTAGGCTGCCGCCAGCTCCGCGGCGACCCGTTCCTGGATGTGCTCGCCCTGCCAATCCAGCAATACGGAATGCAGTGCGCTGTTCATGCTAGCTAATGTCCGTCGCAACTCGGGTTCTCAGGTACTCCATCGCACGGCGACTCTAGCGCGAACGCTCCGGGACCCGAAAGTCATATTGCCGGGCCGCCATCGTGCAGCGCATAGTGCCGGCGCGTTCCGCTGCTGGGGTGTCAGATGCGAACGTCCACCGCCGTCCTGCCAGCATTCCTTGCCGCACTGTCCACGGCGGTCTCGGCCGCGCCGAATCTCGAAGGCACCTGGACCAACGACAACAGCACTCCCCTCGCCCGCCCGCCGGGCTACACACAGCTGTTCATTTCCGAGGCTGAGGCGCGCGAGCTCGACTCGAAGCGGCTGGCGCGCGAGGAAGATCCGGGGCCCAACGATCCTCCGGAAACCAACGTGGAGCGCGGCATCGAGCGGGTCAGCGGCACGTTCCGCAGCTCCGTGATCATCGACCCGGCAGACGGCCAGCTGCCCGTGACGGACGAGGCTCGCACGCGCATCGAAACCTTCCGGGCGGGGATTCGCACTGTCATGGATGGGCCGGAGCAACGGCCACTCCCCGAGCGTTGCATCGGCACGGTCGCATCGCTCCCGCCGATGCTATCGATTCCGGTAGGCAACCTGCATCAGATCGTGCAGACGGCCGACGCGATCGTGCTGTTCGCCGAGCCGATGCACGATGCGCGCATCATCCGCATGCATGCGAGGCACGCGCATCCCGCGATCACTTCCTGGCTCGGCGATTCGATCGGCTGGTGGGAACGCGACACGCTCGTGGTCGAGACGAAGTTCTTCACGCCCAGCGATCGAGTGCGCACATCGCCTACCGGCGACTACGTCGTTTCTCCGCGCACCGTTGTCACCGAACGTTTCACTCGCGTGTCACACACGGAGCTGAACTATCGCTTCACGGTGGAAGACCCGACGTGGTACGCGCGCCCGTGGAGCGGCGAATCCCATTTGACACTCACAGACGAGCCGCTGATCGAGTTCGCCTGCCACGAGGGCAACTACTCGCTGCGCTTCATCCTCGAGGCGGCACGGGCACTCGAGGCCAAAGCGGAACCGGCCAAGGCAGCGGAACGTTCCCCGCCGTGATGGATCAACTGAGTTGATTCAGCGCAGCTGGCTGTCCTTGCTGCCGCGGCGGTTGTAGCCGCTGAACTCATCCGCTTCCTTGTCCTGCGCTTCCTGGCACGTCACGCACAGGCGCACGCCCGGGATGGCGTTGCGACGCGCCTCGGGAATCGGCGCGTCGCACTGCGCACATTGCGTCAGCCCGGGACCGGCGGCCAGGCGGCTCTGCGCCCGGCTCACACCGTCCTTCACTGTCGCGTCGATCTGATCCTGTACCGCGCCGTCGCCGGCCCAACCTGTCGCCATGGCGACATATTAGACTACTCCGGCAATACGACGCCCGAGCCGCCCATCTCCTGCGGAAAGTCCTTCATCTTGGGCTTGCCGTCCTTGATGCGCAGTACAGTGTCCTCGTAGTTCACGTGCACGGCCGGCTCGAACTTGAGCTGCGGGAGCATCGCCGCGTACACGTCCACCAGCTTCAGCGGCGGATGATCGGTGAACAGGTGGCCGCCGCACTTCGTGCACCACTTGCGGTAGCTGACCGGCGTCTTGTTGTAGGTACCGATGCTGGCGGCACCCTTGGTGACGCGCAGCGCCTGCGGGTTCCACAACGTGAAAGCGTTGACAGGTCCCGCGGACCAGTGGCGGCAGGACTCGCAATGGCAATAGCCCATCGCGGCCGGCGCGCCGGTGACTTCGAACTCGACCTCGCCGCAGAAGCAGCGCCCGGTGTAACGTGCATTCGTCATGATCTCTCTCACTCCTCCAGAACCTGGTCGCAAGACCTGCCAGTTAGCCGAAAGTGTACCGGCAGCGGCAGACGTTCCGAATGACCTACCGTCCGGCGTAGTTGCCCGGGCGTCTGCCTGTTGAACCGCAACCCATGGACGCACTCTCCGACGTACTTGGAGCAGTCCGCCTGACCGGCGCCGTCTTCTTCGACGTCCACGCCGCCGAGCCCTGGGTTGCCCAGACGCCGCCCGGCGCAGCGATCGTCCACCGCATCTTTCCGCACGCCGAGCACCTCATTCCTTATCACGCGATCGTCAGCGGCTCGTGCTGGGTCACGGTGCTGGGCGGCGAGCCGATCCAACTGACGGCGGGCGATGTGGTTATGTTCCCGCATGGGCATGCGCACGTTCTATCGAGCGCGCCGGGTATGCGCAGCAAGCCTGACTTGAAGCTGTATCGCCGCACTGACGAAAGTCACTTGCCTTTCAGCCTCATGCTCGGTGCAGCGAGTACCGAAGCGACGCACATCGTGTGCGGATTCCTGGGTTGCGATGCGCGCCCGTATAACCCCCTGCTGATGGCGCTGCCCAACGCGATCCACATCAGGGACTCTGCCGGCGGCAGCCTGGCCGCATACGTCCAGCTCGCGCTCACCGAATCGAAAGGATCGCGACTAGGCGGCGAGGCCGTGCTCGGCCGCTTGAGCGAGTTGCTGTTCGTCGAAGTCGTGCGTCGATACGCGGAGTCGCTCGACGCCGGACGCACCGACTGGTTGTCGGGCCTGCGCGATCCGAATCTGAGTCTCGCGATCACTGCGCTCCATCGCGAGCCGCAGCGTGACTGGACGGTGCAATCGCTCGCGCGCGCAGCCGGTACCTCGCGCTCAGTCCTGGCGGAGCGTTTCACACAGTTCGTCGGCGTGCCGCCCATGCAGTATCTCGCGAGCTGGCGGATGCAACTCGCCGCCAACGAGCTGCGCGTCAGCACCGACAGCGTCGCGACCATCGCCAATCGCGTCGGCTACGAATCCGAAGCGGCGTTCAGCCGCGCATTCACGAAATCGATGGGCGAGCCGCCGAGCTCGTGGCGCAAGCGTCAATGGAGAACCGCATGAGTCGTGTCCTTGCCGTGATCATCTTGTCGTTCGCCTCGATCGCGCTCGGCGCCGAAGACACGTTTACTCCACGCCTGCACACGCCGCGCGTCGCCCCGCTCACCCAGGAGCAACGCACGCCGGCGCAGCAGGAAATGCTCGCGTCGCGTCCCGACTACAACGTCTACAAGACGCTCGCGCAGCACGTCGATCTCTACAATCGCTGGAGTCCGCTCGGCCGCTTCGTCATGACCGAGTCCAGCCTGCCGCCGCGTGAGCGCGAGATGGTGATGCTGCGCATGGGCTGGCTGTGCCAGTCCGAATACGAGTGGGCGCAGCACGCGCGCATCGCGAAAGCTCAGGCCGGCATGACGAACGAGGACATTCATCGCATCGCCGCAGGCGTGACGGCGAACGGCTGGTCGGAGTTCGACCGCACGCTGCTGCGGATGGTCGACGAGCTGCGCTACGACGCGATGATCAGCGACGCCACCTGGCAGGCGCTGCGGACGAAATACTCGGTGCAGCAGGCGATCGAAGCGATATACACCGCGTCGCAGTACCAGCTGGTCTCGATGGCGCTCAACACGCTCGGCGTGCAGCTCGATCCCGGCCTCGAAGATCGCTTCCCGAAGGGCGTGCAGCTGCCGGCGGTCGCGACGACGCCGAAGTCGCAGCGACTGGAGCAACCCCGCGTGCCGCCGCTGCATCCAAAGGATTGGACGGACGAACAACGCAAACTGATCGCCGCGCACGCCGATACCACTCAACCCGTGCTGAACCTGTACGCCACGATGCTGCATCACCCAACCATGTACGCTTCACGGCTCAAGTTCGGCAGCTATCTGCAGCGCGACTCGCTGCTGCCGCCGAAGACGCGCGAGCTGGTGATCATGCGTACTGCGTGGCTGACGCGCACGGAGTATGAATGGGGCCATCACGTCGAATCCGCCCGGAAGGCCGGCTTGTCCGACGCTGAAATCCAGCGTATCGCGGCCGGCCCGGACGCGCCGGGCTGGAGCGAAGAGCATGCGGCCGTCCTGCGCGCTGTCGATGAGTTGCGGCGCGAAGCGTTCGTGAGCGACCGGACGTGGAAGACGCTGAAGAAGTCCTACGACACGAAGAAGCTGATCGAGATCATCTACACGAGCGGCGGCTACACGATGACAGCGCTGGCGATCAACAGCCTCGGCATCCAGCTCGAACCGGGTTATCCGTCGATTCCCAAACAATGAAGCTCAACGTAGCCGTACTGATCGCAGCCGCCCTCGCCTTCTGCTCTCCAGCGCACGCCCAGGAAGGCATGCGCAAGGGTGAGTGGCACTACTGGGGCGGCGACGCGGGCTCGACGCGCTACTCCGCGCTCGACCAGATCAACGCGACCAACGCGCGCGCGCTGCAGATCGCGTGGCGCTGGCAATCGCTCCCCGGCGACGGCGAGCCGGACTCGAACTTCAAGGCGACGCCGCTGATGATCGACGGCGTGCTGTACACGAGCGCGGGCGTGCACCAGGCGGCTGCGATCGATCCGAAGACGGGCACGACGCTGTGGGTGTTCACGCCCGATCCGCCGAAAATCACGGGTCGCGGCGGCGTGCCGCCGAGCGGCCGCGGCGTTGCGTACTGGAGCGACGGCCGCGAGAAGCGCGTGTTCCTCAACACGCTCGACGGCCGCCTCATCTGCGTCGACGCGCGCACCGGCAAAGCCGATCCGAAGTTCGGGGTGAGCGGCACGGTGCTGCTCAAGGAACAACTGACCGATCGGCCCGTGCCGATGGTCGGCTCCTCGTCGCCGCCGATCGTCGTCGGCAACGTCGTAGTCGTGCAGACGGTTTCCGAAGTCGCAGCGACGAACAAGGAAGCAGTGCCCGGACACATTCGCGGTTACGACGTACGCACCGGCAAGCGCCTGTGGATCTTCCACACGATTCCCCAGCGCGGCGAGCCCGGCGTCGAAACCTGGGAGAAGGACTCGTGGGCGTACACCGGCAACACCGGCGTGTGGAGCCTGATGAGCGCCGACCCCGAGCTCGGTTACGTCTATCTGCCGATCGAAACGCCGTCGCACGATTTCTACGGCGGTCATCGGCTCGGCGACAACCTCTACGCCGAGAGCATCGTCTGCCTCAACGCGAAGACCGGCAAGCGCGTGTGGCAATTCCAGATCGTACATCACGGCGTCTGGGACTACGATCCGCCCGCTGCGCCGATTCTCGGCGACATCGAGGTGAACGGCCGCAAGATCCGCTCGGTCACGCTGCTCACGAAGCAGGCGATGTCGTTCGTGTTCGATCGCAAGACCGGCAAGCCGGTGTGGCCGATCGAAGAGCGTCCGGTCCCCGCCTCCGACGTGCCTGGCGAGCGCCTCTCGCCGACGCAACCGTTTGCGACGAAGCCCGCGCCGTACGAGAAGCTCGGCTATCACGAGGAAGACCTGATCGACTTCACGCCCTGGATCCACGCCGAGGCGCAGGAGATCGCGCAGCAGTACGTGCGCGGTCCGATGTACACGCCGATCACGCGGGTCGTCGCAGGCGGTACGAAGGGCACGTGGGTGAATCCCGGCTACGGCGGCGGCGCGAACTGGAACGGCGGCGCGTTCGACCCCGAGACCGGCATGATGTACGTGCCGACGCGGAATCAGCCGATGGTCGCCGCACTCACGCCCGCGGATCACGCGCTCACGGACTTCGACTACGTTCGCGCCGCGACGGCGATCGTGCCCGGACCGCGCGGGCTGCCGATCGTGAAGCCGCCGTGGAGCCGCATCACCGCGACCGACATGAACACGGGCGAGCATCGCTGGAGCAAGGCGATCGGCCCGGCCTCGGAGTTCGTGCGCAAGCATCCGGATCTGCGCGGCCTGAAGCTGGACTTCGACACCATGGGACAGGTCGGCATCCGGCCGAGTCCGCTGCTCACGAAGACGCTGCTGTTTCTCGGCGAATCGGGCTCGCTGAGCGGCGATCCCGGCGGCAAGATGTTCCGCGCGTACGACAAGGGGACGGGTGCAGTCGTCGCGGAGATCGAATTGCCGTCGAAGACGACGAGCGCGCCGATGACTTATATGTATGACGGCAAGCAGTACATTGTCGTCGCGGTGAGCACGCGCGAGCATCCTGCTGAGCTGATCGCGCTGTCCTTGCCGGATTCGACGAGGTCGCAACCCGCCGCGCCGGTGGAGGCGCCAGCCGCGCCGTCAGCGCCGCCGCCCGTCGCTCAACCGGATACGCCCGAGATTCGGCGGGGTCGGCAGATCTTCGCGAGCCATTGCGCGATTTGTCATGGCGGCGGCGGCGAAGGCGTCGCTGGCGGACCGCCGGCCCTGACGTCAGTGCGGGATGAGGCGAAAGTCCGGCAGATGGTGACGAAGGGCGGCGTGCAGATGCCGGCGATGCAGTCGGTGCTGACCGAGCAGCAGATCCACGAAGTCAGCGAGTACGTCGCCGCCGGTTTGCCACCCGAGCCGAAGCAGCAACCGTGACACCTTCTGCAGAATACAACCGTCGGTTGAAAGAGCGGGATGCGCAGGTCGCCGCGCGCGATCTCACCGCTGCTCGGATCTCGAACGTGCGCATTGGCCTCGCGGTTCTCTTCGTCATCGCAGCGTGGTGGAGTGCCCGGCCGGGTTCGTTCAACTACTGGTGGGTGGCACCGTTCGTCCTGTTCATCGTCGCAGTGATCTACCACTCGCGCGTGCGTCGCGCCCGCGCTCGCGCCGAGCGCGCGGCGGCTCACTATCGCGCGGGCATCGAACGCATCGAGGATCGCTGGAGCGGCCGCGGCAATCCCGGTACGCGCTTCGACGATCCGCATCACGTATACGCCGCCGATCTCGACCTGTTCGGACCGGGCAATCTGTTCGAGCTGCTGTCGATCGCACGTACGCGCATGGGCGAGAACGCGTTGGCGTCGTGGCTGTTGTCGCCCGCAGATGTCGCGACGATTCTGGAGCGGCAGAAGAGCAATGCCGAGCTGCGCGAGCGGCTCGATCTGCGCGAAGACCTGGCAGTGCTCGGCGAGACTGCCGCAGTCGGCGTGCAGCCTGAAGAGCTCGTGCGTTGGGCCGAGTCGCCGAATCGACTGACCGCGCGCTGGATCCTGCCCGTCGCGCTGTTGATGCCTCTGCTCGTGATCGCCGCCGTCGTGTTCTGGAACAGCTCCGGTCTGCCGTCGCCGCTGATTGCGGTGCTCGCGATCGAGTACGGTGTGGTCCGCATGCTCCGCAAACATCTTACAGAGATGTTTCGCAGCACCGAGCAGGCGTTCGACAGCTTGCGGTTGCTTGCTGCACTTACGGAGCGGCTCGAGCGCGAGCCGGCGCAGACGGCGCTGGCAAAGCGGCTCGTCGCGCAACTCTCGTCGGAAGGTCTGCGTGCATCGCATGCGATCGGACGGCTCGGTACCGTCGTGCAGTTCGTCGAATCGCGACGCAACTTCATCATCGCGATCCTGGACCTGCCGCTGCTGTACAGCGTGCACGCCGCTCTCGCCGCGGAGCGCTGGCGTCGTCATCACGGCCACGCGGTGCGCGTGTGGTTGCAGACGATCGGCGAGATCGAGGCGCTGATCTCGTTGTCCGGCTACGGCTACGAGCATCCGGACGATCCGTTTCCCGAGATCGTCGCAGGTGCCGCGACGTTCGAGGCCGAGTCGATCGGTCATCCGCTGTTGCCGAAAACGACCTGCGTGCGCAACGACGTGAGCATCGCCGGCAATACTTGCGTGCTGCTGATCAGCGGCTCGAACATGTCGGGCAAGAGCACGCTGCTGCGTACCGTCGGCATCAATACGGTGCTGGCGATGGCCGGCGCGACGGTGCGAGCGCAGCGGCTGCGGCTGTCGCCGCTGCAAGTCGGCGCGAACATTCGCATCAACGATTCGCTGCACGAAGGCAGCTCGCGCTTCTATGCGGAGATCACGCGGCTACGCCAGCTCAACGAGCTCGCGGCTCGCACGCCGCCGCTGCTGTTCCTGCTCGACGAAGTTCTGCAAGGCACGAACTCGAAAGACCGCTTCACCGGCGCACAAGGCGTCATTCGCGCGCTGCTCGAGCGCGGCGCGATCGGGCTCGTCAGCACTCACGATCTCGCGCTGACCGGCATCGAGGTCGGCAAACCCTGCGTGCGCAACCTGCACTTTCAGGACGAGATCGTCGACGGCCGCATGAAGTTCGACTTCAGGCTGCACGAAGGCGTCGTGACCAAGAGCAACGGCCTGGAGCTCATGCGGTCGATCGGCCTCGACGTCTAGCGGCTACTTCGTCTTCTCGTCCGCGGGCAGCGGCAGAGATGCCTGCCCGAACACGTACCGCCAGCCCTTCGGCGTACGAACGTACGTGTCGCTGAACCACAGCCGGCGCTCGAACGCCTTGCCCTCGTAGGTGTACTTGAGCCACAGCCTGGCGGTGACGATCGCCGTGTCGCCGTACATCCGCACCGTCTGCGTCCCCGGATCTTCGACCTGCTGTTCGTACTGGATCTTGCCGGCGCGCGCTTCCTTCAGGAGATCGGCGCGCGTCGCCGTCCTGCCGTTGCCCAGCACCAGCATGAAATCCTCGTGCAGGATCCGGCCCATCGTCTCAGCGTCGTTGCGCTGGACAGCTTCCTGGTACTTCGTGTCGATCGCCGCGACGGTCGCGCGATCTTCCTCGGGGGTCGCGGCGCTGGCGCCCGAAGCAGTCAGGAGAGTAGCCGCCGTCAGCGCGGCGCCCAGGGTGGATGAACGCATGTGCAGCTCCGAATCGTGACCGGACATGCGCGAAATCATAGCCGGGCGCCCAGGCCGGGACTTGGAGAATCTTGCGGTGCCGGGAGAAAAAACGAGGGGAAACTCAGCGCTGCAACATGATTGGCCGGAGTCCCGGCCACGGCTGCTGCGCTGCTGAGTTTCCCCCGCTTTCCTCTCCCGGCACCGCCTTACTTCCGCTGCTTGATGCGGGTGCCGTCGGAGATGGTGTTGCTGGGGAAGACGATGACGGAGTCGCCTGCGGCGATGCCGGAGGTGATGGCGCGGAAGTGCGGGTCGGCCTCGGCGGCCTGAACCTCGGTGAGGGCGGCGCGGCCGTCGACCACTTTGTAGACGGCCCAACCCTGGCCTTGGCGGAACAGCGCGCCGAGCGGGAGGCGCACGGTGTTCTTCGCTTCGCCCACTACGACGCGCACGTCGACGCGGAAATCGTGTGCCTGCAGCGGGGCGCTCGGGCCGTCCTTGAACTGCAGAATGACGTTCGTGCGCTGCTCTTCGACGCCGAGCGCCGAGATCTTCGTGTGCGCGACCGGCTCGACGCGATCGACGACCGCGGGCAGCGGCGGTCCGCCCCAGTTCTCGATCTGCGCCGTCGCGCCCGGCCTCATCTTCACCGCGTCCTGCGACAGAAACTCGGCGATGACCTCGACGTGCCGCGGATCGCCGACCTCGAGGATCGGCGTACCGATCTGAATCACCGCCTCGCTCTGCTGCGGCCGGCGCAGCACGCGGCCCGCGCTCGGGCTAGTGACATTCACCAGGCCTTTCTCGGTCCGCGACGGATCCGTCAGTGCACTGCGCGCACGCACGACCTCGGCCTTGGACGCATCGCGGGCTGCCCGCGCAGCGTCGCGCCGCGCTTCGCTCTGATCCGTCGCCGCCTTGGAGATCAAATTCGCCGCGACGAGCTCCGTATTGCGACGATGTTCGCGCTCAGCCAGCGCGAGGTCGGCTTCCGAAGACCGCAACTGCGCCTCCGCTGCACTGACCGCCGCCCTCGCCTGCAGATCGCTGCGCGTATCGAGAAAGCCGGCAGCCGCCCGCGACATGCGCGCAACGATCGCGCCCGCCGCAACTTCATCGCCCGGCTCCACTTCAACGCGCAGCACGCGCCCGGTCACCGGCGCGCTGATGACATAAATGTCGTGCATGCGCGTCTTGCCTTCATCGACGACTTCCACGCGCACGTCGCCGCGATCCGCCTTGGCGAGATCGGCCTCGACCGCATCGGGCAGCATCGACACCGCGATCGCGATGAGCATCACGGCACCCGCTGCGATCCAGAATATGCGCACCCGCCGGGAGCGCCGCTGCATCTCTTCATTCGCCATTCTTATTCTCTCGACTTGAGCACACCGACGAGGTCCAGGCGATCCACGCCGCGTCGCACTGCCAGCGCCGCGCCGATGACCGCGGCGGCGACGAACAGTACAGAGCGGCCATAGGCCGAGGACTGCGTGATGTACGGAAACGTGAACAGCTCGGTCTGAAACTGCGCCATGAGCCAGCGCGACAGCAACGTACCGAGCACACAGCCCACGGGCAGCGCGACCAGGAGCAACGCGCCGATCTCCGCAAGCAGAACATACGACACCTCGCGCCGACTGAAGCCCAGCACGCGCAGCGTGGCGAGATCCCGCTCCTGCTCCGCGAACGTCACGCGCGCGGCGGAATAAGCGACGCCGCCGGCCATCAGGCACGAGAAGACCACGAACATGTACGCGAAGAAGCCGCTGCCTTCGTTGAACATCTTGCGCATCGACGCCGACGCGTTGTCGAGAAACGAGACGCCGGCAATCATCGGCAATTCCTTCACCTTGCGGTTCAGCGAGTCGCGCTCTCGGCGATCCAGCAGCACGTAAGCAGCGCTGACGCGGCCCGGCTCGCGCAGCGCACGGCTCATCGCGTCCAGCTCCATATACGCGGCGCCGGCAAGATAGGGCTTCACGACCGCGACTACCATCAGATTCGCCTGCGCGCGATGCCCATCAGTCGCCTGCACGTTCACGATGTCGCCAACCTTCACGCCGAGCTTGTTCGCGAGGTTCTGCGACAACGTCATGCCGTCGGCCCGGACGTCCACTGCATCCATGTCCTGATCCAGCAACCGATACAGGAAAGCGCCTTCAGTCAGACCCATCAGCGTATCGCGACGCTTCCGACTGCCCGCCGTCAGGATGACTTCGGTGGCCCGCAGCGGCTCGACCGAATACACGCCCGGCAACCGCCCGACTTCCGCCAGGATCTTGTCGTCTGCGGTCTCCGCGAATGTCAGCGTCGCGTCCATACGCTGCGCGACGCCGAAAGTCACGTCGACGATGTGATTCATCGAAATCGGGAAATGCTGCGAAGTGATCAGCAACGAGAGCGCGAGCATGATGCCGACGACCGTCGTCGCCGAGCGTCGCGGAAAGCGGGCGATGCGCCGCGCGACCATGCGCGTCTTGCCGTCGAGATTGCGGGCCGCGTTCTCGATGCCCTGCCCCAGCCGCCCGAAGCTCACCGGCGCGGGCGGAGCCAGCGCCGCGGCCGGAGGCAAGCGCGCCGCCCGCAGCACAGCCTGCGCGGCACCCAACAGCGCCGCGCCCAGCGAAACGGCGACGGCCCACACATAGACATGCAGGTCCGCATCGAACGCAAGATTCGGGATGCGATACACCTTGCGGTAGATCTGCGCCATGTAGCCGCCGAGTTGGAGACCGACGATCACGCCGATCGCCGCGCCGAGCAGCGCGAACACGATCGCAAACTTCGCGTAGTGGAGCGCGATCGAGAAGTCGCCGTAGCCGAACGACTTCAGCAGGCCGATGTTCGAGCGTTCCGTCGCGACCAGCCGCGACAGCGACACGTTCAACAGGAACACGGCCACGAGCAGGAAGATCGGCGGCAGAATCCGCGCCATCGTCTTCAGCGAAGTCAGCTCGTCCGCCAGGAACTGCGCCGACAACATCCGGTCCCGCGCGTACGCGCCGCGACCGCCATGACGCGCCAGCCGCGTGTCGATTGCGAAGATCGTATCGCGCGCATCCGCGCCTGGCGCGAGCCGGAACACGACGTCATTGAACGCACCGTCGACGTCGAACGCGCGACCGAGCGCCTCGCGTCCCATCCACACCACGCCGAAGCGCTCGGGCTCCGGCAGCAATGCACCCGGTGCGACGGCGAACACGAACTCCGGGCTGCTCGCGATACCGACGACGACGAGCTGGCGATAGCGGCCGTAGATCAGAGCGCGCAGCTGTGCACCCGGCGCGAGGTAGTTCGCTTCCGCAAACGCCTCGTTGATCATCACCTCGTTATCTCGCGTCGGATCGGGCCACCGCCCGGCACGTAGCAGCACATCGTTGACGCGCGGATGACGATCCGGCGGCAACGACACGAGCCGCGCCGACACGGGATCGGACTTGCCGGCGAGATCGAGCAGACCGATGCCCGTGACCCGCGCCTCCAGCGCATTGACGCCCGGCAACTCCGTGAGATCGTTCGCGACCGGATCCGGCGCACGCACGACCGACACGGCGACATCGGCCATGCGCGCCGTGTCGTAGTAGCTGTTGCGGGCGCGTTCCATCGAGTCGTACATGCCCGTGGCCATGACGAACAACGCCACGCCGCACGCGAGCACCGAGGAAACGGCAATCGCCTGCGCCCGCAACCGCTTCAGGTCGCGCAGCAACTTCCTGTCGAGCGTCGCCAGGCGCATCACCAGGTCAACTCCGACGGCGGGATCCGCTTCTCATTCGCTTCGATCGAGCGGATGTGACCGTCGGCGAACCGCACGACGCGATCGCCGATCCGGGCAATGTCGGCGTTGTGTGTGATCAGCAGCGTCGTCGTGCGGAGCTTGTCGTTCGCAGTGACGATTGCTTCCAGCACATGCACGCCTGTGGCCACGTCGAGCGCACCGGTCGGCTCGTCACACAGCAACACCGTCGGCCGCTTGGCGATGGCGCGCGCGATCGCGACCCGCTGTTGCTCGCCGCCGGAAAGCTGGGCCGGGAAGTGCTGCAGACGCTTGCCGAGCCCGACGAGCTCGAGCGCTTCCGGCGCGGGCATCGGTTCCGGCGCGACCTCGGTCACGAGCTCGACGTTCTCCTGCGCGGTCAGGCTGGCGATCAGGTTGTAGAACTGGAACACGAATCCCACGTGCAGCCGCCGATATTGCGTGACGTCCGCATCGGGCGCGCTTGCAAGGTCGGTCTCGCGAAAGAAGCAGCTGCCGCCGGTCGGCCGGTCGAGCCCGCCGACCACGTTCAGCAAGGTCGACTTGCCGGAGCCCGACGGCCCGAGCAGCACCAGCAACTCGCCTGCGTCGACCTCGAGGTCGACGCCGCGCAGCGCATGCACGGCGGCATCGCCCTGCCCATACACCTTGCGCAGGTCGACGAGCCGGAAAACAGGCGAATGCTCGCGTGACATGTGTGCAATTCTATCCGAAGATGCCCTACGGCATTCCTCCACTCCTACGCCGAGGCGACGCCATGAGCGCAGTGCTGGTGACCGGTGGATCTGGCTTCGTCGGCAGTCATTGCATCCTGCAGCTGTTAGCGGCCGGTCACACGGTCCGTACGACCGTTCGTCATCTAAAGCGCGAAGCCGACGTGCGCTCGATGATAAAGACGGGCGGCGCGGAGCCGGGTGACAGGTTGCAGTTCTTCGCAGCGGATCTGGAGAACGATGCAGGCTGGGCGGAAGCGCTGCGAGGCTGCGACTACGTTCTGCACGTCGCCTCGCCCATCCCGGTGGCCGTGCCGAAAGACGAGAACGAGTTGATCGTGCCGGCGCGCGAAGGTGCGTTACGCGTGCTGCGTGCGGCAAAAGCGGCGGGCGTGAAGCGCGTTGTGCTCACTTCTTCGTTCGCAGCCATCGGTTACGGGCAGAAGCCGCAGAACGCGCCCTTCGACGAAACGAGCTGGACCGACATCAATGGCTACGGCGCCACGCCCTACATCAAGTCCAAGACGATCGCGGAGCGCGCGGCCTGGGACTGCGTCGCGAAGGAAGGCGGTCCGGAGCTCGCCGTCGTCAACCCGGTGGCCGTGCTCGGCCCCGTGCTCGGGCCCGACTACTCGCCTTCGATCATGATCGTTCAGCGCATGATGGACGGTGCGATTCCCGGCTGTCCGCAGCGGTGGTTCGGCGTGGTCGACGTGCGCGACGTCGCGGACCTTCACGTACGCGCGATGACGCATCCTGCCGCGCGAGGTGAGCGCTTCCTGTGCACGGGCGGCGACTTCATGTCGATGCTCGAGATCGCGAAAGTGCTCAGAGCACGGATGGGCGCGGCGGGTGCGAAAGTGCCGGCGCGGCAACTGCCGAACTGGCTGGTGCGTCTCGCAGCCTTGCGCGATCCGGCGCTGAAGCAGCTCGTGCCCGAGCTCGGCAAGCAGAGGAACGGCACGAATGCGAAGGCGCGCGGCCTGCTCGGATGGAAGCCGCGCTCGTCCGAAGATGCAATCGTCGCCAGCGCCGAGAGCCTGATGCGACTGGGACTTCTGAAAAGTACGGTGAGGCAAGCTGCATGAACGATTTTTTTCGGCGTTATCTCCTGCCGGGCTTCGTGTTCGAGTCCGCCGTCATCGCCGGCGGCTACGCCACCGGGCGCGAGCTGGTGCAGTTCTTCCTGCCCGCCGGACCGTGGGGCGGCCTGCTCGGCATGATCGTCAGCATGCTGTTCTGGAGCGCGGTGCTGATGGTCAGCTTCGAGCTGGCGCGCATCGCGAAAGCTTACGACTACCGGTCGTTCTTCAAGCTGCTGCTCGGCCCCGGCTGGTTCCTGTTCGAGATCGCCTATTTCCTGCTGATCGTCATCGTGTTCGCCGTGATGGGTGCTGCCGCCGGCGAAATCGCCCACAACCTGTTCGGCCTGCCGCGACTGATCGGCTCGATGGCCATGATCGCCGCGACCGGCTTGATGGTGTTCTACAGCAGCGCCGCGATCGAGAAATTTCTCGCGCTGTCGGTCGGCTATCTGTATCTGGTGTACATCGTGTTCTTCATCTGGAGCCTGATCGCGTTCGGCGATCGCATCGAAGCGGCTTTCGCCAGTGAGCCGGTCGGCGATGGCTGGTTCAAAGCGGGCATCACCTATGCGGGGTACAACGTTGCGACGGTCCCGGCAGTCTTGTTCTGCATCCGCCACCTGACGCGGCGGCGCGAGGCGCTGGTCGCGGGATTCCTCGCCGGACCGCTCGGCATGCTGCCGGGCGTCGTGTTCTTCATCGCGATGATCGGCTATCAGGATCAGATCGCGAACGTCGCGCTGCCCTCCGCGTTCCTGCTCGACAAGCTCGGCGCCCCGTGGTTCTCGTATGCGTTCCAGCTCGCCGTGCTGCTGACGCTCGTCGACACCGGCGTGCCGATCCTGCACGCGATCAACGAGCGCGTCGCGAAGGTCTACGAGGAGCGCGGGCGCCCGATGCCGCGCGCGATGCGCCCGGCGCTCGCCATCACGGTGATGGTGATCTCGGTGTACGCGGCGAGCGCGATCGGGCTCGTCACCCTGATCGAGAAAGGCTACGGCTGGCTCACTTACGCGTTCATCGTGCTGCTGATCATCCCGGTGCTGACGATCGGCATCTGGCGCATTACAAGGCCGACTGCCGACTCGCCTCGACCAGATGACGACGGAAGAAGTCCGCAAGTGTCATCGTCGACTTGACCCGGTTCGGGATCTTGCGCCAGCCGTGACCTTCGTCCGGGAACAGCAGGAACTCGACGTCGCGGCCGTTCCTACGCAGCGTGTCGACGACCTGCTGCGCTTCGACGAGCGGCACGTTCGTGTCGTTCGCGCCGTGCATCACCAGCATCGCGGCGCGCACGCGGTCCAGCTTGTGAATCGGTGACAGCCGCTTGAGCAGGTCCGCCTGCGTTTTCGGATCGCCGTACTCGCCGCCGGAGATCGCGCCCATCCACGGCGTCGACTGCGCGAAGAACGTTTCGAAGTTGACGATGCCGAACAGGTCCGCGCCCGCCGCGAACGTCTGCGGATACTCCGTGACCGCCATCATCACGACGTAGCCGCCGTACGAGCCGCCGACGATACCGAGGCGGCCCTGCGCACCGACGCCCGACTGCACGAGATAGCTCGCCGAATCGTAGACGTCGCGGTTGGCGTCGAATCGCTTCTCGTGATTGTCGAGCGCGAGGAACGCCTTGCCGAAGCCGGCCGAGCCGCGGATGTTCGGCGCGAACACAGCGATGCCCTGCGCCAGGATCGCCTGGTAGTCGGCGCGGAACGTCGGACGCTCTTGCCCTTCCGGCCCACCATGGAAACTCAGCACGACCGGACCGGGCTGCTTGAAGCCCTTCGGCAGATACAGCCAGCCCGTCAGCTCGAGGCCGTCCTGGGCTTGGTACTTGCGCAGCTCGGGCTTCACGAGCGATGACAGGTCGACATCGGGAGTCGCGACCGGTGCGATCTGCGAATAGCGCTGCGAAGCGAAGTCGTACTGCCACGCGCTCGACGGTTGCGTCGCGCCGGTGACGTTCAGCGTCACGCGCGAGCCGTCCGGCGAAAAATCGCTGATCGAGACGACTTCTCCCGGCGGCGGCCGCAATGCCGCGCGCTTGCCGTCCGGCAGCGAGACCAGCTCGAGCTCCGTGCGACCGCCGACATTCCACGACAGCACCGCGCGCCGACCGTCATCGCTGATCGTGAATCCATCGGCCTCGGCGTCATCGCGCCCGGCGAACAGCGTCATCTTGCCGGGCTTGCCCGCAGCGTCGATCGGGATGCGAGACACGACCAGCCGATCGCGCCCGATGTTGTGCACGAGGTAGGCGGCGCTGCCATCCGGCGCGAGCGCGCCGGACGCTATCGCCGGGCCATCGTGCGGCGTCAGCAGAATCTCGTGGCGCGTCTGCAGGTCGTGCAGATACAGATTGGTATTGCCGCGCGTGACGAGACGCGAGATCAGCGCGCGGTTCGGCGGACGCTGGATATCGTTGATGCCGCCGAACCCGTCGTACTGAATCGCGATCGCGGCCTTGCCCGACTTCGGCTCGTAGATCCACGAGTCCGGCGCCTGCGGATCGCGCTGCGCGGAGCGGAACCAGTAGCGCCCGTCCGGCGCGAACGCGCCCGAGAAGTTGTCTTCCTTGCCGCCGCTGGTGATGCGCTTGACCCCGGTGCCGTCGGACTTGCTGACGAATACCTGCGCGTTGAAGCCGCCGCCGCGCGCCACGTCGTACGCAATCATGTCCTCGACCGGCGACCACGCGACGGAGCCGACAGGATCGGATCCTTGCGTGATCTGCCGCGGCGCGCCGCCCGCCGCGTCGACGACCCACACCTGCGGCGTGCCGCTGCGATTGCTGAGGAACGCGAGCCGCTTGCCGTCCTGCGAATACACCGCACCGCCGGTACTGGGAATTTCGGCCATCGCCTTGACGCGCGCCGCGAGCGCATCGGACGACTGCGCGTGAACCACCCCAACGAACAGCATCAGGCCAGCAATCGCGAACGAGCGGTTCATTCGAGCTCCCCTCTTCGTAGGTCAGGCTTCAGCCTGACAATCCCGCTCGAATACTACTCGTTCGCCCCGCTCAAGAGCTCGAATACGCCGGCGATTCCCCCTCCCTGCGACCCTTCACCCACTGAATCCCCGAGACTCCCACACGCTCCATCTTCAGCGCCCAGATCGTGCTGCGACAGATGAATTCCTTGAACCACGCACCGCGCCGGTGGGTCAGCACGCGGCCGGTCATCGTGCCGTCGCGCGCCGCCATCTGGATCAGTCCGTCGCGCCGGCCGAGGCTGACGCAGAAAAACGGAACGCCATACTGCAGCGGCTGCTCGGGCAAGCCCCGCAGACGTCGCGCGATGTTCTCGGCAGCCCATGCGCCGGCCGGCATCGCGCTCTTGCAACCCATCGGCATCTGCGGCGTGAGCTCGGGCGCGATGGCGCCGAGATCGCCAATGACGTGCACGGCCGGATGCGAAACCGAGCGCAGCTGCTGATCCACCAGGGCCTGGCCCTGCTGATTGACCTTCAGCCCGCTGTTCCACGCGAGCGGATGCCCCACGAAGCCGCCGGCCCAGATGCACAGATCGAACGGCAAATCGCCACGATCCGTCTCCAGCCGCTTCTCGTGCACGGCGCGGATGTGCGGACCTTCTTCGACGCGCACACCGAGCCGCTGCATCGTCTCCAGCGCATGCGCGCGGGCCGCGGCGGACCAGGTTTCGGCGAGCCGCGTCTGGGTCACGAGCGAGACCTGCAGATCCGGGAACGACTCGGCGATCTCGGTGGCGAGCTCGATCCCGGTGAGACCGCCGCCGACGACGGTCACGCGTCCGCTGCGCGCCCCGATTTTGCGCAGCGACTCGTGGATGCCGGACACCGAGCCGAACTCAGTGACCATCGTGTGCTCGCGCACGCCCTTCACGCTATCCACGTCGACATGCGAACCCAGAGCCAGCACGAGCGTGTCGAACTCGAGTCGCTCGTCGCCCACCGACAGCGTGCGGCGGCTGTGATCGAGCCGGTCGATCTGCCCGACGTGCAGCTCGATGCCGGTGCGGCGGAGCAGCGCCGGCAGGCTCCAGTCGCCGACGTTCTGCCCGGTCGCCCGCTGATGCAGTCGGATCCGCTCGATGAAACGATCGGTGGCGGACACGAGCGTGATGCTCGTACCGGCTGGCGCGCGCCGCGCGAGGCGCAACGCGCAACTCAAGCCTGCATAGCCCGCACCTGCGATGACAATTCGATGGTCAGTCATGTCTGGTGCCTCCTCGACCTCCAGACGGACGACCCCGGCCGCGCGTGACAGTCCGTGCATTGCCGCCGGCCGCGGTAGAATCGCGGCCCGGAGGCTCCTCATGAAAGTCGCTCGCTGGATATTTGGCATGGCCGCGGTCTACGGATTCCTGGTGATCGCGCCGCTGTACTTCATGGAAGCGCGCATCGGTCACGACGATCCGCCGGCCATCACGCATCCGGAGTACTTCTACGGCTTCATCGGTGTCACGCTCGCCTGGCAGGTCGTGTTCCTGCTGATCGCGCGCGAGCCGGCGCGGTATCGCCCGCTGATGCTCGTGTCGGTGCTGGAGAAGCTCGCGTGGGGTGTTCCCGCGATCGTGCTGTTTCAGCAGCAGCGCGTGAGCGGGATGACGCTCGGCTTCGGCGGGATGGATCTGCTGCTCGGCGCTCTCTTCATCGTTGCGTTCTTCCTCACACCGCGCAGCACGCCGGCGCAGGGGTGACGTATGCGCATCACGGGTATCGATCACGTGCAGCTGGCGATGCCGGCGGGCCAGGAAGAAATCGCGCGCGAGTTCTATGCGCGCACGCTCGGCATTCCGGAAGTCCCGAAGCCGCCGGAGCTCGCGAAGCGCGGCGGCGCGTGGTTCGGCGCTGATCGTGCACGACCTCGCCGCGCTGGTGGCGAAGTTGCGCAGCAATGGCCATGAAATCGTGCCAGCGGAGGGTGTGCCCGGTTACACGCGCGTGCACGTTGCGGATCCGTTCGGCAACCGGATCGAACTGATGGAAGCGCGGCCCGACTAGGGCAGCGAAAACGGCGCCGCTTGCGGTCGTGCCGCCGCGAATTCACACTGCGGCCCATGCATGCACTCCTCATTGCGCTCGCGAGCACCGTCATCATCAATGCACAAGTCGCCGACGGCACCGGCGCACCGCTGCGCAAGGCAAACGTCCGCATCACCGACGACCGGATCGCTGCGATCGGCGACTTCAAGCCGGTGGCCTCCGACCACGTGATCGACGCGAAGGGCCTGGTGCTCGCGCCGGGCTTCATCGATGTTCACAACCACTCGGAGGACGGCCTCGAGACCGATCCAGCCGCGACCACGCAGGTCGCGCAAGGCATCACTACGCTGCTGCTCGGAGCGGACGGCGGCTCGCCATGGCCGATCGGCACCTGGCTCGAACAGCGCCGCCACAAGCCGGTGGCGCTCAACGTCGCCGTGATGGTCGGACACGCCACGGTGCGCGAGCAGGTGCTACAGAAGGATTTCCGGCGCGTCGCGCGGCCGACCGAGATCGCGGCGATGGCGAAGCTCGTCGAGCAGGGCATGAACGAAGGCGCGATCGGCCTGTCGAGCGGTCTCGAATACGACGTCGCGAGCTACAGCAATACGGATGAAATGGTTGCGGTGGCCGCAGCGGCAGCCAAACACGGCGGTTTCTACATGTCGCACATCCGCGATGAAGCCGATCGTGCACTCCCCGCGCTCGAGGAAGCGATCGCGATCGGTCAGCGAGCTCACATTCCGGTCGAGCATTCGCACATCAAGCTCGGCACCGTGAGCGTCTGGGGCAAGGCGCCCGAATACGTTCGAATGATCGAGGATGCGCGTCGCAGCGGCGTCGACTATCTGGCGGACTGTTACCCCTACGACGCGTGGTACTCGACGATCAAAGTCCTCGTGCCCGACAAGGAATACGAATCGCCGGAGAGCGTCCGGGAAGCACTCGCCGACGTCGGCGGCGCCGGCAACGTGACGATCGCCAACTTCGCTCCGAACAAGCGTTACGAGCAGCAGACGATCGAGCAGCTCGCCAAGAGTGAACAGATTGATCCGGTCGCGATGTTCATCAAGATCATCCGGGAAGGCAACGCGGCGAACGACGATGCGATGGTGATCGCGAAGTCGATGACCGAGGCCGACATCGAGCTGTTCTACAAGCAACCGTGGGTGATGGTCGCGAGCGACGGCGGCATCGGCGGCGCACATCCGCGCGGCGCGGGCACTTTCCCGCGCGTGCTCGG
>DASYRK010000061.1:0-33008 GCA_036004505.1 Steroidobacteraceae bacterium
ACGTTGTCATCGGGCAGCTGGAACTGGCCCGGGTTGGTCTCAGCGCGTCCGGAGATGACGTCGCGCAGCTTCGTGGCGCCAGGGCCGCCGTAATCGTTGTTGTGCTGGTAGAGGCCGTACATCGCATCGACCTGCACGCCCTCGAAGTCTTTCTTCATGATGAAGTTGACGACGCCGCCGATCGCGTCCGAACCGTACGCAGCGGACGCGCCGCCCGTCAGCACTTCGACGCGCTCGACCATTGCGGCCGGGATCTGGTTCAGGTCGGGGGCAGCGGACGCGGAGGTCACACCGCCATACGGCATGCGTCGGCCATCGATCAGCACCAGCGTGCGAGGTGAACCGAGGCCGCGGAGGTTGACCGTCGCCGTACCGGTGGCGCCGTTCGAGACGCTCGCGTTCTGCGCAGCGAAGGCCTGCGGCAGCTGGTTCACGAGGTCCTCGACTCTCGTCACGCCCTGCACGGCGATGTCGTCGGCCGTGACCTGAGTGACCGGGCTGGTGGTCTCGAGGTTCGGCTGCGCGATGCGCGAACCGGTCACGACGACTTCCTGAATCGTCTGATCTGCCGCAAATGCGGGCCCTGCGGCGGCGGCCGCAGCGCTCGTCACGAGCGCACAGCGAACTGCGCGCCGGATGGAATTATTCGTGGACATCGAAATACCTCCTGCGAAGGTTGTCGAACGCAGGAGATCCTAGTTGCGCGCTCAACGCGCTATACGACACCTGTTGCCATTCTGTACGACGCGGATTGCTGTGATTGTGTCGTTTCGTGCGCAAGCATGCGCAGTGCGCGCGCGCCGAGACCGCGGCTGCGACGCAGTCGACGCACGAGCGTGCGCACGTGAAAGCCGGTGCGCTCGGCGATTTCCGCGACGGCAAGATCCGTCGAGCACAAAAGGCGCGCGGCCGCCTGGGTCCGGCGGCGTTGCAGATATTCGTATGGGCTGATGCCGTGCACGGCTTTGAACTCGCGCATCATGTGAAAGCGGGACCAGTGAGCGGCCTCGGCCAGTTCTTCGATGGTGAGCGGACACTCGTAGCAGGAATGGATCAGATCCGTGACGCGCGACAGGCGCAGGAACGTCTCGCGCCGTTTCCAGGACTTCATATGCGTCATGCCGTCGACGGTGCGCGCCAGCGACGCTTCCTGCGCGAGGAGCCTGCGCAGCAGGAAGCTCACCTGTTCCTCGCACCATTGCGGATCCTCGATGCCGGCGCTGACGTGATGAGCGATGTAGCGCATGACCGAAGCGAGCGACCGGTCGCTTTCGCGGACGTGCTCGAACAGGCGAAATGCCTTGTCCTGCGAGTATGCGAGCAGCAACTCGCGATCGACCGGTGCGAGCGCTTCGACCGCTTCCGCCAGCAACTGCGGCGCGAAGTAGACGCTGAGCAGGCACGCGCCCGGGTCGCGCCGGCCGCGCGTGCTCAGCACGTGCCCGGCATTGAGCGCCACGAAGACTTCGTCCTCGAGCTTGAGCGGGGCGTGGCCGTCGACTGAAATCGAGTAGCTGCCATTCCATGCAGCATGAATGGACGCCACGCCGGTGATTGTCTCCGGCGCCGCGCGCCCGGCCGGCACCCAGTGGATTTCAGTGCCTTGTGCTGTCTGCGCGCCGTTTACACGAACGATCGAACGCATCGACGAAGCTCCCCGGTCCTCTTTGTGCCGCTCGACGCGTTGCCGCGGTCACACGGGGCTTACGCTAATCGGACGAGGAATGGCTCTGCAGCTTTTTGCGTTGAATCGCCGCCGCGTGTCGTTGAACGGCACGCGTGAGCAACGCATGCATCGGTGCGTGCGCGAAAAAGCAACGGCGGGCGCGGCGCCCGCCGTCCGAATGTGTCGGGATTGCGCCCGACTCATGTTTTCAGAAGTCGGCGGTCAAGCCGAGGAAGACGAAGCGCCCCAATGTGTCGTACACCTGCGGGAACGTGTTGCCGTTACAGAACACGGCCGGACACGTGTCCTGTCCGACGAGCGGCGGATCCTTGTCGAGCAGGTTGTTGATGCCGAGCCGTGCGTTCACGCTCTTGAACACACCTACCTCGCTGAAGCTGTACGAACCCTGCGCATCGAGGTAACCGCGCGAGCCGAGGCGCTTGTCGGTCGGGATCACATCGCTCGCCAGGTTCGGATCCGAGCTGGTGCGATCGTCATCGATGGCCGCGATGTAGCGCCATGTCAGCGACAGGTCCAGATCCCACGGCGTCGTCCAGGTAGCGCGAAATTTCGTGCGCTTTCAGCGCAGCGAGGAGATGCTAGTGGTGGAATTCAGACCGGATGCGGCAGACGTTGGCATTCTGTGTGGCACCGCTTGCGTCGATTGCGCGGCGTCTTCGTGAGCGAGCGCGCGTAGCGCACGCGCGCCGACGCCGCGGCTGCGACGCAAGCGACGCACGAGCGTGCTGCGCTCGTGAAAACCGGTGCGCTCGGCGATTTGCGCGACGGACAATTCTGTCGAGCACAGCAGGCGAGCGGCCGCTTGTGTCCGACGTCGCTGCAAATATTCGTACGGGCTGATGCCGTGCACCGCCTTGAACTCTCGCATCATGTGAAAGCGCGACCAGTGAGCCGCATCGGCCAGCTCGTCGATCGTCAGCGAGCGGTCGTAGGAGGAGTGAATCAGGTCGGCGACGCGCGCCAGGCGCGTGAACGTCTCGCGACGCTTCCATGATTTCATATGCGTCATGTTGCAGACGGTGCGGGCGAGCGAGATCTCGTGCGCCAGCAAGCGCCGCAGGAGAAAACCCACCTGTTCCTCGTACCACGCGGTGTCGTCGACGCCTGCACAGATGTGATGCGCCACGTAGTGCATCACGGACGTGAACGAGCGGTCGCATTCGCGCAGATGCTCGAACAGACGCCACGACCCATCCTGCGAGCACTCATTGAGCAGATCGCGGTCGGCCGGTGAGAGCGCATCGCGCGCCTGTGTGAGCAACTCGGGCGAGAAATAGATGCTGAGCAGGCAGGTGCCCGCATCGCGCCGTCCGTGCGTCGAGAGCACGTGACCGGCATTGAGCACGAGGAACACCTCTTCCTCGAGCCTGAGCGTGTGACCGTCGACGCTCAGCGGGTAGCTGCCGCTCCACGCCGCATGCACTGAAGGCACGCCGGCGATCACCTCGGGCGCGACGCGGCCCGCCGGCATCCAGTGGATCTCAGTTCCCTGGGCGGTATGCGCGCCCGTGCTCGAACCGTTGGAGACGAATCGGCGGATGATCGAAGAACCCATCGCATAGCCCGTTGCCGGTGTGACACGAGCAAATACGCTAAAGCGACAGTAGATTGTTCCGCAGGTTTTTGCGGCGAAGTGCCGTCGCGGGACGACGAACGGTCGTCGCGAGCAATGCATGCGTCGGCGGACACTGCAACTACGCGCGTGACGCGCGATTAGCATCACGCGCTGTGTTGTTGCTTACGAAAACGTAATGCGTGCGCGACTCGCGAAACGTAGCGGCGACTGACGGGAACCTCCCGGCCGCCGGACAACACTGCGAACGTGCGGCCGGATTCGTGACGACGGATCGCAGCGATCAGATCGTGACGCACGATCTCCGAGCGATGCACGCGCACGAAGCGCGAGGGATCGAGACGATCGGCGAGATCGCCGAGCCGCGCGCGCATCAGCCGGACACGTTGCCCGAGGTGGAGACGCACGTAGTCGCCGTCGGCTTCCAGGCGCTCGATCATCTCCACCGGCACGCGCACGCGCGCATCGCCTTCGCGGATCCACAGCTCGGTTTCGTACTTTTTCTGGGCGTCGCTGCGGCGATCATGTCGCAGATTGTCGATGATCTCGCGCAACTCCTGCACACGCGCCTGCGCGTCGCGCAGCTCGCGGCGCACGCGGGCGCGCTCGAGTGCTTCGATCAGCCGGCTGCGCTCGACCGGCTTCAGCAGGTAATCGACGACGCTGACCGCGAACGCCTTGACGGCGAAGTGATCGAACGCGGTCACGAACACGATTTCCGGCATCGGCGCGTCGTCGAGCTCGCCGAGCGCGTCAATCAGCTCGAAGCCGCTCAGCTCCGGCATCTCCACGTCGAGCAGCACGACGTCCGGGGCGAGGGTGCGGATCAGCTCGAGGCCGCGTTGCGGGTCGCCCGTCTTGCCGACCAGCGCGACCTCCGGAACGTCCTGCAGGCACCATTCCAGGCGGCGCAACGCCAAGGGCTCATCATCGATCGCAATCACTCGCAGTGCTGTCATAGGGTCAGTTCGAGTGGCATACGCAGATCGACCGTGAACCGTCCATCCCGTTGCGCGGCGCGCATGCCGGCGTCGGATCCGTAAAAGTTCTCGAGCCGCCGCGCGACGTTCGCGAGCCCTACGCCTTCGCCCGCTTCCCGCTGCAGGTCGGGCTTCAGCCCGGCTCCCGTGCCATTCTCCACCGTCACGAACAGCTCCCCGCCGCGACGCGCCACGCTGATCTTCAGCTCGACGGGCGCGGACGTGCGCGCGACGCCGTGCTTGATCGCATTCTCGACGAGCGGCTGCAGGATCAGATGCGGCACGAGCGCGTTGTCCAGGCCCGGCTCGATCTGCGTCGACCAGCTGAGGCGCTCGGGGAAGCGCGTCAGCTCGATATTGAGATACTCCAGCTGCACGCGCAGCTCCTCGGTCAGCGTGACCTTCGCGTTCGACTCGCGGCTCAGGGCGTTGCGGAAGAAGCGCGCCAGCTTGCTGATCATCGCGTCGGCCGCGAGCGCCTGGCCGGTCACGATCAGCGCCGAGACCGCATTGAGCGTATTGAACAGGAAGTGCGGATTGATCTGGTAGCGAAGCATCTTCAGCTCCGCTTCGCGCGCCAGCACCTGCGCCTGCAACAGCGTGCGCTCGCGATCCTGCAGCTGCGCCGCGTACAGGATGACGGAGCAGAAAGCCGACCACATCAGGAACAGGATGAGGTTGTACTGCGACTGGACGATGAGGCCGACGAGCACGGAGTAGGGCATCGGCGGATTCTTCAGCACGACCTGCCACACATAGGCGCCGACACATGCATACACGAAGGCGATCGGCACTGCCGCGCCGCCGATCGCCAGGATGCGCTGCGAGAGGCGCAGGTTGAGAGTGCGCGCGATCACCTTCCCCAGCGGCAGACACAGGAAGAACGCGAGCACGTTCATGCTCGCGCGCCAGCCGATCGCGTGCCAGTCCTCTTTCTCGTTGACCAGGAGCATTTGTGTCGTGTGATTCGTGAACATCGCGATCCAGAAGAGCGCGCTGAACACATGGATGTGCATCATCGTCCGTCGCGCCGCTGTGACCAGTGCGGGCGCTCCAGAGTTCGATGCGCTCGGCGCCGGAACGGTTGCGCCGATGGTCGACCCGTGCGCTGTCATGATGTCTGCCCTGAGAAAACTGCGTGGGAATTGACTGATTATGCCGCTGTCTTCACGCCAAGGCGCAGTCGCGGAGCGTGCATGAGCGACGAATCAACTTGAAAACACGACGAATGACAAGAAGAGTCTATCCGGCTCCGGCTCCGGCTCCGGCTCAGGCTCCGGTCCGCGTCAGGTCTGTCCAGAAAGTGTCCGCGCCACGCGCGATGACTGTCCGGCCGAGCTGCTCGCTCCAGTAGCGGTCGTTGCCGTACTCGGAGCGCCACGACCACAAGCGTTGCGTTGCGTGTCGCAGCGCGTATTCCCAGGTGAAGCCGATCGCGCCGTGAACCTGGTGCGCCGTCGCGGTCGCGATGCCGATCGCCTGGTTCGCGCGCAGCTTCGCCGCAGCAATCTGGAATGCCGCGTCGCCTGCGCTCGCGGCGACGGCTGCCGAGCGGCTCGCGCACGTCGCAGCGGCCGTTTCTGCTCCGAACTGAGCGAGTTGCTGCTGCACCGCCTGGAAGTGTCCGATCGGTCGCCCGAATTGCTTGCGCTCCAGCGAGTACACGATCGAGCGTTCGAGAGCCGATTGCAGCGCGCCGGCGATCTGGGCAGTGCGCGCGAGTGCTGCGTAGTAGAAGAGATGCTGCGCTTCGCGGCACATTGCCTCTGCGGCGAGCGCCGATGCGGCGTCGAAGCGCAGATCATCGCGAGGGTCGCCGGCGAGATTCGTCCGTTTGTGCAGACTCGCATCCGGAACGGACAGCACGACGACGTGCGGTCGATCCTCAAATCGCATGGACGTAACGACGTGCGAGACGTCGCGCCCCCACGGCACGCTTTGCAGAACGCCCGTGAACTTCCACGCGCGGCCGTCTCGCGAGAGGGCGCCAGTTGAATCGACTGCGATACTGATCGGCGAACGCGGCGCCTGCAGCCCAGCGTCGGCCACGAGCTTGCACGCGATCATCGCTTCGGCGAGCGGCAGCGGAATCTGCCAATGTCCGCTCGCCTGCAACACGGCGCATGCGTCGTCCCAATCCGCACCGCTGCCGCCGCTCGCCTCGGACACCAGGATGTCCGCGATGCCGAGCTCCTCGATCTCGCGCCACGAGTTGCGCTGCCGGTCATACGACTCGAACGCGCGCGCAGCGCTGTCGGCGAGCAGTTGTCGTTGTTCGCTCATGTCACCGCAACCCCAGGCCGCGTGCGACGATGCCGCGCAGAATCTCGCGCGTGCCGCCCCGCAGGCTGAACGACGGCGAGGTTTGCAGCAGCAACGCCAGCGTTCGCGCGAGGTCGCTGTCGTCTTCGAGGCGGATGCCTTCGCCGACGAGCGACTGGACCAGCGGCGGCAACGATTGCTCGAAGATGTTGCCAAGATCCTTGACGATCGCGGCCGCGAGCATCGGATCTTCGCCGGCGGCGAGCTGACCTGCGACCGACAGCGACATCTGTCGCAGCGTCCACAACTCCGCGGTGAGGCGACCGACTGCGTGGCGCAGCATCTCCGAGTCGACGCGGCCGGCGAGACGCACGAGCTCGAGGAACAGCGCGAAGCTGGAGAGATAGCGCTCGGGTCCGCTGCGCTCGAGCGACAGCTCGCTCGTCACCTGCTTCCAGCCTTCGCCTTCGGCGCCGAGCAGGCACTCGGGTCCGACCACGACGTCGTCGAAGAACACTTCATTGAATCCAGGATGACCGAGCAGGTCGACGATCGGCTGGATGCGGATGCCGGGCGTGCGCAGCTCCAGCAGGAACTGACTCAGCCCCGCGTGCCGGTTCTTCTCGTCGAGCGCGCCGGTGCGCACGAGTGCGATCATCAGCTGGCTGTGCTGCGCGTTGCTCGTCCAGATCTTCTGACCGTTGATGCGCCAGCGGCCGTCGGCAAGTTTTTCGGCGCGCGTGCGCACGGCCGCGAGGTCGGAGCCGGCGCCGGGCTCGGACATACCGATGCAACACAGGATCTCGCCGCGCGCCATGCCGGGCAGATACTGTTGGCGTTGCTGTTCCGAGCCGTAGCGGAGCAGGTTCGGTCCTGATTGCCGATCTGCAATCCAATGCGCACCGACGGGCGCGCCCGCGGCGAGCAACTCTTCGAGCAATACATAGCGTTCGAGCGCGCTGCGCTCGTGACCGCCGTACTGCTTCGGCCACACCATGCCGATCCAGCCGCGTGCTCCAAGCTTGCGCGAGAACTCCGCGTCGAATACTGCCCAACAGTTGGCGCGCCGCTCCGCCGGCACGTGCGGCAACTCGCGCGCGAGGAACTCGCGAATCTCCTTGCGGAAGGCGGACGCGTCGGCCGGCAGCGTGACGGGATCGAACCTGAAAGCGTGCACGTGCGTTCCGCGCGCGGCTCACTGCCCGGTGAACCGCGGCTCGCGCTTCTCGAGGAAGGCCGCGACGGCTTCCTCGTGATCTTTCGTTTCGTGCGCCAGCGCCTGGAATGCCGCGGACAGCTCGAGGACGTCGCTCAACCGCTGCTGTTGTCCTTCGCGCAGCAGGCGCTTGGCGAGCCGCAACGCCTTCGCCGGATTGACGGCGATCCGGCGCGCGACGGCCTGCGCTTCGCTCAGCAATTGATCGCCGGGCACGACGCGCGAGACCAGTCCATACGATTCGGCCGTGCGCGCGTCGATCGTGTCGCCCGTCAGGATCATTTCCGATGCGCGCGACAAACCGATCGCCCGGGCCAGGATCCAGGCCCCGCCGTCGCCCGGCACGATGCCGATCTTGACGAAGCTGGAGGCAAACTTGGCGGTATCGGCAGCGAGCCGGACGTCGCAGACGCATGCAATGTCGAGTCCCAGGCCGATCGCGTGGCCGTTGATCGCAGCGACCATTGGCACCTCGCAGTCCCACAGCGCCCGGATCACGCGCTGGACGCCGCCGCGATAGTTCGTGCGCGTCGCTTCCGGCGTGCCGAGGCGGCCGATACCGCTGCGGGCTTGCATACCCTTCAGGTTGCCGCCGGCGCAGAAGCTGGCGCCGGCCCCGGTCAGGACGATGCAGCTGACGCCGGCGTCTTCTTCCGCACGGCGGAGCGCCTCGATGATGTCCAGGCAGTCCTGCTGGGCGCCGATGGTGTTGCGGCTCTCGGGGCGGTTCAGGGTGAGGGTCGCGACGCCGTTGGCGGCGGCGTAGTGGACGAAGCTTTCGGTCACCGGCAGGCTCTCCGCGATCGAACGAGTAAGAATGATCATAGCCCGGGAACCGGCCCGCCCGGCGGGCGTTGGGACCCCTAGATTCGAACAAGAACAGACACGGAGCATCGGGAGGTTGATGCACGCCCGCGTCCGGGAATCGTTGGTCGGCCCACGGCTGCAAGCCGAGCCGGCCTGGCTTCGCTATGGCCTGGCAATCGGCCTGCTCGTCTGCACGGCGTTCGCGCGCGCGGAGCTGACGCCCCTCATCGGGCGCCACAGTCCGTTGCTGCCGTTCGTGCTTCCCGTCCTCGTGACCTGCTACCTGAGCGGCCGCGGTCCGGCGTGGCTGATCGCGCTGATCAGCCCGGTCCTGTGCACAGTCCAGTTCCAGACGGACTTCCGCTGGAGCGATTCGCTCGGCTGGCTGGCCCACGTCACGTTCTTCGTGCTCGTTTGTGCGGCGCTGATCGAGATCCTGCACCGCCTGCAGGTCACGCATCGCAGGCTCCTCGAGAGCGAGGCCCTGCTGCTGGAGGCGGATCGGCGCAAGAACGAGTTCCTCGCCATGCTCGCGCACGAGCTCCGCAATCCACTCGCACCGATTCTCAACATCGCACCGATTCTTCGCACGCGCGCCTACGAGCCGTCGACGGTCCAGCAGATGAGCGGCGTCCTGCAGCGCCAGGCCTCGCATCTCGCGCGCCTGGTCGACGATCTGCTGGACGTTGCGCGCATCACCCGCGACAAGATCGAGCTGCAGCGGCAGAACCTGGTCGCGCAGGATGTCATCGAGCGCGCACTCGAGGCCGCGCGGCCGATGTTCGCTGCGAGGCGGCAGTCGGTGACGGTGGATGCGCCGTCGGAACCGCTGAAGATCGACGGCGACAGGGTCCGGCTCACCCAGGCGGTCGGAAATCTGCTGACGAATGCAGCGAAGTTCTCGCCCGACGGTGCGCGCATCCACGTCACCGCCGCGCGGGCGGAGGACGGTCAGGTGGAGATCCGCGTCAGAGACGAAGGCGCAGGCATCGATGCGCAGATCCTGCCGCACGTGTTCGACCTGTTCGTGCAAGGCGACCAGTCGCTCGATCGGTCGCAAGGCGGCCTCGGCATCGGGCTCACCGTCGCGAAGCGCCTCATCGAGTTGCACGGCGGCCGCATCGAAGTCACCAGCGCCGGCACGGACCGCGGCAGCGAGTTCACGATCACGCTGCCGCAGGGCGTGCTCGCGGCGCGCGTGCCGGAGGAGCAGGTCGAGGCGACGGCCGCAGCGCGCAGGATTCTAGTGGTCGATGACAACGCCGACGCAGCGATGTCACTCGCCGTGCTGCTCAGGATGGAAGGTCACGAAGTCGTCACCGCTCGTGACGGTCCGGCGGCGCTGCGCGAGCTGGAGCATTTCGACGCGCAGCTCGTGCTGCTCGACATCGGCTTGCCCGGCATAGATGGCTATGCGCTCGCGGACCTGATCCGCCAGCGCAGCGGCGCTGCGACGCCGCACCTGGTGGCGCTGTCGGGCTACGTCGAGGCCCGCGATGCGGAGGGCGGCGCCGTGTTCGACGCGTATCTCACCAAGCCGTTGGAGCTCGCGCGACTGACCGAGGTGCTGGCGCGCTTGCCGGCCGCTCAGCGGGGCGTGTTGTCGCGCTGATCCGAAGGGTCCAGCGGTCGTGGATTGCCGCCCGTTCGGATCTGCATGCGCACGAACTCTTCCAGGACGGAGCGGGCGACCGACAATTCATCGCGGCCCGCGTAGCTGGTCTTGCACAGAAAGCCCGCGCCCATGATTTCGATCTCATGCGGAGCGAGTTGGCGATACCAGCCACCGAAGGTTTGTCCGTTCACCTGGTGGGTGAAGAACGTCATCTCGTCGTAATGCACTTCACTCTCGGCTCATCGTCGTCGACACGATCCCCGAGCGCGCAGACGCACGAAGCCGAACGTGTGTTCCGCGCTGGAATTCTCACCGCTGCCGAAGCACCTTTTTACAAGGCTTTGCAGATTCTTCCAGGCGGCGCGCCGGCAATTTCCCTCGTGGCGGCGGTGCGCGCGTCGGCACAATCCTTGCTGTTCGATAGCAAGAGGTGAGGATGGCGCAGGAAAACGCCTACGATGCGATCGTCGTCGGTACCGGTATCACGGGCGGGTGGGCCGCCAAGGAGCTCACGGAGAAGGGCCTGAAGACGCTGGTGCTGGACCGTGGGCGCATGGTCAAGCACGGCGACTATCCCACGGCGACCAAGGACATCTGGGAATTGCCGTACGGCGGCCGCCCCACCGACGAAGATCTGCGGCGCCAGGAAGTGGCCGCACGCACCGGCTACGCGATCACGCAAGCGGCCAAGCACTGGTTCGTCGACGACACCGAGCATCCGTACACGGAGGTCAAACGCTTCGACTGGATCCGCGGCTATCACGTCGGCGGCCGCTCGATCATGTGGGGCCGGCATTGCTACCGCTGGAGCGACCTGGATTTCGCGGCGAACGCGCGGGACGGGATCGCCGTCGATTGGCCGGTGCGCTATGCCGAGATCGCGCCGTGGTACGACTACGTCGAGAGCTTCATCGGCGTGAGCGGCCGCGCGGAAGGGTTGCCGCAGCTCCCCGACGGCAAGTTCCTGCCGCCGATGGATCTCAACTGCGTCGAGACTCATTTGCAGCAGGCCATCGCCGAGAAGTTCCAGCGCAGGATGACGATCGGCCGCGTCGCGCATTTGACCGCTCCGCTTGCGCACAGCCCGCAGCGAGGCACGTGCCAGTACCGCAACCTGTGCATTCGCGGCTGTCCATTCGGCGCTTACTTCAGCAGCAACTCGAGCACGCTGCCGGCGGCGGAAGCGACCGGCAACATGACGATCCGACCCAATTCGATCGTCTCGGAGCTGATCTATGACGACGGCGAGCGACGCGCCACGGGCGTGCGCGTCATCGACGCCGAGACACACCAGCACCTGGAGTTCACCGCCAAAGTGATCTTCCTCTGCGCTTCGACGTTCGGCTCGACGTTCATCATGCTGAACTCGGTGTCGCAGCGCTTTCCGAACGGCTTCGGCAACGACAGCGGCGAGCTCGGCTGCAACATCATGGATCATCACCTCGACGTCGGCGCCACCGCGCTGGTGGAGGGGTTCGAGGATCGCTACTACCTCGGCAACCGGCCCAACGATCTGTACATCCCGCGCTATCGCAACCTCGGCGGCGAGCAGCGCAATTACATCCGCGGCTTCGGCTACCAGGGCAACGCAAGCCGGCTCGGCTGGACGCGCCTGCTGCTCGATTCGGCGTTCGGTGGCGCAGTGAAGACGCAGGGCGCGACCCCCGGCCCGTGGTACATCAAACTGGGCGCCTTCGGCGAGATCCTGCCGAATCATGCCAACCGCGTGACGCTGGACCGCACGCGCAAGGACAAGTGGGGCTTGCCGCTGCTGGCCTTCGACGCGCAGCTGCGCGAGAACGAGCTGAAGATGCGCAAGGACATGGCGATCGATGCCGCGGAGATGCTCGAGGCCGCGGGGTTCGACGACGTTCGCACCTACGATCGCGAGATCGGCGTCGGCCTCGGTATCCACGAGATGGGCACGGCGCGCATGGGCAAAGACCCGCAGACCTCGGTGCTCAACAAGTGGAACCAGGTGCACGCGTGCCCGAACGTGTACGTCACCGATGGCTCGTTCATGGCGTCCAGCGCGTGCCAGAACCCCTCGCTCACCTACATGGCCATGACGGCGCGCGCCGTCGACCACGCGGTCGCCGGCCTGAAGGGAATGAGCGTCGAATGAACGAGGGGCCACGCATGAACCGTCGCGAAGTCCTGCAACAGGTCGCCTGGCTGATGGGCGGTGCACTCTCCGCGCCCGCAGTGCTCGGCGTGCTCAACGGTTGTTCGCGCAAGCCCAGCGCGAGCGCGCCGCTCGTGCTCGACGAGGCGCAGCGCGCGATCATCTCAGAGGTCGCCGAGCTCATCATCCCGCACACGGACACGCCGGGCGCGAAGGACGTCGGCGTGCCGGAATTCATCGAATCGATGCTGCAGCAGGCCTTTGCGAGCGAGGATCAGGAGTCGTTCATCAGCGGGCTGAAGGATTTCGACGCAGCAGCACAGCGCGCGCACGGCCAGCCGTTCCTGAAGTTGTCTCAGCCGCAGCGCCTGGCGTTTGCGCAGAGCGTTCACGACACCGCCGTCGCCGAATTGCAGGCGCGTCGAGAGAAGCGGCGCGGGTGGCGGCAGCTCGAAGACAAAGGCACGGTTCCGGTGGGCAGACTGCGCTCGATCAAGAAGCAACTGACGACGCTGCTGCACGCGGATGCGAAGCGATCGGTGCGGCCGTTCATTCTCACGATGAAAGAGCTCACGCTGCTGGGCTTCTTCTCTTCCGAAGTCGGAGCAACGCAGATCCTGCAGTACCTGCCGGTGCCCGGCCGCCTGCAGGCCTGCATTCCGTTGAGCGAGGCGGGCAACGGCAAGACCTGGGCCCTGGAGACGAGCTACATATTCTGAGCGTCTCTCAATCGTCGGTGACCGACTCGACGATCGGCGTCAGCAGCGGAGCGAGAACCTCGTAGTCGCCGTTGCGCTCGGTACGCAACTGCGGCAGCGACGGATCGTCCGGATTGTTGCCGGTGCGCGCGATCACCAGGTCCAGGCTCGGAATCACGACGATCAGGTTGTCGCCGAGTCCCCAGGCCCAGTACGCGTCGCGAGGCACGCCGGGCAGCTCGCCCGAGGTATTGGTCCACCACAGCACGCCGTAATTCGCCGTTGCCGTCGGGAAGTCCTGCGGCTCGCCATTGGTCGCAGCGACAGTCTCCGGGCGCGGCGTGTGCACGAGCTCGACGAAGGATTCCGACAGCACACGCTGCCCGTCCCAGACGCCGTCCCGCAGGAACAGGTAGCCGATGCGCGCCAGCGCATCGACGCTGGCCTCGATGCCCGAGGAGATCTCGCGGCGCTTGACGCCGTTGAGCATGTCGGGGCGATAGGAATTCTCGCGCCAGATCAACATGTCGTTCGTAATGCCGATGGGCGAGAACACGCGCGAGAACAGCACGGAGTTCAGATCCTCGCCATACACCTGCGTGAGCACGTCGGCGAGCCAGTTCGCCCCGCCGTCCGAGTAGAACCAGGTCGTGCCGGGTTCGAACTGCAGCGGGATGAAGCCACCGGGCTTTTCGAAGCCCGCGGTGTGAGTGGCAAGTTGCAGGATCGTGATCCGGTCGAGCCAGCCGGTTGCCGTATTGCTGTCCGGCGGCACACCGATCGTTGACAGGTGCATCTGCGCGGAGTCCGCAAGTTGCAGCCGGCCGTCATCCAGCGCCAATCCCAACGCGATGCCGCCGATCGACTTGGTGGCCGACTTGACGGTGTAGAGGGCCGAAGTATCGCCCCAGGTATAAACGACCCTGCCGCGGCGCGTGATCAATCCGGAGCCGCCGCCGATCAGCGAGTAATTTCGCGCCTGATCGAGCTTGGCGGCCTGCATGTTCATATCGGCCGGCGTCGCAGTCGCCCACTCAGTGGTGGGAAACACCGGCGGATCGGCGGGCTCCTGGGTCGGCGGCGACGGCGGTGCGGCACTGTCGCTGTTTCCGCCGCCGCCACAGGCGGACAGCGCCAGACATCCCGCAACGAGCAAGGCGGGGGTTCGCAGTGCGTTGTACATTCGATCCGGTCTCCACACGACGTGCAGACCGGAAACGCGGCGAAAAATAGAAAGGTCCGTTGTCCGCCGTTGGAGACAGCCGACAGGTGCGATGATTCCTACAGCGCAATTCCAACGGTCAACGCCGCGTCGTAGCCGCCGGTCGACGCATTCGCGGTGACGGTGCAGAGCTGATACTGCTCGCCATCCGAGAATACGTTGTCTGCACTGAAGCTCGTGACAGAAGTGTTCTGCCCACGCGCGGCATACAACGAGCTCGCGTATACGACTCGCGTGATGTCCTGCGGAAATGCGAGTTGCGACGTCGCTTGCAGCGAGTTGCCGAGATAGGCGCGAAAGTGCGCGTGCGTGATGCGGCCCGAATACCAGCCGGGATAGATCGTCGTGAAGCGCACCAGCCCGGTACTGTCCGTCATCTGCACGCCGCGGCAGAAAGTCTCGCCGAGCGTGTTACCGCCGGGCTGGCTGTAGCCCGAGTAGACGCCATCCTTGTCGCAATGCCAGGTGTAGATGAGCGCATCCGTAATCGGCGCGCAGCTGTCATTCACGTTGACGAACGTCAGCAACAGCTGCAGCGGAACGCCGGTCTTGCCCTCGGTGATATCTTCGCGCATGTATGTCGAGGCGCTCGCGATATCGCTGAAGAGCGGGTAGGGGCCGGCAGTCTCCTCGGGCGTCAGCACGCAGCTCACGCTGCCGCCCGTTCCACTGCTCGTGCCGCCACTCGATGACGTTGCAGCGCTCGTCGTGGATGAGCCCGAGCCACCGCACCCCACCAGCGTGGCGGCGGCGCCGAACAGGCCGAGGGCGCGGCGGCGGGAGACGAGTTCGGTGTACGGTGCGAGCTTGTTCACGTTGACTCCACGGTCGAGAAAGGTGAAGGCACGCTAAGCGATGAATTTTGCGGTTGACGTAGCAATGTGTATCCGACTGTTGCCGGCGCGCGGGCCGCAACAGTTCGTTACAACTCGCCCTTGGGGCCTGCGGCGTCGGGCGGAACTCACGTGTACAGTAGCCGTACATGAGCGAAGCGCCGCACATCCTGGTCGTAGACGACGACCGCGACATCCGCACGCTGCTGAGCGACTACCTGCAGAAGAATGGCTATCGCGTCATTGCGGTCGCAGAGGGCAAGGCGATGCGGCGCGCGCTCGAGCAGACGCACATCGACCTGATCGTGCTGGACCTGATGCTGCCCGGCGAAGACGGTCTCAAGCTGTGCCGCGACCTGCGTGCTCAGTCGCAGATTCCAGTGCTGATGCTCACCGCGCTCGGCGAAGAGATCGACCGCGTGCTCGGCCTGGAGGTCGGCGCGGACGATTACCTGCCGAAGCCTTTCAGTCCGCGCGAGCTGGTGGGGCGCATCAAAGCGATCCTGCGGCGCACGTCGCACATGCCGCGCGATCCGGACCTGCGCCAGGCCAACGGCTACAAGTTCGGAGACTGGCAGCTCGATAACACGACACGCACGCTGTCGCACAGCGACGGCGTCCAGACGTCGCTGAGCGGTGCGGAGTTTCGGCTGCTTTCCGTGCTGCTCTCGCATGCGACGCGCGTTCTCTCGCGCGCCCAGCTGATGGAGCTGGTGCGCGGCCGCGAGCTCGATCCGTTCGATCGCAGCATCGATGTCCGCATCAGCCGCCTGCGTCAGACGTTGCGCGACGACGCGCGCTCGCCGCGAGTCATCAAGACGATCTACGGCGAGGGCTACGTGATCGGCGTCCCGGTGGAGCAGTACTGATGCGCCTGCCGTTGCCCGAAACGTTGTTCGGCAGGCTGTTCGCAGCGACCGTCGCCGTCGTCGCCTTGGCGTTGCTGGTCCTCCTTTCGATCGTGCTGCGCGAGCGGCGCGAGCTGGCGTTCTCGGAGAGCGGTTCCAGCGCAACCGCGGCCAGTATCGTCGAACTGAGCCAGCAACTTGCAAACGCACCTCGCGAGCAGCGCGATTCGATGCTGTCGCAGCTGCGCGCCGACCATCCGCCGCGACGCGATCATCACGAACGGATGCACGAGAATTTCATCGGCGCGCAACGGGCGTTCGCCGACGAAGTGCAGAAGGAGCTCGGCGGCGCGTACGCGGTCGCGGCGCGTCCGCCGCGAATGACCCATCGCCGGATCGTGATGCTCGGCGGCTCCGATCCCGCCCCCGCGCGCGACGGAGGGCCGGAAGCGGGCGGAGCGCCGCCGCCGCCAGAGCGCATGTTCGACGTCGTCGTGACGCTGCCCGATGGCGACCGCGTCGCCTTCCGCACCTTCTCGCCGCGGGGCACGCCACCGTTCCCCGGTCATTTCGTCATCGAGCTCGGCCTGCTCACGATCATGCTCGGCATCGTGCTGTATGCGATGACGCGCACGATCACGCGACCGCTTGCGGATCTCGCGACAGCGGCCGATGCGGTCGGGCGTGGCACGGCGATCGAGCCGCTGAAGGAGCGCGGCGCCCGCGAGCTGAAGCGCGCAACGCGCGCCTTCAATGCGATGCAGGAGCGCTTGAATCGCTATCTCGACAGTCGCACGCGCGTGCTCGCGGCGATGTCGCACGACCTGCGCACGCCGATCACGCGGCTGCGGCTGCGAGTCGAATCGATCGAAGACGAGGCGCTGCGGACACGTTGCGTCGATGACCTCGACGAGATGACGCGCATGGTGCGCGGCGCACTGAGCGTCTTTCGCGGACTGAATGACGAAGAGCAGTCGGTGGCAGTGGATATCGACGCGCTGCTCGAAGAGCTTCAGCGGCGCTACGCGGAGGTCAATGCCAACGTCGCAATCGAGGGTCGTGCCGCTGCGCCGTTCACGGGCAAGCCGCTCGCGCTCAAGCGCTGCCTCGGCAATCTCGTCGACAACGCGCTCCAGTACGGCGAGCACGCAACGATCGCCGTGACGGACAGCGCGGACCAGCTGACGATCCGCGTCCTCGACGACGGTCCCGGCATTCCGCAGGCCGAGATCGAGCGCGTGTTCGAGCCGTTCTATCGGCTGGAAAGCTCGCGCAATCGCGCTACGGGCGGTACGGGGCTGGGACTGAGCATTGCACGCGACGTTGCGCAGGCGCACGGCGGCTCGCTGATGCTCGAAAATCGCAGCGCCGGCGGACTGGAGGCGCGGCTCGTGCTGCCGCGGTTACAGTCCGTAACGATTGCTTACGACGCTCCGGCATCGCGTCCTCTAGATTGACAGTCGCGTCCCCCTGGACGCGTTATCTGTCACGGAGAATGCAATGAAATTTCGAGTAGCACTGATTGCCGCGGCGATGCTCGCCAGCACTGTCGCGCTCGCCCATCCGGACCACGGCCCGGCGGGTCCCGACATGGATCGCATGGCCACCCTGCTGGATCTGAACGATACGCAGAAGGCCGAAGTCCAGAAAATCTTCGACGAACAGCACGAGAAGCTGAAGGCGGTGCACGATCAGGCGCAAAGCGCCGGCACGAAGCCGACGCGCGCAGAGCGCGCCAAGTTTCACGAAGAGATGAAGCAGGACCTGACCACCAAGCTGCAGGCGGTGCTGTCGCCGGAGCAGATGAAGAAGTTCGAAGCGCTGGCGGATCACGGGCCGCGCGGCGGCCATCGCTGGCACGATGACGAGAAGTCGCAGTCTGAAGCGCAGTCGCAATAGCCCTATCCGCCGAACCTCGCAGCCGCGCGGGCCTTGGCGCGTGCGGCCTCGACTTCGCGGTCGCGCGGCGGCGAGTTCGTGACCAGCGATTCCATCAGCGTACGGGCGACAGCCGCGACATCGGCCGTGGCGCGCTCGAACGCCGCGCGGTTGGCCTGCGATGGTTGAGTGAAGCCGCTCAACTTGCGCACGAACTGCAGCGACGCCGCGCGGATCTCCTCCTCGGTCGCCGGCGGCTCGAAGTTGAACAGCGTCTTGATGTTCCTACACATCGGATCTCCGGATTCGGTTCGTGGAATGCGTAAAGCGTACCGTGTCGGTCAGGTTGCCGCCATCGCCTCGACCTCCAGTTTCCAGCGCGGGTCGAGCAGCTGACCGCAATGACACCAGGTTCGCGACCGTCATATTGGCCGAGCGCAGCAGCGTGTGATCAGCAGGCGCGAGTCGCCGCGGATCTCGGTGGCGTGCGTGTTGCAGCGATAGGGCGGAAACAGGTCCGCAGGGTTGTGCGGGATGACCGGCATCGGTTGCTCCTGAAACAATAAGAGTCAGGCTTCAGCCTGACAGGCCGTTGAACCAATCGGCAATCGCGCGACGCACCTCATCCGCATGAGCCGAGTCCGCCCACCCATGCGACAGACCGTCGACCAGCGTGACCTGCAGTCGCTGCTCGCTCCCGGCCGTCCGATAGAACGGCGCGAGCGCGTCGCGTAATGCGATGACATTCTGCGCCGGCAGCATTGCGTCATTGGCTCCGTGAAGGATCAACAGTGCGGGGCGATTGCGTGCGATATCGGCCGCGCGCTGAACCGCGTCCGTGCGACGCGCCAGCTCGCGGGTGTAGTCGGACCACATGTAGTTCCCGTTCGTCGCGCGCTCGTATGCCTGCACTGATGCCGTCAGGCCGGTCGACGCATTGACGACCACGGCAATCCCGATCGGCGCCTTTCCTTCAGCCAGCGCAAGCAGCGCGGCGGCACCGCCGGCGGAGAAGCCGAACAGCCCGACCTTGTCCTGCGCGCGCACACATTTCAGTTCTTGCAACGCTGCGATCACGGACGGCAACTCCTGCGCGGCGCCGACGACGATCGGCTCGAACACGAGACGGCCCAGATCCTCGTTCTGACGGCGCACCATGTCCTCGCGGCCGCCCGGCGCCTCGCGCGCACCGAACTGCGGCAGTCCAAGGTAAACCTTGATGGCCGGCACGTCATCGAGCGGCAGTGCTTCCATCAATGCGCGCTCGCTCGCCGGCGGACCGAATCCGTGCCAGAGCAGGATCGGCGGCTGCAATACCTTTGCAGGGATGCGCACCAGTGCCGGCACCGTCGCAAGACGCGTCTCGACGATCGCGGTTTCGCGACGCGCATCGCTTTGCGCGAGGCACAAGGCTTCGATGTCCGAGTCGTGCCGAGCGGCTGCGAACGCAGGGCCGGTGGTGCAGGCGCAAATCAGGATCGCAGGGAGTACGTGTTGCCAACTCATGCGCCTAGAATACACGGCAATGAACGATGCTCCAGTCGCTGCGGTTGCGTTGAGTCCGATCAAGCGGCTGTGGCGGACGATTGCGCTCGGTCCGCTCGAGCGGCGCCTGTTCTGGATCGTCGTCGCCGGGTTGCTGCCGCTGGTCCTGCTCTCGTTCGCTACGCTGCTATACAACGCGCAGACGCAGCGGCGCCAGCAGATTCAGACGGCCGAAAACACGATGCGGTCCGTCATTGCCGCCGTGGACGCGGAGCTGCGGACTTCGCTCGCAGCACTCGATGCACTCGCCGCCAGTCCGCGGCTGCGGGTGCGCGATTTTGCGGGGTTCTATGTGGAATCTCGTGCGCTGCTCGAGCGGCGCCCGTCCTGGGCGAACATCGTGCTCTCCGATCCGACCTCCCAGCACGTAGTGAATGCGCGCATGCCGTGGGGTGAGCCCTTGCCCCGCGGCATCGATCCGGGCGCCGTGGAGGCGACAGTGCGCGCCGGCGTGCCGAGCGTGGGCAATCTCATCTGGAGCCCGGTGCTCAAGATGTACGTCTTCGCCGTGCGACTGCCGATTCGCCATGGCGACTCGATTCCGTACGTGCTGACCGCGGTGCTGCGACCCGAGGCCGTGCTGGAGATCGTCAAGCGTCACGTCTTGCCCGAAGGAGCCACGGCGGTCGTGCTCGACGGTCAGCGCATCGTGGTCGCGCGTACGCGCGACCAGGCCCAGTGGGTGGGAAAGCCGCCTTCGCCGACGCTGGTGTCGATGCTGACGCGCGATGAAGAAGGCGCGTGGGCCATCACGACCACGCTCGAAGGCGCGCGCGTCTACACTGTCTATCGTCGCTCGCCGGAAAGCGGTTGGTCGGCAGCGATTGGCATCCCGACGCGGATCGTCGATGCGCCAGTCATTCGCTCCTACATGGTGCTCGGCGGCTCAATTGTCGCGTCGGTGCTGCTCGGGCTCGGCGCTGCGCTCTTCACCGGTCGCACTGTGACCGGTCCGATGCGCAAGCTCGAACGGGCTGCCGCCTCGGTCGCGCGCGGCGAAGCACCGATGTTGCCCGAGACAGATCTGCCCGAAATCCGCCAGGCCATGCTCGCACTGCTCAGCGCGCACATCGAGCGCGAGAAGCTCCTGCACAGTGAGCGCCAGTCGCGACTGCTCGAACAGAACGCGCGGCTCGCCGCGGAGCTGGCGAACAAGACGAAGGACGAGTTTCTCGCGATGCTCGGACACGAGCTGCGCAATCCGCTCGCCGCGATCGCGACGGCGGCGCAGGTGCTCGAGCATTCGGAGCAGTCGCAGCGCAAGGATGTGGAGCAGCAGGCCAGGGCGATCATTCATCGGCAGGTGCGTCATCTCAGCAAGCTGACCGACGATCTGCTCGACGCGGCGCGCGTCATGATGGGCAAGATCGTACTGGAGCGCCGGCCGATCGATCTCGCGCAAGTCGTGCGCAACACCGTCGATACGTTGCGCAACACCGGTCAGCTGCAGCGTCACGAGTGCAATACGCAGCTCGATCCCGTCTGGGTGAACGCCGATCCGACGCGCATCGATCAGGTCGTGGCGAATCTGCTGACCAATGCAGTGAAGTACACGCCGCCGCCCGGGCGGATCGATGTGACGGTCCGGCGCGAAGTCGCGGTCGCAGTGTTCAGCGTCCGCGATTCCGGTCTCGGCCTGGAGGCGGAGCTGCGGCCGCGCATCTTCGATCTGTTCGTGCAGGGCGAGCGGGCGCTCGATCGCTCGCAAGGCGGCCTCGGCATCGGCCTGACGCTGGTGCGCAGGATCGCGGAGCTGCACGAGGGCCGCGTCGAAGCGCGCAGCGAAGGCGTCGGCAGGGGAAGCGAGTTCATCGTCGAGCTGCCGGCCATCGAGGCGCCGGCCGAAGCGGCCGAAGGCGCGGCGACACCGCGCAACGCCACGCGCCGTCGCATCGCGCTCGTCGAGGACAACGAGGACGTGCGCTCCGGCCTGCGCGTGCTGCTGGAAATGGCAGGACACGAGGTGGTGGAGGCGAGCGATGGATTGCAGGGCGTCGACACGATCCTGCGCGAGCAAGCCGACATTGCGCTGATCGACATCGGCCTGCCGCATCTCGACGGTTACGGAGTGGCCCGCGCGGTCCGCTCGCGCGCGCGGCGTCCGGTCATGCTCGTGGCCATGAGCGGCTACGGCAGCCAGGAAGACGCGGAGCGCGGCACGCAGGCAGGATTCGACGCCTACATGGTGAAGCCGATCGACTCCGGGATGTTGAGCGAGCTCATCGCTCGCGTTTCGATCGCGGCGCTCGGCTGAGCTCGCGCTGCGCTCGCCAGCCGAGCGCGAACAGGCGGATCAGACCGGGCTCCTGCGCGACGCGAGTATCGAGGCCATGCTCCCGGGCGAGCTCGAGCCCCTGATCGCAAGCAGCATAAGCGGCATCGCGCGCATCGACATCGGACATCGGCTCTCCTTTCACTGAAACGCCGACTTTGAGCACGTTGGCGAGATACGCGAGCTCCCGCGCGCAGCGCTCGAATGCCGGCGGATCTGTTTCCGCAAGCTCACTGAGCGCCTGAGTGAGAGCGTGATGCTTGCGCGTCCGTTGATCGGTCAGCAGCAGTGTGCTCTGCGGGATCAGCAACTCTTCGCGTTCCAGCACCGTGCGTAGCTGTTGCATCTGTTCGACCGTAGGCGGTTCCTGTGGCGACTCGTCAGCTTCGTCGTCTTCCGGGTCTTCGACGTCGGACGCGCCGAAGGCGGCAAGATGTCGCCGAGTCTCCTCGTCGTACACGGAGAGTGCCGCGAGCTCTTCGATGCGCGCCGTCGCGACGTACACGAGGAATGCACTCGCGCCGGTCGCCGTCACGTAGCCGACATTCTCGCGAGCGCGCTCACGCTCGTGCGCAAGGTCGATCTGTAGTTGCCGGCGGCGTTCCGGGGTGGCGAGCATCGATTCGGCGCCATCGAGCATGCCCAGCGTGTGCATCAGGCACTCGTGGCGTTCGGTGGCGAGCGCGTCGAGCGCCGCGCGCACGATCTCCCATTCGTCTTCGACGACCGGCACGACCATATACGGACCGTAGAACGCACACGTGCCGATCGGCTGCAGCGTATCGCGCTCGCGGTCCACTTCGTCGTCCGGGATCGCGAGGAACGCGAGCGTGTGGTGAATGCGGACACTGACCAGGTGAGACAGGCACAGCGCGCGATAGTCGTCGCTCATGGCGGCGAGGCGCTCCGCCACGAACTCATCGCCGATCTCGTTCCAACTCTCGAGCCAGTCGACCAGCTCGCGCGAGTCGAAGACTTCCGTGACGCCCGGTTGCGGACTCTTCCACAGCGCTTCGTCGAGGGCCTGCAGCAGTTTCTGAGTGGGCGCGAGCGCCATGACCTCGCCGGCATCGTTGAGCCCGATGCGATCGACCAGGCGGGCGAGGGCGGCCGGCTGCAGACTCCGCAGCAGCGCGGGCAGCGCCGGATTGTCCTGCAAAGTTTGCAACAGACGCGAGGAAGCATCGTCGACTGGCCGTTGCCGCATGCAGCGCACCTGGTAACTGGACCGGGCGCGCTTTTTAGCCGAATTCGGCGGCGCGCGGCAGTCTGCCCAGAACGCCTCCAGTTCGCTAATATATATGTGCGGTCGAAAAGCGCTCCCCCGTCATGCCCCACGCCTGCTCCCACCTCGCTACAGTCAAAACCGATCACCGCAACACGCGCGGCTGCGAGGAATGCCTGAAAACCGGGGATACCTGGGTGCACCTGCGCCTGTGCCGTGAATGCGGCCACGTCGGCTGCTGCGACGACTCGAAGAACCGCCACGCCACGAAGCATTTCCACGCGACGCAGCACCCGATCATCACTTCGATCGAGCCGGGCGAGCGCTGGAGCTGGTGCTATCTCGACAAAGTGGTGATGGAGCTGTAGCGGCGCTCGTCAGACGACATCGTTCGGGCACCACATCAGGTGCGCACGTTTTGCGAGCATCATGCAGCATGCGCAATCTCTTCGCCATCGCCGACAACGTCACCTACCTGAACTCCGCGAGCCTCGGGCCGCGCCTGCACGCCGTGAATGCGGCCGGCCATGCGGCTGTGGACGCAATGGCCGCGCCGTGGCAGGTCCGCACGGCCGATTGGTTCGAAGATGCCCGCCGTTTGCGCGCGTTGTTCGCGTCGCTGATCGGCGCACCGGCCGAATGTGCTGCACTCGTGCCTTCAGTGAGCTACGGCATCGCTGTCGCGGCACGCAACGTGCCGGTCGCATCGGGCGACAACATCGTAGTCATCAACCAGGAATATCCGTCCAACTATTACAGCTGGCAGCGTCTCGCCCGCGAGCGCGGCGCAGAGATCCGTACAGCCGTCGCGCGAGGCGAGGGCAGTCTGACGGACGCGATCGTGTCCGCCATCGACCGGCGCACCGCCGTCGTTGCAGTCTCGAATTGTCATTGGACGAACGGCACGCTCATCGATCTGCCTCGCGTTGCCGCCGCGGCTCGCCGTCACGACGCGGCGCTCGTCGTCGATGCGAGTCAAACGCTGGGCGCGTATCCGATCGACGTCGCCGAAGTGCGGCCGGATTTCCTGGTTTCGGTCGGGTACAAATGGCTGCTCGGGCCGTACGGCCTCGGCTACATGTACGTCGCCGAACGCTGGCACGCGAACGGCACGCCGCTCGAAGAGTCGTGGCTGAATCGGCGTGGCGCCGACAATTTCGCGACGCTCGCCGATTACACGGATGAGTATCAGCCGGGCGCGCAGCGCTTCAATCAGGGCGAGTCGGCGCAGTTCTATCTGTTGCCGATGGCGCTCGCAGCGCTGACGCAAATCGCGCAGTGGACGCCGGCGCGAGTCCAGCAGCAGCTGAGCGAGTGGACGCGCGAGTTGTCGGCGCAAGCGCCAGCCCTCGGGCTCACGTGCGCGGAACCGTCGCAGCGCGTCGGCCATATGATCGGGCTGACAGCGCGCGGCCCGCTGCCGCCGGATCTGTTCAGCGCGCTCGCCGCCCGTGATGTATATGTGGGCGCCCGCGGCGCCAATATTCGCGTGTCCCCGCATCTGCACAGCACTGCGGCGGACCTCGACCGACTGGTCGCGACTTTGCAGGAGCTCCTCGCATGACCGACACGTTTGCCGATCTGTATCCATCGATCGAGCCGTACGAAACCGGCGTGCTCGAAGTTTCCGGCGGCCATCGGCTCGTCTATGAGCTGTGCGGCAACCCGTCCGGCCGCCCCGCGGTGTTCCTGCATGGAGGACCGGGCGCCGGCTGCAATCCGACGCATCGGCGGTTCTTCGATCCCGGGGTCTATCGGATCGTGCTGTTCGATCAGCGCGGCGCCGGGCGCTCGACGCCGATGGCGAGCGTGCACGAGAACACGACGCAGCATCTGGTGAGCGACATCGAAACTCTGCGTCGTCATCTGCGCATCGATCGCTGGGTCGTATTCGGCGGCTCGTGGGGCTCGACACTCGGGCTCGCCTACGCGGCGACGCATCCGGAAGCTTGTCGTGCGCTGGTCCTGCGCGGCATCTGGTTGTGCCGCCAGATCGATCTCGACTGGTGGTTCGGCCCGATCCGGCTGATCTATCCGGAATACTGGCAGGCGTTCGTCGAGCACATTCCAGCCGCCGAACGCGGCGATTTGCTGGGCGCGTACCTGAAGCGATTGCTGGACACGGATCCCGCCGTGCACATGCCGGCCGCGATCGTCTGGGATCGCTACGAGACGAGTTGCGCGACGCTGTTGCCGCCGGTCGAAGAGCCGCTGCGCGCGAACATGCTTTCGATGCCGCGGCTCGAAGCTCACTACATGCACCATCGCTGTTTCCTGCGGGACAACGAGCTGCTCGATGCCGTGCCGCGCTTCCGGCATGTGCCGGGCGTGATCGTGCACGGACGTTACGACATGTTGTGTCCCGTCGAAGGAGCGCTGCAGTTGGCGGCGGCGTGGCCGGAGGCGCAACTCGTCATCGCTGCGGATGCGGGACACGCAGCGACGGAGCCGGGCATTCGGCGCGCGCTCGTGGCGGCGACCGATCGCTTCCGCGATCTCAAGGACTGAAACGGCGCTTCAGGATTCCGGCGGCGACCAGGGCATCGATCACCGGGCCGTCGTGGCCCGGCACGATGTGCACGGCAGGCTGCGTTTCGTGCAGGCGCTTCAGCGCGGCGAGCTCGCCGAATACCGCGGTCCGATCCTCTTTGAGGAACAGCCACGTCATCAGTCGCGCGCGCTCGCGTTGCAGCTCGATGTTCCGGAAATGCCACGCGACGTCGCCGATGAACAGCAACTCAACGCCGTTCGCGGTCTGCACGTACACCATCTGGCTGCCCGGCGTATGACCTGGGGCGCGGATCAGCACGACGCCCGGCGCGATCGCGTGGTACTGGTCATACACCAGCGGCTGATAGCCATCGAGCGCGTGCTGCGGAAATTTCGCCGGCAGACTGAGCTCCGGGTGCGCCAGCTGCTCCGGCGTCAGGTGCGTCTTCGGCAAGACCGCGGCGAGATCGGCGTGCGCGGTGAGTCCGCCGATGTGATCCATATGCTCGTGCGTGATCACGATCTGCGCTGCTTTGGTAATGGCAGCTGCCATGCGCGCATAGGCTTCGGGGTCGAAGCTCGTGAGCTGGCTGCCGCCCATCTCCTTGCGCAACGCGGTGTCGATGATGATCGAGTCGTTCGGATACACGAGCCGATACGAGTACACAGGTAATGGCACGCTGTCCCAACCGTCGCCGGCGACGACCCCTGTGGCGGGGAAGGTAAAGATGCCGACCTGCTCGACTTCAATCGCGCCCGGCTTGTCGCCCGGCATGGCTGCGAGTGCGCGGACGCGATCGAGATCGAGCGTGTACGCGGCGTCCGCGGGCATGTGGCTCTCGACCATCAGCCAGTAGTAGGCGCCGCCGGCGAGCACCAGCAGCACTGCGAGAGCGATCAGAGTTCTGCGAAGCCAGACGCGCATGGTTTGCCTGTAGGTCGAGTTTTATGCCCGACAACAGTCTAGCTTCAATCCGAGATCCGGCTCCAGATCGCGCGAATCAGCCTCGGCAACTCTGCCGGATCGAACGGCAACGCGATGACATCAGCCGCACCCGCCGCCTGCAGCCGCCTGAGCTCGAACGGTGACGCCGCCGCGGCCAGGAACACGACCGGCGTGTGATGGCCGAGCTCCATTGCGCGCAGGCATTCGAGCGTCTGCACGCCGTCGAGTCGCGGCATCGCCAGGTCCATCAGGATGAGATCGGGCCGCAGCTGGCCCACGATGATCAGCGCCTCGAATCCGGACGTGCAGGTGACGACGGAAAAATCCGTCTGCCGGTCGAGCGCTTCCCGCACCAGCTCGCGCATGGAGGGATCGTCGTCGACGTAGAGAATCCGGCTGAGAGGCTTCGCTAGGACCATACCTGGCTACAGGGCGCAGCGTCGGCTGCTTCGGGGGCTGTATCGGCGTGCAGCCGGGCGGGCTGGAGCCTGCCCGGCTCCGGTTCAGGTAAAAACTGCCGGTCGGCTTCGGGGTCGGGCGCACGTGCGGACCCTGCCCTAAAGGTATTTGCTAACGTGCAGGGATCACACTCCAGGAGGCACCCACGATGACACCGCTCTCACGCAGAACTTTCCTCGGCACGAGCCTGGCGACAGGCGCTCGAGGATCTCGCAGGCCGCCCGACCGTGAACATCGAAGGACTGGTCGGTGGCTACACGGGCCAGGGCGGCATGACGATCCTGCCGCATCGCGCGGCCGCGAAGCTCGATCTGCGGCTCGTGCCCGACATGACGCACAAGGGCGCAGTCGAGAAGCTCAAGGCGCATCTCGCGAAGCGCGGCTTCGGGGACATCGAGGTGCGCTGCCGGCATCGAGCCGATCTACTGGCCGCGGCGCGGCGGTTCCTGGCCGGGCTACGTGTTCACGGGCGCGCCGCTGCAACTACCCGCGGGACACTTCGGGCTCGGTCACGGACTGCGCGCGCACGCGCCGGACGAGTATTTCCTGATCGAGTCGCAGAACCCGAAGGTCACGGGCCTGGACGGCGCGATCCGCTCGTACGTGGACTATCTCTACGCGCTCGCCTGAGCGCCAGCGCGGCTGGCCAACAGTGCGCGAGCGACGCAAACGAGTCCGGCGATTTCCAGGGCGACGCGAACAAAGTTGAACCCGGCCATCGCAAGTCCCAGGTTTGCGACGGACTCGAACGAATCACGCATCGTGGCGAACATCACCATCGAACCGATCGCGGCGCTCTTCGCGAGCAGCAGGCAGACGAAGCCTGCCACGCCCAGTCGGGCAGCATCGGCTGCGATGGTCTCGGATCGAAGAATGAGAACCAGGCATACGAGGCACACGATGGCCTCGATGCCGACGATGCCGCTCGATGCGAGGAATGCGAAGAGGGGTGAGCTCATTGATACGTCTGCCCGTTGTGTTTGATCCAGCCGTCCACGTGACGGCCTGCCGGATCGCGATGCGTCCAGTGGATCACGCCGCCTTTCGCGTTCCATTCATACTCGCCGTAGAACTCGACGGCGTCGCCGGCTCGTAACGAGTCGACGCGATTCGCCAGATCGATGTTGTGCGCGATGAGCAGTCGTCTCAATCCACGAGATCTATGCGACGTCCGCCGTTCGAGTCTTCCAGCACGGCGTCCTGCAGCTGCCATTGGCCGAGCGACCGGGTCGCCTTGACGTACACCGTGCCCGAGCCATTCGGACCTTTCGCGCTGAAGGAAAGATTGGCCACTCCCTCCGGTCCCCTGACTTCGATGTTGCCGCCGGGAATGCCCGTGGTGATCGGCTGGCCGAGAATCCCGACGGCCTCGGCGTCTGCCGCAACCAGGATTGCGATCCCGGCGATCGTGATCACGCCCGCAATCGCCCATTTGCGCTGCGTCGCCTTGAAGTCCTCGACGCATGACGATGCCCACGAACGGCACGAACGCCAGGAACGCTCCCCAGTTCCAGCGATCGATCTCAGGAGGCACCGCTGCGTCGCGTGTATCGAGCGCAGCCTGTGACGGTGCGTACTTGTTGGCTTCCGACATCTCCCTATCCTCCCCAGGACATCGGTCGCTCGCCCGATCTATTTGCAGCGGGTCGGGTCCGAGCGCACGAAGTAGCTTTTGTAGTTGGCGTTCTTGGGATCAATACAGCCCGTCAGGTCGAGCAGCTCGATCTTGCGCACGTCGAGCGGGCCCGACTCGCTCTGCAGCGCGATGTAGCCGCCGCCGAGCAGTTCGCCGTCGCGCTTCGCTTTTGGATCGAAATTCGCGACCACGCCGCCGCCGATCTGCGGCAGCGAGTACTCGAGCACTTTTTCGCCGTTCACGAAATGTGTGATCTGCGCAGCGCCGAGCACGACCAGCTCCATCTGCACCCACTGGTCGCCGTCATAGGTTTTCGATGCGGAGTCGAGGCAGTGCTGCGGATAGATCGAGCCCTTATAGACGACTTCGGTGCCGGGCGAGCACATGTTCGCCGTCGGCCGCGCCTTGCCGTCGCTGAGTCCGCCGAGCAGCTGCGCCTCGATCGAGATCGGGAAGTCCTGCTCTTGCGTCATCGTCCGCGGCGGCTGCGAGTGGATCATGATGCCGCTGTTGCGGTTCGCCCAGGCTCCCGGCCCGTCCGCGGCCTGCTTGCCCACGAAGCGGTACTCGATGCGCAGCCGGTAGAACGAATACGGCTTGTCGTAGAACAGATGACCGAAGGTCATCTTGAAACCGTCCGGATAACGGTCGTACCGCACCTTCAACAAGCCGTCCTCGACGCGGAACGTGTTGCCGTAGTTATCGCCCAGCGCATGGTGCGACAGTTTCGGCGTCCAGGCGGTGAGGTCGCGGCCGTTGAACAGCTGGATCCATTCTTCGTCGGCCGCACTGCACGCAACAGATGTGCAGAGGAGGGCGATCGCGCAGAGAGTCGGTGCAGCACGCATGGTTGTTGTTATTCGATGGTAGTGACCAGTTCGTCCAGACCGTCGATGCCGCCTTCGAGGCGATCGCCGCGCTTGAGCGCTCCGACGCCTGCAGGCGTGCCAGTGTAGATCAGATCGCCAGGCTGCAGCTCGAACAGTGTGGACAATTCGGCGATCACTTCCGGCACGCTCCAGATCAGCTCCGAAATATCCGCCTGCTGGCGCGGCTGGCCGTTCACTTGCAGCCAGATCCGGCCGCTGCGCAGATGTCCCGACTGCGAGGCCGGCGTGATCGCGCTGATGACCGCGGAGTGATCGAAGCCCTTGCTGGTGTCCCACGGCCGGCCGTTGTCTTTCGCGTCGGATTGCAGGTCGCGGCGCGTGAGGTCGTTGCCGACCGCATAGCCAAAGACGTGGTCGAGCGCCTGGGCCGCCGGGATCTCCCGTCCGCCTTTGCCGATCGCGACCACCAGCTCGATCTCGTGGTGGAAGTTGTTCGTGCGCGAGGGGTAGGGGACGCGCGCGTGATTCGGAACGAGCGCGGTCGCCGGCTTGGTGAAGAAGAACGGCGGCTCGCGGTCCGGGTTCGCGCCCATCTCGCGTGCGTGAGCGGCGTAGTTGCGGCCGACGCAGTAGATGCGGTGCACGGCGAACAGCTCGGCGCGGCCTTTGACTGCGACGGCGGGTGTGGGGGGCGGGGGGAAGACGTATGACATGGGCGGGAAATGTACACGAGGGAACAGTCAGGCTGAAGCCCGACCACCCCCGGCATCCAGCCTCGCGCCATTTGATTGACATCTAAATTAAGCAGTTCTAAAGTTCCCGGCGTGAAGCGCATCGTCTGCATGGGCGGCGGGCCGGCGGGCCTGTACTCGGCGATCCTGCTGAAGCAGGCGTTGCCGCGCACCCGCATCGAGGTCTACGAGCGCAACCGGCCGGACGACACCTTCGGCTGGGGCGTCGTGTTCTCGGACCAGACCATGGCCGGGTTCGCAGCCGCGGACGCTCCTTCCCACGCCGCCATCGTCGACAGCTTCCATCACTGGGACGATATCGACGTCCACATCCACGGCGCCATGATCCGCACCGGCGGCCACGGTTTCGCCGGCATCGAGCGCAAGCGGCTGCTCAACATCCTGCAGGAGCGGGCGGCGAGCCTCGGCGTCGAGCAGAGCTTTCAGCACGAAGTCCGGGACGAGGCGGAGTTTGCCGATGCCGATCTGCTGATCGCGTCAGACGGCGTCAACAGTCGCGTTCGGCAGCAGTACGCGGCGGCATTCGAGCCCAACGTCGACGTGCGCAAGTGCCGCTTCATCTGGCTCGGCACGACGCAGCGCTTCCCGGCGTTCACATTCGCGTTCGAGCGCAGCGAGCACGGCTGGTTCCAGATTCACGCATACCAGTTCAGCAAGGACCTTGCGACGGTGATCGTCGAGACGCGCGAGGAGACGTGGCTCGCGCACGGCCTCGACCGCGCGACGACGGATGAATCGATCGAGTTCGCCGAGCGCATGTTCGGCAACTACCTCGGCGGCGCGCGGCTGATGAGCAACGCCCGTCATCTGCGCGGCTCGGCGTGGCTGAACTTCAATCGCGTCCTGTGCCGGCGCTGGTTCACCCGCAACGTCGTGCTGATCGGCGATGCCGCGCACACCGCTCATTTCTCGATCGGCTCGGGCACGAAGCTCGCGATGGAAGATGCGATCGCGCTGAGCCGCGAAATAGCACACGGCGGCGACGTGAGCGAGGCGCTGCACCGCTACCAGGAGGAGCGCGAGCTCGAAGCGCTCAAGCTGCAGAGCGCGGCGCGCAACCGGATGGAGTGGTTCGAGAACGTGGCGCGCTACACGCACCTCGAGCCGCTGCAGTTCACGTACAGCCTGCTGACGGGCAGTCAGCGCATCGGGCATGACAATCTGAAGCTGCGCGACGCCGGATTCGTCGGCGACATCGAGCGGACGCTCGCCGAGCGCGTCGGTGTCGCGGACCGCCGCTGCGCCCCGATGTTCCTGCCGTTCAAAGTGCGCGAGCTGCAGCTAGTCAACCGCGTCGTGGTGTCGCCGATGGCGCAGTACTCGGCGGTCGATGGCATGCCGAATGACTGGCATCTCGTGCACTACGGCTCGCGCGCAACGGGCGGCGCAGGGCTCGTCGTGAGCGAGATGACGTGTGTGTCGCCGCATGGACGCATCTCTCCCGGATGCACGGGGCTGTGGAGCGAAGCACAACGCGATGCGTGGCGGCGCATCGTCGATTTCGTGCACGGGAACACGCAGGCCAAATTCTGCCTGCAGCTTGGACATTCGGGACGCAAAGGATCGACGCAGCTCGGCTGGGATCAGGCTGACTATCCGCTGCCAGCGGACAACTGGCCGATCATCGCCGCCTCGCCGTTGCCGTACATCGAGGGCGTGAGCCAGGTGCCGAAGGAGGCGAGCGAGTCGGACATCGCAGCGATCACCGCACAGTTCGTCACCGCGGCGCAGCTGGGTCTGCAGGCCGGCTTCGACATGATCGAGCTGCACATGGCGCACGGTTACCTGCTCGCGAGCTTCCTGTCGCCGCTGACGAACCAGCGGACCGATCGCTATGGCGGCACGGTCGGCAATCGCGTGCGCTTCCCGACGGAAGTCGTTCGCGCCGTGCGCGCGGTCATGCCTGTCGGGATGCCGCTCTCCGTCCGAATCTCCGCGAGCGATTGGGCGCACGGCGGCCTGTGCGATGAGGATCTGATCGCGATCGCGCGCGCGCTGCACGAGGCGGGCGCGGACCTGCTCGACGTATCGACGGGCCAGACCGTGCCGTGGCAGAAGCCGGTCTACGGACGCATGTACCAGACGCCGTTCTCCGACTTCATTCGCAACACGCTGAAGATTCCGACGATCGCGGTCGGCAACATCTACGAGGCGGATCACGTGAACTCGATCATCGCCTCCGGTCGCGCCGATCTTTGCGCCGTCGCGCGGCCGCACCTCGCGAATCCGAGCTGGACTTTGCAGGCGGCCGCGCAGCTGCAGCACGCGCAGCAGTGGTGGCCGCAGCAATACCTGTCGGGCAAGAGTCAGTTGGAACGCAATCTGCAGCGTGCCGCGCTGCTGACAGGTGCCGTATGACGAATTCGCCGCGCAATGAGCACGTAGTCATTACCGGCGCGGGCCGTGGCATCGGCGCCGCGATCGCGCACGCGCTGGCGGAGACGGGCGCCAGGCTCAGTCTCATCGGCCGCACTCGCGAATCGCTCGACAAAGTTGCGGCGGAGTTGCGCACCGAGACGTTCGTGGCCGTCGCGGATGTGACCGACGGTGCGGCGGTGCAGTCGGCCTTCGCGCAAGTGAAGGAACGATTCGGTCCGGTGACGATTCTCGTCAACAATGCCGGCCAGGCGCGCAGCGCGCCGCTGCACGTCGGCGACGAGTCGCTCTGGAACGAGATGCTCGCCGTGAATCTCGGCAGCGTCTACCGCTGCATCCGTTGCGTGTTGCCGGACATGTTGCAAGCAGACCGCGGGCGGATCATCAACGTTGCGAGCACAGCAGGGCTGACGGGCTATCCCTATGTGACCGCCTACTGCGCGGCGAAGCACGGCGTCATCGGGCTGACGCGCGCGCTGGCGATCGAGCTCGCACGCAAGAACATCACGGTGAATGCAGTGTGCCCGGGCTACACCGATACGGACCTCTCGCGCGACGCCATCGCAGCCATTCAGAAGAAGACGGGTCGCTCCGCAGCGGACGTGCGGGCGGTCTTCACTGCGCACAATCCGCAAGGCCGCATGGTTTCGTCGGAGGAAGTTGCGCGGACCGTGCTCTGGCTGTGCACGAATGACGTCGGCAGCATCACGGGTCAGAGCATCGCTGTCGCCGG
>DASYRK010000062.1:0-184300 GCA_036004505.1 Steroidobacteraceae bacterium
ACGCCGCCGACCAGCGTCATGGTGAGCACTGCGTACTCGTTCACGCCGTCCGCATCGGATGCGGACGGTGACCCGTTGACGTACTCGATCACGAACAAGCCGGCATGGGCCAGCTTCAGTGCGTCCAGCGGCAGCCTGAACGGCACGCCGGGCACCGCCAATCTCGGCACCTTCGCCAACATCACGATCTCCGTCAGCGACGGCAAGGGCGGCAAGGCTTCGCTGCCGGCGTTCGCGGTCACCGTGCAGGACGCGCCGAACCAGGCGCCGGTGATCAGCGGCACGCCGTCGAGCAGCGTGACCGCGGGCACCGCGTACTCGTTCACGCCGAGCGCGAGCGATCCGGACAACGACACGCTCGGCTACACGATCCAGAGCAAGCCGGCGTGGGCGGCGTTCGACACTTCGACCGGCCGCCTGAGTGGCACGCCGACGAGCGCGGGCACGTTCAGTGGCATCGTCATCACGGTCAGCGACGGCAGCGCGACCGATTCGCTCGGACCCTTCACGATCACTGTCAACGCCGCGCCGAATCGCGCGCCGACGATTTCCGGTACGCCTGCGACCAGCGTCATCGCCGGCTCGGCTTACAGCTTCCAGCCGTCCGGTGCGGATCCTGACGGCGACGCGCTGATGTACAGCATCCAGAACAAGCCGACCTGGGCGACGTTCAGCACCACGACCGGCAAGCTCTCGGGCACGCCGGCGAGCGCCGGCGCGTTTTCCGGCATCGTGATCGCGGTGAGCGACGGCAAAGGCGGCAGCGCCTCGCTGCCGACATTCTCGATCAACGTGTCTTCCGCGCCGTCGTCGAACGGCACCGCGACGCTGTCGTGGTCGCCACCGACCCAGAACACGGACGGCACCACGCTCAGCAACCTCGCCGGCTTCCGCATCTCGTACGGCTCGTCCTCAGGTGCGTTGAACCAGACGATCGAGGTCGCGAACCCGGGCCTGGCGACGTACGTCGTGACCGGTCTGAGCTCCGGCAACTGGTACTTCGCCGTGCGGGCCTACAACAGCAGCGGTGCAGAAAGCGCTAATTCCAGCGTAGTGAGCAAGACGATCCCGTAAGGACGAACTGCGGTGGGTCCGGCTCAGGCCGGACTCCTCTGTCGGGCCGAAGCCCGACCCTGTATCCTCGGCCGCTCCTCCAGCGGCCCTGGGTTTCGTCCATGAATCGCGCTGTCCGCGTCGGTCTCTGCGCCTGTCTTGCCGCGGCCCTGGCGGCCGGCGCCGCTGAGACTCAACCCCCGCCCAAACCGGCCGCAGCCAGCGTCCGGGTCGAATTCACCGACACCACGCTCAAGAACGGCCTGCGCGTGCAGCTCGTCCAGGACCACGGCGCGCCGGTGATCGCGCTCAACATCGCGTACGACGTCGGCTCGCGCAACGAGCCGCCCGGACGGACCGGCTTCGCGCACCTGTTCGAGCACATGATGTTCAAGGGCTCGGCCAACGTCGGCAATGGCGAGCACTTCTACCAGGTGTTCTCCAACGGCGGCTCGATGAACGGCACCACCAGCAACGACCTGACGCTGTATTTCGAGACGCTGCCGGCGAACCAGCTGGAGCTGGCGCTGTTCCTCGAAGCCGATCGCATGCGCTCGCTGGCGATCACGCAGGACAATCTCGACAACCAGCGGCAGGCGGTGCAGGAAGAGCGCCGGCTGCGCGTCGACAATCAGCCCTACGGGCTCGCCGACGAGCACTTCGACGAGCTGTTCTATTCCAACTTCGCATACCAGCATTCGACCATCGGCTCGATGGACGATCTGAACGCGGCGAGCGTCGGGGACGTCGCGCAGTTCTTCAAGACGTACTACGCGCCGAACAACGCGGTGCTGAGCCTGGTCGGCGACTTCAAGCCCGACGAAGCGATGGCGCTGATCCATCGCTACTTCGACGATATTCCGCGGCAGGGCGAGCCGCCGGCGGTCGACCTGAGCGAGCCCGAGCAGAAAGCCGAGCGGCGCGAAACCATGACGGATGCGCTGGCGCGCGCGACCCAGGTGCAGATCGCGTACAAGACGCCGGTCGGCAATGCTCCGGATCTGTACGCGCTGCGCGTGCTGTCGTCGGTCTTGCAGCAGGGCGACAGCTCGCGTCTGTACCAGACGCTGAACAAGGAGAAGGAGCTGGTGGTGAATCTCGGCGGGTTCGTCGACGAGCGCATCGGCCCCGGCGGTCTCTACATCGGCGCCACCGTGCGTCCGGGCAAGAAAGCCGCAGATGTCGAGGCCGCGATCTACGCCGAGATCGAGCGGCTGCAGCAGCAACCGATCGCAGAGTGGGAGCTGGAGAAGGCGAAGAACTCGACGCGCTTCGGCTACCTGCAGAGCATTCGCGGCGCGCAGGCGCGCGCGACGATGCTCGGCACCTACACGGTCAAGTTCAACGATCCGGGCCTGATCAACACGCGGGTCGCGGGCTTCGACGCCGTGACGCGCGCGGACGTGCGCCGCGTCGCGAAGCAATACCTGCAGGCGAAGAACCGCACCGTGATCGTGACCAACCCCGCGCCTGCCGCGGCGGCAACGCCGGGCGCGTGAGGAAAGCTCGCATGAAATCGTCATTTGTCGCCCGCGGCGGCGCGCTGCTATGCGCGTGGGCCGCGCTCTGCAGCGCGCAGGTCGCAACCGAATCCGTCGCTCCCGACTCGCTGAAAGGCGTCGAGCTCAAGGGCAAGGCGCCGGTGAATCCGCAGACGCTGCGCGTCCTGCTGCCGCGTGCGCAGGAAGCGACGCTGTCGAATGGCCTGCGCGTTGCGCTGATCGAAGATCACAAGCTGCCGACGTTCTCAGTGCAGCTGCTGTTGACGGGTGGCGGTCTCGACGATCCCGAAAATCAACACGGCCTCGCGATGGTCACTGCGTCGCTGCTGCGCGAAGGCACGGCGAAGCGGACGAGTCGCGAGATCGCCGAGCAGCTCGCGACGCTCGGCGGCGTCTTCTCGGCCGCTGCGTCGCCGTCGTCCGGCGAGACTGCGATCGGGTTCGGCGGCCTGAGCGACAAGGCGCCCGCAATCTTCGCGCTCGCCGCCGACATCGTGCGCAATCCCGCGTTCCCCGAAGCTGAGCTGCAGAAGTACAAGACGCGCTTCCTGTCGCAGCTGCAACAGCAGCGCATTCAGCCCAACTTCGCCGCGCAGGAAGAATTCATGCGCGCCGTGTACGGAACGCACCCTGGCAGTTACGTCGTGCCGCCGGAGAAGGTGTTGACCGCTCTGACGCGCGCGGATCTCGAGCGCTATCACAAGGCGCACTACACGCCGAACAACGGCATCGTGCTTGCGTACGGCGATTTCACGCTCAAGAGCCTGGTGCAGCAGCTGGAGCGCGCGTTCGGCGATTGGTCGAAGGGTGACGCGCCAACGATTTCGCTGCCCGCGCTGCAGCCGCCGGCGAAGGCGCGTGTGCTGCTCGTGGACCGCCCGGCATCGGTGCAGACCTCGCTGTGGGTCGGCGGTCTCGGTATCGAGCGTCGCAGCGACGACTACTTCGCGCTGCTGGTGATGAATCACATCCTCGGCGGCGGGCCTGCGTCGCGGCTGTTCATCAACCTGCGCGAAGACAAGGGCTACACGTACGGCGTGTACAGCTTCTTCAACGGCTCGCGCTTTCCCGGCGTGGTGCTGGCGAGCACCGACGTGCGCTCGGCGGTGACGGACGGCGCACTGCAGGAACTGACGGGCGAGCTGCGCCGGATCGGCGCCGAGCCGGTGCCGGACGCGGAGCTGAAGAACGCCAAGCGCGCGCTGATCGGCGGCTTCGCGCTGTCGCTCGAGTCGCCGCAGACGCTGATCAGCAATCTCGCAACACAGAAGATCTACAATCTGCCGCCGGATTACTGGGACACGTATCCGCAGCGCGTCGAAGCGATCACGGCCGCTGACGTGCAGCGCGTCGCGAAAAAGTATTTCGACGCGAGCAAGCTGCAGATCGTTGCCGTCGGCGACGCCAACGAAGTGAAGAAAGTGCTGGAAAAGTACGGCACCGTCGAGACGCAGGGCGCCGGCAACTAGGCGCGGAACACCACAACAGCAAGGCGCGCCATGAGCTCCACCACCCCCGCCGCATCTCCTCTCGCTCGCGCCCTGGTACGGTTCGCACCGGTAGAGGCTCGCGAAGCGCCGGTCGTGATCGCGGCGTTTTGCCTGTTCTTCTGTTTCTGGGCGGGCTATTTCACGGTGCGCCCGGTGCGCGAGACAGTCGGCACGATCATCGGCCGCGAGCGCACCGCGGACCTGTGGATGGTGACGTGGGCCGCGTCGCTGATCATCGTGCCGCTCTACGGCGTCATCGTGGCGCGCGTGCGGCGCACCGTTTTCCTGCCGCTGACCTACGGGTTCGTTGGCCTGGTGCTGGCGCTCGTCGGCCTGGCGCTGCGCGGCGACCAGTTGAATGTCCTGGTCGGGCAGATTTTCTACGTGTTCATCAGCGTGCTGAACCTGTTCCTGATCTCGATGTTCTGGAGCTTCCTGCTGGAGCTGCTCGACAGCCAGCAGGCCAAGCGGCTGTTTCCGGTGATCGCCGCCGGCGGGACTGCCGGCGCTTTCCTCGCGCCGTTCGCGACCGATATTCTCGTCAAGCAAATCGGCAACAGCGGCGTTTTGTTCGTGGGCGCGTCGCTGTTCTTCCTGGCGATCGTCGCGCAGCGCGTGCTGCTGCGACTGTGGCATGAGCGGCCGGTACGCGAGGCGGCAGCGACTCCGGAGAAGCCGATCGGCGGCAATCCGTTCGCCGGCTTCACGCTCGTGCTGCGCTCGCCGTATCTGCTCGGCATCGCGCTGTTCGTGGTGTTGCTGTCGACCGTCAGCACGTTGCTGTATTTCGAGCAGTTGCGCCTCGTCCAGGAAGCGTTCAGCGACCCGGCGGAGCGCACCCGCATCTTCGCCAGGCTCGACTGGATCGTGAACGGTCTGGCGATCGTCTCGCAGCTGTTCATCACCGGCCGCGTTGCCAAGAAGTTCGGCGTGACGCCGCTCATCACGCTGGTGCCGCTGGCGCTCGTCTTCGGCTTCCTCGCGCTGGCCGCGACCGGAACGTTGACCGTGCTCATGGTGGTCTTCGTGCTGCGCCGGGCGACGGAGTATGCGTTCGTGCGTCCCGGTCGCGAAATGCTCTACAGCCCGCTCGATAACGAGACGCGCTACAAGGCGAAGAACGTCAACGACGTGCCGGTGTACCGCGGCGCCGACGCGCTTTCCGCGCAAGTCAGCAATGCGCTGTCCGCAGGCGGTGCCGGCGCGAGTGTAGCTGCCTTGCTGGGGGCTGCGGTCGCGGCGGTCTGGGGTCTCGTCGGGTGGTGGCTCGGCAGGCGCGTTGCGTCCGGCCGCGTCGGTCCGGGGCGCGAGGCGCAGCAACAGGCTCAGTCGGGCTGAAACTACTTCAATTCGAAGCGAATCCGCATCGCGGCGCGCTGCGCGACCGCTGCGCCGTCGCGCATCACTGGCGCGAAGCGCCAGCGTTTCACCGCATCGACCGCGGCCTGATCGAACGTGCGTTGCGGCTGCGAGCTGCGCACGACGACATCCTGCGTCGTGCCGTCGGGCGCGATCGTGAACTCGACGTCGACCCAACCCTTGACGCCCAGCCGCTCCGCTTCGCGCGGGTAGACGGGCGGCACTTCGCGCACGCGCTTCAGCGTTGCCGCCTGGACGATGTTGGTCGAGAACGCATGCTGCTGCTGCGCGGTCGCCAACTGGGCTTGTAGTGCCTTCGTCGCCGCCATGTTCGGCACGAGCTTGTCGACGCGGCTCAGGAAGGTCTGCGCAGTGTCGACGTCGCCCGCCGCGAGCGCCGTGCGCGTGCGTTCGAGGAATGCGAACGCGAGTTGCTGCTGCTCCGTGCGCAGCTCGGTCGAATCAGGATATTTCTCGCGCAGCGCCAGCACTTGTTGGTACGCGTTGTTGCCGGGCGGTTCGAGCAGAGCGCCGCGGCCGCGCAGCTTGGCAAGAGCGTCGAGCTCCGCAGCGCTCGGGCCTGCAGCTTGCGGTGCGGTTGCGGCCGGCTTCGGCGCTGTGTCGGGAGGCGGTGTCTGCTCGCGGGCACGGACTGACGCGGTGGTTTGCGTCCTCGGCACGGGAGCCGCCGGCGGCGCAGCGCTTATCGGTGTGCGCGTGCTGCGCGATAGCGCGAGCAACTCGGCGCGCAACTCATCGAGTCGCGGGTAGTCCGGCACTGCACGTTGCAGAGTCATGAGCGCAGTGGCTCCACGCGCCGGGTCGTGTTCCTGCAGTGCCTGGACGACACGCGCTTCGAGCGCGGCGCCGACGCGCAGCAGTCCGGCATGTGCATCGGCATTGTCCGGTTGCAACGCGAGCACCGCGCGGAAGTATTCGACTGCGTTGTTGCCGCGCGGATCGGTCAGGCGATCCGTCACGATCGCCATTTGTCCTCGCGCGAGATTGTCGGCGATCTGTTCCTGCGCAGTGAGTGCACCGACGGGAGGCGGCGGTGGCGCCGGCTCGGGCTCGCTGCGGCGGAACTGCCAGAGTGCGACGCCGGCTGCAGCGATGAGCAGCGCGACGATGGCCGCTACGATCAAAGTCGTGTTCGGACGCGTAGCGACAGTTTTGGACGTGGTGAGCCCGACGGGTTCCTTGTGCAGCAGCTCGTTGTAGCGACGCGTTGCTGCCGCCAGAAACAGATTCGCGCGCGCCGGCGAAACGGGCTTGTGCAGGAAGCGATAGATGCGCCCGTCGCTCACGAGCATCGCGACCGAGTGCTCTTCGTCGCGCCGCCCCGTCGCCAGCAGAATCAGCTCGGGGAATTGCGAGTGCAGTTGATCGAGCAGGTTGGCGGAATCGCCGCGCAAGGCGCCGAGATCCGCAATCAGGATGCAGCAGCGGCCGCCAACCAGCAGGTCGACCGCGGTATCGGCGGAGGGTGCGTGCCAGATCGCGTGCTCGGGACCGGCCGCCTCGCGCAACGTGGCGAGTACGCCGGGATCCGTGGTGAGCACTACGACATCGAGAACCTGTCCGGGAAGCCCGGCGCCGGCCTGCAACGCAGCGAGGTTGGAATCGTGCCGCGTGCTCTGCACAGCATTCTCTCAACGATTGCGCGGGCAGCCGCGCGGGCGGCTCACTCGAGGCAGACGACCAATTGCGCCGAGTGACTGCGCCAGTTGATCGGAATCACGAACGAGCGGATGTTGTCGGGCGTGACGACTTTCTCGGGCTCGCCGGCGACGACCGTCGGCACCGAGATCATGAAATCCTTGCCGAAGTCGCGGCGGGCGTTGCCGGAGATCGTGTTGGCCACCTCGCCGACGAGGTCGCACATGTTCTCCTGCGTCAGCTCGGTCTCGCCCATGCGCATCAGCATCACGGTCAGCATCGGACGCGACGCGGTGAAGTACACGATGCCGCGGCGCTTGCCGGCGATGTTGATGACGCCGGTGAATTCCTGGATCGTCGGACGGCCTTCCTGCACGATGTACGGCGAGCCGACCGACGCGGGCTGGTTGGCGGCGGTCGCAAAGTAGTGAGTCGTTCCTTCGACGAACGTCTCCAGTTCGACTTTAGTCATCATTGCCGGCGCCTCTCAGGAGCTCTTCCAGCGCCTCGGTCAGTTGACGATCAGTGAAGGGCTTGCAGAGGAAGCCATTCGCTCCCTTCTTCAATGCTTCGATCGCGGTGGCTTTGTCGGACAGCGCGGAGATCACCAGGATCAGCACGTCGGGCTTGATCTTCACCAGGTTCTCGACGCATTCGATACCGTCCATCTCCGGCATCGTCAGGTCCATCGTCACGACGTCCGCGGGTTCCTTGCGGAACGCTTCGACCGCCTGCTTGCCGTTCGCTGCGGTCGCTGTGACCTGCAGGCGATCGATTTGCAGCTCGCGCTCGATCTTGCGTCGGATGATGTTCGAATCGTCACAAATCATGAGCTTGAGCTTGCCGTTCGTCAACGGTTGAGCCTTTGCGGATGCCAGCGCCATTGCCGTCCCTCGTGAGCTTCGTTCTTACTGCTTCAGTGCGTTCGACGTCGTTCAGGCAGCCACGGCGCGTTCAGTCGCCGGCAGCCAGATCTTGAACTTCGAGAACTTGCCGCCCGCCGAAGCGAGCCCGACCCGGCCGCCGAGCTCGGCGACCAGGATGCGCACCAGGTCCATGCCCGCGCCGCGACCCGCGTCGGTCGTGACGCGATCGGCGGTCGAGAACCCGGGGCGGAAGATCAGCGCCATGGTCTGACGCGGATCGAGCATCGCAGCCTGCGCCGGCGTGATCAGCCCGCGCTCGACTGCGACTTCCTTGATGCGTTCCAACTGCAGGCCGCGGCCGTCGTCCTGCACGATCAGCTCGTAGCCTTCGGTGTCGCGCGCGCCGAACTCAACGGCCAGCGTGCCGATTTCCGACTTGTGCGCTTTCGCGCGCTCGCTCGGCTCTTCGATGCCGTGCACGACTGCGTTGCGCACCAGCTGAATAGTGATGTCCTTGACCGCGCGGCGATACGCTTCCGGAACGTTGTCGAGTCCGTTGCAGCGCAGCGACACCTGCTTCGCCTGGCTGCTCGCGACGCGCGCCGCGAGATCAGCAAGCGTGCGCTCGAGGCCGGCGCCAGCCGGCTCGGTGGCCGGTGCTTCGGCAGGCGGCATCACCGGTACTCGCAGCTGCATCGTCTTGTCCTGCTGCTGCGGCTCGTCGCTCTCGCCAGCGAGCCAGCGATCGACTTTCTCCGCTTCGATCTGCGGCGTGGCCGGTCCGCCCAGGGGACCCGGACCGCGACGCGAGGCAATCGCCTGGTGCAGATCGACCAGCCGGCTGAGCATCTCGCGCACCTGCGCGAGGTGGTTGAAGAGATCGTCGAGCTTCACGACCAGCGGCAGGAAGTCGCTGCCCGACAGCGACGCGCGGCCCTTGAGATCCTGGAGCGCCTCTTCGAACGCGTGCGCGCGCTGCTCGACGGTCTTCAGGCCGAGCGCCGCGGCTTCGCCCTTGACGGCGTGCACCTGGCGGTAGATGCCATCGATCTTCGCGCGGAACGCCGACTCTTCGCGCGCCGGCTCCTTGAGGATCGAGTTGACCATCTTGAGCGACACGTCGGCATCGGTGAGGAAGCCGGTGAGGTTGTCCGGCTCGACGTGCAGGATCCGCAGCAGCAGGTCGAGCTGCGCCTGCGCCTTTTCCTGCGATTCCTGCAGCTCGCGCGACAGCATGACGCGCTTGGTGACGTCGTTGACCGTCACCAGCAGGTGCGACAGCGAGCCTTCCGCTTTCACGCGGTTGAAGTCGAACTCGAGGAAGTGCGTGTCGAAACCGCCCGACGCGTTGTCGAAGTGCACTTCGACTTCGTTGAGCGGGTTGATCGTCTTGACCAGCTTCTCGTTGACGCGGTCGCCCCACAGCAGCGCGACGTAGTCCATCGCGGTGCGCAGCGTCTTCTCCGGCACGATCTCTTTCAGCAGCGTGTCGAAGGTGAGGCCGGCGAACTCCTCGCGGCGAAAGATGTTGTTGAGCGCCATCGAGCGCTCGCTGCCGACTTTCAGATCCTTGTCGAGCAGGAACAGACCTTCGTTCACCGTGCGCAGAATGTCGCCGGTCTCTTTGCGCTGCCGATTCGAGACTGCTTCGTCCTTGCGCAGGTTGCGCGCAAAGTAGAAGAAGATTGCGCCGAGCAGCAGCACGGCGGCGACGATGCCGAACACCTGTATCGTGCGCAGCGTGCCGGAGCGGCTGCGGCTCGCAGTCTCGACCTGCGCGGTGAGCTCGACCATCACGGTGCGAAGCTGCGAGTGCGAAGTGGCGGCGTACGCGTTGAGGTCCTGCAGCGCCGCCTGCAAACGGCGGCCGCGCGGGCTGAGCGGAACCGGGGTAGGTTCGAGCGCCGGTGTCTTCGCGGCACCGGCCGGCGTTTCAGGCGCCGCGTACGGCGAGCCGGAGAAACGCAGCACCGGATCGAGCTTCGCCTTGTATGCGTTCCAGAGGCTCGTGCCCTTGGCGAGGGCAGCCTGCGCCTTCTCGTCGAGCAGCGCTTGGACGACGAACACGTCGCCGGCGCTGTCAGTGACCATGCCGCCGCCAGCGAGGCTGCTGAGCGCGTTGTCGTACGACTTTGCGGCTTTGCGCAGCGCTTCGAGCGGCTCGTCGATCTTCTCACCCCTGTTCAGACGCGTGGCGAGCTCGACGCCCGCGGCGTAGACGGCGCCGGGCTGCTCGCGCTGCTCGGCGAGAAATTTGACCGCCGATACGTCCTCGGAGAACTGGCCAGCCTTGCCGTGATTCACCGCCAGAATGATCGCGATGAACACCAGGAAGCCGGTGATCGCGAACACGATTCCTTTGTATCGACCGAGATCCAGAATTCCCATGAAACGATTCCCCTGTGCGGTGCAGCGCGCCGTTGGTTGGCGACGCGAGCAGATGTCGCCCCGGCTTACAACAATGGTGTTATCTGACAATAAGCGTTTTGGCAGCGCTCGAACCAGTTCCCGTTTTTTAAGGACGAAAACTTGCGCCAGTTCAAAGTTTCGCGCACTTGGCGCTGCGTTTCAGCGGCCTCACGCTGACAGGAAATTGCGCGAAAGACTGATTTCCCTGCCAGTAGGCGTCTGACGACGTCCACGCTGCGAAATCCCCCGACATGGACAGTCCGAGCGCTGTGACCCGACTGCAACACTGGCACCGGCCGAAGGGGCCGGAGGGCGCCTGCAACATATTGAATTGCAGACCAAAGAGCGGCCCCTCCTGCCGCGACGTGTTTTCGCGACAGATCGCGCTGTTCGACGCAGTTGCCGGCATTTACTCGCCCGCAGCAGTTTTTCGCGCTCGACAAGCCCTGGGGTCCCGATCATTATCGGACCGCACCCCGGACCCGACTCGCCGCGGCAGGGACCTCATGAGCGCAACGACAGAATTCAAATCATACGTGCCCGTTGCACAGCGCCCCGCGCTCGAAAGACTGGTGTTTTTCAACTCCTGCCAGGGACGCGTGAGCGATTGCATCGCCGATGCGATCGAAAAGTTCGGCGCGCCGGAGATCGTCGCGGACCGCGAGCGCCTGCGCATCTACATGAAGGGCATGCCCGACGTTCAGTCGCTGTTCGCGCTGGACGGGGCGACGGGGCGTCCCGTCGGTGTAGCCGTCTATACACGCCAGGATGTCGAGCACGTCACCGTCATGCATCTGAGCATCGACGCGGAGTACGCGAGCGGCGGCTTGCGCGCCGGAGAGCAGTTGTTGCTGCGTCTGCTGCGCGAAGTGCGCCGTTCGACGCGTCGCGTGAAAGGTGTACGGCGTGTCGAGCTGTACTACGCATCCGGTCGCGCTGCGAGCCAACGCTGGCGCATGCCGGCGAAGGCAATGATGTAACCCAGCGCTGTGCTCCGTCGGCGCCTTGCTGTCGCGAGCCTGATCACGCTCTGGGGCGCGTTGCTCGCCGCGATGCTCGGTCGTTACCTCTGGCCTCTCGATCTCTTCTCCCACTTCCGCGTGCAGTACGCGCTGCTGTTCCTTGTGGTCGCGATCGCGCTGTTCGCGCTGCGATCGCCGCTGCTCGGAGCAGTGTCTGCAGTCGGTGCTGTCTTCGCCGCGATTCCGATCGTCAGCTACATGGGCGTGCAGACGGCGCACGCCGAGGCCGGCTCGCCGCGCTTCCGCGTGGTCACATTCAACACCTGGTTTCGGAATCACGACTACGCCGCGATCGGGCGTTTCCTCGAGCAGACGCAGCCTGATGTCATCGTGCTCGAAGAGCGCAGTCAGCAGGAGGCACTGCGGATCGGTGAGTATCTCGCTTCCTATCCGCATTCGTTCAACGAGCCGCGGCCGCACGGTGTCGTCGTCTTCGCGCGTTGGCCGATCGTCTCGGCTGAGTCGCTGACGCTGAGCGCAGGCGGGGTGCTCGCGGCGCGCGTGACGCTCGATTGGCGCGGCACGCAGGTCACGGTGCTCGGCGCACATCTGCATTGGCCGCTCGGGCCGACGAATTCGCGGATGCGTAATGCGGAGCTGCAGAGCATTGCGACGTTTGCGGCAACGCGCGCCGAGCCGCTGATCGTCGCGGGAGATTTCAATGTCACGCCGTGGTCGCGGCACTTTCGCGCCGCGCTCGATCGCTCGGGACTGAGCGACTCGGCGGCCGGTCATGGCCTCGCGCCTTCGTGGCCGTCGCAGTTTCCGCCGCTGGGCATCCGCATCGACCACTGCCTGGTCTCGCGGCACTGGCGCAGCACGGACGTGCGGCTCGGGCCGTCGCTGGGGTCGGATCACTTGCCGCTGATCGCGGACCTCGAACTGCAGCAGTGATCAGTCGCTGCGGGTCTTGCGGATGACGTAGCCGCCGGACTTCTGGTCGTGCTCCAGCGCCAGGAGCTTGCGGTTCTGCGCTTCCTCCAGCAGATCGCTGAAGGTGCGGAAGCCGTAGTAGCTCTCGTTGAAGCCCGGGTTGCGGCGCTTGAGCGCCTGCTTGACCATCGAGCCCCAGATCTTCTCGTCCTGGTCGCGCTCCTCGGCGAGCGCGTCGATCGTGTCGAGCAGCAGGTCGAACGCTTCCTGCTTGCGGTCCTCTTCGCTCTTCTCCGCCTTCGGCTGCTCTTTGGCCGTTTCCGTGGCCGGCTTCGCCGGCTTGCGACGCGTGCGCTGCTGCTTCTTGCGCTCCTCCTGCCGCACCAGGTCGTCGTAGTAGATGAACTCGTCGCAGTTCGCGATCAGCAGGTCCGAAGTGGAGCTCTTCACGCCGACGCCGATCACGAACTTGTTGTTCTCGCGCAGCTTGCTCACCAGCGGCGAGAAGTCCGAGTCGCCGCTGATGATCACGAACGTGTCGACGTGCTCCTTGGTGTAGCACAGGTCGAGCGCGTCCACGACCATGCGGATGTCGGCGGAGTTCTTGCCGGACATGCGCACGTGCGGGATCTCGATCATCTCGAACGAGGCTTCGTGCATGGGCGCCTTGAACTCGCGATAGCGCTCCCAGTCGCAATACGCCTTCTTGACGACGATGCTGCCCTTGAGCAGCAGGCGCTCCAGCACGCGATCGATGTCGAATTTCGCGTACTTCGCGTCGCGCACGCCGAGCGCGATGTTTTCGAAATCGCAGAACAGCGCCATGCTCGTGATCGTATGCGCCACTACAGCCACCCCCTGCGACGGAAGAATACGTATGGAATCAATCCCGACACGAGCATCAGCACGATCGCGAGCGGATAGCCCAGGTGCCAGCTGAGCTCGGGCATGAAGTGGAAGTTCATGCCGTAGATGCTCGCGACCAGCGTCGGCGGCATCAGCATCACCGCGACGATGGAGAAGATCTTGATGATGTTGTTCTGCTCGATGTTGATCAGGCCGAGCGTCGCCTCCAGCAGGAACGACGACTTGGTGCCGAGGAAGCTCGCGTGGTCCGACAGCGAGGTGACGTCGCGGCTGATCGAGTGGAAGCGGTCGCGCTGCTCGCCGGTCATCGGCGCGGACTGCTGCACGAACATCAGCAACCGGCCCAGGCTCACCAGGCTCTCGCGCGATTTCGAATTGAGCTCGCCGTTGAAGCCGATGCGCTCGATCATGCGGCGCAGGTCGCGGCTGTCCGGCGTGCCGTTGCCGCGCTGCGCGAAGATGCCGCCCGAGATGTTGTCGAGATCGCCGCCGACGCGCTCGAGCACGTCGGCGATGCGCTCGGTGAACGCCTCCATGAGGCCCGCGAGCAGCGCCAGCGGACTGGTGCAGGCGGCCGGATGCTTTTCGGCGTACGCAATGAACTGCTGAAACGGCTTGGTGTCGAGATAGCGGTTCGTCACCAGGCGCGAGCCGGAGAGGATGAACGTCACGGCCATGCTCACCGGCCGATCGGTATCGAGCTGCGCGGCGACCGTGCTCGTCATGTAGAGCGCGCCGTTGTCCTCGTACAGCCGGTTCGAGGTCTCGATCTCCTTCATTTCCTCGCGCGTCGGCACGTCGACGCCGAGCGTGGCCTCGACCAGCTTTTCCTCTTCGGGCGTCGGCTCGAGCAGGTCGAGCCAGATCGCGTCGTCGGGAATGCTCGGGGGCGAGCCCGGCGTGGTGCGCGCGAGGCCCTGCGGCTGCTGGATGAAGATGTTCAGCATGCCGGGGCGGCTCGTTACCGGCGGGCCTGCTCAGCCGCCGTGCTCATGCGCCGCGAGCTCGTCGATGAGGTCGAACAGCTCGCGCTCGCCGCCGGCCTTGCCCTCGTCGGTGATGTACTTGCCGTTGACGATGACCTGCGGCACCGAGTCGATCTGGTAGCGGCGGTTGAGGAAGTCGGCGCGCTGCATCTTCGACTCCACGCCGAACGAGGCGAAGGTCTTCTGGAATTCCTCGGGGTCGACGCCGTGCTGCTTGAAGAACGCCTTCATCTTGTCGATCGTGTTCAGCGGATTGTTGTTGGCGTGAATCTCGCGAAAGATCGCCGTGTGCAGCTCGTCGAGCTTGCCGAGCGCTTCGGTCGCGTAGAACAGCCGCGCATGCATCCGCAACGTATCGTTCCACATCGCCGGCACGCGCGTGAACTCGACGTACTGCGGCTTGCCCTTCTTGCGCCACGACTCGACCGAGGGATCGAGCTGGAAGCAGTGGCCGCAGCCGTACCAGAACACTTCGACGACTTCGACTTTGCCGGGCGGCGCGCTGGTCGGCTGTGCAGGCACGACCCGTCGGTAGTTCGGGCCTTCTTTGAAGCGCTCGGACGCCGGCGCGCTGGCCATTTCGCCCAGGCGCAGCCCGGGCTGCACGCCGCTCGGAGTCAATGCCGGGTCCGCCGGCTGCGGGGCATCGTCGGTTTCGCTCACGGTTTCCGTCGGCGCAGTCGCCGCGGATTGGTCTGCCGCAGCGGGCGCGGCATCGGCCGGCGCAGCGGACGCCGGCGCGTTGCCGGGTTGCGCCTGCGCGGGCTGCGAGGCTGCGGGTTGCGACGGAGCTGGCTGCTGCTTACTGCAGGCGCCCGACGCGATGCAGATCAGCGCGAGCAGCAGGGCAGAGGTGAGCCTGATCATGCGTCAGTTCCGGACTTCGCGCAGGCCCTGCACGTACGACGCGACGGCGTCGATCTGTTCGTCGGACATCGAGCTCGCGACGTTGCGCATCACCTGGTTCAGGTCGGTCTGTCGGGTGCCGGCGCGATAAGCGCGCAGCTGAGCAGCGACGTACGTCGCGTACTGACCGCGCAGCGACGGGTACAAAGCCGGAGGATTGCCGACGCCGGTCGGCCCGTGACAGGAGGCACACGCGGGCGCCCCGGTCTTCGGATCGCCGCTGCGATACACGCGCTGGCCGATCTGCAATTTGGCCGCTTCGGTTTCCTTGCCGGCCGGCTTCTGCACCTGGAAATAGGCGCCGAGGTCCGCCATGTCCTCGTCCGACAGGCTCATCGCCATCGGGCTCATCAGCGGGTTCTTGCGGGCGCCGCTCTTGAAAGCCTGCAACTGCTTGTGGACGTACTGCTCGTGCTGGCCCGCGAGCACCGGCCATTCCGGGTTCGCGCTGTTGCCCTGCGCACCGTGGCAGGCGATGCACGCAGTCGCCTTGGACTCCCCTTTCTCGGCCGAGCCGGCGGCGAGCGCGGCGCTCGCGCCGAAGCAGCTCAGCACGACGAGCGGGGCGATGACGGAAACCTTCTTCATTCGAGACTCCACACCGGGCAGTGCGCAAAAGGCGCGGAATTGTACACTAGCGGCCCAGCGCCGCCTGCCGAGCCCGAACCCCCTGAATGCCGCAGTTCCCCGAAGCCCAATTCATCGGCAGCGCCTGGCAGCCGCACCAGTTTCCCGCCGACGAAGGCGCCGAGGTCGCATTCGCCGGCCGCTCCAATTCCGGCAAGTCCAGCGCGCTGAACGCCATCGCCGGCCGCAAGGGTCTGGCCCGCACCAGCAAGACCCCGGGCCGCACGCAGCTCATCAATTTCTTCGTCCTGAACGGCGCGCAGCGCCTGGTCGATCTGCCGGGCTACGGTTTCGCGAAAGTGCCGGAGCGCATCAAGGAGCATTGGCAGGAGCTGCTGACGCGCTATGTCGAAGCGCGTGCCTCGCTCGTGGGACTGGTCATCGTCATGGACTCGCGGCGGCCGCTCACCGACTTCGACGTGCAGATGCTCGATTGGAGCCGGGCCAACGGTCTTGCCGTGCACGTGCTGCTGACCAAGGCGGACAAGCTCAGCCGCGGCGAAGCGAACACAGTGCTGAAGCAGGTGCAGGCAGAGGTCGAGGGCGTGGCGACGGTGCAGTTGTTCTCGGCCGTGGCGAAGACCGGCATCGACGATGCCCGCCGCGAAGTACTCCGAATGTTGCAGGCAAAAAAAAGCCCGGTGGCTCCGTAGAGCCACCGGGACAGTGTTACCCGGCATGGGGATGGACCGGGTTGCCGTTTCACTCAGGGAGGTCAGCGAAACGGGAGCGTCCTGGCCGACGCTCAAAGGTTGAGACGCCTGCGTTTCCCTAAAGTTCCCCTGCGTTACGCCCGGATAAATGTGAAGAAACATTCATCATTTCAGTCTGTTGATTGCGACGCCTGGAAGCCAGCAGCCGCGCCGCGAGCAGCGCCGCCGTTGCATATCGACAACAGCGGCGCCGGCGCGTTGTGCGTGGAATTACAGAAACGTGTAGGTCACGCCGACGGAGATCATGTCGAGATCGACGTCGCTGATATCGAATTTCTCGTACTCGGCGCGGATCGAGAGGCCGAGCACGCGGAACTGTGCGCCGGCGCCGTAGGCGAGGTCCGTGCCGTCGTCGTCGAAGCTGCCCGAGATCTTGCTGTCCCAGGAAATCAGGCCGACTTTCGCGAACAGATCGACCGGACCCGTCGCCAGGAAACCGACCGCGAAGGCGGAGATGCCGTCGCCATCGGCCTTCAGCTTCTGGCCGAGCACGGTGTCTTCGGGCTCGCCGAAGTTGACGTACGCCGCTTCCACGCCGAGCCAGTCGAGCGGGCGGATGCCGGCGATCAGCTTGAACGCCATGTCATCGGCGTCGAAATCGTCGTTCTCGAAAGTGTTGTTCGTCAGATCGTCGATCTTCAGGTTCGCCTGGCCGACCGAAGCGCCCAGATAGAAGCCGTTGTCGGCGGCGACGGCCGGCAGTACCGGCAGGGCGAACAGCGCGGCTGCAAGAACGATTGCTTTACGCATGCAGAGGATCTCCGTGTCTGTAGAAGGGTGTCGCGGGGCCAGAGAATGCCGTACTTAGCTGAACGGCAACTAAACACAGGCTAGTGGGCTTCGTCCCAGTTGCTGCCGGAGCCGACGTCGACCTTGAGCGACGTACGCAACGCGGCCGCACTGCTCATCAGCTCGCGCGCGCGACCCATCAACTCCTCGGCCGCCTCGCGCTGCACTTCGAACACGAGCTCGTCGTGCACCTGCATGATCAGGCGCGCCGGAATACGGGACGTGCTCAGCCAGTGATCGACCGCGATCATCGCGCGCTTGATGATGTCCGCGGCTGTGCCCTGCATCGGCGCGTTGATCGCGGCGCGCTCGGCGCCCTGCCGCAGGGCCGCGTTGCGCGAGGCGATGTCGTTCAGATAGAGACGCCGCCCGAACACCGTCTCCACGTAGCCGCGCTCGCGCGCCTGCTGCCGCGTCTCGTCCATGTAGCGCCGCACGCCCGGATAGCGCTCGAAATACAGGTCTACGTAGCGCCGCGCTTCGCTGCGCTCGATGCCGAGCCGCGCGGCGAGACCGAACGCGGACATGCCGTAGATCAGGCCGAAGTTGATCATCTTCGCCGTGCGCCGCTGGTCGCCACTGACCTGATCGAGCGGCAGGCCGAAGACTTCCGCGGCAGTCGCCTGGTGGATGTCGCGCTCTTCGGCGAATGCGTTCAACAGGCCCTCGTCGCCCGACAGGTGCGCCATGATCCGCAGCTCGATCTGCGAATAGTCCGCGGCGACGATGCACCAGCCGGGCGGCGCGACGAATGCCTGGCGGATGCGCCGGCCCTCGGGCGTGCGGATCGGAATGTTCTGCAGGTTCGGCTCCATCGACGAGAGCCGGCCCGTCGCTGCGACCGCCTGGTGATAGCACGTGTGCACGCGCTGCGTGGCGCGATTGATCTGCAGCGGCAGTTTGTCGGTGTACGTGGATTTGAGCTTGGCGAAGCCGCGATAGTCGAGGATCAGCTGCGGCAGCTCGTGGCCTTTTTCCGCGAGCTCTTCCAGCACGCCCTCCGCGGTCGACGGTTGCCCGGTCGCCGTCTTCGACAGCACCGGCAGGCCGAGCTTGCCGAACAGCACCTCCTGCAGCTGCTTCGGCGATTCGAGCGAGAACGGCCCGCCCGCAGCGGCGTGCGCCTGCCCCTCGATCTCACGAATCTTGCGTGCGAGCTCGAGACTCTGCTGACGCAGCAGCTCGCCGTCGATCAGCACGCCAGCCTGTTCCATCCGGAACAGCACCGGCACGAGCGGCTGCTCGATCTGCTCGTACAGTGATTGCAGCGCCGGCAGGCCGGAGATGTTCGTCCACAGCACGCCGTGCAGCTGCATGACGAGATCTGCGCTCTCTGCCGCGTACTTCGTAGCGTTGTCGATCGCGACCTGGCTGAAGGGAATCTGCTTGGCGCCGCGTCCCGTCAGATCTTCGAGATGCAGCGGATCGAAGCCGAGATAGCGCCGCACGACCGCGTCCTCTTCGTGACGCGTGGCAGTGCTGTTCCATACGTAGGACTCGAGCATCGAGTCGTAGCGCATGCCGCGCAGCTCGATCCCTTTGCGCTTGAGTGCATGCTCGCCGTACTTGATGTGATGCCCGATCTTGGCGAGTTGCTCGTTCTCGAGCAGCGGCTTGAGAGCCTGCAGCACATCCGGCGCCGCGAGTTGCTGAGGCGCGCCGGCGTAGTCGTGCGCCAGCGGCACGTATGCGGCGCTGCCCGGCTCGATGCACAAAGCGAGACCGATGATCTCCGCCTCCATGTAGTCGAACGACACGGTCTCGATGTGCAGCGCGATGAGCTCAGCCGCTTGCAGCCGCCCGATCCAGCGTTGCAGATCCGCCATCGTCATGATCGTTTCGTAGTTCGCCGGCGGACGCGTTCCAGCGACCGTAGATTCGACTGCCGGCGGCGCCGCCATGGGCGCGCCACTCGCAGCCGCGCCGCCTTCGAGCGTGCGCAGCAGTGCGCGAAATTCCAGCCGCGTGTACAGCTCGCGCAGACGCTCCTTGTTCGGCTCGCGGCGCACGAGCGATTCCAGGTTGCAGTCGAGCGTCAGGTTCGAGTCGATCGTGGCGAGCTTGCGCGACAGCTCCAGGGTCTGCAGGCCGGCGCGCAGGTTCTCGCCGACCTTGCCGCTGATCGCGCCCGCATTCTCGACCAGCTTGTCGAGCGTGCCGAACTCGTTCAGCCACTTCGCTGCAGTTTTCGGGCCGACCTTGTCGATGCCCGGAATGTTGTCGATGTCGTCGCCGATCAGCGCGAGATAGTCCATGACCTGCTCGGGCCAGACGCCGAATTTGTTCTTCACGCCCTCGCGATCCAGGCGCGAGTCGAACATCGTGTTCACGAGCGTGATGCGATCGCTGACGACCTGCGCAATGTCCTTGTCGCCGGTGGAGATCAGCACGTCGAAATCCTGGGCGGCAGCCTGTTTCGCCAGCGTGCCGATCACGTCGTCCGCTTCCACGCCCGAGATGCGCAGCAGCGGCAGTCCCAGTGCCTCGACGCAGTCGAGCAGCGGCTGCAGCTGCGAGCGCAGGTCATCCGGCATCGGCGTGCGGTGTGCCTTGTATTGCTCGAACAGGTCGTCGCGGAACGTGCGGCCGGGCGCGTCGAAGACCACCGCGATCAGCTCGGGCGATTCCTCCTTGCACAGCTTGTTGAGCATGTTGACGACGCCGAGCACGGCGCCGGTCGGCTCGCCGCGCGAATTCTGCAGCGGCGGCAGCGCGTGGAACGCGCGATACAAATAGCCGGAACCGTCGACGAGGACGAGCTTGCGCCGCGCGTTCATCAACGATTCGGCGGTACGGCGGAACGATCGGGATCGGGCGGCGAGACCGGCGGCTCGTTCTGCTGCTCGCCGGGCTGCGTGCTGCCCGAGGACGTGTCCTTCTTCTTCGTCGTCGTCTCGGAGGGCTGTCCGGACGTGACGCTCTCGTTCCGCGCCTCGTCGGGACGGTACAGCGGGCCCTTCAGGCCGCAAGCTGCTGCTGTCAGCGACAGCACAGCCAGCAAGGAGAGTTTCGTCCGCGAAAGCATCGCGGGAGTATATAAGAAGCCGCGGCCGGCTAAAGCACCCCACGAAATCGTATCAATCTCGCAGTGAGTGCGAGGCTGGTGGAACGATTTCGCGGGGACCCCGTTAGCTGCCTGCAGGTCTTTCCATCACGAACAGGGTGATGCGCGAGATGCACACCAGGCGATCCTGCTCGTCGGCGATGCGGATTTCCCAGACGTGGCTGCGTTTGCCGACATGCAGCGGGCGCGTCGTGCCGATCACGAATCCGTCCGTCACCGCGCGCACGTGATTGGCGTTGATCTCCTGGCCGACCACGCGGTACTTGTCGGGATCGACCACCAGCCCGGCCGCAGTGCTGCCGAGCGTCTCAGCGAGCGCCACCGACGCGCCGCCGTGCAGGATGCCGAACGGCTGCCGCGTGCGGTCATCCACCGGCATGCGGCCGCGCAGGAAATCCGGGCCGATCTCCGTGAACTCGATCCCGAGGTGCATCGGCAGGCTGGCGCGGAAGAAGCGCACGTCGTCGATCGTGTAAGGACGGAACCAGATCATGATTCCTTCAATTGCCGGGCGACGCGCTGGTACGCCTCGCGGAAGGAAATGCCTTCCTTGACGACCAGCTCGTTGGCGGCTTCGGCCGCATGGATCGCCGGATCGAGCCGGATCTTGTCGGGGCGGAATTTTATGCCAGGCAGCGCAGCCGCGAGCATCCCGAGCGTCTCGAGACCCAGGTCGATGGCGCGGAACAGCGGCGCCTTGATCAGTTGCAGATCGCGCTGATAGCCGGACGGCAGCTTCGCAACGATGCCGAGCACTTCGCCGAGCGCTGCATCAGCCGTCGCAGTGCGGCCGCGGATCAGCTCGAACACATCCGGGTTGCGCTTCTGCGGCATGATCGAAGAGCCGGTCGTGAACGCGTCCGGCAGCTCTACGAACGAGAACTCCTGCGTGTAGAACAGCAGCAGATCGGCCGCGAGTCGGCCCGCGTCCTGCATCACGAGCGCGATCTCGAACGCGATCTGCGCTTCGGCTTTGCCGCGCGAGAGCTGCACCGCGGTGACGGGCTCGTGCACTTCCGCGAAACCGAGCGCTGCACGCGTGCGCTCCCGATCGAGCGGGACCGTCGCGACACCATAGCCCGCAGCCGACCCGAGCGGATTCTTGTCCAGCCGCCGCTGGCACTGGCGCAGCCCATCCGCGTCATCGCGGAACTCCGTTGCGAATCCGCCGGCCCACAACGCCACCGAGCTCGGCATCGCCTGCTGCATGTGGGTGTAGCCCGGAAGCTGTACCTGGGCGCCACACTTGCCGAGCTCATCGAGCGCCGCGGCAACCGCAGTTGCTCCCTGCGCCAGCTCGCGCACCGCGTCTTTGAGATACAGCCGCAGCGCCGTGAGCACCTGGTCGTTGCGCGAGCGACCGAGGTGCACGCGCTTGCCTGCTTCACCAATGCGCTCGACCAGCAGATTCTCGAGCGCCGTCTGGCCGTCTTCGTGCTCGAGCTGCACGCGCCACTTGCCTGCGGCGTGCGCTTGGCCAATCTCCGTCAGGCCGCGCGCGATGGCCTGGAAATCGTCGGCGGTGATGAGGCGCTGCGCGTGCAGCATCTCCGCGTGCGCGATCGATGCGCGCACGTCGTACGCGACGAGCCGATCGTCGAGCGCGTGATCTTCTCCCGCCGTGTACCGCAGGACACGCTCGTCGAGCTGCGAGCCCTTGTCCCACAGGCGAGTCATCAGCTGTGTTGCTCCGCCGGCGACAGCGCGCTGATGTTCTCGACGATCAGCGTGCCGGTGCCTTCGTTCGTGAACACTTCGGCGAGGAGGCTGTCGACCGACTTGTACGACGTGACGTGCACGCGCCGCACGCCGCCGCGGATCGCATCTTCGATCGCCTTCGCCTTCGGCAGCATGCCGTCCTTGAGGCTGCCCTGCGCCCTCAGGCGCTCGAGCCCGGCGAGGTCGGTGTACGAGACGATCGAGCGCGGATCGTCGACCGATTCGAGAATGCCGGGCGCGCCGGTGCACAGCATCAGCTTCTCGGCTTTCAAACCCGCTCCGATGCCCGCCGCGACCGTGTCGGCGTTGATGTTCAGCAGCGTGCCCTTGTCGTCCGCGGAGACCGGGCTGACGACCGGCATCAAGCCGTCGTCGAGCAGTTGCTGCAGCACCTTCACGTCGATCAGATCGATGTCGCCGACGAAGCCATAGTCGACGACCTGGCCCTCGACGTTCACCGGCGGACGCTTGTGGGCGCGCACCAGCCCGGCATCGACGCCGCTGACGCCGACCGCGGCGATGTCCAGCTCGCGGCAAATTCCCAGGATCTGCGTGTTCACCAGCCCGTTCAGCACCATGCTGGTGACTTCCATCGACTTGCCGTCGGTGACGCGCCGGCCAGCGACCATGCGCGGCGTGAGACCGAGTGACTCCTGGACGTGCGTCAGCTGCGGTCCGCCGCCGTGCACGAGCACGACGCGGATGCCGACCTGGTGCAGGATCGCCACCTGCTCGATGAGCCCGCGGGTCGTGGCGGGATCGCCGAACACGCCGCCGCTCGCCTTGATGACGAACACCTTGCCCTTGTACATGCGGATGTAGGGCGCGGCGCTGCGCAGTGCGCGGATTGCAACGGAAGGATCGCTACGAAGCACTTGTCGATTTCCTCTGAGTCACCGGTGAACGGTCAACCCTTCAACAGTCTATACAACACGGCCATCTGCACGACCATGCGATTGAACGCTTCCTGCACGACGACGCTGCGCGGACCGTCGAGCACTTCGTCCGCGACCGCCACGTTGCGGCGGACCGGCAGGCAATGCATGAAGTGGCAATTCGCAAGGGCGCTCTTGAACCAGCTGTCTTTGACGCACCAGTCGCCGAGGTACTCGCGCAGCCGCGCATCGGCTTCGTTGTCGCCGTAGTGCTGGGGCGAGCCCCACTCTTTCGCGTAGATCACGTGCGCGCCCTGCAGCGCTGCGGCGCGATCGGTCGTCTCGTGCACCGCGCCGCCAGACGCTTTCGCAGCCTGGCGCGCCTTCTCCATGACCGGTTCCGGCAACGCGAAGCCGTCGGGCCGCAGCACGACGACCTCCATGCCGCGCATCGCGGCCATGTGCACGGTGGAGGAGGGCACCGCGAGCGGCAACGCGCGTGGATGATTCGTCCAGGAGAGCACGAACTTGCCGCGCTCCGGCACCCGCAGCTCGTCGAGCGTGTGCCAGTCCGCGAGCGCCTGGCACGGATGACTCATCGCGGATTCCATGTTGACGAGCGGCTTGTCGCACAGGTCGGCCATCATGCGGAAGCCGGTCTCGGCGAGATCGGCCGCGAGATTGCGGCCCTCGGCGAACATGCGGATGCCCATGGCGTCGCAGTACGACGCGAGCACCGGCACCGCTTCGCGCACGTGCTCCGCCGCCGCGCCGTTCATGATCGCGCCCGAGCGCGTTTCCATCTGCCACGTCCCCTGACCGGGCGTGATGACGACGGCCGTGCCGCCGAGCCGCATCATCGCGCTCTGGAACGACGCGAGCGTGCGCAGCGACGGATTCAGGAACAGCAGGCCGAGCACCTTGCCCGCCAGCGCCTGCGGCTGCGGATGTTGCTGCAGCCGGGCGGCGAGACCGAGCAGATCCTTGATCTGCTCGCGCGGGAAGTCGGCCAGGTCGAGGAAGCGGTTCATGCAATCACCCGATCTTCTCGAGCGCGACGCGCAGGTGTTCGACGTGCTCGCTGCCGAGCACGAACGGCGCGAGGATGCGCACGACGTTCGGGTCCGCGCTCGTGCCGGTCAGGATGTCGAGCTTCAGTAACTCCGCCTGCACGTCCTTCGCGGGCCGCGTAGTGCGCAAGCCGAGCAGCAGCCCGGCGCCCTGCGTCGCGACGACCGGCCCGACGACGCACTGCTCGCGGATCTCCGCCGAGCGCGCCCGCACGTTCTCGAGCAGCTTCTCCGATTCGATGATGTCGATGACCGTCTCGACGATCGTGCAGGCCATCGGCCCGCCGCCGAACGTCGTGCCGAGCGTGTCGGTCTTGAGATACGACGCGACGTGATCGGCCATCAGCAGCGCGGACACCGGGAAACCGGCGCCGAGCGCCTTCGCGGTCGTGATGATGTCCGGCGTGACGCCGTACATGTTGGCCGCGAACGGATACCCGGTGCGGCCGACGCCGCATTGCACTTCGTCGAAGATCAGGACCGAGCCGTTCTCGCTGCAGCGGAAGCGCAGCGCGGCGAGAAAGTCCTGCGGCATGTCGACCGCGCCCGCCACGCCCTGCACGGGCTCGACGATCACGGCCGCCGTGTTGTCATTGATCACGGTGCCAAGCTTGTCGATGTCGGTCGGCTTGATGAACGTGACGTCGAACGGCGCACGCGGGAAGCCGTACCACTTCTGCTGCGCACCCCAGGTGAGCGCGCCGGCCGCCGCCGTGCGCCCGTGAAAGCTGCCTTCGACCGCGATGACCTGTGTGCCGCCCGTCATCTTGAACGCGAGCTTCAGCGCGTTCTCGTTCGCTTCCGCGCCGGAGTTGACGAAGAAGATCGTGTCGAGACCGAGCCCGCAGAAATTCGCGAGCCGCGTCGCCGCACGCCGGCGCACGTCGAGCGGCACCGCATTGCTCTGGAAACAAAGCGAGCGCGCCTGCTCGGCAAGCGCCTCGACCCAGCGCGGATGGCCGTAGCCGAGCGCAGCGACGGCATGACCGCCGTAAAGGTCGAGCACCTTGCGGCCGCCGGGCGTATGCAGATACACGCCGGCCGCGTCGCGCACTTCGAGATTGAACTGCGCAAACACGGGCGCCAGGTGATCCGGCAGCCTCTTGGTAATCGGAACGACCTTCTCGCTTGCCATGCTCATGTCCAACCCGTTGCGGGCGCGGTCAGGCCCGCCGTCTCTTCGAACCCGAACACCCGGTTGAGCCACTGCATCGCGCCGCCTGCGGCGCCCTTCACCAGGTTGTCGATGACGCACATCACTGCGATCGTCGAGCCGTTGGCAGCGCCGCTGACGAACGCGTAGTTGCTGCCCGCAACGTCTTTGACGTGCGGCATCTCGGCGGCGACCCGCACGAACGGGCGGCCGCGATAGAACTCGCGCAGCGCGTCGAGCAGTTCCGGCGTCTTGATCGGGCGCTGCGCGTGCCCCTGCACCGTGACGTGAATGCCGCGCGCGAACGGCCCCGAATGCGGGACGAAGTTGAACTCCGCTTGTACGCCGCTAGCCGCGTTCGCGAGCGCCGTGATTTCGGGTGTGTGACGGTGCGAAAGCGGGTTGTACGCGTACAGATCGCTGTGACGCTGCGGGTGATGTGTGCCGGGACCCGGCGCGCGGCCCGAGCCCGTGCTTCCCGTGATGCCTGCGGCAAACAGACGCGGATCAGTGAGCCCGAGCTTCAGCAGCGGCACGCTCGCGAGCAGCACTGCCGTCGCGAAACATCCGGGATGCGCGACGTGACGCGTCGGCAAGCGATCGAGATGCTCCGGCACCGCACACGTGAACTGTGGGATGCGCGACGGCGCACCGTGCGCGTGCTTGTAAACCGCCTCGTACGCGCCGGCGGTCGAGTAGCGATAGTCCGCTGAAATATCGATGACGCGCGGCGCGGCGCCTTTGGCTTCAGCCGCCGTGAGCACGTCGTCGATCAGTTTCGCGGCCACGCCGTGTGGCGCGGCCGAGACGATCGCGGACTGCGGCAACGTCGACGCCAGCTTCGTGATCGTCTCCAGATCCGCGAACTTCAGCTCCGGGTAGATCGGCGCGAGGTGCACGAACGACTTCGCGACCGGCTCGCCCGGCTGGCTGTCCGACAGCACACCCTTCAGCTCGAGCTGAGGATGCGCAGCGATCAGGCGCAGCAGGTCGCCAGCAACGTAGCCGGTGCCGCCAAGCACGAGAACGGGAGTCTTCATTCAGACTCGTCCCTCTCCAGCTGTTTCGTCTTCAGCCCGAGCTTGGCGATGATGTGGTCGCCGAGCGCAGCGCCGTCCGTGATCGCGTTGTGCGCGGCCACGCCGAACTGATCGCGGATGATGTTCACGCCGACGGCGTTGTCGGTCGCCGGGCCCGTGACCACCGCCGGCTCGATGCCGAACTTCTCGCGCAGCAGCTTCACGCCGCCCCACGCAGCAACCGGATCGTTCGCCGACAGCACGACGCACGACAGCGCGTCCTTGATGTCGGGCGACGACAGGATCGCTTCGACGCCGTACGCGCCGAGGATGCCGTCGCCGAGCTCGAACACGATCACATCGGGCTCGCCCTGCGACATTTCGGTGAGCAGCGCGCGCGTGATCGCGGGACCGGTCTTCGCAGTGGTCGTGACCACGCCCAGGTCCGTGAAGATCATGGTGCGGTGGGCGCCCGCATCTTCCATCGCGAGAATGTCACGGCGCAGCGACACGCCGGTCGCCTTGAACGCATGCACGTTCACGCCGCGATGGCGCATGCGCGCGACGATCGCACAGGCGGCTGCCGTTTTACCGGCTTCCATGCACGTGCCGGCGAGCGCGACGACCGGCACACCGCGCGTGTTCACCGTCGCGTTGTAGTCGAGGCGCCGGTAGCCGACTCGCGCGGGCACGCCGATGCGCTCGCCGAGATACGGGAATTGCAGCACCACGCCGATGATGCGCGCGTCGAACGGCCGGCCCTTCTCCGGGTTCACCGAGTCGACGATGCCGAGCACGCCGCCGATGTTCAGCACCTGGATCACGTCGCCGGTCTTCACCGACTCCGGCAGGTGGCCCGAGTAGCCGAACAGCGCCTGGCGATGGCCGAGCGCGCCGACGATGACGTCGCCCTTCGCGAGCTTCGCCATGCGCCCGCTGGTCAGCTCCAGCGTGTTGTACGTCGACTTGTTGTTGAGGATCTCCACGACCAGCGCGACGCCTTCCTCGCACGGGATGTCCGCCGTGGCGACGCGCAGCTCGTGACTCAGGTTCAGCGCCTGGGTGATGGAAGCGATCTTGTCGACCAGTACCGTCTTCATGCTTGCAACCTGTGGAAACGCGACCACTGCATTCATTGCTGCTGTCCTGCCCTAGCCCAGAACATTCCGGGCAAACCCACCATCTTCGAAAAACCGAGCGCATCGGCGGCGGTCCATTCGCCCGCGGCTTCGCCGTAGACGCCCTTCGACGCCGTCATCAGCGAGTAGGGCGAGGCGACGCCGGCGACGAACGCACTGCCGGGCCGATACTGCACGGTCACTTCACCGGTCACGCGCGACTGCGAGGCCGTGAACAGCGCCTCGATGTCGCGGCAGACGGGATCCAGGTGCTGGCCCTCGTGGACGAGATCGCCATAAGGGCCGGAAAGCAGTTCCTTGATGCGCTGCTGGCGACCGGTCATCACCAGCTTTTCCAGCTCGCGATGCGCGGCGATCAGCACTTCGGCGGCGGGCGCTTCGAACGCCACGCGGCCCTTGGTGCCGATGATCGTGTCGCCCAGGTGAATGCCGCGGCCGACGCCGTAGCGCGCGCCGATCTCCTCGACCTGCTCGATCAACTGCACGGGCTCGAGCCTCACGCCGTTGAGGGTCACCGGCACGCCACGCTCGAAACCGATCGTGTGCGTGGTCGGCGCCTGCGGCTCGCTGAACGCATGCTTCGACAGCACCCAGGCGTGATCCGGAATGCTGCCGGCCGAAGTCAGCGTTTCCTTGCCGCCGATCGTCACGCCCCACAGGCCGCGATTGACGGAGTAGGCCGCGCCGTACGGCGGGATCGGCAGCTGGCGCTCTTCGAGATACTTCAGCTGCTCCGGGCGCTTGAACGCGCGGTCGCGCACCGGCGCGAGGATCGTCAGCTCGGGCGCGAGCGTGCGCAGCGCAACCTCGAAGCGCACCTGGTCGTTGCCGGCGGCGGTGCAGCCGTGCGCGACGACCTTCGTGCCGAGCTTGCGTGCATATTCCGCGATCGTCTGCGCCTGCATGACGCGCTCCGCCCCGACGCACAGCGGATACATCTGGCCGCGCTTCACGTTGCCCATGATCAGGTATCGAATCACCTGGTCGAAGTACGCCTGCTTGGCGGCGACCAGGACGTGGTCCTGCGCGCCGAGCTCGCGGGCGCGCTGCTCCAGCACCTTCGCCGCCTGCGCATCGATGCCGCCAGTGTCGACGGTGACCGTGACAATTGGACGGTTGTAAGTCGCGCTCAGCCACGGCACCAGGAACGACGTGTCCAGGCCGCCCGAGAAAGCGAGAAGGATCGGCTCGTGACCGGCCGGCAGGGATGCTTCGCTCATGGGTCAGATTCCGAAGATGACGCGCAGGCGCTCACGCAGCTTGCGCTGTTCGCGGCCGCCCTCGGTCGCGATGAAGATGGTGTCGTCGCCGGAGATCGTGCCCACGACCTCCGTCCAGCTCGACTCGTCGATGGCGACCGCCACGCTCTGCGCGGTGCCGGTGGTGGTCTTGACGACGGTGAGCGAGGGGCCGGCGGTGCGCACGTCCGTCACGAAGTTGGCGACCGTCGCGAAAGGCGTGCCGGCCGCGACGCTGTCGCCGCCCGGCAGGATGTAGTGATCGCCCGCCTTGGCGACGCCGAGCTCGCGCAGATCGCGGCTGACGCTCGACTGCGTGGCATCGAAGCCCTGCTTGCGCAGGAGCTTCGCCAGCTCGTCCTGGTTGTGCATGGTCGACTCCCGGATGATCCGGAGAATCGCCGCGCGGCGCGCTACCGATTGGTGAATCTCTGCTGCCAAGCTCGTTGCTTCCGGAAGCCGTCTGCATAAAAACCCGCGCATCGTGCATAAATATGCACAGGCTGTCAAGGGCAGCGGTTACGGCATTTTCCGCGCCCGCCACAGCCCGTCGCCGGCGTACAGCGCGAGCGCGGTCCAGATCAGGACGAAGCCGGCGACCCGCGGGCCGCTGAACGGCTCGCCGAAGGCGAACACAGCGAGGAGCAGCTGGATCGTCGGACCGATGTATTGCAGCAGGCCGACAGTGGAATACGGAATGCGGCGGGCGCCGAAGGCGAACAGCACCAGAGGGATCGCGGTGATCGGGCCGCCGATGATCAGCAACAGGTTCAGCCCGATGCCGCCGGTCATCATCATGCCGCTCCCGCTGAACTCGCACCACACGATGTAGGCGATGCCCAGCGGCGCGAGCAGCAGCGTTTCGCTCGCGAAGCCGGCGAGCGCGTCGACGCTGATGACCTTGCGGACCAGACCGTACAGGCCGAACGAGAACGCCAGCGTCAGCGAGATCCACGGCGGATGCCCGGCCGTCCAGGTCAGCCAGGCGACGCCGGCGGCGGCGATTGTCACGGCCGTCCACTGTGCGGCATTGAGCCGCTCCGACAGCAGCAGCACACCGAGCAGCACGTTCACGAGCGGATTGATGAAGTAGCCGAGGCTGGTCTCCACGACGCGGTTCGCGGCGATGCCGTAAACGTACGTCAGCCAGTTGATGCTGATGAGCGTCGCGCTCGCGCACAGCCGCCAGCGCGTGTTCGGGTCGCGGAGGGCCGCGCGCACATGGCCGACTTCGCCACGCAGTTGCAGCCACAGGAACGCGAACAGACAGCCCCACACCAGGCGATACGCTGTGATCTGCACGACCGGTACGGCATGCAGCAGCTTGAGATAGAGCGGCAGCAATCCCCAGATGAAGAATGCCGAACTGGCCGCGGCGAGACCGCGCGGATCGGTGCGCGCCGGGATGACGGAGGGTTGCGACGCCTGGGCGGTGTCGTTCATGGTGCAAGCGAGCTGGGGCGGGCGCGCATGGTTGCACACGCGCGGATCTCAGTCCAAGCTCCCTGCATGTCATCAGTGCTGGATTTATCGCGGCGGCTGCTCGCGTTGTCGCAGACCGGACTGCACTTCACCACCGAAGAATACGACCGCGAGCGCTATCGCGAGATCGGCGACATCGCCAGCCGCTTGCTCGAGCTGAATGCCGAGGTCGGCGCCGAGGCCGTGCGCCAGGCGTGGTTCGTCGAGGACGGTTACGCGACGCCGAAGATGGACGTGCGCGGCGCGATCTTCCGCGACGATCGCGTTTTGCTGGTGCGCGAGCGCACCGACGGCAAGTGGACGCTGCCGGGCGGCTGGGCCGACATCAACGACACGCCGAGCTCCGCGATCCTGAAAGAGATCGAGCAGGAGTCCGGCTTCACGGCGCGCGTCACGAAGCTCGCCGCCGTGTACGACCGCAACAAGCACAATCATCCGAAGTACCTGTTTCATTCCTGGAAGATGTTCTTCCTGTGCGAGATCACCGGCGGCGAGGCGCGCACCAGCTACGAGACGACCGCCGTCGAGTTCTTCCCGCCGGACCAGCTGCCGGAGCTGTCCACCGGGCGCTCGAACGCCGGGCAGATCCGCCGCATGTACGAGTACCACCAGCACTCCGACTGGCCGACCGAGTTCGATTGAATGTCCGAACAGACACCCGCTCCCGAGTGGTTCACCCGGGCGATCGCCGCGCCCGCCGAATCCCGCTTCGCTGAAGTCGACGGCGCGAAGATCCATTACCTGTCGTGGAACGCGGCCGACACCCACAAGCCGGCGCTGCTGTTCGCGCACGGGTTTCGCGCGCACGCGCGCTGGTGGAGCTTCATCGCGCCGTTCTTCCTCAGCCGCTTCCGCATAGTCTCGATCGATTTCGCCGGGATGGGCGACAGCGGCAGCCGCGCCGAGTACACGCCGATCAGCTTCGCGCACGACATCGTCGGCGTGCTCGATCACGCGGGCTTCGACCAGGCGACGCTGATCGGTCACAGCTTCGGCGGCGGCCGCGTCGCGCGCGCCAGCGCGGAGTTCCCGGAGCGGGTCACGCGCGCGGTCCTTATCGATAGCCACATGCGCTTGAACGACGAAAAGCGCTCGACGCGCCCGTTCGAGATCGGCCCGCGGCGCGTCTACCCGACGTTCGAAGCGGCCCGTGCGCGCTTCCGGCTCGTGCCACCGGAGAATCGCACGGCGCCTTTCATCCTCGACTACGTCGCGCGCCACTCATTGAAAGAGATCGAGGGCGGCTGGACCTGGAAGTTCGACGAGCGCCTGATCCCGAAGCACGACGACGCGAAGGCCACCGACATCCTCGCGAAGATCGCAGCGCCGGTGACGTTCATCTACGGCGACGCGAGTGCGATCGTGTCGCGCCCGCACGCGCACGAGATCGTGAGTCATATCCGCAATGCGCACGGACCGATCGCGATTCCGGAGTCGCATCACCATGTGTTGCTGGATCAGCCGCTGTCGCTGGTGTCGGCGCTGCGTGGAGTGTTGTATTGACTCCTATCTCTCCGTCGCGTACTCCAGATCCGCGCTCTGTTCCTCACCGGCTTCCGTCTTGAACACCCACTTGTCGCTGATCGTATAGCGCAGCTTCAGCGTGTTGATCGACTCCGTCAGCGAGATGCCGTAGCTCACGAACAGCCGCGGCGACAGGAATTTGCCGAGCACGAGCGCGGTGTTCGCCTGCCCGGCGCTGTCGATCGTGCTTTCCACGCCCACTTCTTCGAGGCCGATGCGGCGGCCCAGCTGCGAGGCGAGGAAGCCGCCGCCTTGCATGGCGAGCGAGTCGCGCGCTGAGTTGACGCTCGAGGTGTCGCTGCCCGTCATCGAATCGATCGTCTTGCCCGTGAGCAGGTACGACACGATCTGCGATTGCGGCATCGAGGGATCGGAGAAGAACGTCAGGCGCGGCTCCTGCAGGGTGCCGCGCACGTTGAGGCCGACCGTCGTGGTTTCGATGCGGCGGCGCGCCTCGATGTCGAGACCCGGATCGTCGAGCGGCGAGGCGTCGAACAGCAGCCGGCCGCGATTGATCTCGAGTTTCTGGCCGAGCGCTTCGTAACGGCCTTCGTTGACGCTCAGCTCGCCGCGGCCAATGGGCGTTTCGCCGGTATGCGTAGTGGTCCCGACGCCGCCCACGATGCGGCCCTGCAATCCGAAGGCGTCGACGCGCACGTCATCGCCCATGTCGACGCGGACCTCGCTGTGCACGACGAAGCGACCCGCGAGCTCGGCCGGATGCTCGCCGACGTAGCGCGCATCGTCCGATACCTTCACGGCGCCGGTGAGCTGCGCCGGCTGCACGCGCGCGCTCGGAATCCTCACGTCGCCCGCTGCATTGATGCGCTTGCCGTCGACCTGGAAGTGCAGGTCGGGCGAGGCGACGACTCGATACTCGGGCAGGTCGGCCACCAGCAGGTTCTGGCCGCGCAGGCTCAGCTCGCCTTTCGATTCGCCGCCGCGCCAGGTCAGCTGCCCGTCGGCTTCGAGCTGTCCCTCGCCGGCGCGCGCCTTGCCGCGGAAAGTCAGTCCCGTGTTTGCGAGGTCCGCCACCACGCCGAGCTCGCGCAGCGCGAGATTGACGCGATACGAATCGAACTCGCCGTTCGCCAGCTCGATGCGTCCGGTGAATTCCGGCCGCGCCAGCGTCCCGCCGATCGTCGCGTTCGCGGTCAGCAAGCCAGCGGCGTGATCGATCTCCGGGAACACCAGCGGCAGGATGTTCGCGTCCGCGGCGCGCGCCCGCATATCGCCGGTCAGCGGCAAATTCACAATGTCGTTGCGGCCGTCGCGTTGCAGGCGCGCGCTCGCATATAAGAAGGTGTCGGTGAAGGCCTGGATACCGAACGAGAACTCGATGCGCTCGGGCTTGGCCGTCGCGGCGAGACCGCCGGTGCCGAGGTTGAGCCTCTGCGGCTCCGCACCGGGCGGGCGATAGATGATCGCTGCGTCGATGATGCGAGCGCCGGCTTCGCCCTGCCACGGCTGACCCGCCGCGCCGAACGCATGCACGCGACCTTCGATGCGTCCGGCGATCTCCGCTTCGGGGCCGCTCGGCGGCAGCACCGTGGCGAGCGGAATTTCGTAGCCGGAGACGGTCGCCTGCCACGCGCCGCCGCGCTGCCACTTGCCTTCGGCGCACATCCGGCCGGCGCCGATCACCAGACAGAAGTTGTCGAGCTGCGCGCGGTCGCGCGAGGCGAACACCGCTGCCGGCTCCGGAATCTTCAGCTGCTGGTTCGGTGCGCCGGTGGTCAGCTCGGTCGTGGTGACCTTCGCGGTCCAGACTTCCTTCTCGTAGCGGCCCGCGACTTCCATGAGCGCGTGCGGCGCAGCTTGCTGCGGCTGTGGCGGGAAGCCGGTCACGTCGAGTGCGATGCGATGGTCGCTTGCGACGCCGGTGCCGGTTACTTGCAGCTTATCGACCAGCGGCTCGCCGCGGCCGAGCTTGTGCGCCTCGACGGACAGCCGCGATGGATTGCTGCCGGCCGCATCGACGTCGGCATCGATGTTCAGCTGTCGCGCGAGCCAGCCCGCGTAGCGCAGATTCTCGGCGTGCAACTGGCCGACCACGTGCGGCGATGCAAGCTTGCCGCTCGCCGAGCCGCTGGATTCGAACGAGCCGCCGGCGTCCGGAAGCAGACGATCGAGTGCCGGCGCGCGGACCGACCAGCGCGCGTCGATCGTGTCGCGCAATGTGCCGTCGAGCGTAGCTCGCGCGCCGCCGAATGCGAGCCTCGCGTCGCCGACCTGCCACGACTTGCCGTCGCGTTGCACTGTACCGCGCGCACGCACCGGCTCGTTGCGCAGCGTGCCGCGCAGATTCGTGAGTGCGAGCCGGAAGCTCGCCTTCTTGTCGAGGCCTTTGCCTTCCGCCTGCGCGCGCACGTCGATGCGTCCCGGGAATTCCTCGTGCAGTTCGACGGGGTTGATGTCGTCGGCGCGCAGCGCGAGCTTCCACGCGCGCGGTTGTGCAAACTGCAGCTGCCCCTTGCCGCTCACGCTGCCGTCCAATGCCTTGATGTCGTACTGCGCGACGGTGATCTGGTCCTTCGACAACACGCCGCGCGCCGAGCCCTGAGCAGGCGGCAGATCCGGGCCATCGATCTGCGCGGTGGTCGTGAAATCGTAGGGGAGCGGTCCGCGCAGCGTTCCTTCGCCGGTGGCGCTCGTCACGACTGCATTGCCATGCAGCGGCCACTGGAGGTTCTGCCACTGCGCCGCGACGTCGAGCGTCGGAGCATCGCCGTCGAATGTGAGGGTGCCTCTCGCGTGCATCCTTGCCGGGCTGTCGTTGAGAGCGATGTCCGACGACGCGATCGTCAGCACGCGCTTCGCGAAGTTGCCGCTCGCCTCGATGGTCAGATCCTTGCTGTCGAACTCTGGAACGCCGACGTTGCCGGCGACGGTGATGCGATCCGGATTCGCCTCGACGTCCAGCGCAACGTTGCGCAGCGAGAACGGCGGCTTCTGCAGGAACGGATCCAGCGCGAACGTTGCAGCGTCGACGTGGCCGGCGATGTTCCATCGCTCATCCGGACGCGTGAGCACCGCAGTCGCCGCCGCTTTCTGCGGCTGCAGCAGCTGTGCCACGAATTCGAGCCGGTCGAACGTGCCGTCGGCCTTGCCGTCGAGCGCCAGCACGACGCCGTTGCTCATCTGCAGGTGCCCGGTCGCGTTCCCGGTCATGGCAAATGGCCGGCCGGCGCGCAGCGTCACCTCGCCGGCTGCGTCGAACGGTTGGCCATTGAAGTGGCCACCCTCGGCGCGGCCGTCACGAACGCGCAGCGTGCTCGCGGTGATCGTCGCACGACCGATCGCGCGGTTTGCTTCGATCACGAGTCCATTCGTGTGCTCGTAGCGCGCGTGCGTCAGCTCGATGCTGCGCGCATCGATGCGCAGGAACCGCGGCAGGAAGTGCGGCGGCCGCGTGCTCGGCGGCGTGTGGTCTTCGCGCAGCGTCACGACGGTGTCGCGGACTGTGACGGATGAAGCCTGCAGCGTCTGGATCAGCAGTCCGCGCAGCTCGGTCTCGATCATGATGTCGTGTGCGACGACGTGTACGCGCGGATGATCGAGCTCGAACTGCCCGACCCGCAGCGGCCCCGAGATCGTGCCGCTCACACCGGTGATGTGGACGCCGTACCGCTCGAGCCGCCACAGCTGACTGACGACCAGCGACAGACCGGCCGGCGTGTACAGCACGATGCCGACCAGCACGAAGGGCAGCAGGATCACCAGCAGGATCGCAGCGATGAGCAGGCGTCGGCGCATTCAGAATTGCGTCGAGATGTAGAGGTGGAAACGCGGGTTGCGGCCCGACTCCGACAGCGGCTGCGCGACGTCGAGGCCGAAGCTCGCGACGGCGATGTTGTAGCGCACGCCGAGTCCGGCCGAGTATTCGAGCTGCGGATCCTTGAAGTCGTCGAACGCATTGCCGATGTCGTAGAACGCGGCGACGCCGAAATTGCGCGGCAGGTCGCGCGTCACCTCGATCGTGCCGGTCGCCAGGTGCTTGCCGCCGATGGTGTCGCCCGTCAACTTGTCCCGCGGCGCGAGCTCGTTGAGCGCGAAGCCGCGCACGCTGCGGTCGCCGCCCGCGAAGAAGCGCTGCGAGGCCGGCAGATCGGTGATCTGTTCGCTGGCGTTCGACTCGATGCGCGTCGCCCCGAGCTCGGTGCGCAGGTCGAGGTGCCAGCGCGGCGCGAAATCGAAAATGCGCTCGCCCTGGAAGCGGAACTGCACGAACGAGGCGTCGGAGCCGAGCGTCGTCGGCGAGCCGCGCAACTCGAAGTAGAGGCGATACGGCCGCGCCTTGCCGCCGACGATATAGCTTGGCAGCGTCGAGTAGCTGATGCCTGGGAAGACATAGAACGCAGTGTTGCTCGTGCGGCCCGCTTCGGTGGTTTCCGTCGTGGTTTCATTCGCCAGACGCACGAACAGCACACGCTGCCAGCGGCCCAGCACCTGCGTCAGACCGGCGCCGACTTCGGCGCGCTGGCTCACGGTGTCGCCGATTTCTTCGTCGATGAGGGTGCCCGTGAATTCCAGCTTCTCGAGCGCGACGTCCATCACCGGGATGACGTAGCGCGCGCCGAGCTCCTTGATGATCGACGAGCCGAGCAGCTCCAGCTTGAAGCGGTGGCCGTCGTCGTTCACGCGGCGGTTGTCCCAGGTGAACTTGCCGCGCACCTCGGTGTCGGTGCCGTAGCCCAGGCTGGTTGCAAAACGATGGCGGCGGTTCGGCTGTGCGCTCACCGTGACCGGGACCGTCAGCGCTTCGCGGTCGACCGTGCCGGTCTCGATGTTGACCGCGGAAAAGTACTGGCTGTCGTCGAGGACGTACTGCGTGCGCAGCAGGGAGTCGAGCGTGTACGGGTCGCCCGCTTGCATGCGCAGCAGCCGGCGCATCGAGTTGTCGTTGATCACGTCCTGCGCGATCTTGATCTCGCCGTAGCTGTAGCGCCTGCCCGTATCCATTTCGATCGTCGCGGTCGCGCGCCGCTCCAGCCGATCGATGATCAGATCGTTTTTCGTGAGATGCGCGTCGAGATAGCCGTCGTTCTTCGCGGCTCGCAGCAGGGCACCCTTCACGCGCTCGTACGTGCCGTGATTCAGCCGCAATCCGGGCTTCAGATCCTGCGCTTCGACGACCTCCCGGATGGCGCGCGCGTCGGCGCCGGGTCCGATCACGTCGACGGTGACGTCCGACAGGCGCACCGGCCGGCCCGGCGTCACGTGAATGGTCACGCGCCAGCCTGCGCCTTCCTGCACCGTCTCATACGTGACCTCGGGCTCGTAGTAGCCGAGCGGCTCGAGCGCCGCGCGCGTCTCGGTGACGATGCGCCGTTGCAGGCGCGACATGATCTCGGGCGTCACGTCGTCGCGGTCGGCGTAGCGCGTCAGACTGAGAAAAGCCCGGACGTTGGTGGCGACCGGCTCGGTCGCTTCGGGAATGTCGATCGCGATCTTCGCCTGCGCCGCCAGCGGCAACAGCAGCGCGAACATCAGCAGGGCGGGACTTCGGGGCATGGCGAGCGACCCTGTCTCCCTGCGCGCTATTCCGGCGATGAGTCGAACGAGGGATCGGTCGCGACCGGCTCGGCGGGATCGTTCGCTTCGAACCACACTTCCGGCACTTCCACGCTCCTGAACTCGAAGCGCGAGGTGCCGCTCTGCACGCCGGCAGCGTCGAAGCGGCGCTCCTGCAGGACGGTGCGGCCGTTGCGCTCGACCAGCAGGACGCTGGAGCAGCGCGTGCCGTAGCGCTCGTTGACGATGAACGGCGCGGAGACGACGCGCTCCCAGTCCGGCGGCAGCCCGGTCGAAGGCAGGCGATCGTCGCTGGCCGGCTCGCGGTCGCCGAGGATCGTGAACAGGTCTTCCGGCGCGACGTCCGCGCCGGTCAGCAGCTCCTCGAAGCGCTGGCGCGTGCGGGCCAGCTTCGGCCACGGCGTGTCGAGCAAATGATTGCTCAGGCCGTAGACGCCGGGCGCGAGCGCGGCCGGCGCATTCGGCCCACGGTTGGAGAAGTAGTACAGCGCCCGCGCACCGCCGACCAGCAGATTGAAGCCCGAGTAGCGCGGCGCGGCGCCCCGCAGGTCGTCGAGAAATTCCTTCGGCGAGGTCGCGCCCGTCAGGAATCGCGGGACGAGCTGCCCGCGCGACGGCGCACCTTCGACCGGCGCCTGCAGGTCGCGATAGTTGGTGACGACGCCGAAGCGTCCCGAGCGCGCCACCCCGAGCCAGGTGCCGGCCGCCTTCAGGTCGCGCCCGCCGAGGATGCGCGGATCGTCCTGCCACCAGCCGAGCGGCGCGGCGGGACGCTCGTGGAACTCATCGCGATTGCCCGCGAGGATCAGCCGATAGCGCGGGTGGTGTTTCCAGGCGAGAACGAGCAGGCACATGGGCGGCAATTGTAGAGCACGGCGGAGAGACTGAAATGCACTCCGCGCACTGAATGAGCGCTGAAGGAAGGCTCAGCGCTTCGGCGCCGGCCACATCCGCACGCCCGGTTCGTCCCGCAGCGGGGTGACGGCGGCGCTGTCGTACCAGTCTTCGATCAGGCGGAACGAGATCGAATGCGTGGTCGGCAGCGCGATCTCGCCGGCGGCGAGCTGTGCGCGGGTGAACCAGCCGGCGTCTTCCAGCTCCTGGTCGCTCAGGTCGATCGCGGTCCGCGCGGCGTGGGCGGTGAAGCCCAGCATCAACGAGGACGGAAACGGCCACGGCTGCGAGGAGTGATAGATGACTTCGCCGACGACCACGCCCGTCTCTTCGCGCACCTCGCGCGCGACCGCGTCCTCGAGGCTCTCGCCCGGCTCGACGAAGCCCGCGATCGTCGAATAGCGTCCCGGCGGCCAGGCCGGCTGGCGGCCGAGCAAAGCCCGCTCGCCATCGGTGACCAGCACGATGACGGCAGGGTCCAGTCGCGGGAATTGCTGGTGCGCGCAGGTCGGATTCGAGCATTGCATGACGTGACCGCCCTGCACCGCGAGCATCGGATACGCGCACCGGCCGCAGTAGCGGTTGTGCGACTGCCAATGCACCATCGCGCGGGCGTACGCGAGCAAGCCGGCTTCTTCGGGCGACAACTCGCCCGCGATCAACCGCAGATCGTGCAGCTCCGTGCCGCTCGCGAGCGCCGGCGGCGCTTCTCCCGTGACGCTGACGGCGAACACGACGTGCTCGTGAAACTCGCCGAGCAGAATGAAGCCGCCGCTCGTGTCGACATTGGCGAGCGCATGCGTGCCGGTCGCTAAGTACGCGGAGGTGCGCCCGTCCGGTGAGGTCACGATTGCGCTGCGCGCCTGCCACACCGGCACGAACCAGGTCGCGGGATCGGCCAGCGCCGCGCGCAGACGCTCTTCGTCTTTGCGCCAGTGGGCGGCGCGTTCGAGATACGGTCCGGCCAGCACGTTGGGATGGGAGCGCGGCAACGCCATGCGCGCGATTGTATCAGCGTCGTTCCGTGCGCGTTCGCTTCAGCGTGCACACCGGGCACGTGCGACGACAAAGGTTGACGCGATCGCGCAGGTACTGGCTGTCGCAATGTCGGCAGCGAACCGCGTGCAGGTCGGCGTTGCGCGACAAAAGCTGCAGGAGAAACCACGCGTGCTCGAACGAGATGTCCGCGTTGCGCAGCAGCTGGCGATGCGTTTCGTAGGCGTCGCAGAACACCCGGCCGAATTCGATCGAGCCAGGTTGCAGTTGCGCCTGCGTCCGCAACAAACCGAATGTGCCGAACACGCTCGCGAGCATCGACGATTCGAGCTGCGCGCGGGCGTTGCGCACGAAGAAGGCAACCTGTCGCGGCGATTTGCCCCGCCGGCGCCGCACCGGCGCGCTCGGCATGTGACTCGCGTAGGTCTTGTAGAGCCGGCGGATGCGATCGTCGGTCAGGCCGGTGCACGAGCGGATCGTGCAGGTGCGGGCTTCGTGACGGATCATGCGCAGCGCGAGATCGTGACGCTGGCGATCGTGGAAGTAGCGCTCGTTACTGATGTGCATGGACGTGCCTCCCTGGTCCTCATCGCGCTCCTTCGCGGCGCTAGTGTGCCCGCAATTGACGATGACTTGAAGCCAATGTTTAATTCGCGGCCCCCCGTCATGCAAGGAAGCATCGATGAGACGCAACGACACGGAAGAACTGCCCGGCGCGAGCGCGCCGGTGCTGAGCGCCGCAGTGCTGGCGCGAATTCACGAGCTCAATCTCGACTACCTGGAACTGCTGACTGCGGAGCACAACGGACACGGTCAGCTGCAGCACTTGCCGTGCAGGCTGCATGCGACGATCGCCGGTCTGTCGCAGCCCGCGCGCATGGTGTTGGCCGCGCTGCCGTACACGCTCTACTCGCTCGGCTTCGAGGACGAGAAGCTATGGCGCTCGCTTGCGGAGCCCAACGCGGTGGCGGCATCGCTGTCCATGAGCGAGCGCTACGCGCAGCCGCATGCCTCATCACTGCAAGCATCGCTGTGCGAAGTCGCGCTGCTGTTCGCGTGGCATGTCGCAACGTCGAGCCCACTGGCGGCGCGTCTCATCTACGCGATGCCAGCGAGTGTCGCGCAGCGATTGACGGCGGCGCCGCCGTGGTACGTCCGGCGTCTCGCCGTGCATCACGAGTCGTTGCTGATGCCGCGGTGGCCGACGAACCCGGGCTTCTGGCCGGATCTCGTGCGCTTCGCTGCAGCAGGCGATCAACAGCGGCTCGCGACAGCGAAGGTGCTCGGCAATCAGTTGATCGCAGCGGAGCTGCAAGGATCTGCGCTGCAGTCGCCGCGTCTGCGTGCGCGTCAGCGTGGCTGACGATTGCGCAGTGAGCTCCCGCGCGAAACGGCGTCGTTGCCGAACTTCGCGCGGATCTCGTCGAGAGTCGTATCCAGGTGCTGATTGCGGCCTGTTTCCGGCACTGTGAAGAGGTCGAGCTGCGGCGTGCTGGTCAGATCGGTCGCGCCGACGCCGAGCAGACGCACGGCGGCGCGCGGCTGTTCGTGCAGCCATTCGTCGAGGAGCTTCGTCGCTGCGTCGAGCAGCGGGCGCGTCTGCTGGGTCGCGGGCCGGATCGGCGTCTGCCGCGTGTAGGTCTTGAAGTCCTTGCGGCGGATCTTCACGACGACAGTTTGCGCCAGCCATCCCTGCGAGCGCAGACGCGAAGCTGTGCGGTCCGTCAGCCGTGCGAGCTCGGCGTGCAGCTCGACGCGGTTGCTGATGTCCGTGTCGAAGGTTTCTTCCGACGAGATCTGCTTTTCGTCCCAATCGGCGATCACCGGCCGCTCATCGATCCCGGCGGCGCGCGCCTTGATGCCGGCCACGTAGCGTCCGAACACCGGCTGCAGCACGGCGTCGCTCGCAAGCCGCAGATCGCGCAGCGTGCGGATGCCGATGCGCTCCAGGTGTGGCGCGGTCTTCTTGCCGATACCGAACAGCCGCGTGATCGGCAGCGGGTCGAGCAGCGCGGTGACTTCGTCCTCGCGCACGACGACCAGGCCATCGGGCTTGCGCAGATCGGATGCGATCTTCGCGACCAGCTTGTTCGGCGCGACGCCGACCGAAGCCGTCACGCCGGTGCGCGCGACGATCTTCTTCTTGATGGCGACAGCGATCGACTCCGCACTGCCGAGCGCGGCTTGGCTTGCGGTGACGTCGAGGAAAGCTTCGTCGAGCGACAGGCCCTGCACCAGCGGCGTGTACTCGTGGAAGATGGTGAAGACGATCTGCGAGACTTCTTTGTAACGCTCGAATCGCGGGCGGACGCAGATCGCGTGTGGACAACGTCGCAGCGCTTCGCGCATCGGCATCGCGGAGTGCACGCCGTACTTACGCACTTCGTAGCTGGCTGCGGCGACCACGCCCCGGCCGCCAGTGCCGCCGACGATCAGCGGCTTGCCGCGCAGCTCAGGATTGTCGAGCGCTTCGACGGACGCGTAGAACGCGTCCATGTCGACGTGCAGGATCGCTCTCAGACAACACCCTCATGCGTTGCTGACGCGCGCCGGGCGCACGTCGTCGACCGTCTGCTCGCCGCCCGCGGCCATCTCCTCCGTCGTGAAGTCATCGACGTGGATGATCTCCATGACGCGGCGGTCGTAGTCGCGCAGCATCGCGGCTTCGGTCTCGGTCAGGATGCCGGCGGCGAGCGACTGCTGGACCTGGCCGGGGAAATCGAGCGCGGTCACGCGGCCGGTCTTTACGCCTTCGACGCGCACGCGCTTCTCGAGCGGCTCCGCGGCGTCGGCCAGCACCAGCACTTCCTGCAGCATGCCGAGCGGATTGCTCGGCTCGATCGTGCGATAGATGCCGTGCGTCAGGCGATCGCGCGGCATGCTCGTGTGCAACATCTCTTCGACGATGTCCTGGCCCAGGCGATCCTGGGGCGCGTGATAAGTCTGGCCGCGCGGGAAGATGAAGAAACGCATGAACGACGCGAGGAAGCGGTTCGGGAAGTTGCGCAGGAAGCTGTGCAGCTGCTCCTGGGCTTTGTACAGCAGCGTGCGGCAGGCCCACTCGACCAGCGGCAGATCCTCTTCCGGGCGGCCCTGGTTCTCGTAGTGCTTCAGCACCATCGACGACAGGTACATGCACGACAGCACGTCGCCGAGCCGCGCCGAGAGGCTCTCCTTCTTCTTCAGGTAGCCGCCGAGCGTGAGCATCGCGACGTCGGTCGCGAACGCGAACGATGCGCTGAAGCGGTTGATGTGTTGATAGAAGCGCTCGGTCGAGCCGGTGGTCGGTACGTGCGAGAAGCGCGCGAGCGTGAGCGCCATGATCAATGAGCGCACCGCGTTGCTGATCGTGAAGCCGATGTGCCCGAACAGCGCCGTGTCGAAGTCGCGCAGGGCCTTGCGCTTGTCCTTCTCGCGCGCGGCGTTCATCTCGCGCAGTACGAACGGATGGCAGCGGATTGCGCCCTGACCGAAGATGATCAGGCTGCGCGTCAGCATGTTCGCGCCTTCCACCGTGATCGCGACCGGCACGAGGTCGTAGCCGCGGGCGAGATAGTTGCGGGGGCCGAGCATGATGCCTTTGCCGCCGTGAATATCCATCGCATCGTTGGCGACGCTGCGGCCGTACTCGGTGAGGTGATACTTCAGCATCGCCGAAGGAACCGACGGTTTCTCGCCGCCGTCGATGGCGCCAGCGGTGACCGAGCGTGCGGCGTCCATGATGTACGTCGTGCCGGTCATGCGCGCGATCGCTTCCGCGACGCCCTCGAACTGCCCCACCGGAACGTTGAACTGCCGGCGGACGCGTGCATATGCGCCGGTCGCGAAGACTGCCGCTTTCGCTGCGCCCGTCGCACTCGACGGCAGCGAGATGCAGCGGCCGACCGAGAGCTGCTCGACGAGCATGCGCCAGCCCTGGCCCGCCATCTTCACGCCGCCGATCAGGAAGTCGAGCGGCACGAATACGTCCTTGCCCTGGATCGGGCCGTTCTGGAACGGCGCGTTCAGCGGGAAGTGCCGGCGACCGATCGTGATGCCGGGCGTATGGCGCGGAATCAACGCGCAGGTGATGCCGTAGTCGGTGCGGTCGCCGCCGAGCAGACGCTCCGGATCGAACAGCTTGAACGCCAGGCCGATCACCGTCGCGACCGGCGCCAGCGTGATGTAGCGCTTCGAGAAGTTCAGCCTGACGCCGACGATCTCGCGGCCCTCGTGCATGCCCTTGCACACGATGCCGGTGTCGGGGATCGACGCCGCGTCCGAGCCGGCGCGCGGGCCGGTGAGACCGAAGCACGGGATCTCTTCGCCGCGCGCGAGTCGCGGCAGATAGTAGGTGCGCTGCTCTTCAGTGCCGTAGTGAAGCAGGAGCTCGCCGGGGCCGAGCGAGTTCGGCACCGCGACGGTCGAGGCGACGACGCCGGAGCGGCTGGAGAGTTTCACCAGCACGCACGAATGCGCGTACGCGGAGAATTCGAGGCCGCCGTACTTCTTCGGGATGATCATCGCGAAGAAGCCCTTGCTCTTGATGTAGTCCCACAGATGCGGCGGCAGATCGGCGCGACGGTGCGTGATGTCCCAGTCGTCGATCATCCGGCACAGCTCTTCGCACGGCCCGTCGATGAATGCCTGCTCTTCGGGCGACAGGCGCGGCGGAGTCGCCGACAGCAGCTTGTCCCAGTCCGGACCGCCGGTGAACAGCTCGCCGTCCCACCACACCGTGCCCGCTTCCAGCGCATCTTTTTCCGTCTGCGACATCGACGGCAGCATGCGCCGGTAGGTGCGCAGGAACGGCCGGCTGATGAAGCGGATGCGGAACGCATCGATGTTGAGCAGCACCAGGACTGCGAAGAGCGCGACGAGCAGCAGCGTGGAGACCGGCGCCGCTGTCGTGAATGCATAGATGAGCATGGCGCCCGCGTACGCGAGCGTTGCGGTAAGCAGGCTGACGCGCTGGTAGGCGAGCACCAGCGCGCCCAGCAGGAAGATGAGGAACCAGATGAGGCCGGTCATGCGCTGACACTAGCTCGCTGCGATTGACGCAGCAAGCGTGCTAACCGCCACGATTGTCCGACAATCCGACCCGGGACGGAGTCAGGCTTCAGCCTGACATTCTTTCAGATGAGGTCCTTCACGCCGTCGCGCTCTTCGAGCAGCTCCTTGTGAGTGGCGTCCATGCGCTGGCGGCTGAAGTCGTTGACCGCGAGGCCCTGCACGATCTGGTAGTCGCCGTTGCGGCACGTCACCGGATAGCCGTAGATGACGCCCGCCGGAATGCCATAGCTGCCGTCCGACGGCACTCCCATGCTGACCCAGTCGCCGTCCGCCGTGCCCTTCACCCAATCGCGCACGTGATCGATTGCTGCCGACGCTGCAGAAGCAGCGGATGACTGGCCGCGTGCTTTGATGATCGCCGCACCGCGCTGCTGCACGACCGGGATGAAAGTCTCCGCGTACCACTTCTGATCGATGAGCGACAACGCCGCTTTGCCGTCGACGAGCGCGTGATGCAGGTCGGGATACTGAGTCGCAGAGTGATTGCCCCAGATGATCGGCTTGATTGTGCGCGTGATGTGCGTGCCGGTCTTCTCCGCGAGCTGCGCCAGCGCGCGGTTGTGATCGAGGCGCACCATCGCAGTGAAATTGCGCTGATTCAGCCCGGGCGCGTTGCGCTGAGCGATCAGTGCATTCGTGTTCGCCGGATTGCCGACGACCAGCACGCGCACGTTGCGATTCGCGACTGCATCGAGCGCCTTGCCCTGCGCGGAGAAGATCTGCGCGTTCGCAAGCAGCAGATCCTTGCGCTCCATGCCCGGGCCGCGCGGACGCGCGCCGACCAGCAGAGCGACTTCGCAATCCTTGAATGCGATTTTGGGATCGTCGCTCGCGACGATCTTGTTGAGCGTCGGAAACGCGCAGTCGTTGAGCTCCATCACCACGCCCTGCAACGCCGGCAACGCCGGCGTGATCTCGAGCAGATGCAGATTGATCGGCTGATCCGCGCCGAGCATCTGGCCGGAAGCGACACGGAAGGCGAGGGCGTAACCGATCTGGCCGGCGGCGCCGGTGATCGCGACGTTGACGGGACTCTTCATGGAGCGCGGCTCTTTGGTTGAGGGCGAAAGGGGCGCGAATTCTAACCCCGACCCCCTCCGGCCATCTTTTTCTAAAAACCCCTTGCAATTGATTTGGTGTTATAGTTAACTACAACACCATAGAGCTACACCACTTCACCGGCAAAACAGAGTCGACACGCACAGAGGAGTTAAGGCCATGAACAATCGAGCAAAATTGACGGTCGTCGCGCTGCTTTCAGTGTTCGCCATGGCGTCCAACCCGGCCAAGGCTGACGTTCTGGGCTTCTCGGTCGCGCTGCCGGACGTGGGCGCCGTGACGGCCGAAGTCGGCAAGATCGTCGCGACCGACCTGACCGCCTTCCTGCGCAGCGCGCTCAGCGAGCCGCGCGTGACCCGCAAGCACCAGTCGCCGACGGTCACCATCGAAGAGATGGAAACGGTCATCGTCGCGGCGACCCGCCTGCCGGCAGCGACCGAGTCGCTGGCGCAATCTGAATCGCACACCCGTCTGTGAGCTGCGAATCATGTCGGGTGGCGATGAGGAGGGGGTTGAGGGGTGGTCTGGTACAGTAAACCAGAGCTACACCTCTCAACCCTCGGACTCCAACAGAGGTTTTCTGGAAGCGAACATGGATCGCGAATTCAGTGACAGTCAGCCGATCTACCGGCAGCTGCGCGATCGCGTGGTCGCCATGATCCTCGACGGCGTGTTGAACGAAGGGGATCCGCTGCCCTCGGTGCGCAATGTCGCAGCCGAGTACCGGGTCAACCCGCTCACGGTGCTCAAGGGTTATCAACAACTCGTCGACGAGCAACTCGTCGAGAAGAAACGAGGTCGGGGCATGTTCATCAACAGCGGCGCGCGCGACCTGCTGCTCCAGGGCGAGCGGCAGAAATTCCTCGTGGACGAATGGCCGAAGATCCGCGCCACCATCCAGCGCCTGGGGCTCGAGCCGGCTGCGCTGTTGCGCGGCGACAGCGGCGGGCAACAAGAGGAGCGCTGAGCCATGGCTGCTACTACTACACCCGCATTGGCACCCGGATTTGCGATCGAAGCGCGCGGCGTATGCAAGGCGTTCGGCAAGACCGTCGCGCTCGACAACCTGGACCTGCGCGTCGCCGAGGGCCGCATCGTCGGCCTGATCGGCCCGAACGGCGCCGGCAAGACGACCGCGCTGAAGGCGATCCTCGGACTCACTCCTTATGAAGGCGAGCTGCGCGTGCTCGGCCGCAACCCTTATCTCGAGCGCAACGCGGTGATGCAGGAAGTCTGCTTCATCGCCGACGTCGCCGTGCTGCCGCCGTGGCTGAAGGTGTCGCAGGCGCTCGACTACGTCGAGGGCGTGCATCCGCGCTTCGACCGCGCCAAGGCCGAAGCCTTCCTCGCGAAAACCAGCATCCCGCGCGACAGCCGCGTGCACAAGCTTTCGAAGGGCATGATCACCCAGCTGCATCTCGCGCTGGTCATGGCCATCGACGCACGCCTGCTCGTGCTCGACGAGCCGACGCTCGGCCTCGACATCCTGTATCGCAAGGCGTTCTACGACACGCTGCTCAACGACTACTTCGACCACAGCCGCACGATCGTCGTGACGACGCACCAGGTCGAGGAGATCCAGCACGTGCTCACCGACGTCATGTTCATCAACAAGGGCCGCCTGGTGCTCGACTGCAGCATGGAGGACTTCGAGCAGCGCTACGTCGAGGTCATGGTGCGGCCCGAGCAGACCGCGGCGGCGCGCGCGCTCAAGCCGATGCACGAGCGGCAGGTGTTCGGTCGCAGCGTGTTCCTGTTCGATAACCCCGACCGTGCGCAGATTTCCGCACTCGGCGAGGCGCGCACGCCAAGCATTGCAGACCTGTTCGTCGCCATGATCGGCGGACAGCAAGGAGCCGCGGCATGAACGCAGCAACCGAAACTTCCGAGAGCTTCGTGGCGCCGACCACTGCGCCGCGTCCGGTCCGGCCCTTCTACTGGTCGGTGATGCGCGAGCTGTGGGAGAACCGCTCGCTGTTCATCGCGCCGCTGGTTGCCGCCGGTGTGTTGCTGATCGCTGTGGCGATATCGCTGATCGCGAACGCCGCGCAACTGTCGCAGGGCATGCAGGCTTTGTCGGCGCTCACGCCTGAGAAGCAGCAGATGATGATCGCCGGGTCTTACTTCGGCATCGGGATCGTCGTCACGGTGGTGATGAACATCGCCGTGTTCTTCTACCTGCTGGATGCATTGCAGGGCGAACGCAAGGACCGCAGTGTGCTGTTCTGGAAATCCATGCCCGTCGCCGACACGACCACTGTACTCAGCAAGCTGTTCACCGCGACACTCATAGGACCGGCCATCGTGCTAGCGACTGTCGTCGCGACGCAGATCGTCGTGCTGTTGCTTGCGACCGTTCTCCTGCTGATCGGTGGCGTGAATCCCGTTGCCATCTGGGCCAACCCGCAGCTGTTCCAGGTGATAGTCGGCTCTATCTATGTATTGCTGGCGATCGAGCTCTGGTATGCACCCGTCTCCGCCTGGCTGCTGTTCGTGTCGGCCTGGGCGAAGCGCGCCGCGTTCCTTTGGGCCGTGCTCCCGCCGATTGCAGTGATGGTGTTCGAGCGAGTCGCCTTCAACTCGCATTACGTGCAGGACCTGCTCGGCTATCGCCTGACCAGCGGCCTCAAGACGATGTTCGTTGCCCGTTCGCCAGCTCCCCAGCTCAGCGATGGCGCAACCGTCGATATGCCGCATCGTGTGTTCGATGCGCTCGATCCCGTCGGCTTCCTGTCCAATCCGTGGCTCTGGCTCGGGCTGGTCGTGGCCGCCGGCTTCGTCGCGGCGGCGATCTGGATGCGCCGCTATCGCGAGCCGCTCTGAGCCGGAGCGTTTCCGCCGGAACAAATGTCAGTGTGTAAGGGTTACTCCCAACGGCATGGCGGCATGCTGTTAGCCTCCAGGGAGTACCCGCAGGATGAGTCGACTGGTCTGCGTCTCGAACCGGATTTCGCTGCCGCGTAAATCGGCTGCTCCGGGCGGGCTCGCGATCGGCATCCTGAGCGCGCTCAAGCGCACCGGCGGCTTGTGGTTCGGCTGGGGCGGCGAAGCGGTGGAGCACGAGCCGGGCGATCCCGACCTCCACATTCGCGAAGGCGTCACTTACGCCACGATCGATCTGCGCAAGGACGAGTTCGATCTGTACTACAACGGCTACGCGAACGAAGTTCTCTGGCCGCTGTTCCACTACTTCCAGCGCAGCATGCGCTACGCCGCCGAGCAGCGCGACGCGTACGAGAACGTGAACCGCACGTTCGCGCAGAAGCTCGCGCCGCTCCTCGAGCAGGACGACGTGATCTGGGTGCACGACTATCACCTGATCCCGCTCGGCCGGCGGCTGCGCGAGCTCGGCGTGCGCCGGCCGCTCGGCTTCTTCCTGCACATCCCGTTTCCGAACATCGAGATGCTGCGCGTGCTGCCCGCGTACGCGGAGCTGCTGCGCGATCTGACGAGCTACGACGTGGTCGGATTCCAGACACAGAACGATCTGCGCTCGTTCCAGTCCGGCATCGAGCACCTGTGCGGTCCGGAAGCATTGCGCGGCGAGGGCCGCATCCGCGTCAGCGGCGACCGCGTCATCCGCGCGGAGGTGTTCCCGATCGGCGTCGACGTGGCGACCGTGCAGGAAGAGGCCGTGGAATCCACGGACGCGGAAGTCGTGAAGCGCATGACCGATAGCCTCATGGGCCGCACGCTGATGATCGGCGTCGACCGGCTCGATTACAGCAAGGGGCTGGTCGAGCGTTTCCACGCATACCAGCACTTCCTCGAAACGTATCCCGACATGCTCGGCCGCATCACGTACATGCAGATCGCGCCGCTGTCGCGCTCGGACGTGCGCGCGTATGCCGAGATCCGCCAGGCGCTGGAGCAGGCCGCCGGCCGCACCAATGGGCGCTTCGCCGACACGGACTGGACGCCGCTCCGCTATCTGAATCGCAACTTCCCGCACTCGACGCTGATGGGGCTGCTGCGGGTGTCGAACGTCGGCATCGTCACGCCGCTGCGCGACGGCATGAACCTGGTCGCCAAGGAATACGTGGCTGCGCAGAGCGCGGAAGATCCGGGTGTGCTGATCCTGTCGAATCTGGCGGGGGCGGCGCGCGAGCTGACGGCCGCGTTGCAGGTGAATCCGTACGATACTCGCGCGGTCAGTCAAGCGATCCAGGCGGCGCTGACGATGTCGTTACAGGAGCGTCGCGAGCGTCACTCGGCGATGATGCAGGTCCTCAGGCGCAACGACATCGCGACGTGGACGCGCCGCTTCGTCGAGGCGCTCGAGCAGGCCCTGCCGCCGGAAAACGCGCGCGTGCGCGTCGTCCGCAATCACTGATCAGCCCGCGGGCATTCCCCCGGGGCAGCATTCTGCCGCCCTCGGGTCAGATCGCCTTGTTCGCGACGTTCGAGTACGTGCTCTCGGCGCCGGTGCTGTTCACGGCCGTGACCGCGAAGTACCACGTCGCCGGCGCGAGATCTTCCACCACGTAGGTCGTCACGCTCGCGTTCTCGATGACGATCGTGTTCGTCAGCGCGTTCGCGCTCGTGCCGTAGCGGATCCGGTAGCCGGAGAGGTTGGAGAGCGTGCTGCCGTCCGTGTTCTCGGTCGGCGCGGTCCACGACAGCGTGGCGCGACCGTTCGAGATGGCGTTGACGGCGATCGCGAACGGGCTCAGCGCAGTGCTGTCATGCCCGTCGCTCACGGAGATAGCGATATTCGCGTACGTGCCGACGTCAGCCGCAGCGGGCGTGCCCGACAGCCGGCCGGTGGACGTGTTGAACGTGGCCCAGTCGGGCTTGTTGTCGATGCTGAACGCGAGCGTGTCGCCGTCCGCATCGGCCGCCGTCGGCAGGAAGTTGTACGCGCTCGACGCGTTCACCGCGCCCGGCGCGTTACCGGAAATCGTCGGTGCGTGGTTGCTCGAGCCGGGCGGCGGCGGAGCGGGAGGTTGTGCAGATCCTGAAGCCGGCGTCGCTGCATCGTCGCCGCCGCCGCAGCCGCTCAAAGCAGCCGCGCTCAATGCAATCAGGACCAATCCAGGGCCGAACCTGCGCATGACGATTACTCCCGTCGTGACGGAGGCAACCCCGCTATCCTGGAAATTTTCAGTTCCGTCGGACCGGAGGCTTTGCGTCCCCGCCTCTCGGCGGGTTTGCCGTTGAAAATGAGTTTTACAGTGAGGAATAGTGTCGGTGAGGCGGATGGCGCTTACATAGCGGGCGAATACCCAACTGCGGGCCGGGAAGCCGGCAAACCTCCTTCAGGCGAAACCTTATTATTCGAGCACTGCGGCGGAGAGGCTGGACGCATGCGCATCGATGGGACATGTCACTGTGGCAACATAATCTTCGCGCTCGACTGGGAGCCGTCCCCGAGCGAAATACCGGCGCGCGCCTGCGGCTGCTCGTTCTGCACGAAGCACGGCGGCGTGTGGACTTCAGCGCCGGGCGGCGCCCTGAAAATAACAGTGAAGGAGCCCGCGCTCGTTGCGCGCTATGCGTTCGGCACGCGCACTGCCGAGTTCCACGTCTGCTCGCGTTGCGGTGTCGTGCCTGTCGTCACCAGCGAGATCGCAGGACGTCTGTACGCGGTCGTGAACGTGAACACGTTTGACGGAGTCGATGCCGCGCTGTTGAAACGCTCGCCCGCCAACTTCGACGGTGAGGGCACCGACTCGCGTCTCGCGCGCCGCGCACGCAACTGGATCGGCAACGTGCAGTTGGTCGAACGGAGCTGACGATGCGCGCCGCCGCCTTTATTGTTCGGCCGCCAGAAATTCGTCGATGAGTCGATAGTAGTCCGGGTGCATGTCGAGATCGTCGTGCCCGGTCTGCGGCAGCACGTGCATTTGTTTTTCTCCCGCCCATGCCTCGAACAGCCCGCGCGTATGCTCCGCGGGGACGACGAAATCGCGCTCGGCAGCCAGGAACAGCGCCGGAACACGCGCCTGCTTCGCCCAGTCTGTCGACGGGAACGGATGCCGCAATAACAGTCGCACCGGCAGATAGGGATACTTGCCTGCGGCGACGGCGGCGATGCTGTCGAAGGGTGTGACCAGTATCGCAGCGCGCACCGGTCGAGTGGCCGCCAGCATCGATGCGACGCCGGAGCCGAGGCTTCGTCCCATCACGACAATGTGCTCGGGTTTTGCGCCCCGTCCGACTGCATAGTCATAGATTGCGAGGCCATCGTCGTACAGCGCCTTTTGCCCCGGCTTGCCGGTGCTGCGACCGTAGCCCCGGTAGTTCACGACGAGGAGGCTGCGGGCGCCGATGTTCGGCGCCGTGGTGGCCGTGTGCAGCACGTCTTCGGCATTGCCCCCGAAATACAGGATCACTGCCGGTGTCGTCGCCTGCGGGTTCTCGATCCACCAGCCTTCCAGCGTCGCGCCCGCGGTCGCGATCTCGACGCGCTGGGCCGAGTACTGCTGCCGCAGCTGGGGATCATTCGGTCCTGGGAAGAAGATCGAGCGCTCCTGGCCGAAGTACAGGAACGCGCAGATCACGATGAATCCGCCAGCGGCGATCAGCAGCAGCGTGAGCACGGTAGTCAGGACAGCGCGCATGGGGAGCCAAGGATACGCGCGAATCGAACACCCTGTGGCGGATCGTGCGTGTATCGTCGGATCTATGTCAGCGCGACGAGATCCGCCAGTGCGTGCGTGAGAACGACGGCGCCGAGCGAGCGCGTTCGCCAGTAGTACCAGCCGATCAGCAGGCCGAACGCGAGAATGGACAGCGTGCCGTGAGGACCCTGATACGTGTGGTAGAGCATCCGGATCAACGCGCTCAGTGTCACCGCGAACGCCGCACCCGAAGTCTGGAAGCGTTCGATCAGATAGCGGCACAGGAAGAATTCTTCGAACGTGCCGTTGACGACCGAGAGCAGCAGTGCAGGGCCGAACGGCATGCCACCGTGTTGCACGATGTGATCGAGGATCGAGCCGTCATCGAATCGGTTGGTGAGTGTTCGCCACAGGACGGCATTGCAGAACGTGTCGGCAAGGAGCAGCACGACAGCGGCCAGCACGTCGCGCCAGCGCACTGAGAACATGAAGTGTTGCAGCTGCCAGCCGCGCCAGCGCAGAACCACGGCGGCAATGCAGAACGCGACGGTCTCGAACACGACCAGCGAGATCGCGCTCGAAGTGCTGTAACCGGCTCCATCGCCCTGGGGGAACCCGGCGAAGACGACGTACGTCGCGACGAAGATGAACCAGCCCGCGAAGATCGTCGTGATCAGCGCGGCTTCCTGTACTGCCGACAGCTTCTGCACCAGGGCTCGCATGCGGGCGCGATTGAAATGGGTTCTGGCGCGCCGGGCGAGGCAATCTGTCACAGAACCACTTGACCAGAACGGCTCGCGGGCGCATCAATGCCGCAAAACGAGCATCGCTTCAGGGAATCGTCGTGAGCATGCAAGCGCGCCTGGCCGGGTTGTCCGTCCTCCTTTTCCTCATTGCCCTCGATACCGCCGCCGCGCCGCCGCCGCCGAAGAAGATCACCGTCGGCTCGCTGACGCTGAAGTACTGCAATTCCGACTACGACGGCTACTGCGGCCAGCTCAAGCGCGCGCTCGATCCGACAGGCGGGATCAAGGGCACGATCACGATCGGCTTCGAGTACTACCCGCGGTTCGATCAGAGCACGTCGGCGCGCGGCACCTTGCTGCCGCAGGAAGGCGGCCCGGGATATTCCACGACTGGCACGCGCGACGCTTATCTCAATATCTTCGGCGCGCTGCGCGAGCACCGCGACGTGCTGATGATCGACAAGCGCGGCACCGGTACTTCCGGCGCCATCGATTGCCGCGAGATCCAGACCGGCGATCCGAGCGATCCCGCGGGGCTGGCGGCGTGCGCCGATCAGCTCGGCGCGAAGGCCTATCTCTACGGCACGCACCTCGCGGTCGACGACATCGCCGCCGTGCTCGATGCGCTGCAGATCGACGAGGTCGATTTCTACGGCGACAGCTACGGCACCTTCGTCGGGCAGACGTTCGCGGCGTGGCACCCGGAGCGCCTGCGCAGCCTGATCCTCGACAGCGCGTATCCCGCGCGCCCGGCGGACATCTGGTTCCCGACAGACTGGACGACGGGACGCGACGGGCTCGATCTCGTGTGCGATCGCTCGCCCGCGTGTCGCGCGCTGCGCGGCACGGCCACGGATCGCATCGAGCGGTTGCTGCGCGAGCTGCGAGTCAAGCCGATCAGCGGCACCGCGCCGGATTCGGATGGCATTCCGCTCGAAGTCACCGTCGATGTCTCGACGCTGTTCTTGTTGATCACGAACCTGGGCAACTCGCCGATCACCTATCGCGATCTGGACGCCGCAGCCCGCGCGTGGTTCGACAATCACGACAAGTTGCCGCTGCTGCGTCTCGCGGCCGAATACAACACGCCGTTCGTGACTGACGCCGTCGACTTCAGCTACGGCCAGTACCAGGCGGTGATCTGCCAGGAATATCCGTTGCACTACGACCTGGACGATTCGCCCGCGAGGCGCCGCAAGCAATACGCGCGCGGCATCGAGGCTGCGCGTCAGAACCGTCCCGATCTGTTCGCGCCGTTCTCGATCGATGAAGCGCTCGCCTCGAACGCGAACTTCACGCCGCTCGCGACCTGTCTCGACTGGCCGAAGCCGCTGGCGGCGTATCCGCAGGGCGATCCGCTGCCGGCGCACCCGAGGTTTCCCAGCGTGCCGACGCTGGTGCTGTCCGGCGACCTGGACTCAGTGACTTCGCCGCAGGACGCGACGCAGGCGGCCGCGCAGTTCCCGAACGTGACGCACCTGTTCATCCCGAATCTCACGCACGTCACTGCCTATTTCTATAGCGACGTCGGCTATCTGCCGGACGGCGGCGACACGACTCATTGCGTGCAGCGCATCCTGCGTCGCTTCATCGCGCAACTGTCGCCGGGCGATACGAGCTGCATCCCGAACGTTCGGCCGATCCGCACGGTGCCGAAGTTTGCGTCGCTGATCAGCCAACTCGATCCCGTGCAAGCGGTGAGCGGCAACCAGGCGGGCGTGCGCGATCTGAAGCTCGCGGCGGGTGCGCTCGAAACGGTCGGCGATGTGTTCTCGCGCTTTCTCGTGACGTTCGGCATTGGCGGCGGCCTGCGCGGCGGCGAGTTCACGTACACGCTGCAGCCGTTCGGTTATGAGTTCGAGCTGCAGCGCGTGCAGTGGACCGAGGACCTGCAGGTGAGCGGCCGGATGCGCTGGCATCTCGACACGGGCAACGTGATCGCGGTCGTCAATCTGCGGCAGGACGGCAAGCACGCCGGTACGCTCACGATCGAGTGGAACGATGTACAGAAGAATGCGATCGCGACCGTGACCGGCACGATCGGCACGAAAACAGTCAAGGCGAAGCGCATCGCGCCGTAGAACACCGCATCTACGACTGACGACGCCTACTTCAGCTTCGCGAACATCGCCTTGAAGCGCGGGTGCTCGCGCACGCTGTCGTAGTCGGGATCGTGCTCGACCCAGTCGCGCTTGCCCATGCCGCGTCCGAAGAAGCGTTCGAGCAGATCGAGCGCCTCTTCGTGCTGATTGCAGCGCAGTTTCAGGCAGGCCCTGTTGAGCAGCGCGCTCAGATCGTCCGGGTAAAGGTCGACCGCACGGCGCGACCATTCGTCGGCACGCTCGGGATCGCCGATCTCCAGCAATGCCAGCGAGGCGACTGCCAGTGCCCGGCCATCGAGCGGATTGAGCGCGAGGATGCGTTCCGCGCGAGCGACGGCTTCGCGGCTGCACGCGCGCGCTTCGTCCATGCGTCGAAGCATGCGCAACGACTGCGCCTGGAACGTCGGACTCTGGAAGTCCTCCTGGCGCACTTCGGCGGCCTTGCGGAACAATTCCACCGAGTGCTCGGTCTCGCCGCGCGCGAAGGCGGCACGACCGTAATAGTAGTAGGCGTCGAAGAGATTGGGATTGATGCGCGCGGCCAGCTCGAAGTGAATCTGCGCCTCGTCGTAGAGATTCCGCAGCGACAGAGCGAAGCCGCGCGCGACATGCGCGTCCGCGAGGTCCGGCGCCAATTCCATCGCGATCTGGCTCGCGCGGTCGGCGCGATGCATGTCCTCTTCTTTCGAGCCCCACCACTCGAACAGCAGAGCGTGCACGGTCGCCAGCCCGGCCCACGCCGGCGCGTAGTCCGCGTCGAGCTCGATTGCGCCTTCGAACATGCGGCGGCTTTCTTCGAGATCCTGTTGTCGCATCCGGTGCAGCGACTGGCGGCCGCGCAGGTAGTACTCGTACGGCTCGGCGGACGTGTGAGGCCGGCGCAAACCGCGTTGCTCGCGTTGCGACAACTCAGCGCCGCCGCGCAAAGTCAGCGCGACCTGGGCTGCGATCTCGTCCTGGATCGCAAACACGTCGCCGACCGGGCGCTCGAAGCGCTGCGACCACTTGTGATAGCCGGTCGCACAGTCGATCAGCTGCACCGTGATTCGCAGCTGATCGCCGGAGCGACGCACGCTGCCTTCCACGACCGAGCACACGCCGAGGACGCGGCCCACTTCACGCAGATCGACGCCGTCCTGTCGGAACTGAAATGACAAGCTGCGTGCGGCGATGCGCAGGCCGTCGACGTGCGTCAATGCATCGATCAGCTCTTCCGCCAGACCCTCGCAGAAGTAGTCCTGGTCCCGGCTCGGGCTCATATCCATGAAGGGGAGCACGGCGATCGCCAGCAGGTCCGGGGACTCAGCTGCGGGCTCGGGAGCCTTCGCAGCAGCGGCGGGCTCAGTGCTCAGCTCCGCGACGAAGCAGTAGCCGTAGCGATGCCGGGTTTCGATGTAGCGTGGCTGCTTGGCGTCGTCCCCAAGCGCCTTGCGCAGTTCCTGGATGCAGGTGGTGAGCGCGTCGTCGCTGACGACGGTATTGCTCCAGACCGCGGCGAACAGGTCCTGCTTGGTGACCGGCTGGCCGGCCCGCTCGACGAGGTGGCCCAGGACCGCGGCGGCCTTACGCGTGAGCTTGATCTCGCGGTCGCCACTCCACAGCCGGCCGGTTGCGGGCTCGAAGCGGAAGCGTCCGAAGCTGAGGTGCTGGCTGCTCATCCACAACAATCCCGGAGAAATCCCGGCGTTCGCCCGGGACTTGAGAGGCCCGCGTTCGTAGGCTTTTGGCACAACACTGGCGCTCACACAAGTCGCGCGGGACTTCATTCTGGAGGCTCTGGCCATGATCAAGCGTCTATCGATCTTCGTCTACGGCGTACTCAGCTACGCCGTGTTCTTCGCCACGTACCTGTACGCCATCGGCTTCGTCGGCAACCTGTGGGTGCCGAAATCGATGGATTCCGCTCGAGAAGTGCCGTTCACCAGTGCCCTGCTCATCGACCTGGGGCTCCTGGGCCTGTTCGCCATCCAGCACAGCGTCATGGCCCGCCCGGCCTTCAAGCGCTGGTGGACCCGCATCGTGCCGCCGGCCGCCGAGCGTAGCACCTACGTCCTGCTCTCCAGCCTGGCCCTGATTGCGATGTTCGTTTACTGGCAGCCGCTGGGCGGGGTGGTGTGGGACGTCACTGCGCCGACGGCCAAGGCCGTGCTGTACGGCGCATTCGCCTTCGGCTGGGGCCTGGTGCTGGTCTCGACGTTCCTGATCAACCACTTCGACCTCTTCGGTCTGCGCCAGGTGTGGCTCGAGCTGCTCGGCAAGCCGTACACGCAGCTGCATTTCGGCACGCCGCTGTTCTACCGCTACGTGCGTCATCCGTTGTACCTCGGTTGGTTCTTTGCCTTCTGGGCGACGCCGACCATGACGGTCACGCACCTGGTGTTCGCGATCGCCACGAGCGCCTACATCCTGATCGCGATCCAGTTCGAGGAGCGCGACCTGATCGAGGCGCATCCCGAGTACGCGGACTACCGTCGCCGTGTGCCGATGCTGGTGCCGTTCACGAAGAGCCGGCGGCAGGCTGCGCGTGGCGTGGTCTCGGCGGCCCGCTGAGGAATGCCCTTAAGGCAGCAGGCCCGTATGCTCACCCAACGAGTCGACCTGTTCGATAGCACTTATGGGCACTTCACGCAGGACGTGCTCGCGGCGATTCGCCGCGAGACGTTCGGCGCGGACATCGGCCAGAACAGCTGGCTGACGGTCGAGGAATACGACCGCTTCATCTCCTGGCTGAAGCTTCAGCCGGAGCAGCACGTCCTGGAAGTGGCGAGCGGCTCCGGCGGACCGGCCCTGTACCTGGCCGAACGCGCGAGCTGCCACGTCACCGGCATCGACAGCAACGAGCACGGCGTCGCGGAGGCGACGCGCGCGGCGCTCGACTCGCACCAGTCGCACCGGATCAGCTTCCGCGTCGCGGACGCGAACTCACCGCTGCCGTTCGCCAACGACACTTTCGATGCGCTCGTGTGCATCGATTCGATGAATCACTTTCCCGATCGGCTGCGCGTTTTCCAGGAGTGGCAGCGCGTTCTACTCCCCGGCAGACGCGCGGTCTTCACCGATCCCGTGGTGATCACGAGGCCGGTGACCAACGACGACCTGGCGCAGCGCAGCTCGATCGGCCTTTTCGTGTTCACGCCGCCCGGCGTGAACGAGCATTTCATCGAGATCGCCGGCCTGAAACTGCTGCGCAGGGAGGATGTGACTCTCAACGCGGCCGTGGTCGCCGGCCGCTGGCATCGCGCGCGTGCGCGACATCGCGAGGCGCTGCTCGAGATCGAGGGCGAAGAGCGCTTCGACGGACTGCAGAAGTTCTTCGCGGCCGTCCATCGCCTGACGAGCGAGCGACGCCTGTCGCGGGTCGCGTATCTCGTGGAGAAGCCCGCCTATTAGATCCGCACCGGGCGAGAGGAAAGGCTCAACTGGGCCGGGCCCGACCTCTCGACCGGTGCGCTGTCGCGATCGCCAGATGATCGGAACATTTCTCCTTCGGGAATTTCTGATTCCCTTTTCTTTTCTTCGCCGCAGACCACCTTTCAACGCAGTGGTATCCAGTCCATGAGGTCGCAGCGGAGCGGAACGGGAGCCGGAATATCTCTCGCCAAGATCGCCAAGATCGCCAAGGTCGGAAAAGAAGAAAATAAACGTTGCTCGTGCTTGCTTGGCGTTCCTGGCGCATCGCGCGCAACAATAGTGCGCCTAGCGGCTGCAGATCGCCGCGCAGCGCGCGTGGCGTCGTGCGTAGAATTTCGGCATGAAGCTGCTGTATCAGACCCACTCGCCGTACGCCCGCAAGGCGCTCGTGTTCGCGCACGAGGCCGGACTCGCGCGGCAGATCGAAGTCGTGCATCACGAGACGAGCCCGACGCGGCGTAACGAGCACGTGTTCGCCGAGAATCCGCTCGGCAAGGTGCCGGTGCTGCTGCGGCCGGGTCAGCCGCCGATCTTCGATTCAGACGTGATCTGCGCGTACCTCGATACGCTGCACTCCGGTCGCAAGCTGATTCCGCAGGCAGGCGAGGCGCGCTGGCAAGCGCTGCGGCTGCAGGCCGTCGCTCAGGGACTCGCGGACGCGGGCATCCAGCTTCGTTGGGAAACGGTGCGGCGTCCGGCGGAGCTACGCTATCCGCCGCTAAGAGATGGCTATACGCAGAAGCTCATGACGAGCTACGACTGGCTGGAGCGCGAGATCGACAGCGACGCGCCGGTGCACGTCGGGCACATCGCGCTCGCGACGTGCCTCGATTGGCTGGAGTTCCGCGAGCTGCCGGGCTTTCGCGACGGACGGCCGCGGCTCAGCGCGTGGTTCGACGACTTCGCGAAGCGGCCTTCGATGCGCGCAACGCCGTTGTCGGGCGAGACCCGGGACTGAGCGCCGCTGTCACTCGTGCTCGGACACCAGCTGCGACTGCACCGGCTGCTGCTGTTCGAGATACAACCGCTGCATCGGGTACGCGAACGCGACGTTCTGCTTCTGGAACGCCTCGACGAGCCGCAGGTTGATCTCCTGCAGGATGTCCATGTGGCGGTTGTATTCGGTCGTCTTGACCACGTACACCGCCTCGAAGTCGAACGACGCCGCCGTGATCTTCGCGAAGTGCGAGCGGTCGAAGCGCACGTCGGGATACGCCTCGATCAGCGAGCGGATCAGCTCCGGGATTTTCTGCAGCTCCGCGAGCGGCGTGTCCTGGCTGACGCTGATCGTGAACACGACGCGGCGATCGGTTGCGCGCGTATTGTTGCGGACGCGGCTGGCGACCAGATTCGAGTTCGGGATGATGATCAGCTCGCCGTTCACGCTGCGCAGCCGCGTGCTCTTGACGCCGATGTACTCCACCGTGCCGCTGAAGTCGTCGATCTGCAGCGAGTCGCCGAGGACGAACGGCCGGTCGAGCGTGATCGACAGCGAGGCGAACAGGTCGCCGAGAATGTTCTGCGCGGCGAGGGCGACCGCGATGCCGCCGATGCCGAGGCCGGCGAGCAGCGGCTTGATCTCGATGCCGAGATTGTCGAGCGTCAGCAGCAGCACCAGCGCCCAGATCGTCAGCCGCGCCATGAAGCCGATGATGCTGAGCGAGCCGGCGGCGGCGCGATCCGTCGCCAGCGTCTTGCGTTGCCTGCGATCCAGCAAGGCCAGCACAGCAGTCGTCGCCCAGAGGCCGATCTGCCAGCAGCCCGCGACGGTGAACACCGTGATCAGCACGCGCGCTGCCTTGTCGGGCAGCTCCAGCGATTCCAGGCCGACGAATACGGCAGCGATCAGCAGGAACCAGACGGTCGTGCGGCTCGCGACGTGCAGCGGAATCTCCAGAAACTCGTCCTGCGGAGTCGCCGCGAGGCGCGTGTACTGCTTGCTGGCCACCCGTCGCAGCACCAGCAGGACCAACAGAACGCCGAGCGCGATCGCGCCGGCGACCATCCAGCGCCAGGCCGGATTGTTGAAAAAGCTCCAGTCGAAGAGCTCCTTGAGCTCCGCCATCCGTCCTCCTCACTTCAATCGAATGCGATCAACCCATCAGCAGGCGCGCTTCGCCGTTCTCGAGCGCTTCCGGCGTGCCGGCGAGAATCACGACGTCGCCTTCGCGCAGCACCGTCGACGGCGTCGGCTGCTGGCCGAGAATGCCGTCGCGACGAATTGCCGTGACCGTGACCTCGCCGCGATCCAGCTCCAGGTCTGCGAGCGTTTTGCCGACGCAGTAGGCGCCGGGCGGCAGCACCACGGTGTGCAGCTCCTCGTTACCGGCGTCGTCCTCGACCATTCGCGAATCGTCGCGCCGGAACAGCCGCCGCAACATCGCATACCGATTGTTACGGATGTCGCCGACGGTCTTCACCACACGCGAGACCGGGACGTCGAGCAGCAACAGCACGTGCGACACCAGCATCAGGCTCGCTTCCAGCGTCTCGGGCACGATCTCGGTCGCACCGGCCTGCTGCAGGTCCTCGAGCTTCGTGTCGTCCTGAGTACGCACCAGGATCGGCAGATCCGGCCGCAGCTCGCGCACCGCCTTGACGATCTTCATCGACGCCGCGGCTTCCGCGAACGTCAGCACCAGCACACGGCAGCGCTCGAGACCGACCGCTTCCAGTATTTCGGTCGCCGTGCCGTCGCCGAAGATCACCGGATCGCCGGCGCGGCGTGCGAGCTCGACCGCGCGCGGATCCGAATCGAGCGCGACGTACACGAAGCCCTGACGCTCCAGCACACGCGCGAGGTTCTGGCCGACGCGGCCGAAGCCGCAAATGATGACGTGATCGCGCTGTCCCGCGAGTTGCTCCTGGTCGGGCACCGGCGCCGGCGTGGTCCGCGGAAACACCAGCTCGGCGAGCCGGTCGTTGTGGCGGATCAGCAGCGGACTCAAGACCATGCTCACGACTGTCGCCGCGAGCAGCGGCTGAATGATTGCCGAGTCGGCGAGGCGATCGCTCAGCATCAGCGTGAGCAGCGCGAAGCCGAATTCGCCGCCCTGCGCCATGACGATACCGACGCGCAACGCCTTGCGTGACTGGTCGGTTCCGAGACGCGCGACCACCGTCACGATGAACATCTTCGCGAGCTGCAGGCCGACGACGAGCAGCAGCACCAGCCACAATCGCCCGAACAGCAGCTGCAAATCGAGCAGCGTGCCGATCGTGATGAAGAACAGGCCGATCAGCACGTCGCGGAACGGCCGGATGACCGTCTCGAGCTGATGCCGGTATTCGGTTTCCGCGAGCAGCATGCCGGCGAGGAATCCGCCGAGAGCGAGCGACAGGCCGACCGCATGCGTTGCCCACGCAGCGCCGACTGCGACCATCAGCGCCGCGAGCGTGAACAGCTCCGTGCTGCGCGCGCGGCCAATCTCGTGGAACAGCGGCCGCACGAGCCAGCGCAGGAACGTGAGCACGAGCGCGAGCGCGACCGCCGCCTGCAGGATCGATTCGACGATTTCCCACGTATCGCGCTCGGGGCCGCTGCCGGCGAGCGCGCTTTCGAGCGCGAGCAGCGGCACGAACGCCAGGTCCTGGAACAGCAGGATGCCGATCGCGATCCGGCTGTGCGTGCGATTCAGCTCGGCCTGCTCGCCGAGCTGGCGGATCACGATCGCGGTCGAGGACATGGCGAGCGCGCCGCCGATCATGACCGCCGTCAGCGGCGGCACACTGAGGCTCCACAGCACGACCGCGAACGCCGCCGTCGTCACCACCACCTGCATGCCGCCGATGAGGAGAGCCTCGCGCCGCATGGCGATCATGCGCGGCAGCGAGAACTCCAGCCCGAGCGTGAACACCAGGAACACCACGCCGAGGTCCGCCAGGATCGGCGCAATGCCGCTGGCGGTGAAGTTGAGCGCATACGGTCCGAGCAGCATGCCGACCGCCAGGTAGCCGAGGATCGGCGGCAGTCGCAGGCGGCGGAACAGCAGCACCACCAGCACGGACGATGCCAGCAGCATCAGCAGTTGTGGAAGGATGGAAAGATCCGGGTGTTCCGCCATGTCGACAAAGTACGTGCGCGATGCTCCGCTGCGCAAGACGGAATGCTAATCTCCGCGCGATGGCTGGCGAGCTGCTCGAAACGGCACGGACCGGGGACGCCCTGACGGTCCGCCTCAACGGCGCATGGCGGATCGAGAACATCGACGCCATCGAGGCCGCGCTGGCTCAACTGCCGCAGGAAGGCGCGCGGCGGCTCGTGGTCGACGTACGGTCGCTGGAAGCGCTCGACCTCTCGGGCGCATGGCTGCTGCGCGAGCGCCTGCAGGCATTGCAAAGCGCGGGCGGGCGCGTCGAGTTCGCGGGCGAGCCGCCTTCGCAGTTCGCATTCCTCGAAGAGATCACCACGCAGCAGGCGAGCCCCGAGCAGACGGAGCCGGAGGAGCCCGCTTCGTTGCGCGGCGCCATCGGCTGGATCGGTCGCGAGGCCGTGCAGCAGCGGAATCAGATGGTCGACGCGATCGGCTATCTGGGTCGCATCGCCGTGACTGGCCTGCGCGCGCTCCGGCCCCGGCATCTGCGGGCCGCATCGATTACGCGCCACATATATGAAACGGGCATCCAGGCGATCCCGATCGTGGCGCTGATCGCGTTCCTGATCAGCGTGATCATCGCCTACCTCAGCGCACAACAGCTGCGGCAGTTCGGCGCGGAGATCTTCACGGTGGACCTGGTCGCGATCGCCGTGCTGCGCGAGATGGGCGTGCTGCTGACGGCGATCATCGTCGCCGGCCGCTCGGGCAGCGCCTTTGCGGCCGAGATCGGTGTGATGCGGCTCAACGACGAGATCGATGCGCTGCACTCGATGGGCGTCGATCCGTTCGAGGTGCTGGTGCTGCCGCGGCTCATCGGCCTGTTGATCGCGCTGCCGCTGCTGACGATCGTCGCGGACGCGATGGGCCTGGCCGGCGGTGCGCTGCTGTCATCTCTGCTGCTGGACATTTCGCTGACGCAATTCATTCCGCGATTGCAGGACGCGCTCGCACCCACGACATTCTGGGCGGGGCTCATCAAGGCGCCGGTCTTCGCGGTGCTGATCGCGATGGTCGGCACGTACCGCGGCATGCAGGTGCGGGATTCCTCGCGCGAGCTGGGGCGGCTGACGACGGTCGCGGTCGTGCAGTCGATCTTCCTGGTGATTTTCGCGGACGCCATCTTCGCCGTCGTGTTCGTGGAGCTGGATTTCTGATGCAGCAGACTCCAGCCTTGCCCGTCATCGCGGTGCGCAACGTCGTGAACCGCTTCGGCTCCCAGACCGTGCACGACGGCGTCAGCCTCGACGTGATGCCGGGCGAAGTGCTCGGGATCGTCGGCGGCTCCGGCAGCGGCAAGTCGGTGCTGCTGCGGACCATGCTCGGTCTCCACCGGCCGACCTCCGGCGAGGTGCTGGTCGAAGGTCGCAACATCTGTAGTGCGACGGACGAAGAGCTGCTCGAGACCAAGCGCCGCTATGGCGTGACCTTCCAGCACGGCGCGCTCTTCAGCTCGCTCACCGTCGCCCAGAACATCCAGCTGCCGATCCGGGAGTACTTCGACGCCTCGCCGCAGACGCTCGCTGCGCTGACCGATCTGCGCCTGCGCATGGTGGGGCTGCCCAGCGACGCGGCTTCGAAGCTGCCTGCGCAGCTCTCGGGCGGCATGATCAAGCGCGCCGCGCTGGCGCGGGCGCTCGCGCTCGACCCGGGGCTGCTGTTCCTCGACGAGCCGACTGCCGGGCTCGATCCGATCTCGGCCGCGGCGTTCGACGAGCTCGTGGTGTACCTGCACCGGGGCCTGAAGCTGACCATCGTGATGATCACCCACGATCTGGATACACTGCTCGCCACCTGCAACCGGGTGGCCGTGCTCATTGACAGGAAAATCGTGGTCGATACCCTCGACGGCATCATGAAGAACCCGCATCCATGGATACAGGAATACTTCCACGGCCCGCGCGCGCGGGCGGCCCAGGTCAGTGCGGACCAGATCAGTGCGGACCAGATCAGCGTGGACAAGGGTCGCGAGCACTAGCGCCGCCATGGAACGCGAAGCCAATTACGTAGCTGTCGGCGCCTTCATCCTGCTGGTCGTGGCGATGGCCGTGGGCTTCGTGCTCTGGTACACGGACGCGAACGACTCGCGCGACTACGACCTGTACGAGATCTACTTCACCGGCAGCGTCAGCGGCCTCGATCGCGGCAGCCCGGTGCGCTACCTCGGTGTCGACGTCGGCCGCGTGCGCCGGCTGTCGATCGACAAGCACGACGCCAGCCGCATCGTCGTGGTCGCGGAAATCGACCGGGAAGCGCCGATCAGCTCCGCGACGCGCGCCAGCCTCGGCCTGCAGGGCGTCACCGGCCTGCTGTTCATCAACCTGAAAGAAGTGCCGAACGTGAACAAGGCCGTACCGCTCGCCATGGGCGAGCGCTACCCGGTCATCGACTCGATCGCCTCGGACTTCGACGTGTTCCTGTCGAGCCTGCCGGAGCTGATGGGCCGTGCGAACGAAATCCTCGGCCGCGTCAGCCGCGTGTTCTCGGATGAGAACCTCGACGGACTCGCGGCCACGGTGAAAAGTCTGCGCGCCGCGACCGCGGGATTGCCGCAGACGTCGCAGAACATCACGAAGCTGGTCGACGAGATGCGCAGCACGGTGACGGAGATCAACGGTGCTGCGCAGTCGTTGCGCGGTATCTCCGAGGATGCGCGTCCGGAGGTGAAGCTCGCGCTCGAGCGCCTGACGCAGACGGCGAACAACCTCGCACAGGCGTCGCAGCGGATGGATCGCTTCACGCAGAAGAGCGAGGTGCAGCTCGGAAATTTCAGCGAGCAGGGCCTGTTCGAGCTGGAGCGGCTGGTGCGCGAGACGCGCTCCGCGGCGCGCGAGTTCCGCGACCTGTCGCGGAGCCTGCGCGAGAATCCGTCGCAGATTCTCTATGAGCCGCCGCCGAGCGGCGTGGAGATCCCGAAATGAGGGGACAGTGGGCAATTGTCGCCGGCCTTGCGTCGCTGTGCGTGGGCTGCGGGTCGCTGCTGGAGACCAAGCTGCCGGAAAGCACGAGCTACGTGCTCGCGCCCGCGCCGGCATCGTCGACGGGCGTCACGCGGTCCGAGGCGGATCTGTCGATCGGCCGGCCGGATCTCGCGCCAGGTCTGGACACCGAGCGTATCGCAGTGCTCAAGGGTCGCCAGCTCGACTACTACCGCGGCGCGCAGTGGGGCGGACGCATGGTCGAAGTCGTGCAGACGCTGCTCGTGGATTCGTTCGAGGATCAGCAGCTGTTCCGCAGCGTAACGTCGGAGCAGTCGCGAGTAGCGAGCGAGTATGTGCTCGACATCAGCGTGCGCGATTTCCAGGCCGAGTACGCGGGCGATAACGGTGCGCCGACGGCGCACGTGACGATTCTCGGACGGCTGATCAGGGTCGTCGATCGACAACTGGTCGATACGTTCGCAGCGACAGCGCAAAGCAAAGCAACCGACGATCGCCTGGGACCGGTCGCTGCTGCGTTTGAGACAGCTGCGCACAAGGTCGTGCTGGAGCTGGCGCAGAAGACGGCGACGGCGATAGCAGGGGATGCGGAGAAGCTGAAGGCGGCGGGCGGAGAGGTGCAGAGTACGCAGCCATAGATCTCGCGGAGAGGGCCAGGGAATCGGCCTGATCCGGTCATGCTCAGAGAGGCCCACGGATGAGCATCGCACATGGCAGTCGCGCCCGGCAGTTATCGCACCTTCCTTACCGAGCTGAAGCAGCGTATTCGCGGCGCGCGTCTTGCCGCCGCGCTCTCTGTGAATAAGGAGTTGGTGCTTCTCTACTGGAGCATCGGGCGCGACATCCTGGCGCGCCAGCGCACGCATGGTTGGGGCGCGAAAGTCATCGGCAGGCTGGCAGCGGATCTTCGCAGAGCGTTCCCTGCAATGACCGGGATGTCGTCGCGAAACCTGCATTACATGCGGGCCTTCGCCGACGCGTGGCCGCACGCGGAATTTGTGCAACAGGTTGTTGCACAATTGCCGTGGGGCCACAACACGCATCTCCTTGACGCAATCAAGGCGCCGGCTGAGCGCGAGTGGTATGCGCGCCAAGCTATCGAAAACGGCTGGAGTCGTAATGTGCTTGCTCACCAAATCGAGAGCCGGCTGTTCGCAAGACGCGGTCGTGCGCTGACCAACTTCTCGCACACACTCCCTGCCGACCGATCCGAGCTGGCACAACAACTGGTCAAGGACCCGTACAGTTTCGATTTCCTGTCACTGACGCAGGATGCGCAGGAACGAGACCTCGAGCGTGGTCTGACGGAGCATCTGCGATCTCTCATTCTGGAACTCGGCAAGGGGTTCGCATTCGTCGGCAGTCAATACCACGTCGAGGTTGGAGGTCAGGACTACTATTTGGACTTGCTCTTCTATCACCTTCGCTTGCGATGCTTCGTCGTTTTCGAACTGAAGATGGAGCACTTCAAGCCAGAGTTTGCGGGCAAGATTAACTTCTATCTTTCCGTCATCGATGACCAGGTGCGCAACGCGGCCGACCAACCATCCATAGGCATCATCCTATGCAAGGGGCGCAATGAAGTCGTCGTGGGATATGCGCTTCGGGACCTGAGCAAGCCGATGGGAGTTGCCGAGTACCGCCTTTCAGCGAACTTGCCCAAGCGATTGCGGCGCGAACTACCGGCGCCAGACGCGCTGGCCCGAGAAGTAGATTCCTGGCTCGATGGTCGACCTACCAGGCGCTGAGCTGGAAGACCTTCACCAAGTGCTCAATCCCGTCGCTTCCATGACGCGATACCGCCAATACCGCCCGCTATCCTCATCCCGATACGCACCGAACGCCGCCGTGAACTCCGTCCCGCTCGGGCCGTCGTTGTTCCACATGCGATCGAAGTAACTGATCATCTCGATCGCGAGCGGCGACTCGACGCCGGTTTCCAGCGCAATGTTCGCTTCGAGGTTGTAATTGCCGACGTTGCGGCGCGTGAGATTCGCCGAGCCGAGCGACGCGACGAACCGGTCGCCACGCCGGACCATCGCCATCTTCGTGTGGAACTGCTCGCCGTGCGTGCGATACCAGCGCACCTGGATCTTTTCGCCGCTCTTCGTGACCAGCTCATTCGCGACCGGCCGGTTCGGCACACCGTCCTTTTGCCGGCCGAACGCGTCGCGATTCGGATCGAGGATTACGCGCACGCGCACGCCGCGGTTCGCCGCTTGCAGCAATGCGTCCAGCACATTGCGATCCGCCAGATAGAAGGTCGCGATGTCCACGCTGTCGCCGTTACGCGTAGCGCTGACTGCTTCGAGCAGGTGACGCAGGATCGACTCTTCGGTGATGAATGAGAGCGCAACGCCCGGCTGTAAGCTCGGCAGAGTCCTCTGGGCTCCCGATGCGTAGAGGTGCCCGCGCCAGCCCGAGAAACGCGCGATCGCCATTTCGCTCGCGACGATGTCTTCCGCGAGGACGCCCGAGAAGCTCAGCGCGACGTTCGAATGCGCGCTGCTCGCGTCGTGCGGATTCGCGGACGTGACGAGTGCCGCGAGCGTGCCGTCTTCGCGATCGGCGACGATCAGCTTGCGATGGTTGGCTTTGAAGTTCAGCAGCGCGAGCCAGCTGCGCAGCGTGATGCCGGGGCCGTCGCTCGTGAAAGGATTGCTCATGCTGCCGCCGGACGGCGAGTTGCCCCACCATTGCAGCAGCGTGCGCCAAAGCGACGAATACAGAGGATTCGAGTCCCGCATCCGCTCCAGGTCCGTGACGACCACGTCGACGCCGGCCTGGCGCAGCTCGGCGAGCAGCTGCGAGGGCGCCCCGCCGTACACGTCGTTGATCGGATCGGTCAGCAGCAGGACCTGCAGATCGGGCACGGCTTTCTTGCGTGCGATCAGCCGATCCGCGAGCTCGCGACTGAGCGGACGATGTGCGGCGCCGGATGCGCCCATCAGCTCGTTCACCAGAAAAAAGTCCGCGACCACGAACGAGCGCGACTCGTCGATGATGCGAAACACTTCATCGAAGATGCGCTGTTCGTAGATCATCTCGTCCGGTTTCTCCGGTCGCGCGCGCGTCAGGTCGTAGAGGAACTGCACGTCGCTGGCAGGCACGAGCACCGGCTCCGTGCTGACGTTCGTGCCGGGAGGCATCGGCTTCGTGATGTTCCAGACGCCGACGCCTGCCCACAGCGCGAGCAGGGCCCACGCGATCCAACGCTTGCGGAAACGGCGGCGGGGCGGCGGCAGACTCTCGCTGAGCTCGTTCTCGTTTTCCATTTAATCCCGCCAGCGTCGCTGGCGCGCAATGGCTTCTTGGTCGGCGTCGAGCGCCTCGCCCTGCATTCGGTCCGCGATGGCCTGAACGATGGGCGCGGGCAGCTGTGTGCTTGCCATTCTATAGTCGCCGCCGGTTTCCGTGGGATGCGACGTCGAGAGCATGTCGATGCGCCAGGCTTCGGCGTCGCGGCAGGCGAAGCCAACGACGTTCATCCCGACGCGCGTGCCGAACGTCCGGCAGTACTCGCCCGACTTGCTGCGGAACGTCAGGCCGATGGCGACGCCGGAGCCATCCTCCGCGCTAAGCTGCTCGGACAACGCCTGCGCGAGCTGTCCACTGGCGATGATGTGACCGTCGGTTCCGGTCGCGATGAGGTCCTGCTTCGCTCCAGGCGGCTGCAGGATCGCGCGCCCGGCGACGACACCGATCACCAGGCTCGCGGCGATCGAAGTCCACTCGGGCCATGACCACTGCCGGCGCTGGGGAGCCGGCTTCGCTTTCGTCGCGGCGCGCAGCAGTCGGTCCGGCACCTGTTCGTCGAGCACGCCGGCGAAGGCCGCACCGACGTCGGCGCGCATCGCGCGCTGGCGCTCGACCTCCTGCGCGACCTGCGGATCGATCGCCATTTCCGCCTCGATCGCCCGGCGCGTCTCGCCATCGAGCTCGCCGTCGGCGTAGGCCATCAGCATGTCCTGCGAGAACTTCATGATCGCTCTCCGGCCTTGTCGCTCAACGCGGCCTGCAACGCATCGCGGCCGCGCGCGAGCCGGCTGGTCAGCGTGCCGATCGGCACCTCGAGCGCGTCCGCGGCTTCCTTGTAGGAAAGCCCTTCGACCAGCACCAGCGCGACGGCGAGCCGCTGTTCCTCCGGCAGATCCGCGACGGCGCGCTGCACGGCGAGCAGCCGCACCTGGCTCTCGGTGCCATCATGACCGACGCCCACGCCGGCTTCTTCCGGCGCGAACACGCGGTCGCGGCGCGAGCGCGAGCGAACTTCGTCTATCCAGGCGTTGCGCATGATTCCGAACATCCAGCCGTCGAACTTCAGCTCCGGCCGCCACTGGTCGCATTTGAGCAGCGCACGCTCGATCGACAGCTGCACCAGGTCGTCGGCATCGTGCACGTTGCGGGCGATAGCGCGCGCGAAGCGACGCAGCCGCGGCAGCAGCTCGACGACCTGGCGGCGCACCTGCTCGCTCGCCGCACTCTCTTTAGGCATCGACTCCACTCATATATACGGCGCCGCCTGCCGATTTATTCCCGCTGGCGCGGAAGATTGCCCTGCCGCGTATCGTATAGTCTACGGAGGATGAGTGGATCGGCCATGAACCGCCTGCAGTCCCTGTTGTTGTGTCTGCTGCTCGGCTGTGCCGGGCCGGCTGTCGGCCAGATCCTGCCGCCGGTGCAGCTGCCGAACCTTCCGGTGGTGCCGACCGATGATCTGAACCGGACGGTCAACGGCACGTTGCGCAGCAACGATCCGGAGCAGCTGCGCGAGCTGCGGCGCCTGCGGATTCGCGAGCTCCTGCGCACCAATCGAGCCGGACTCGAAGCCGATCCGCGCGGCGCGCCGATGCTGCGTAACGAAGTCGTCGCGCTATCGCCTGCCGCCGCGGTTCTCGAGCGCGCCCGCGCCGAAGGGTTCAACGTCGGTCGCACGCGAGCGCTCGAAGGGCTCGATACGACCATCGTCGTCCTGCAGGCGCCGGCCGGCATGTCGACGCGTCGCGCGTTGCAGCGGCTGCGCCAGCTCGACCCGGGCGGCATCTACGATTTCAATCACGTCTACCTGAGCAGCGGTGAGGTGGGCGCGGCCGCGGCTGATCCGCCGCCGACGAACCTCGACGCGGGCTCGCCGGCGAACGGCGCGCGGGTCGGATTGATCGATGGCGGCGTGCAGCGCAATCACCCGGTCTTTCAGGGCGTGGTGATTCACGAGCACGGTTGCGCAGGCGGCGGCGTGCCGAGCGAGCACGGCACGGCCGTCGCGTCGCTGCTGGTTGGACACGGCGATCACTTCAGCGGAGCCGCGGTTGGCGCGGAGCTTTACGCCGCAGACGTGTACTGCGGGCTGGCCACTGGCGGTGCAGTCGACGCCGTTGCGGAAGCGTTCTCCTGGTTGTCGCGTGAGCGCGTGCCGGTGATCAACATCAGTCTCGTCGGTCCCGCCAACGGTCTGCTCGAACAAGTGATCCACATCGTCACTGCGCGCGGGCACATCGTCGTTGCGGCTGTCGGCAACGATGGTCCCAGCGCGCCGCCGCTGTATCCGGCGGCTTATCCCGAGGTCGTCGCGGTCACGGGCGTCGACTCGCATCAACGCGTGCTGATCGAAGCCTGCCGCGGCAAACACGTCGACTTCGCAGCGCCGGGCGCGGACATGGCGGCGGCGGGGGTCAATGCCGAATTCGCATTGGTGCGCGGCACCTCGTTCGCAGCGCCCATCGCGGCGGGGCTGTTTGCACGACAGCTCATGGATGTGGATCGCGCGCATGCGGAAGCTGCTGTGGCTGCGCTGACGGCGCAGGCGGTCGACCTCGGCCCGCGCGGGCCGGATAAGGTGTATGGGAATGGGCTCGTGGGCGATGCGCTGCGGCCGTCGCCGGAGCTGGCGAAAATCAGCGCCCGCTGATTTGACGTAAGCCAGAGTCGGGCCGAGACCCGACCTACCCGGGAAGAAATCGCTCCTGCCGGTCGTATTCATCTCAAAGGCCGCACATTTCGCTGCGGTCACGACCGGAGGACTGACCATGAAGATGCGTAAGACTTTCATCGCTGCTGCGATCGTTGCCGTCATGGGTTGCTCGGCTGCGCATGCCCAGGTGCTCGGCGGCGGCAACATAGGCGGTGCGTTGAACGGCACGCTGGGCGGCGGCCTGCACGACACGAGCGTGCTGACCAACGGCAGTGCGAGCGGCTCGTTCGGCGGCCAGCTCGACTCGGGCTCGACGCTCGATTCGACCACGGGCCGTGCGCGCGGCGTTGCCGATCAGACCACTCGTCGCGCTCGCACTGCCGGCGCGAATGTCCGCAATCGCACCGAGTCGACCGTGACGAGCGCGCGTGACACGAGCGCGAACGTTGCGAGCTCGACGGCTGCAGCGGTCGAGACTGCGAAGTCTGAGCAGGTCGACTCGAAGAAGGATCTCGCGCCGAAGCTCGACGACGTCAGCAGCGACGCGAGCGGCTCTGCCTCGGGCAACGCCTCTGCTTCGCGCGACGGTGTGGTCGCCGGCGCTGCGGCGGACGCCACCGGCGTGGCGAGCATGGATGCGAAGAAGCAGCAGGACGAGACGCCTGCGCCGGCTTCGCAGCCCGCCCCGCACCGCGAGCGCGACACGAGCAAGCAGTAACCACGGCTCCTCCCTCCCCCGGTCCCCGGGGGAGGGCTGGGGAGGGGGCTCTCCCTACTTCCCCTGCTGCCGCCCGAACTCCTGCGCCCAATAGATCTCGCCCTTGTGCGCAAAGTCAGTGAAGTACGCCAGACCCATCTCGCGATACTGCGGACCCATGATGTTGACGCAGTGACCCGGACTGTCGAGCCAGCCTTGCACGACTATCTCCGCGCTCGCTGCTCCCTCTGCGATGTTCTCCGCGACCGCCGCCCAGTTGTATCCGGCGCGCGTGGCGCGCTCCGCGGGCTTGCTGCCGTCCGACCCGCGATGCTCGAAGAAGTCGTTCGCGCTCATGTCCTTCGCGTGTGCGAGCGCGGCGCGCGACAGGATCGGTGAGAGCGTGAGCGGCGGAGCAGGGTCGAAGCTGCGCGAGCCGCATTTGCGCGGCTTCGCCCGGGCCGCGTTCACCAGTTCGAGCACGCGCGCAGCGACTTGCGGCATGTCGTCGGCCGTCGGCAGTTTCTTCGCCACGGCGACGACGATCCACGCGGAGTCGCCACGCTCGTAGACGCCGATCTCGGTGAACTCCGTGTTCAGGACGATCTGGCAGTAGTTGCCGGCGACGATCTGCAGCAGCGCTTTCTCGCTCTTCGCGCCCTCGATCTGCATCGAGGCGGAGTTCGAGACGCGGTAGTCGGTCTTCGCGATCGCCCCGGCCAGGCGGCCGCCTTTCGACCAGACGCGTGCGACTTCGTCGAGTCCGCGCGAGCGGCGCAATGGCGTGCGCAATCCCGCCTTGCCGTCACACCCGCGCTGACGGATCGCGTTCACACCCTTGTCGATTGCAGCGGATGCAACAGATGGCAGCGCGAAGCAGAGGAGTGCGATCACGCAACCGGCGATCGAAGATGTTCGAACGTGCATGCGGCGCGATCTTACGCGCGCGCATGACTCTCTGCAGAGGCCCTGGATCGTTTGCCTTTGGGGTCGACCAGCTTGCGGATCGCGGGCTCGAGCGGCCGCACGGCGTCGCAGTAGTCTTGCCACGCGGTGCTCTTCGCGATCAGCGCCGGCGCTGTGCGCACCGTGTAGCGCAGCGGATCGAGGCCCGCTTTCACTTGCGGCCAGTTGATCGGCATCGACACCGGCGCACCTTCGCGCAGGCGCGGCGAGAGCGGCGCGACAGCGGTCGCCGTGCGGTCGTTGCGCAGGTAGTCGAGGAAGATGCGTCCTGTGCGTTGCTTCTTCGCCATGTTGAGCACGTATCGATCCGGACTGTCTTCGGCCATGTGCCCGCAAACTGCTTGCGCGAACGCCTTCGCTTCGGGCCAGTGCAGCTTGCTGCGTTTTCCGGGCGCGAGCGGCGTTACGACATGCAGACCCTTGCCGCCGGTCGTCTTGCAGAAGGCGACGAGGCCGAGCGCTTCGAGACGATCTTTCAGCTCGCGCGCGGCCGCGATCACGGCATCGAACCCGACCTCCGGGCTCGGATCGAGATCGAATACCAGACGACCCGGCACTTCGGGCTGCCCCGGCTCGCAATTCCACGGGTGCAGCTCGGCAGCCGCGCTCTGCGCGAGCGCTGCAAGGCCTTCGATGCGATCGACTTGCAGATACGGCTCGCGATCGCCGGCAACGCGCGTCAGCGTCAGCAGGTTCGAGGTTCCCTTCATCGCGTGGCGCTGGAAGAAGCGCTGACCGCCGATGCCATCGGGCGCGCGGATGATCGAGCACGGTCGACCCGCGATGTGCGGCAGCAGCCACTCGCCGACGCTCTCGAAGTAGTGCGCGAGATCGAGCTTCGTGACCGGCTTGCTGTCGTTCGCATCGGGCCACAGCGCTTTGTCAGGCTTTGAGATCGGCACGGTCATCACGACGTCGGACGGGACATTCGGTTGTGACGTTCGCTTCGTGACACTCGCGCTCTTGACAGTCACGCTCTGGGCGCGCCGCGGCGCGGGTTTCTTCACAGGATTTTTCACTGGCGTTTCCTCCGCGCGGGCCGGCCGCTCGGCGACGACCTCGCGCGCGGGCTTGTCTGCGCGCAGGCCTTTGAAAGCAGCCTGCCGCACGTTGCCGGAGCCGGTCCAGCCGGCGAATTCGATTTCGGCGACCAGCTGCGGCTTGACCCATTGCACGTCGGCGCCTTGGCGCGGCGGGTTCGGGCCGGTGAACGGGCTGTCGGGGCTTGCGAGCGGCTTGAGCCGTTTCACCAACTCGTCCGCCTTCTCGCGACTGAATCCGGTGCCGACGCGGCCGACCGGAACGAGCATCTTGCCGTCGTACACGCCGACCAGCAGCGAGCGCAGTTGTCCGGCCTGGCGCGTCCAGCCGCCGATCACGACTTCGTGGCCGGCGCGGCATTTCGCCTTGGTCCAGTCGCCGACGCGGCCGCCGCGATACGGCGAATCCAGGCGCTTCGAGATGATGCCCTCGAGGTTCATCTTGCACGCCGATGCCAGTACGTCGGCGGCGGGCGCTGCGAAATGATCGACGTAGCGAATGCGGCTCTTTGCGCCGAACCTGTGCGAGGCAAGCAGCTTCTGCAGCTGCGCCTTGCGTTCGTGCAGCGGCTGCTTGCGCAGATCCGACCCTTCGAGATGCAGCAGGTCGAACGCGAACAACACGAGATCGTCCACGTCGCCTTCGGACAACGCGGCCTGCAACGCGCCGAAGTCCGGCGCGCCGTTCGGGTCGAGCGCGCAGACCTCGCTGTCGATGATGCAATCGGGAAGCTTGGCTGCAGCGGCGGCCAGCGGCTGGAACTTGTCGGTCCAATCGAGACCTTTGCGCGTCTTCAGCGTCGCCTCATGAGCGGCGACACGCAGCTGCATCCGGTAGCCGTCGAGCTTTGCTTCATGCGCCCAGTTGTCGCCCTCCGGCGGACGCTCGACGAGTTTGGCTAACTCGGGTTCGACGAAGTCCGGCACCTGGCTCGCTGCGCCGCTCTCCTTGGAATTCCAGATCGCGTCAGCGCGCGCGAGCTTGCGCGTATCGAGCATGAACGGCTTCGGCGCCCGGCCCTTGCCGGCCGCGATGTCGCTCATCGCACGGCCGGAAGCCACGGACGCATCTTCGTCGAGCATCTTCTGCGTCGCCTTGGCGTCGCGCACGAATTCGTCGCGATGCTTGATCAGCAGCCAGTTCGTGCGCTTGCCGCCCGTGCGATCGTGCTTCATGCGCACGAGCACCCAGCTGCCCTTCAAGCGCTCGCCAGCGACGGCGAACTTCAGCTCGCCTTTGCGCAACTGTTCTTCCGCGGAAAGATCGCCGAGCGGTTGCCAGTACCCGCGATCCCACAGTTGCACGGTGCCGCCGCCGTACTGGCCCTTGGGGATCGTGCCTTCGAAGTCGCCGTAGTCGAGCGGATGATCCTCGACTTCCACCGCGAGCCGTTTGTCCTGCGGGGTCAGGGAGGGACCGCGCGTCACTGCCCAGGATTTGAAGACGCCCTCCAGTTCCAGGCGCAGGTCGTAGTGCAGCCGGCGCGCCGCGTGCTTCTGGATCACGAAGCGCAACTGCTGCGACGACTTCACCGGCAGCGTGCCGCTCGGCTCGGCTGTCTGCGTGAAATCGCGCTTGCGGCGGTAGGTGGAAAGCTTGCGGGTTGCCACATCACGGAACGCTGCGTGCCGGTGCGGCGTTCCGTGAGAAATTACGCCACAATCCGCCCAAGACGAACAACCGGGAGCCCTTCGATGAATACCCGTCTGCGCGCGCACGTTGCTCTGGTTGCCTGCTGTTGCGCCGCGCCGCTGGCGCTGGCCGCCGACAAGCTCGACGTCAAGCCGGGCCTGTGGGAGATCACCAGCTCGCATCACATCACGGGCATCCCGCCGATGCCGAAGGAGTGGGCGGACAAGGTGACGCCCGAGCAGCGCGCGGCCATGGAAGCGGCGTTCCGCAAGGAATCGGCGAAGGGCCCGCAGACCGACACCGAGCGCGAATGCATCACCAAGCAGGACGCGGACAAGCCGTTCGACGTCGGCGACAAGGACTGCACGCAAACCGTGGTGCGCACGACGCGTACGACGCAGGAAGTCCGGCTCTCGTGCAACGGCGAGATGAAGGGCAACGGCGTGCTGCGCGTGACGTCGCCGACGCCGGAAACGATGACCGGCACGCTCGATCTGCAACTCGGCGAGGGCAAGGACGCGATGAAGGTGAAGTCGCAGCTCAAGGGCCGCTGGCTCGGGCCGGATTGCGGCGACGAGGCGGACGACGACTCCGCCGACGACGAAGACGAAGATGAGAATGAGTCGGGCTAAAGCCCGACCCGCAAACTGACCTCGGTTAGTTCGGGCGCGTCGCGCGCTCGCTTACGGTTGGGGCTTGCCACCGAGGAAAGCCCTGAATGTCCGTTCACGCACCTGCGCGCGTGCCCTCCATCGATACCCTGCGCGGGGTCGTGATGGTCCTGATGGCGCTCGACCACGTCCGCGATTTCTTTACGAATGTGCGCTTCGACCCGCTCGACCTGTCGCAGACCACTGCGCCGCTGTTTCTCACTCGCTGGGTCACGCATTTCTGCGCGCCGACGTTCGTGCTGCTCGCGGGAGTCAGCGCTTACCTCATGTCACGGCGCTGCTCACGCGCGCAGTTGAGTCGATTCCTGTTCACGCGCGGACTGTGGCTGGTGGTGCTCGAAGTGACGCTGATGAGCCTGGTCTGGACTTTCAACCTTCGCTACGACCACGGCCTGTTCCTGCAGGTGATCTGGGCAATCGGCGTTGCGATGATGGTGCTCGCGGCGCTCGTGCATTTGCCGCTGCGCGCGATCGCGATCTGCAGCATCGTCCTGATCTGTGGCCACAACCTGCTCGATAGCGTCGAGCCCCAGAGCTTCGGCGCATGGGCGCCGCTGTGGTCGGTGTTGCACGTGTTTGGGCCGATCCCGCACGCGTTCGTTGCCTATCCGCTGATTCCGTGGATCGCTGTCATGAGTCTCGGCTACTGCCTCGGCGCGTTGTTCGATCTCGGGCCGCAGCAGCGCGTGCAACGATTCATGTGGCTCGGCGCTGCCGCGCTCGTTGCGTTCGTGGTGTTGCGAGCGCCGAACGTGTACGGCGATCCGTCGGACTGGACGCTGCAGAGCACGACGCTGCGCACGCTGCTGTCCTTCGTGAATGTGCAGAAGTATCCGCCGTCGCTGCACTATCTGCTGATCACTCTCGGCGGCGGATTCCTGCTGCTCGCGCTGTTCGAGTCGGCGCGCGGCAAAGTCAGCGAGGTGCTGCGGACTTTCGGTCACGTGCCGCTGTTCTTCTATGTGCTGCACATCGCGCTGGCTCATCTCGCGGCCGGCATCGTCGGCTATGCGATGGGATTCGGCGACAAGCTGCTCACTGCGGATTTCCTGCAGGTGCCGCAGGAGTGGGGCTTCCCGTTGCCCGTCGTCTATCTCGCTTGGGCCCTCGTCGTGGTGACGCTCTATCCCGCGTGCCGCTGGTTCGCCGCAGTGAAGCGCCGGCGCAGCGATTGGTGGCTGTCCTATCTGTAGAGCCGTATGCTGACGACGGCCAGCGAAAGAAACAGGGGAGCGCCGCCGTGAGCACACTCAATCACCAATTCCGCCTTGCAGCCCGTCCGGTCGGCCTGCCGAAGCGCACCGACTGGAGCTATACCGAAGAGCCCGTGCGCGCGCCGAACGAAGGCGAGGTGCTGGTCAAAATCGCTTATCTGTCGCTCGATCCGGCGATGCGCGGCTGGATGAACGACGTGAAGTCTTACATCCCGCCGGTGCAGATCGGCGAAGTGATGCGCGCCGGCGGCGTCGGCGAAGTGATCGACTCGCGACATGCCGGATTCAAGAAGGGCGATCACGTCTACGGCACCGTCGGCATCCAGGAATATGCGACCGTCGACGGCAAGGGTCTGACGAAAGTCGACCCGCGGATCGCGCCGCTGCCGGTGTATCTCGGCACGCTCGGCCTGCCGGGCCTGACTGCTTACTTCGGTCTGCTCGATGTTGGCAAGCCGCAGCCCGGTCAGACCGTCGTCGTGTCCGGCGCCGCGGGCGCGGTCGGCATGGTGGTCGGACAGATCGCGAAGATCAAAGGTTGCCGCGCAGTCGGCATCGCCGGCGGCCGCGAGAAGTGCGACTACATCGTGCGCGAGCTCGGCTTCGACGCCGCGGTCGACTACAAGTCGGAAGACGTGAAGAAGACGCTGCGCCAGCACTGCCCGAAAGGCGTCGACGTGTACTTCGACAACGTCGGCGGCGAGATTCTCGACATCGCGCTCACGCAGCTCGCGCGCAAGGCGCGCATCGTGATTTGCGGCGCGATCTCGCAATACAACAGCACGACCGGCGTGCAGGGGCCGGCGAACTACATGTCGCTGCTCGTGAATCGCGCCAGCATGACCGGCATGCTCGTGTTCGACTACGCCGACCGCTACGGCGAAGCGTTGCGCGAAATGGGTGGCTGGCTCGCCGCCGGCAAGCTCAAGACCCGCGAGGACATCGTCACGGGCCTCGAGACTTTTCCGGACACGCTGCTGAAGCTGTTCCGCGGCGAGAACTTCGGCAAGCTGGTGCTGAAGGTTTCAGGCTGAGCGGCCCGCGAGCCGCTCGAGCACGCGATTCAGTCCCGTCTCCACGGCGTCGAATACGCGCGCCTGTTCCAGAATGCCAAGGAACTGTTCGTTGGTCCCGCCCGGCGTGGCGTGGTCGCGCGCCCCTTCGGCAAAATCGGCCACGTGACCGCGCAGCTGTGGCGCTAGTCCCGCGAACGTCGCCGCCACCTGTTGTCGAGCGGCCATCTCCGAGACCCCTTGCGCAATGAGCCAGCGGCAGATGGCGTTCAGATACGCAAAGTGCGCGGCGATCGTTGCCGTCGAGGCCGAGGTGGCCTCGAAAGCCCTCTCGTTCGGAATCTCGATGGCGGTTCCGAGCTGATCGAACAGTGCTTTCGCGGCTGCCGTCGGCGGAAACACGGGCGTTGCACCTTCGCGCGTGGCAACGGACGGCAGTGGAATGACGCGTGCAATGTTCTGAGCCGGCGCCACCAGCTCGCGCAGTGTTGCGATCTGGATGCCAGCCATTGCGCTGACGATCTCCTGATGCGCTGAGAACTTCAGATCCGGAAGCACCGACCGCGCATCCTGCGGACGCAGGCACAGCAGCACCACGGACGATTCATCGATCACTTCCTGATTGCTCCGCGCGACGCGCACGGTCGGGAAGCGGGATGCGAGATCAGCCACGCGCTCGGCGTTGCGCGGCGACAGCACGATTCGTTGGGCGTCCGGCACGCGCTCGCACAATCCGGTGACGATCGCCGTCGCGATCGCGCCAACGCCGACGATGCCGTAAGTCATGTCAGGTCATGCAGAAGACGTTGAGCTTGTTGCCGTCGGGATCGCGGAAGTACCCGGCGTAGAAACCTTCGCCGCGCGGGCCGGCTGCGCCTTCGTCCTGCGCGCCGAGCTCGATCGCTTTCTTGTAGATGCGATCCACCTGCCCCGGCTCTTTCACGCTGAGCGCGACCATCACGCCGTTGCCGACCGTCGCGGGCTTGCCATCGAACGGCTTCGTCACCGACAGCGCCGCGTGCGACGGGCTGTTGCCCCACACGATGAACGTCTCCTGATCCATCATGCGTTTCGCGCCGATCTCGGCGAGCAGCTTGTCGTAGAAAGCAGCCGAGCGCTTCATGTCGTTGGTGCCGAGCGTGACGTAACCGATCATTGTCGTTCTCCTTCTCAGATGCCGGATTTGGCGAGGATGACCGCGGACACCCCGTGCGCAGCGCGGCTCGTGTCCGGGTTCTTGTACGAGTGGGGCACATTGCCGGGGAAGGCCAGCACATCGCCCGTCGCGAGATCGAAGCGGTCGCCGGCGACGAAGATCGTGACTGCGCCGGCGAGACACGTGAAGAACTCGCGCGTGCCCGGCAAGTGTGGCGAGCCACGCATCGATGCGCCGGGCGCGAACTCCATGACGTTGAGCAACTCCTCCGGCACCCGTTCCGGAAGCAGCGAGCGGATCGTGACGCCGCGGCCGGCGTTCTGACTCGCCAGCTCGTCCTGCGTCCACTTGCGCACCTTGGCGCGCGGCGAAGCCAGCAGCTCGTCGAGCGGCACGCCGAGCGCGCTCGCGACTTTGACCAGCACCGTGAGCGACGGATTGCCGCTGCTCGACTCCAGGTTGGAGATCGTCGAGCGCGGTACGCCGGCGGTTTTCGCCAGCGCGCCCTGGGTCAGCTTGCGCACGTGCCGGAGCGCAACCAGGTTGCGTGCGAGGTGGGCGGCGACGAGCTCGGGTCGATCCATACGTGGAGGTGTCCGGCGAAGCGACATTCCGCCAGCGGGTTGGACATGGCGGTTGGTTTGTCTGCGACCGCCCCTACGATCTCCCGCGGGATTTCCCTGCGCTGCGCGCCTACGTTGCACAGCGCATAGGGTCTGGTCGCAGACAAAGGAGAGCACACATGCAAACCGACATGCAAACACGCGTGCTGGTCACCGGCGGCACTTCCGGACTCGGCCTGGCGCTCGTGCGGGAGCTGACCGCGCGAGGCGCAAGCGTTGCTTTCGTCGCACGCACAGCCGGGCGCGTCGCGGCGGTGGCGCGTGAATACGGCGCTCACGGCATCGTCGGCGACGTCGCGCAGAAACTCGACATTCATCGCATCGCGTTGCAGGCCGGCGGGTTGCTCGGCGGCCTCGACGTGCTGGTCAACAACGCCTCCGATCTCGGTCCCACGCCGCTCGCGTTGCTCGGCGACACCGAATGCGAGGACTTCGAGCGCGCGCTCGTCACCAATGTTCTGGGCCCGTTCCGTCTGACGAAAGCGCTGCTCGGTTCGCTGGCAGCATCTGCTCGCGAAGGCCGCGGCAGTGTCGTGTTGAACATCTCGAGCGATGCGGCGGTGAACGCTTACGCGAGCTGGCGCGCATACGGCTCCAGCAAGGCTGCGCTCGCGCACCTGACGCGGATCTGGAATGAGGAGATGGCGCCGCACGGCGTGAAATTCCTCGCGCTCGATCCGGGCGACATGGATACGCCGATGCACGCGGCCGCCCTGCCCGATGCCGATCGCGCGACGCTGAAGCAGCCGGACATTTCCGCGCAGGAGATTGCCGACGCGATTGCAGATCTGCTTCCGGTCCCGTTGCCCGGCGCAGTGAGGCGAGCCTCGTGATTGCGGCAGACAGACCAGTCCAGCGGTCGACCGAATCGAAGCTGCTGCACGTCGACGCCGCGGGCAGCATCCACAGCGTGCCGCGAAGCTCACTCGTCGAGCTGCTGCGGCCTGGCGACGTCGTGATTGCGAACGACGCAGCGACGTTGCCGGCCAGCCTGCGGGGCGTTCACCTGCAGACCGGCATCGAAGTCGAAGTGCGACTCGCTGCGCGCACGTCGCTTGCGCCGGACGACGTGCTGCGATTCAACGCAATCGCATTCGGCGCAGGCGACCATCGGACGCGAACTGAAGATCGCGCGCTGCCGCCACCGCTCGCGCCGGGCCAACGGCTTCGCCTTGGATCCCTGACTGCCGTCATCGAGGGGCTCCTCGGACATCCGCGCCTCGTCGAGCTGCGCTTCGAGAATTCCACCGCGGAGGTTTGGGCCGCGCTCGCGGGCCACGGCCGACCGATTCAGTACGCCCACATGCCGCAGTCATTGCAGTTGTGGGATGTCTGGACGCCGATCGCTGCGCAGCCTGTCGCGTACGAGCCGCCGTCCGCCGGATTCGCGCTCGATTGGCAGCTGCTTGCTGCTTTCGCAGCGAAAGGCATCGTGTTCGCGACGATCACCCACGCGGCGGGCATCTCGTCCACGGGCGATCCTGAGCTCGACCGGTTGTTGCCGTTCGACGAGCCGTATCGCATCCCTGTCGCGACGGAGAAGGCGCTGCGTCGCGCGTGCCGTCAAGGTCAGCGCGCGGTGGCGATCGGCACGACCGTCGTGCGCGCGCTCGAACATTCGGCAGCGCGCTTTGGCGCGGTTCTCGCGGGCGACGGCGTCGCGGATCAGCGCATAGGGGCACACACGTCGCTGCGCGTCGTCGACGCGATTTTGTCCGGCACGCACGAGCCGGGCACGAGCCACTACGACCTGCTCCACGCGTTCGCGGACTCGTCCCTCCTGCGCCGCGCGGATCGCGCGCTCGACGCGGACGGCTTTCGCACGCACGAGTTCGGCGATTCCGTTCTGGTTGAACGAGCTAGCGAGAAGTATTCGAGCGAAGTACGACGCTGTGAGGCGGATGTCATTTTTTCGGCGAATGCAAGGACTGGTCGGGCGGGGCGCAGTCCGTATACTTCGCGCTTTTTGCGCGCAGCCCATGTGGTTCAAGAACCTGATCATCTATCGCCTGCCGGCCGATTGGTCGGTTGCTCCTGCTGAGCTGGAAGAGAAACTCGCACAGCGCGCGCTGCAGCCGTGCGGCGCGTTCGACATGCTGAGCCGCGGCTGGGTGCACTCGAGCCTCGCGCAGCGCTTCGTGCATACGACTCACGGTCAGCACCTCATCGCGCTCGGCGTCGAGCAGAAGCTGTTGCCCTCGTCGATCGTCCGGCAGGTCGCGGTCGATCGCGCCAAGGAGATCGAAGCGCAGCAGGGTTTCCCTGTCGGGCGGCGGCAGATGCGCGAGATCAAGGAGCGCGTTCTCGAAGAGCTGCGCGGCCGCGCGCTCTCGCGCCGGCGCATGACTCGCGCGTGGATCGATCCCGAACACGGCTGGCTCGTGGTAGACGCCGCGGGCGCGGCGCGCGCGGAGGAACTCGTCGAAACGCTGCGCGACACGCTGGGCAGCCTGGCGGTACAACTCGTCGAGACCGAACGTTCGCCGTCCGCCGCGATGAGCGCCTGGCTGGCGCTCGGCGACGCACCGCTGCGTTTCGTCATCGATCAGGATTTGGAGTTGCAGGCTGCGGACAAAACCAAGGCGACGATTCGCTACACGCGGTTTCCGCTCGAAGCACGCGAGATCCGGCAGCATCTCACCGCGGGCATGTCCGCGACGCGTCTTGGACTGACGTGGCACGACCGCATCTCGTTCGTCCTCACCGACAAGCTGCAGGTCAAACGCGTCGAGTTCCTCGCGATCGGCAAAGACCCCGGGCAGCAGGGATCGGAGCAGGAGCAGGAGCTGGCGGTGCAGGAGCAGTTCGAGATCGACTTCCTGCTCATGACCGGCGAGCTGCATCAGCTGCTCGCGGATCTCGGCCAGGCGCTGGGCGCGCAGCCGGAACGTCAGGCGGCGTAAGGCTCGCTACTTGCCGGGGAGCAGGGGTTCGCCGGCCCAGCGCAGGATCGCCACCGAGACGTCCTGCTCGCGCGGCAGCTTCTTCATGAGCTCGATCAGCTGCGCGGAGAATTTGTCGCGCTCCACCTGCGAGCGCACGACCGCGCCGGCCGCCTGGCTGCGATAGCTGAGCGTCGCGGCGCGTTCGTCGAGCACGATCGCTTCGGGCGAAGCCGGCGTCGCGAGATGCTGCGCCATGCCGATGCCGAGTCCTTCCACTAGCGTGGTGTCGCTGCTCTGCATGGCCAGCGCGATCCGATCACAACGTGTGCGCGCTGTCGGATCCTGAGTACGCGCGAGCTCACAGGCTGTGCTGAGCGGTTTGAATGCTGGCACGACCGCAGCCGACAACACTTCCGTCGTCCGGTCCAACGCCTCGGTGAGCGGCGCTGGCGACGCGCCGGCCGCCGGCGCCTTCGCTCTGCGCGCGGCGCTCAATCGCCAGATCAACGTAGTCCAGTACACATCGAACCGTTGCGCGCGGCTCATTGCCTCGAGGATCTGCGCTTCGACCTGCTTGTCACGGCGCGACTGCGCGCGAGCGAGCGGCCCGAGCCACACGACGCCGTTGTCCGGCGCGAGCTTGCGGAAGCGCGCCTCGATGGGCTCCGGCTCGCAGCCCGGCGTCAGTGCGCAGATGCGCACGTGCAGCCATGCAAGGTCGGGGCGGTTCTGTGCGACGAGGTTTGCGCGCGCGATGGCCGCCAGCGCAGTCTGCGCATCGCTTTCAGTGAGCTCTTGCAGGGCATCGCCTGCCAGCTCGTCGGCATTGCCCGAGAGCGTGCGGGTTGCTGCCGACGCCGACGTTCCGCGTTGCGGAGCCTGACTGGCGCAGGCGCTCAACGCCAGGGCGGCGGCAAGCACGATCGGACGGAAGAATCGGGTGCGGGTCTCGGTGGCCATGGCGCGTAAGTCTAACGGCGCGGGGGCCTCGAGAGGTTCACCGGCAGCGATCCGCCGTTCACCGGTGACCGCTGGCACAGCTATAGCCGGGTCCGTAAGGTCGGCGCATGCTCTTGAATACCGCCCGTCTGGCGGGAGTGATTGGATGGAAGATCTGAAGCCGCACCGAAACGCGGGCCGCTCGCGCCTGGTGCTGGGCCTGTTCCTGCTGGCGCTCGGCGGGTTGATGCTGGCCATCAATCTGGGTTACCAGATGCCCATCAGCTGGTGGCGCTATTTCCCGGTGCCGCTCATGGCGCTCGGCCTGCTCGGGCTCGTGCTGCCGACCCGTCACCTTGATCGCTCCGGCGGCATCTGGCTGCTCGCGACGGGTCTGTACTGCCTGGTCGGCGTGTTCGGGATGTTCGGCCTGGGCTGGGGCTCGGCCTGGCCGATCTTCGTCATCGCCGCCGGCCTGAGCTTCCTGGTCCGCGATTCCGGCCGCGAGCGCCACCGCCGCACGCCTGACGCTTCGGGCGGGTGAGGGATCATGGATTTCGACCACGACCCTCGTGAGGTCTCGGGGCGCGATCGTCCCACTGAAACGAAGCCCTCCCACGATCATCGGGCGATGTTCTCGGCGCGGCTCGTCGTCGGCGTCGTCATCGTCTTCATCGGCGCAATCCTGCTCGCCGACAATCTCGGCTGGTTCGATGCGCGCTATATCCTGCGGAGCCTGTGGCCGCTGGCGCTGGTCTGCGTCGGCGTGGCGATGGTGCGCAGCCCGGATCACCGGCGCAGCCGCTCCTGGGGCTGGGTGCTGATCACCGTCGGTATCTGGCTGTTCCTCGATCGGATCGGCTGGATCCACGTCAGCCTGTGGCACCTGCTGGTGCCCGGCCTGCTGCTGTTCGTCGGCGGCACGCTGGTGTGGCGCGCGCTGAACGGCCCGCCGAAGCCGCAGGAAATTTCCAGCAGCGACGATCACGTCGAGTTCGTGCGCTCTTTCGCGCTGCTGTCCGGGTGCGAACTGCGGCCGGTGTCGCGGCCGTTCCGCGGCGCCGACCTGACGGCAGTGATGGGCGGCATCAAGCTCGACCTCGCGGACGCGCGCATGGAAGCCGACAGCGCCAATGTCGAAGTGTTCGCGTTCTGGGGCGGCATCGAGATCCACGTGCCGCCCGACTGGACCGTCACGAGCAAGGTGACGACGCTGCTCGGCGGCTTCGTCGACAAGCGGCGCCCGACGAGCGTCGTGCCAACCAAGACGCTGATCGTGCGCGGCATGGTCGTGATGGGCGGGATCGAGGTCAAGAACTGATCCCATGCACCCGATCCTCAAACGTCGCAGCCGCCTGGTCCTGTACCTGGCCGTCTGGATCGTTTTCGGCCTGTTGCTGACAGTGGTGTTCATCTTCGGCGGCCGCGCGCCGCCGCTCTGGGCGCTCTACTTCTCGGTCCCGATGGCGATGCTGCTCGGCATGCAATCGCTGTCGTACTGGTACCTGGTGCAATCGATGCCGCCGGGCGAGACGCCGATCGTCCGCATGGTGGTCAGCTGGGTCGCCGCCGGCCTCGCGTCGCTGATCGCGTGGCTCGTACTCGGCTACCTGTGGGCGCAATACCTGCTGGAGCCGGGCGAGAATTACGGCAACGAGGCGTACGGCATCCTCGGTCTCATGATCTTTGCGGGCGCGATCGGCATTTCGCTCGCGGTGCTCGGTCACTATCTCGCCGGTGCATTCGAACGCTCGCGCAACGCCGAGCGGCGCGCGCTGGAGCTGCAGGTGCTGGCGCGCGAAGCCGAGTTGAAATCGCTGCGCGCGCAGCTCGATCCGCACTTCCTGTTCAACAGCCTGAACTCGGTCGCAGCGCTGATCGGCAACGACACCGCCGCCGCGCGCCAGATGTGCTTTCTCATGGCGCAGTTCTTTCGCAAGAGCCTGACGCTCGGCCGCGAGCAATCGATCCCGCTCTCCGAGGAAGTGGGGCTCGCGCAGACGTTTCTCTCGATCGAGCGCGTGCGTTTCGGCGAGCGCCTGCGCTCCAACTTCGACATCGCGCCTGACGTGCGCGACGTGTCGGTGCCGCCGCTGTTCCTGCAGCCACTCGTCGAGAACGCCGTTCATCACGGAGTCGCGCACCTGCTCGAAGGCGGCGAGGTGTGCGTCACGGCGCGGCGGCGCGAGGGCTTCGTCGAGCTGATCGTGGAGAATCCGTGCGATCCGGACCGGCCGCCGTCGCGTGGCACGGGTGTCGGACTCGTGAACGTGCGCTCCCGGGTTGAAACCCTGTGCGGCCACCGCGCCAGCGTCGACGTGCACGCGACTGATGAGCGCTTCCGCGTGTCGATCCTGCTGCCCTATACCGGCACCGCGGCTGCGCTGCGGGCCACTGCCTGAAGGGGATGCCAACGTGCGTGTGCTGATCGTCGACGATGAAACCCTGGCCCGCTCCATCCTGCGCGAGCACCTGACGAAGCTCCCGGACGTCGAAATCGTCGGCGAGGCCGCGAACGGCTTCGAGGCCGTGAAGCTCGCCGAAGAGCTGAATCCGGAGCTGGTGTTCCTCGACATCCAGATGCCGAAGCTGTCGGGCTTCGAAGTGCTGGAGCTGCTCGGCGACCGCGCGCCTTCGGTGATCTTCACCACGGCCTACGACGAATTTGCGTTGCGTGCGTTCGAGGTTCACGCGGTCGACTATCTGCTGAAGCCCGTCGAGCCGCCGCGGCTTGCCGCCGCCGTCGAGCGCGCGGCGGAGCGGCTGCGCAACAAGACACCGGCGCCGTCCGCGCACGATCTGGCAGTCTCGGCGCGGCCACCCGGCCGCAATCTCGAGCGCATCCTGATCCGCCACGAGGGCCGCGTGCACGTGCTGCCGCTCGAGCGCATCGACTTCATCGAAGCGCAGGACGATTACCTCTCGTTCTCCTGCGGCGGCAAGCGGCTGCGCAAGCAGCAGACGATGGCCGACCTCGAAAGCCAGCTGGACGCGACGCGTTTCGTGCGCATCCATCGCTCGTTCATTCTCAATGTCGAACGGCTGGCGCGCATCGACCTGTACGGCAAGGACAGCTGGCTTGCAATCCTCGGCGATGGCACCAAATTGCCCATGTCGCGCACCGGACACGCCAAGCTGAAAGAGTTGATTGGCTAGGAGTCTCCCATGACCGATTCCAACCCCCGTTCCGAAGAGTTTCAGTTCAGCGGCGACACGCTGCTGTCGAAGATCAAGGAGATCCTGCGCGAGGGCAATATCCGCCGCGTCGTCATCAAGAACGAGGACGGCCGCGTGCTGATCGACATCCCGCTGACGATCGGCGTCGTCGGCACGCTGCTCGCGCCGCAGCTCGCCGCCATCGGCGCAATTGCCGCGCTCGTGTTGCGCGGCTCGATCGTCATCGAGAAAGAGACGCCGCCCGCGCCAACCGCGTGAGCGTGTGGCCCGGGCGGCTATCGTCCTGATCGCGTGCCTCGCGGCTGCGGGGCCAGCGCTCGCATCGTCGCAGTCCCTGAACGAGTACCTGCTCGCCGCCACGCACGATCTGCCGCCGGTCGCGAAAGAGGCGTTGCAACGCGTCGGCGATCCACCGCGGCAACTGCTCGCCGTGCGCGGTTACATCCGCGCCGGGCAGCAGCTCACTGCCCGCTGGAGCTGGTCGGCGCAGGAGATCCGCGCCTACGAAGCGAGCGACGAATATCGCGAGCTGCTGGCCGAAATCGACGCGGTCCGGGACCGCTTCGAAGCGCAGAACCCCGGCTATTCCCTGTACGCGAACACCACCGCGCGCAGCCTCGACCTGCAACTGCAGCGGTGGAACTCGAACCGCTCCGTCGGCGTCATCGCAGGACGGCTGCGGGAAGCGGCGTTGCGCGAGTTGTCGGCAGACGCCTATCCGGCGCATCCCGACGCGAAGGCGACCGTACGATTCGCGAATTTCCTGCGGGAGTGGCGGCCGACCCCCGCGGCAGCGCCGCTCGCGGTGCCCGGCCTGTCGCTGCACGGGCGCTCGCGCGCAATCGACTTCCAGATCGTGCAGAACGGCCGCATCATCGCGCCTACGGAAGTGGCGAAGGTTCGTTCAGTTTGGGAAGAGCAGGGCTGGACCCGCAAGCTCGCGACCGCGATGCACGGCGCGCGCTTGGTCGGTCCGCTGCAGTCGCCCAACGAACCCTGGCACTATGAGTACGTGCCGCGCGCAGCGCGAGCGGTGCGAGGGAGTAACGAGCGATGAGGAATCGAGTCCCGCACAATCGAGTTCTGGTCCTCTGCCTCACGGCAGCGGTGCTGGCGTCGAGCGGCTGCGCCACGCAGCGCGCCGACGTGCGTGTCGACAAGGGCGACACGGATCTCGGGAAGTGCCGCACGTTTGACTGGCGTCCCGTTTCCTCCGATGCCGCGACGTTCACGGATCAACGCGTGCGCGCCGCTGCGCTGAAACGTCTGGAGGACAAGGGCTACCAGCTCGCGACCGACAAGCCCGACTGCCAGGTCACGTACGTTCTCTCCACACAGGATCGACCGAAGCCGAAGCCGAGTGTCGGCGTTGGAGTCGGCGGCGGCTCGGGTGGCGCGCGCGGCGGCATCGGCGTGAGCCTGCCGGTTGGCCGCCACAAGGAGCAGATCGGGACATTCACGCTCGACGTCGTCGACGTCGCGCAGAACGCGCAGATCTGGAGCGGCTCCGTCGACGTCGGCATCCAGGGGCGTCAGGTCAGCGACGAGGAAGCGGACGAAGCGGTCCGCCTCATTCTCGAGAAGTTCCCGGACCGCGCTGCTTCAAAGTGACGCGATGCATGCGTCCCCAGCGCCGATCGATCGCGCGGCGCTCGCGCACTGACTGCGACGCTCGCTCCGCCTCGCGCTGCAGCTTCTGATAGCTGCTCAACCTTCGCGCGTCGAGACGCCCGTCCGCGACAGCCGCGTGCAATGCGCATCCCGCATCGTCGCGATGCTGACAATCGCGGAAGCGGCAGTCTCGTGCCAGCGCTTCGATGTCGTCGAACACCGTGCTGACTGCAGCTTCCATCGAGCCGAGCTTGAGCTCGCGCATGCCGGGCGTGTCCATCACCCAGGCGCCTGACGGTAACGCGAACATCTGCCGCGAGGTCGTCGTGTGACGGCCCTTGGCATCGTGCTCACGGATCGCGCTGGTCGCCTGCGCTTCCTGCGCGAGCAGCGCGTTGACGAGCGTCGACTTCCCCACACCCGATGAGCCGGCGAATGCGACGGTCTGGCCGCGCGCGAGCCACGGCGCGAGCGCATCCGCTGACGCGTGCTCAGTTGCGTTCAACGCGAGCACAGCAATGTTGCCCGCGATCGAACGCGCCTGTGCCGCGAACGATTCCACGTCCGCGCACAGATCTGCTTTCGTCAGCACGATCACGGGCTCGACCTGTCCGTGCCGGGCAACGGTGAAATACCGCTCCAGCCGCGACAGATTGAAATCGTCGTTGCACGACGTGACGACGAACAGCGTATCGAGATTCGCCGCGATGGCCTGCATGCGTTGCTCGACGCCTGCCGCCATGCGCGAGATCAGCGAGCGCCGCTCGAGCACGCGCAGCACCCGCGGCGCTTCGTGCTCGACCAGCAGCCAGTCGCCGATCGCGATCGATCCTGCAGCGAGGCGAGGCGGTACGACGACATCGAGAGAGCCGCGCTCGGATAGCACGGTGAGCTGGCTGCGCTGCACGCTGCAGACGCGCGCGGGAAATCCCGCGCCGAGATCTTCCAGAGTCAGTTGTTGCGAATAGCAAGCCGACCAGCCGAGCCGGTCGAGTGGAACTGCGATGGACATTGCGTAAACCCCGAGCTATAGCGACGAGCGACCGGTTCGGGAACGAACCGATCGGGCATGCGCCGGGGTCGACGCGAACTGATTTGATGGTCGAAAGCGGCCGAGGCCCTTGCGACGACTTAGCGAACGCTCCCGGCGGAGGTCGGGGTGCAGGCACTCATAGTTCTCTGTGACCTCTCCGGTAGGGGATGGAAGGGGCGCGCAGAGTAGCGCGCGCCCCGCCACTGTTCAAGTTTCAGTCTTCTTTGGGCCCGCGAAACGCCGGCAGCCTGACTCACTTCGCAGCCTCTGCGCACTTGCAGACATCGCAGCCTTTGTCGAACACCACTTTACATTTGCCGTCGCTGTCGCGGCGCCAGATCGAATTGAACGTGCCGACGCGCTCGCCCTTCGGGCTGAACACCGGACCGCTGCTGTGCGCGAGCTGACCCGAGTCGAGCACTTGCACTTCTTCCGAGCGCCACGAGAACGGCGCGTTCGGTTTTTCGTAGAGACCCTTCCAGCTCTCGACGACCGCCGCCTTGCCGCGGATCGCCTGGTTGCCGAAGAAGACTGCGTCCTCCGCGATGAACGTCGCGAACGCTTGGTGATCGCGCGCCGCCATCGTCGCAGCGAAAGCGTTCTCGGCATCGCGCACTTGTTGCGTGAGTTGCTCGCGCGTCTCGGCGTGCGCGATGGCAACGAACGACAGCGTCAGCAGGCAGGCGAGTGGGAGTCTCATCGGGTGCTCCTTTTTTTGGAGGTGGGCGGGCCAGGCCCCGGAGCATCGAGTATGGCTACTGTCCGCCGGTTTTGCTCGTCTTCATCAGGTAGTCGACGAGCTCGGCGCGCTGCTGGTCGTTGGCAATGCCCGCGAACCCCATCGAGGTGCCCGGCGCCACAGCCTGCGGGTCGCGCAGGAACTCATTCAGTCGCTGCTCGTCCCAATCGCCGCCGAGTTCTTCGAGCGCAGGCGTGTACGCGTCGTAGTGCTCGGCGCGCGCCACGCCGCGGTCGAGCAGGCCGTAAAGATCCGGACCCACGCGATGCGAGAAGCCGTCATTGATGCGATGGCAGCCGGAGCACGCAGTGGCGAACTGCACCGAGGCGTTCGACTCGATGACGGGCTCGATAGTGAGCAGCGCCGCTTCGTCGGTCCACAGTAGCAGACGACCGTCGTCGAGCTCCTGCACGTCGCGCACGCGCTTCTGCAGCGGAATCGGCTCAGTCACGACTGCGCGATTGCCATCGAGCACGACGCGGAACAGCGACTGCGCGCCGAGCGTGCCGATCATGAGATCGCCGCGCCAGACCGGGAAGCGCTCGCGCTGGATCTGCAGGAGGTTGGAGATGCCGACGCCGGGCAGCCAGGCGTACACGGGCTGCTGGAATCCCTGGTGATGCCCCTGTTGCTGGCTCAACGGCCAGATGAGCGCGCCGTAGTCGGTGCCGTAGGTGACCAGCGGCCAGCCGTAGTTCGCACCCGGTTGCAGGAGGTTCAGCTCGTCGCCGCCTCGCGCGGCGTGCTCGGTTTCCCAGATGCGGCCATCCGGTGCCGCGTACAGTCCTTGCGGATTGCGATGGCCGAGCGTGTTGAACGAAGTCGCGTGCGTGCGCAGATCGATGCGCAGTGTCTTGCCGTACGTCGCCCGCGGATCCTGCGCGTACGCAGGGCCGCCTTCGATGCCGGAGAAGCCGTGATCGCCGAGCGACAGCAGCAGCGTGTTCGCATCGAGCAGCACCAGGCGCCCGCCGATCTCTTCGCCGCGGAACGGATTCTTGCCACGCATCGCGCCCTCGCCCGACATCGGCAGGCACGGGTGGCTCTCGAAGATCGTCTGCCACTCGCCCGGACCCGCGATGCGCTCGAGCTCGCTCAGGCGCGTCTCGAGCTGCGACACACGCACCGCGAAGCAGTGCTCTTGCGGTTTCCAGATGTGATGCGAGGCGATGATCCGCACGCTGTTGCCGTCGACCTGTGCGATCACGTCGGCGACGCGGAAGCGCCAGGTCTGCACTTTCGGTGCGTGCTCGCGGTAGCCGCTCGCCAGCGCTGGCGCGATCGCGCTGCCGTGGAAAGCCTCGGCGAACTCATCGCGATTCAGGGGGACGCGGATCTGCAGCGGGTGCGCTTCGACATCGTCGCCCGCGATACGCACCGTATAGAGATGACCATCGCCGGTTCCGAGCAGCAAGCGATCGCCGAGCCGATCCAGTCCGCCGCCCCGCGTCGCGGGCGGAGCAATCAATCCTTCGTGCGAGCGCACGAGTAACAGATAAAACGCGGTCTGCACGGTGCTCGTGACGACCTTCGCTGTCTTCTGCGGATGCGCGAAGACGACTCGTCCACCGTAACCGCCGACAGCGAGCAGCCCGATGGCCAGCACTGCGACGCCGGCAAGTTGCGCGACGCGCGGCGCTATTGCGAGCGGCGCGAGTAGTGCGATCGCGAGGAGCACGGGCACCAGCAGATAGCGAGGCGCGTCGAGATGCTTCAACAGCAGCGGCAGCAGGAACAGGCCGAAGATGCTGAAGGCGAGCGCTAGTACACCAACGAACGCGCGCAGCGTGCCGGCGCGGGCAAATACCATGACGGCCAGCGCCGCGGCGACGTAACCGACGAGCAGCACCGCGATGGCGAGCACCTCGTCCCGCGGCAGTTCCCACCAGGCCGCCTTCCAATTGAGGAGCGGCAGGCACAGAAAGATGAGGATCGCCAGGACGTGCCAGACGAGCTGGAGCAGGACCGGGCGGCCGGAAAGTCGCATAGGTGTATGGCATTCCCCGCTAGGTGCCATCCCAAGAACGCCTGCTGGCTGTAAAAGATCCCCCTACCGGGACAAAGCTACCGCAGCAGATCGGCGCGTGGCGGCCGCCAGTGGGGGACCTGCCGGGGACAGCGCAGAGGCGGGTCGTGCAACTCGATCTCCGCGAACCCCAGGCCCTTTTCCCGGTCGTAACGCAGGTCGCCGAGGACCGTGGTTGGCCCGACGGCTGCCATCCATGGCACGCGGATGAAGCGCATCGCGGCTGCGGCTTCGCAATCCGTCCGCACGCGACTCCTGAGCCGATCGAGGTCTGTCGCTATTTCCCCGTACCAATGCAACTCGGCCGTGTCCGTCGCGTGCACGCGCTCGAGCGGCGCAGTGCTCGGCAGGTCGAGGCTGCGACTCAGACAACCATCGGCGGGAATCAGCGACGGCGCGAGTGCGAGCATCGTGCGCCGTGCGATGACGGACTGGCTCTGCGTCTGCACGAGCATGACTTCCCAGCACAGCGGATTCGCCGGCATCGGCGTCAGGACGCGGTCGATCGAACGCTCGCCGGGAAAGAGCGTCGCTGCGATCGTCGCGATCCTGCATGCAGCGACTTGCGAGCTCACGACGAACGTCGCAGTGACCGCGAGCCAGAGCGCAACGCCAGCCGCCAGCGCCTTCTGAGGGGCTACGCGCCACGCGAGCAAAAGCATCGCCCCGATCACGACGATCAGAGCGACCGCAGGAACTCGCGGCACGAGACCGCTGAACAATGCGAGACCGATGCCGATTGCCAACACAGCAACCACCATCGCGCGCGCGAGTAGCGTACGGAACGTGAGTGCGAGCGGTGCGCACGCCGCCCACAGGAACGGCTCGGCAATGAACACGGCGTCGCCATACAGCCAGCGGTTCGAGATCGGCCAGAACGGATGCACGCCATAGTTGTTGGTGAAGTCCATTCCGATGTGCAGGAGCGGTGTGAACGCGAACACGCCCGCCAGCGAACGCACGTCGTGCGGCGAAGGCGAATGTCCACGTCGCTTGAGTCCCCAGCGTGCGATTGCGAACGCGCTGGCTGCCAGAACCAACGCACCTATGATCGTGTGCGAGTAGCCGCGATGCTGCAGCAGGTAATTGATCTTGCCGCCGATGAACGAGTAGAGCAGGTCCACGTCGGGCAGGTTGCTGCCGATCGCCGCCGTCGCGACCAGCAGGTTGCGGCGGACTTCGCCAGGCAGTCCGCGCGGATCGGGCTGTGTAGTGCGCGCGACGGTTTCCCCCAGCAGCGCGCCGATGAGAGTATGCGTGACATTGTCCATGCAGCGGGTCGGGCCCAATACCAAAGTGACGAATTCTACCCAGCTCGCGTCGGTGATGATCGTCTGTTCGGGAGCGGCGCACGCGGTCGTCAACGCGGTGCTCAAGTCGGGCAAGGACAAGATGTCGAGCCGCGCGCTGATCGACGGCTTCAGCGCGCTGCTGATGTTTCCGGCGGCGCTGTTCCTGCCGCTGCCGCACGGCGCCTGGGGCTGGCTCGCCGGTTCGGCCATCGTGCACCTCGTCTATCTGGTCTGCCTGATCAAGTCCTTCGAATCGGCCGACATGAGCGTGGCGTATCCGATTGCGCGTGGCGCTGCGCCGGCGCTCGCGGCGTCCGCCGCTGTCGCGTTCTTCAACGAGCCCATCGACGTGTGGATTGCGTGCGGGATCGGATTAGTCTCCGCCGGCGTCGTGCTCATCGGGCTCGGTCGCAGCGTCACCCGGACGGCGATCGGATGGGCGACCGCCACCGGTGTTTCGATCGCCTTGTACACAGTGATCGATGCCCAGGGCGTGCGCGCCGCGCCTTCCGCGCTCAGCTACATCGCCTGGATCTTCCTGATGCTGGGGGGCGGAATCGGCGTGGCCTTTGCACTGTGGCGCGGGCCGCGGTTCATGCTGGCCGCCCGCTCGGAATGGCGTCCAGGACTGTTCGCCGGTGCGATGTCCATCGTCACGTACGGTCTTGCACTGTGGGCCTACCGGCTCGGGGACACGCCGCGGCTGGCGGCGCTGCGCGAGACCTCGATCGTCTTCGCGACGCTGCTCGCGATCTTCATACTGAAGGAGCGCGTGACCACCGCTCGCGCTGCAGGCATCGGTGTCATCGCCCTCGGCGCTGCACTGCTGCTCGCGGCGAAATAGTATGATCCGCCTCCCGCCATGAACCTGCGCCGGTACATCCGCTCGCTTGCTCCGCTGCTGCTGCTACTGGCGGGCGCTGCGCTTGCGCACACCGTTGCCGAAGGCGATCAGGACTTCGTGCGCAACAGCAGCGGCGCGCAGATCGTGCCGTTCATCTATCTCGGCGCGAAACACATGGTCACCGGCTACGACCATCTGCTCTTCCTCGCCGGCGTCATCTTCTTTCTGTATCGCCTCAAGGAAGTTGCGCTGTACGTCACGCTGTTCGCGATCGGGCACAGCACCACGTTGTTGCTCGGCGTGCTCACCGGCCTGCACGTCAATCCGTTCCTGATCGACGCGATCATCGGCTTGTCGGTCGTCTACAAGGCGCTCGACAACATGGACGCATTTCGCACGCTGTTCGGCCGGCAGCCGAACGCCAAGCTCGCGGTGCTGTTTTTCGGATTCTTCCATGGCTTCGGTCTCGCGACGAAACTGCAGGAACTGAATCTCGCTCGCGAAGGGCTCCTGCCGAACATGATCGCCTTCAACGTCGGCGTCGAGATCGGTCAGCTGCTCGCGCTCAGCGCGATCCTGCTCGCCATGAACTACTGGCGGCGCACCGCGAGCTTCACGCGGCACGCGTACGGCGCGAACGTCGTACTGCTCACCGCGGGCTTCGTGCTCACCGGGCTGCAACTCACCGGATATGCGACCGGACAATGAACGAGCAACCTCGAACTCCGCGTCGCCGGCTGCTGCTCAGCACTCTCGTTGCCGTGATCGTGGCAGCGCTCATCCTGGTCGCGTTCGTGCTGCCGGCCGAGTACGCGATCGATCCGTTCGGCATCGGCCGGCTCGCCGGGCTCGACGCGCTCGGCGCCAGCAAGGTGAGCAAGCCGATCACCGAAGTGGTGCACGCGCATCCGCGCAAGTACTACAGCGGCAACATCGCGATCGAGGTCGCGGGCAAGGAAGAGCTGGAGTACAAGGCGACGCTGGCGCTCGGCGAGCCGATGCTGTACTCGTGGCGCGTGCAGGGCGGCCCGGTGTATTTCGAGTTCCACGGCGAGCCGACCGAGGGGACGTGGCCGAAGGGCTACTACCGCAGCTACGAAATCCAGCAGCACGCGACCGAATCGCATGGCTCGTTCATCGCGCCATTCACCGGACAGCACGGCTGGTATTGGCGCAACCTGAGCGATGAGCCGGCAGTGATCACGCTGCAGGCAAGCGGCTACTATTCGCGCCTCGGGCGCATCGAGTCGAAGAAGGCAGCAGTTGAATAGGGGATCAGCAATGAAAGCGAACCTGATGCAGAGACTGTTCATCGTTGTTCTGGCCGCGACGCTCGGCGCATGCGCGTCGATGAAGTCCGAGTCGCCCGCCGCGCCGTCGCAGGGCGCGGCCGGTGGCGGCACTCTCGCTACCGCGCTCGCCAGCGCCGCTCGGCCGGCGGAGGACAAGACCCGCGACGCGGATCGCAAACCCGCCGAGCTCGTGCAGTTCTTCGGCGTGAAGCCGGGCATGACGACCGTCGACATCATCGCGCTCGGCGGCTACGTGACCGAGGTGCTGTCGGTCGCCGTGGGTCCGAACGGCAAGGTCTATGCGCAGAACCCGCCGATCGCGCTGCAGCTGCGCGACGGCATGTACGCGAAGCAGATCACCGACCGGCTCGCCGCCGAACGTTTGAAGAACGTGGTGCGCGTCGACGCCGATCTGCCCGCCAGCGCGCAGATTCCGCCGGGCAGCGTCGACGTCGCGATCACCGCGATGAACTATCACGACGTGCGCAATCGCAATCCCGACGACGGCGTCGCGTTCCTGAAGGCGATCTATTCGATGCTGAAGCCGGGCGGCGTGCTGGGCGTGACCGATCACGTCGGCAACGACGGCGCCAACAACGCGCAGCTGCATCGCATTCCGAAGCACTTCCTGATCGACGATGCGAAAGCGGCCGGCTTCGTCGTCGACGGCGAGAGCGACATCCTCGCGCATGCGGCTGACGATCACACCAAGATGGTTTTCGATCCGACGCTGCGCGGCAAGACCGACCAGTTCGTCGTTCGCCTGCGTAAGCCGAAGTGAGTTGGCCGAAGTGAGCATGCGCGTCGCAGCGTTGCTCGCGTTTGCGCCAGTGGTGGCACTGGCGCAGACGCAGATCGGCGTCGATAACCCGCTGCGCACCGGCGAGAACCAGCAAGAGGCGGTGCGCGTCAACGACGCGATCTCTCTCGCGTACGGGTTCGGCAACACGTTCCTCGTCACGACCTCCGCTGGCAACGTCGTCATCGACACGTCGTCGGTCGTGCGCGCCCCGCGCGCGAAGCAGCTCCTGCAGAAGCAGAACGCCGGGCCGATCAAGTACATCATCCTGACGCACGGCCATGGCGATCACACCGGCGGCGTGCCGTTGTGGAAGGGTCCGGACACGCAGGTGATCGCGCAGAAGCAGCACTACGAGTTCATCAACTACCAGGCGCGCCTCGCCGGTTTCTTCGCGGAGCGCAACGCCGCGCAGTTCAACTTTCAGCGCCCGCAGACGGGCGCATGGGCCGGCAACTACGGCGCGCCGATCGTCGCGACGGTGCAGTTCGACGATCGCTACGAGTTCACGCTCGGCGACACGAAGTTCGAGCTCTACAGCACGCCGGGCGAGACGCCCGATCACCTGACGGTGTGGATTCCGAAGTATCGGGCCGCGTTCGTCGGCGACAACTACTACGAGTCGTTCCCGAACATCTACACGCTGCGCGGTACGCAACCGCGCTGGGCGCTCGACTACATCGCCTCGCTCGACAAGGTGCTGGCGCTGAAGCCCGAGCTGCTGCTGCCGAGTCACGGCGAGCCGGTGCGCGGTAACGCCGAGATCACGCGTCGTCTGACGCAGTACCGCGATGCCATCCAATATGTGCACGATGCCGTCGTGCAGGGCATGAACGCAGGCAAGGACGTGTTCACGCTGATGCACGAGATCAAGCTGCCGCGCGAGCTCGAAGTGGGCGAGGGCTACGGCAACCTGATCTGGTCGATCCGCGGCATCTACGAAGGCTACGCCGGCTGGTTCGACATGAAGCCCGCGACGATGTACGACGTGCCGGTCGACGCGGTGTTCGCGGATCTCACGAAGCTGGCGGGCGGCGCCGGCCCGGTCGCGCAACTCGCGGCGCAGTACGTCGACGCCGGCCGTTACGTCGAAGCCCTGCACCTCACCGACGTTGCGCTCGCGAGCGATCCGCAATTTCGTCCGGCGCTCGAGACGCGACTTAAGGCGCTCGAAAGCCTGCGCACGAAATCCAGGAACAGCAACGAGCGCGGCTGGCTCGATTACCACATCCGCGCAGTGAAGAAGAAGCTGTCGAACCTGTAGGTCGGGCCCTTGCCCGACACCATCTTCATTGCTCCATCGGCACGAGCGCCGACACGGTGAGCTGCGGCCTGCCGATGTTGCCGAACGACGAGCATTGCACGCGGTCGCTGACGATCTGCACCGACATCCGCGGCAGGACGTGCCTGCGTAGCTGTTGCACCAGCTCGCAGTCGCCAGGCTCCAGCCGCATCTCACGACTGCGGGCGAACGAGATCGTCTTCCACACAGCCGGGAAACGCGGCAAATCCTCCGCGCTTGCGAGCCGCTCACCGCGCACGCGCGCAACCAGCTCTTCGTGCGCATCGTAGGTCGTGAGCGCTGCCACGTTCTCCTGCGTCGCCTCGACCGGTGAGGCGAGGACGATCTGGAACCGAGCGGTCGACAACTGGTCGTCGCATGAGTACGCGCGCAGCTCGATGCCGCCGCGTGCGCCGACCGTCGTCAGGATTTTCTCCAGCTTCGCCTGCAAACCGCTGCATGAGTAGAGCGTGCTGTAGCCGCGATACACGAAGTTGATCCGCTGGGGCTTCCACACGGCTTCGACCACCGCCGCATCCGGTTGAGGTTCCGCGTGTGCGACGCTGCCGGACAGCAGCAGCACTGCCACCCATGCGATCGCGATCAGCCGGCCGCCGCCGCTCATCTTGCCCATTGCGCCTCCCTCGGTTCCGGTTCAGGCCACTGGCCCATGCAAATCCGGTTCCGCCTTCCGTTGCTGGAATCTAGGCGCGGTCTGCGCATGCGCCCATAGATGATCGGCCAATTGCGAGCAGCCGCCGGTGAGCTGTGCATCGCGGCTGTGCAGGCCCCGCTGCTATGATCGGAAAACGCAGGGGGAGGTCCGACATGCAACAGCGCAGACCCGCAGGGTTGGTGAACGGCTGGCCGATCGTCGGCCTCGCCGCCGTTGCAATCGTTGCGGCGGTCCTGGCTGCGATCGCGACTGCACCGGACGTGGGCGAGGCGGCTGCCCGATCGGTGCGTCTCACTGCGCGGACCTCGGTGACGCTGTTCGTGGCGGCGTTCACGGCGGCAGCGCTGTGGCGCTTCTGGCCGAACGCATGGACGCGCTGGCAGCGGCAGAATCGCCGTTACCTCGGCGTCTCGTTCGCCTTTTCGCACGCCGTGCATCTCGCCGCGATCTTGTGGCTGCAGCACGTTCGGCCAGTCGAATTCGCACAGCAGGTGAATGCGATCACCTGGATCGGCGGCGGGCTCGCTTACGTGTTCATCGCCGCGATGACGGCGACGTCGTTCGATCGCACGGCGGCGATGATCGGGCCGCGGGCGTGGAAGGTCCTGCACACGGTCGGCGCGTACTACATCTGGATCATCTTCGCGAACAGCTACGTCGGCCGCGCGCTGGCGATGCCAGAATACGTTCCGGCGGCCGCGATCGTCGTGCTCGCGCTGGCCCTGAACATTGCCGCCCGCGTGGTGCGTCCGCGCCGTGCGCAGCCTGCGACCGCCAGTTGATCCACCGGTTTTTTCGACAAGGGGTTTCGAGGATGCGGATTTTCGCCACGATCAAAGTCGTCACGCTTGCGGGCCTGCTCGCGCTGCACGCCACTGCTGCACTCGCCGATTGCACGCGCCCGCGTCCGGCGTTCTCGATTCCCGAGGGCGGCTCGGCGAGCGAGAGGGACCTTGCCGCCGCAGACACCGCGCTCGCCGAGTTCGGCGGCAAGGTGCGCGACTATCTGTTCTGCCTGAACGGCGAGACCAGCCAGAAGGCGGTGGGCAAGGACCAGGCGGCGCGCGAGGAAATCGCCAAGGCTGCCGTTGCGGCTCACAACGAGGCAGCGAACGAGTTCCGCGGGCTCGCGGCGTGCCTCAAGACGCAGCGCGATGTCTTCAAGAGCACGGGCGGCGGGACGAAGCCGAAGCCGGCGGATTGCTCTTCGCACATTGCCGCAGCCGCGAACCAAACTCCGAATAACGGTCCTCCGGTGGTGACCACCGAGCTGACGGTGGAAGCGTCCGGCCGCACCGTCGAGATTCCGGGCGGCGCCAGCTGGATGTATTACCTGGTGCGTGACGACAAGCCACGGCGGTGCTCGCGGCAGTCGACCGATGAATGCCTGTATCGCGCGGTTCACGTCCGCAACGACTCGGACGAAACGCTCGAGTGCAAAGGCGAGATCTCTTACTCCGGCACCGACAGCAAGGGCCAGGCGACGACGACGTCGAAGTTGCTGGTTGGCGGCCGCGGCACGTTCATTCTCACCGAGAGCCTCGCGAAGCGGGGCACCAACGCCGACACCTTCGACGCCGCGTGCACGGTGCGCCCGAAGCTGGCGGCGCTCGACACGCCAGCGAACTGCAAGTACGAAGTCGTGAAGCCGGTTTCGATCGCGGACTACTACCCGGTGGCGGCGCAGGATGCGGACGAGGAGGGGCCGGTAGTCGTCGAGTTCTCGCTCTCGGGCAAAGCTGCGCGTCCGACCGACGTTCGCGCCGTCTCCAGCAGCATGTATCCGCGGCTGGACGAAGCGGCGGTGAAGGCGGTCGGCGACATGGTGATGAGCAGCAGCTGCGGCAAAGCCCGCTATCGTCTGAAACTGAGTTTCCAGCTGCAGCAGTGAAACGCTCGTTGCGCACAGTCGCCGTCACTCGCTACGTCACGCCATTGCGCGAGGGCGGATCGGTGCCGGCGATTGTCGAGGCCGACGACGACGGCATGTACGTGCTGAAATTCCGCGGCGCCGGACAGGGACCGAAGGCGCTGATCGCGGAGCTCCTCGCCGGCGAGCTCGGCCGCGCCGCCGCTCTGCCGATCCCGGAAATCGTGCTGATCCAGCTCGACCCGGATCTCGCGCGCACGGAGCCCGACCCCGAGATCCAGGACCTGATCCGCGCCAGCGGCGGGCTCAACGTCGCGCTCGACTATCTGCCGGGCGCGGTAACGTTCGATCCGGTAACGCATCAGCCCACCGCGGCCTTGGCTGCAGCGATCGTGTGGTTCGATGCGTTCGTCACGAACGTGGACCGCACTGCGCGCAACACCAACATGCTCATGTGGCATCGCAAGCTCCACCTCATCGATCACGGCGCCGCACTGTACTTCCATCATTCGTGGAGTGCGGACTATCTCGAGCGCAGCCGCGATCCGTTTCCGCGGATCCGCGATCACGTGCTGTTGCCGTTCGCGTCCGCGTTGCAGGAGGCGCACGAGAGCATGCTGGAGCGCCTCACTCCCGAAGTGATGCGCTCGGTGGTCGCGCTGATTCCCGACGAGCTGCTGACGGACCTGCCGGGGGACGACCACACATTTGCGAATCCCGGCGAGTATCGCGCTGCGTACGAGCGTTGGCTCGTGGGCCGGCTCGAGCCGCCGCACGATTTCTTTACGGAGGCCCTGCGTGCGCACGCCCAGCTCGTATGACTACGCGATCGTGCGCGTCGTGCCGCGCGTGGAGCGCGAAGAGTTCATCAATGCGGGTGTGATCCTGTCGTGCCCGGCGCAGGACTTCCTCGGCGCGCGCATCGAGCTGGACGAGCGCCGCCTGCTCGCGCTCGATGCCACCGTCGACCTCGAAGCGGTGCGAGCGCATCTCGCGAGCATTCCGCTGGTGTGTGCGGGCGGCCCGGCCGCGGGCCCGATCGGCAAGCTATCGCCGCGCGAGCGCTTTCACTGGCTGGTCGCGCCGCGCAGCACGATCATCCAGACTTCGCCGGTTCACTCGGGCCGCTGCCAGGATCCGGCGGCGGCGCTCGATCACCTGGTGCGGGCGATGGTGTTGGCGCGCGTCTAGTCCATTCCTTCGAGCGCTGCGCCCACTGTTGCAAATAGCCGCCGCGTGAAGTCTGACTTGGCGGCATGTCACGGTCGTACGGTCCGCCGTTCGGGTTCCACGGGAAGGAGCCGCTCTCGTTGCGCGTCCGGCCGTAGACGCGCTCATCGTCCGGACCGCCGATGGCGCTGTAGTCGTCGGGATCGACTTGCAGTGCGGCGTCGTCGCCCGGACGGAAATCTTTGACCATGCTCGGGTAACGATCCGCACCGGCCGAGGTTCCCGTGTGACGCGCGTCACCTCGGGGCAAAGAGTTCGATGACGGCCGAAGCCGGGCGCAAGTCCGGGCGTGCGGTATTCGACAACCGGGGCCGTGCGAGCTGGGAATGGCAGACGGCGACGGGCGTGTTCGAGACCAACGTGACGCTGGCTCCTGACGTCGATGAACGGCCTGGCTTCAGGTCTCCGGATCGATCTTCTCGAACGCCTCGGCGACTTCCTGCGGGCGGCTCGGGCGAATCAGCCGCGTGACTTCCTTGCCACTTTCAAGAAACACCAGCGTCGGCCACAGCTTCACGCCGAACGAGCGCCCGAGCGGCTGACCGCTGCCGTCCTCGATTTTAATGTGCTGAACTTCGGGGTGCGTTGCGAACGCGCTCTTCAGCAGCGACTGCGCGCGTATGCACCAGCCGCACGACACGCTGCCGAACTCCAGCAGCAGCGGTCCCTGCAGCGCGTCGACCTCCGCCCGGGTCGGCTCGGTTGCGGCGTAGTCGTGGGTCATTGGCATCGTTGGGTGTACTCAGACCAGTTTGACGAGCGCGACGATCACGAGCACCGGAACCGCGATCACGAAAGCGACCACCAGGGCGATCAGCAGCGAGAAACCCAGTACGAAAATACGGCTGTTGCGCCGGCTGCCGATCGGATCGAGCTGGTAGTGGGCGAGCAGCGCCAGGTTGCGGCTGTTGGCCTTGAACACTGCGTCGAAGATGTCGCCGGCGAACGGAATGGCGCCGAGCACCGTCTCGATGATCACATTGCCGATCATGCGCAGCAGGATGCTGCGCGGCGCGCCGAGGTTGCGTGCCTCGACGATGATGTATGCGGAGAACAGAGCGCCGACCGCATCGCCGAGTCCGGGCACGAGGCCGATGATCGGATCGAGCCCGATGCGGTAGCCGCCGGGCAGCGGGATCGAATTGTCGAGCAGCCAGGCGAGCGAGCGCAGGCGGCGGACGCGCTCCGTGGTGCGCGGCGCGTCGGCGGCGGAAATGAGCGTCGCGGTTTTCATGTACTCTATGAGCGCATGAGCGTCACGCAGGTTCCAGCGGTCGAGGCCTTCTATCACACGCTGACCGGCGCGTTCGCCTACCTCACGTACGATCCCGGCGCGCGCCAGGCCGTGATCGTCGATCCCGTCATCGACTTCGATCGCCGCTCCGGCGCGGTCGCGACAGTGTTTGCCGATCAGATGCTGGCCCGCGTTCGCGAGCTGCAGCTGCAGGTGACGTGGATCCTCGAAACGCACGCACATGCCGATCATCTGACCGCGGCAGCCTACATGAAGGATCGCCTCGGCTGCCAGATCGCGACGGGCGCCGGCATCCGCCAGGTGCAGGCGAGCGCGGCGCGCATGTTCGACCTGGAGAAGCTGTTCCCTACCGACGGCTCGCAGTTCGATCGGCTGTGGAACGACCGCGATCGCTTCAGCGTCGGCGAGGTCGCGTGCTCGGTGCTGGCGACGCCCGGTCACACGCCTGATTCAGTGACATATCTCATCGGCGATTGCGCCTTCGTCGGCGACACGTTGTTCCTGCCCTATCTCGGCACGGCGCGCTGCGATTTTCCCGGCGCCAGCGCGCGCGCCCTGTACGACTCGATCAACAAGCTGTACCAGCTGCCCGATGCGACGCGCATTCTGACCGGCCACGACTATCCGGCGAAGCCCGCCGATGCGGCGTATTGCTCCGACGTGCGCACCGAGAAGCAGACAAACGCGCACTTGAATGCCGGAACGTCGCGCGAGGACTTCGTCGCATTCCGTGAGCAGCGCGACCGCACGCTGGCGTTACCCGAGCTGTTCTTCTTTGCGCTGCAGGTCAACGTGCGGGCAGGGCGGTTTCCGGCGCAGGCCAACGGCACGCGCCAGCTGCACGTGCCGATTCATCTGCCGCAGGACTGGGCCGGATGAATTTCTAATCTTTGGAGCGGCGGCCGCCGCCGCGCGCGCGCCGTTCCCGGCCATCGAACAATCGCGAGGCGACGCCGAAGTCGATCAGCCGCCGCGGCTCGGCGCGCCGATCCTTGTGCTTGATGTATTTGCAATGACACTTCTCGCGCATCGAGCAACCGCTGAGCGGGAGCGGCGGCGCGTCGCGCACCAGGAAGCGGTGCTCGCTGAACTTGCGCGCCATGTCGCAGCAGACCACGCCGCGGTAGATCGAGATCGCCTGGAAAGGACTGAGCCTCCCGGTGGCTTCGGGCGGTTCCTTGCGGGCGCCGAAGCGGGCCAGCAGCCCGCCCAGCAACGACGTCTTCTTCGTCGGTTTCGGCATCGAACATTCCCACTTGCAACGGCTGCCATCATCGCGAAATGGCAGCCCGTTGCGATGTGCTGCACGTCACGACGTGCAGTGCAAACCCGATCCGGCTACGGGTTTTTCCCCGAGGTTGCGCGAATATACCGGTCCACTTCGGTGGCGACCATGTCGAGCGGCGCCGTGCCGGTTTTCAGTACGACGTCGTGGAACGCCTGCGGCTTGAACTTCGCGCCGAGCGTGTTGCGGGCCTTGTCGCGCAGCTCCAGGAGCTTCAGCTGCCCGATCATGTACGCGCAGGCCTGCCCCGGATTGACGACGTAACGCTCGACTTCGCTCGGCTCCAGGCCATAGTCGATCGCCTGTTGACGCGTCCAGTGCTGGGCGTGCAGACCGGTGTCCACGACCAGCCGGCGCGCGCGGAACAGCTGCGCGTCGAGCATGCCGAGCTCGCCTTCGGGATCGCCCTCGTACCAGCCGTTCTCCGCGACCAGCTTCTCCGCATACAGCGCCCACCCTTCGGAGAGCGCGGAAATGCCGCCGAGCACGCGCGCCTGGCGGAAGCGCGGCAGGCTCGTGTTCTCCTGCTCGAGCGCAATCTGGAAGTGATGACCGGGCACCGTCTCGTGATACACGAGCGAGCGCAGGCCGAACTTGGTCATGCGCGCATCGCGCAGCGGGATCTGGAAGATCGCCGGCCGCGAGCCGTCGAGCGGCGCGCGATTGTAGTTGGCCGCAGCGCTCTGCTCGCGGAAGCGCGGGAACGGCTGTGCGATGACCTTGGTCTTCGGTTGCATGTCGAACAGCGACTGGCTGCGCTTGAGCGCGTCTTGGATGAAGCCGTTCGTGTCTTGCATGATCGCCGCGCGCGCGGCTTCGGACCCGGGGTTCGGATAGCGCAGGTCGTTGTGCAGCTTCTCGATGCGCTCGCGCACCGTGCCGTCGGTGCGGCCGAGCTTTTTCAGGATCGCGTCCATCTGGCCTTCGATGCTTGCGACCTGCCGCAGGCCGATCTGGTGAATCTGCTCCGGCGTGTAATCGGTCGTGGTGAAGCGGTTCAGGAAGAAGGAGTACGCCTCGGCGCCGCCCTTGAAGCGCCACAGACCGGCGTCGTCGGTCGCCTGCAGCTGGATCGATTCGAGCAGCTTGATGGCGCGGTCCCACGCCGGATAGACCTGAGCGCCGACCAGCCGCGTGGCCTCGGCCTGCAGCTTCGTGCGCTGGTCCGGCGCCATGCCTTCGACCGCGCCCATCTTCTGCACCAGCACGGTGACCAGCGCGTTCTGCTCCGGCGGCACTTCGCGGAACGTGCGCATCGAAGCGAGCGTGGTCTTCAGGATGAAGGTCGGCGGGATGAAGCCCTCGCCGGCGATGCGCTTCGCTTCGACCAGGGCCTCGTCCATCCGCGTGCCAACCTGCGCGAGTCTCTTGACGTAATTTGACGCATCTTTCTCGGTGGCGAGCGGATGGCGCAGGGTCAGCGTCTCGACCAGATCCACGTTCGCGCCGCCGAACTGCTCCAGCGGGAAGCGATAGTCCGAGTACTTCTCGCCGCGCACGGTCGAGTCCAGCATCCAGTGCATCAGCTGCGCTGAGAGCCGGTCCGACTCGCTGAGCTTCGCGGTGTCGTATTTCGCGAGCTCGCTCAGCCCGCGGCGGGCCAGCGCGACGCGCTCCAGGTCCCACTGCCGCGTATTCGGCGTGAGCTGCTGCTCCAGCCGGTCCTGCTCCGGGCCGCTGAAGTAGCGCGTTGCGGTCGCGAGATCGGGATCGCGACGGACCCACTCGGCCGTGAAGGTGTCGAAGAAGGTCCCGAGGTCCTGCTTCGGGCTGTGCTCCTGCGCGAGCGCCGGCACTGTGACGATCCAGACACACAGCAACAGCCAGCGGCTCATTCTGTTCGTTCGCATCGTTTCGTTCTCCGATCGGGTCGTGTCGAGCGCGCGAGTGTGCGGAATCGCCGCGAGCCGGGTCAACACGCCTTTACGGTTTTCCACTAACTCGCGAAGTGCTTGTAACCATTACGCTCTCGCGACGATGACGCGCGTCTCGCAACCGTTACGGCGCAGACTCATGGCGTCCATGCTGCTGATCAGCGCAGCAGCCATCGTGCTCACGTGTTCCGCGCTCATCCTTTACGAGCTCATCACCACGCGCGATGAGACGTTGGAGCAGGTTGCGACTCTTGCGCGCGTGGTCTCCGCCAACAGCACCGCTGCGCTCGCATTCCGCGACGAGCAGGATGCGCAGGAAGTTCTGGGCACGCTGCGCACCGAGCCGAGCATCGTCTCGGCCGCGCTCTATGACGAGAACGGCAAGATGCTCGCCGCGTACGCCGCGACGGGAACGAGCGGCGAGTTGTATCCGCGGCAGCTCGGCCCCGACGGTTTTCGGCTCAGCGCCGGACGCCTCGAAGGCTTCGAGCGGGTCAGCGAGCGGCCCGATCAGCGCCTCGGCACGCTGTACATCCGCGCCGACACGAGCCAGCTCTATGCGCGCTTCTGGTTGTGGGGCGCAATCGCGGCGGCTGCGATGGTCGCGTCGCTCCTGCTGGCCTATTTCCTGTCGCGCATCTTCCAGGCACGGATCTCGCAGCCGGTGCTCGCACTCGCCGAGACCGCGAGCGCTGTCACCGAGCGCGGCGACTTCAGCGTGCGCGCACCGTCGATCGGCGAAGGCGAGTTCGAGATCCTGACTGCGGCATTCAACCGCATGCTCGCGCAGATCGAGTCGCAGAACGACGCGCTGCGCGAGACCCTGCAGGAGCGCGAGACGGCGCAGCGCAAGCTGCAGAGCCAGGTCGCGAGACTCGATCTGCTGCAGCGGGCGACGCGCGCAATCGGCGAGCGCCAGGACCTCGACAGCATCTTCCACGTCGTAGTGCGCAGCCTCGAGGACAACCTGCCGATCGAGTTCGCATGCATCTGCACGTTCGAAGCGACGCAGCGGCGCCTGACTGTCGCGAGTGTCGGTCCGAAGGGAGCGAAGCGCTCGGCGAAGTTGCAGTTGAGTTCGCGCACCGTGCTGCCGATCGAGCACAACGGTCTCTCGCGCTGCGTCAATGGCGTGCTCGTCTACGAGCCCGACACGCGCAAAGTCGAGTTCCCCGTGCCGCAACGGTTCGCCGAGGCAGGACTGCACGCGCTGGTGGCCGCACCCCTCCTGGTCGAGAGCCACGTGTTCGGCGTGCTGCTCGCCGCGCGCGACGAGGCTGACAGTTTTAGCAGCGGTGACTGCGAGTTCCTGCGGCAACTGAGCGAGCACGTCGCGCTCGCCGCGCACCAGGTCGAGCTCTACACGAAGCTGCAGCAGGCGTATGAGGATTTGCGGGAGAGCCAGGACACGATCCTGCAGCAGGAGCGGCTGCGCGCGCTCGGCCAGATGGCGAGCGGCATCGCGCACGACATCAACAACGCGATATCGCCGGTCACGCTCTACACGGACGCGCTGCTGGAGCAGGAGACGCAGATGAGCGCGCACAGCCGCGACTACCTGCGCATCATCCGCCGCGCGATCGACGACGTCGGGCAGACTGTCGCGCGCATGCGCGAGTTCTACCGGCAACGCGAGCGGCCCAGCGATCTTGCGCCGCTCGAGCTCAATCCGCTGGTGAACCAGGTGCTCGCGCTGACCAGCGCGCGCTGGCGCGACTTGCCGCAGGAGCGTGGCATCGTGATCGACGTGCGCACGGTGCTGGCGAGCGGCCTGCCGCGGATCCTCGGCACCGAGAGCGACATCCGCGACGCACTCACGAACCTGATCTTCAACGCAGTGGACGCGATGCCGGAAGGAGGCACGCTCACGCTGCGCACCCGACAGGCGCCGCAGTCGGTCGACCTCGAAGTGCGCGATACCGGCTCCGGCATGGACGAGGAGACGCGGCGGCGCTGCTTCGAGCCGTTCTTTACGACCAAGGGAGAGCGCGGCACCGGCATGGGACTCGCCATGGTGTACGGCATGGCGCAGCGTCACGACGCGCAGCTGGAAATCGACAGCGCGCTCGGTGTCGGCACGACAGTGCGCGTGCAGTTCCGGCCGGCGCCGAGCGCCGCGACCGTGCCTGCGAAACCGATCGCGACGCGGCCGACGCGGTCGCTGCAGTTACTCGTCGTCGACGACGATCCGCTCGTCTCGCAGTCGCTGCTGCATGTCCTGAGTCACGAAGGTCACGCAGTAACGACCGCCGATGGCGGCCAGGCCGGCATCGACGCATTCTCGGCCGCGCTCACGGAAGGCCGAACATTCGACGTCGTGATGACAGATCTCGGCATGCCCTATGTCGATGGGCGCTCGGTCGCCGCAGCCGTCAAGGCGCTGTCGCCGCCGACGCCGGTGCTGCTGCTCACAGGTTGGGGACAACGATTGAGCACGGAGCAGACCGTGCCGGAACACGTCGATCGACTCCTGAGCAAGCCGCCGAAGCTCGTCGAGCTGCTGGCAGCGCTGGCCGAATTGACCGCTGACACGGATCGCAAGGAGTAAGTCATGCGCACGACTCCACAGGCGCTCGCTACGGCGCTGTTGCTGTGCTCGGTAGAACCGGCCGCGGCCAGCCAGGACGGGGCTTCGACCACCGGGGCGCTCAAGCATCTGAGCATCGAAGAGTTGATGGACATCGAGGTCACGTCGGTCTCGCGCGCGCCCGAGACGCTGAACTCGGCGGCGGCGGCCGTGAGCGTGATTACCAACGAAGCCATCCGCCGCTCCGGCGCCACGACGATTCCCGAGGCGCTGCGCGGCGTTCCGGGTCTGCACGTCGCGCGGCGCAACTCCGATTCGTGGGCAGTCAGCTCGCGCGCGTTCAGCAGCATCAACTCGGAAAAGCTGCTCGTGCTGAGCGACACCCGCAGCATCTACACGCCGCTGGTTTCCGGCGTCTTCTGGGATGTGCAGGACTACCTCATGGAAGACATCGAGCGCATCGAAGTCATTCGCGGCCCGGGCGCGAGCTTGTGGGGCTCGAACGCGGTGAACGGCGTGATCAGCATCACCACCAAGCACGCACGCAACACGCAGGGGACGTTTCTCAGCGCCACGGTCGGCACGGAGGAGTTGGGCAGCGCGGCCGCGCGCTATGGCGGGAGATTCGGCGAATCGGGTTTCTTCCGCGTGTTCGGTCAGTACTCGGACCGCGCTGCGAGCTTCAAGCCGCGGTCGCCGACGTCCGACGACTGGCGCATCGGCCACGCCGGCTTCCGCGCCGACTGGGATGCGAGCAGCAGCGACGCATTGACGCTGCAGGCCGACTTGTACAGCGCGAACATCGGGCAGTACGGTCCGGGCGTCAGCATCATCGGCCGTCCCGGCCCGAGCGGCGATCTCGAGGTGCACGCCAGCGGCGGCAACGTGCTGGGCCGTTGGCGGCGCGATCTCGGCGGCGGCTCGGACCTGCAGCTGCGCGCGTACTACGACAACACGCATCGCAACGATCCGAGCTTTCGCGACGATCTCGAGACCTTCGACCTGGATCTGCAGCACCGGTACGTGCCGTCCGCGCGCCACGAGATCGTGTGGGGGCTGAACTATCGGGTGAGCGACAACGACAATCGCGGCAAGGGCGTCTTTGCGCTGGACCCGCAGGACTCGCGCGACCAGTTGTTCGGCGGCTTCGCGCAGGACCAGTTCGCAATCTCCGACGCGCTGCGGCTGACCGTGGGCACGAAGCTGGAGCACAACGACTTCAGCGGCTTCGAAGTGCAGCCGACGGTGCGGCTCTCCTGGGACGTCGCGCCGCGCCAGAACGCATGGGCTGCCGTATCGCGCGCGGTGCGCGTGCCGACGCGGCTCGAACGCGACATCGCGATCGAAGTGACTCCGCCCGGCAGCAATCCACGCGGAGTATTGCTGGGTGACGACGAGTTCGACGCCGAAGAGCTGCTCGCCTACGAGCTGGGCTATCGCTGGCAGCCGCTGGACGCGCTCGGACTGGACCTGGCGTTGTTCCATAACCGCTACGAAGGGCTCGCCTCGCTGGAGTTCGGCACGCCGACGCTCGATCCGCAAACCGGCGTGGTCACGGTGCCGGTGGTGAATCGCAACCTGACCGATGCGCGCAGCCAGGGCGCGGAGCTGCTCGCGACCTTTTGGGCGCGCGACAACTGGCGCCTGATCGGCAGCTACTCCTATATCTATCTGGACATGCAGCCGCACGGCGGGGATCTGAACCGCGCCGTGTTCCTGGAAGGCGCCACGCCGCGTCAGCAGTTCAGCTTGCGCTCGCTGCTCGACCTTCCAGGCCGATTGCAGCTCGATGCGCAGTTCCGCCATTCGGCCGCGCTCGAACGGCTGCCGGGGACGGTTGACGGCGCCGGCATCGATGGTTACTCCGAGCTCGACGTGCGCGTGGCGTGGCAGGCGAGCGAGCATCTGGAGCTGTCGCTCGTCGGCCAGAACCTGCTGCACGATCATCACCTCGAGTTCGGCACTCCGGCAACGCGCGGCGAAATCGAGCGCAGCGTGTATGGGAAGGCTGCATGGCGTTTCTGAGCTCACGCCGCGCAGTCCTCGCAGCGTTGCTGGCGCTCGCCGCGGCGCTGCCCGCTCGCGCGCAAGCGCCGCCGCCGACGGAATACGAGGTGAAGGCGGTCTTCCTGTTCAACTTCTCGCAGTTCGTCGACTGGCCGGCGGCAGCCTTCGCAGACGGTCGCGCGCCGCTGGTCATCGGTGTGCTCGGCAGCGATCCATTCGGCGCCACGCTCGACGAGATCGTGCGCGGCGAGACGGTGAACGGCCGGCCGCTGGCCGTGCGGCGTTATCAGTCGGTCGAGCAGATCGATACCTGTCACATCCTGTTCATCGATCGCTCGCAGGACTCGCAGCTCGACGCGATCGTCGCAGGACTGAAGAGTCGCAGCATCCTCACCGTCGGCGACTTCGAGGGGTTCGCGCGCCGCGGCGGCATGATTCGTTTCGTCATGGTCGGCAACAAGATCCGCCTGCGCGTCAATCTCACCGCGGCGCAGGAGGCGAAGCTCACTATCAGCTCCAAGCTGTTGCGGCCCGCGGAAATCGTCGGGCTTGGACGGGATTAGGCCGCCGTCGGGCGGCGGGACTATCATCCAGCCATGCTGTGCTATCGGCCTGCACCGCCGCTGTCGTCGTTCATCGACCAGTTCTGGTACGTGCGCGGCTGTGACCCCGATCGCAAGCGGCAAAGCGCGCTGCCGACGGGCAGCGTCGATCTTACGTTCAATCTCGCCGCCGACGATCTGCGGGTTTTTGCGAACGCGGCGGATCATGCCGGCATGGCGTTCGACGGCGCCGTCGTGCACGGCGCGCAATCGCGCTACTTCGTGCTGGATGCCCGCCGCGACGTGCATGTCATTGGCGTTCATTTTCTGCCTGGCGGCGGCGCGGCATTGCTCGGCGTGGGTGCGCAGGAGCTGACCGATCGGCACATCGCGCTCGCCGACATCTGGGGCGCACGTGCGCGAACGTTGCGCGAGCAGCTGCTCGAGGCGCCAACGCCGGCGGCCAAGTTCGCTCTGCTGGAAGATGAGTTTCGCGCGCGCCTGCGTCCGCAGCGACTCGTGCATCCGGCCATTAGCTTCGCCCTACGCGGCATGCAGACTGCACCGACGGACCTGCGCATCGCGCAGATCCAGACATCGACGGGCTACAGTCCGCGCCGCTTCACCACGCTGTTCACCGACACCGTCGGCCTCACGCCAAAGCTCTACAGCCGCATCAATCGCCTGCGCAGCGTCGTCGAGCGCGTCGCGCGCGGCGGCGAAATTGCGTGGGCCGATCTCGCCAGTGAGTACGGTTACTACGATCAGTCGCATCTGACACGGGACTTCCGGGAGTTCAGCGGCGTCACGCCCGGCGAGTACAAGCCGCTCGGCCCCGGCACCGCGCTCCACATGGAACTCGACGGCGAAAGCGGCCGCTGAGGCCGGTTGCAGATTTTTCCAATACGCGCGCCCTGCGCTGGATGACAGTTGCGCCTCGTAAGGAACCTCCATGGGAGAAACGAGTCATGAGCACTACCGATCGGTCGTTTGCGGTGCACGAGGTGTATCCCTACCTGCGGGTGCGCGATGCAGCGCGGGCGCTGGAGTTTTACAAGCGCGCGTTCGGCGCCGAGGAGCTGTTCCGGCTGACTGAGCCGAGCGGCCGCATCGGCCATGCCGAGATCAAGATCGGCGGCACGACGCTGATGCTCGCGGACGAATATCCGGAGATGAACATCGTCGGACCGCAAACGCTGGGCGGCACGTCGTTCTCGATCCATCTGCACGTCGACGACGCAGATGCCTGGATCGAGCGCGCGGTGGCGGCGGGCGCGACCGTGCTGCGGCCCGCCGCGGACGCCTTCTACGGCGAACGCAGCGGCAGCGTGCAAGATCCGTTCGGCCACGAGTGGCTGCTCGGCCACCAGGTGGAGGAAGTGTCGACCGAGGAGATGCAACGGCGGTACACGGCCCTGTTCGAAAGGTAGGCACGGCCGCCTGTCACAAGCGGCTGCGCTCGCCCGTCTAGCTCGGCAAGGGTCACGCCTCTTGCCGGGCGTGTCGAAAGGGCCTCGGCCGCTTTCGACCAGACAAACCGGTCCGCCATGAGCGCAAGCATGAGCGCAAACGTCGAAATCTTCGCCGGCCACCGCGACCGGCTGTTCGGGATCGCCTACCGGATGCTCGGCAGCCGGGCGGACGCGGAGGATGTCCTGCAGGACGCGTGGCTGCGCTGGCACGAGCAGGACGCCGTGGCTCTGCGCTCGACCGAGGCGTGGCTGACGACGACGGTCACGCGGCTCGCGATCGATCGTCTGCGCACCGCCCGGACGCAGCGCACGACGTACTTCGGTCCATGGCTGCCCGAACCGCTGGCGGAAACCGAAGTCGTCACGCCGGAGTCGCACGCCGAGTTCGCGAGCGATCTGTCGGTCGCCTTCATGCATCTGCTCGAACGGCTCGGCGAAGAGGAGCGGGCGGCGTTCGTGCTGCACGATGTTTTCGACTGCGACTACGACGACATCGCGGAGACGCTCGGCAAGACGCCGGCCGCATGCCGTCAGCTCGTGCACCGTGCGCGCGAGCGCGTTGCGACCGAACGTCGCCGTTTCCGCGTCGATGAAGAAGCCCGCGTTCGCATGTTGAACCGATTCATAGCAGCGGCGCAGAGCGGCGACTTCAACGCGATCAAGAGCATGTTCGCGCCGGATGCACTCATGACTTCGGACGGCGGTGGCAAGGCGGTCGCTGTGATCCGGCCGCTGCATGGCGCCGAGCGCATCGCACGCCTGTGGTGGGCAGTCTCGCGGCGACCCGAGGCGCCGCACATCGAGCGCCGTCTCCTGCGCATCAACGGCGAGATGGGCTTCGCGTTCTACTTCAAAGGCCGGCTGCACTCCGTCGCGACTGTCGACACCGACGGCGAGCATATCTACGGTTACTACTCGATCGCGAATCCCGACAAGCTGCGCGAATTCGCGCGACGTCAGGCACTGCCGGTCACACGACCTGCCGCCCGCGCGTCTTAGCAGTACTTCCAGACACCTTTGCGAGGAGGTGCGCCATGAGCATACGTGTGCCTTTGGATCCGAAAAAGTTCGGCGACGTGATCGGCGGGATGATCGGCCTCAACAAGATCATCGAGAGCTCGGGACTCGAGGAGAAGCTGCTGCTCCTGGTCGAGATCCGGGTCTCGCAGATCAACGGCTGCGGCTACTGCCTCGACATGCACACCAAGGACGCCCGGCTCGCGGGCGAGACGGAGCAGCGGATCTATCTGCTGAACGCATGGCGCGAAGCGCCGCTTTACTCGGCGCGCGAGCGCGCGGCGCTGGCGTGGGCCGAAGCAGTGACGCGACTGGAGAAGGGCAACGTGCCCGACGACGTGTACCAGCAGGCGCGCGAGCACTTCGACGAGCAGCAGCTGATGAAGCTGACGTTGCAGGTCGTGGCGATCAACGGCTGGAACCGCTTTTGCATCGCGTTCAATGCAACGCCGGGGACGTACGTGCCCGGAAGCCTGCGCAAGAGCGGCGTCGCCCAGGCCTCGACCTCCCATTGAAAGCCGGGGCCGGACCGTTTAGGGTCCGGCCCCATGAAAATACTCACGACCGGGCTCGTGCTCGCCGTAGCCGCGCTCACCATGGGCGCCGCAGCTGCGGCGGGCAAGACGATGGCCGAAGTGCTGGATGCTTCGAAGCCCGGCGACTGGCGCACGCTCGACCCCGAGAACACCCTGTACATGGAGCTCGCGGGCGGGCGCGTCGTCATCGAGCTCGCGCCGCAGTTCGCGCCGCGGCACGTCGAGAACGTCCGCAAGCTGGTGCGCGGCAAGTATTTCGATGGGCTCACGATCGTGCGCTCGCAGGACAACTTCGTCGTGCAGTGGGCCGATCCCGCCGATGCCGATCACAAGAAGCCGCTCGGCGATGCGCGCAAGACGCTGGAGCCTGAGTTCGAGCGTCCCGCGGCCGGCCTGAAGTTCATCGCTCTGCCGGATCCGGACACGTATGCGCAGCAGACAGGATTCGTCGCCGGGTTTCCCGCCGCGCGCGACAAAGCGAACGGCACTGCGTGGCCCGTGCATTGCTACGCGATGGTCGGCGCCGGGCGCGACAACGCCGTGGACACGGGACCCGGCACCGAGATCTACGTGGTGTCGGGCCACTCGCCGCGGCAGCTCGATCGCAACGTCGCGCTGTTCGGTCGCGTCGTTTGGGGCATGGAGCTGCTGGCCATCATGCCGCGCGGCCCCGCGCCGATGGGCTTCTATGACAAAGCGGAGATGCGCGTGCCGATCCGCGAGATCCGCGTCGCCGCCGATGTGCCCGCCGAGCAGCGCACGAAGCTGGAGCTGCTGCGCACCGATACGCAGACTTTCACCGACCTGATCGAAGCGCGTCGCAACCGTCAGGACGAGTGGTACAAGTACCAGGCCAACCGCATCGATGTCTGCAACGTGCCGATGCCGGTGCGGGCAGCGAAGTAACGCTAGGCCTTCGTCAGCTTGCGATCGTCGAGGTCGAGGGAGCGGCCGATGATCTCGTGCATGATCTCGTTGCTGCCAGCCAGGATGCGGCTGATGCGCGCGCCGGTGTACATGCGCGAGATGGGATACTCATCCATGTAGCCGGCGCCGCCGTGCAATTGCACGCACTGGTCGACGACGCGTCCTTCCAGCTCCGTCGTCAGGAGTTTCGCTTCCGCCGCCGTGACCGCATCGAGCCGGCCGGCGTTGTGCTCCACCACGCATTGATCGACGAAGCACTGCATCGCGTCGATCTGCGCGCGCATGTCGGCCATCTTGAAGCGCGACACCTGGAACGTGCCGATCGGCTGGCCGAACGCCTTGCGCTCTTTCACGAACTGCAGCGTCACGTCGAACGCGACCTGGCACAGCGTCATCGCGCCGCACGCCGTGATCAGGCGTTCCTCGGCGAGAAAATGCGTGAGGACATGAAAGCCCTTGCCGGGCTCGCCGAGCACGTTGCTCTTCGGCACCTTCACGTCGGTGAAGAACAGCTCGGACGTGTCCTGCGCCTTCAGGCCCATCTTCTTGAGATTGCGGCCGCGCTTGAAGCCTTCCATGCCGCGCTCGACCAGGAACAGGCCGAGACCGTGGCGGCGATTCGGATCGGTGCGCGCCACGACGATGAACAGGTCGCCGATCTGCCCGTTCGAGATGTAGGTCTTCGAGCCGTTCAGCAGCCAGTGGTCGCCCATGTCCTCGGCGCGCGTCTTGATGCCGGCGAGGTCGCTGCCCGCGCCGGGCTCGGTCATCGCGATGCCGAGGATCGTTTCGCCCGACACGCAGCGCGGCAGAATGCGCTGCTTCTGCTCTTCGGTGCCGAGCGCGCCGATGTACGGCGCGACCAGCCGCGAGTGCAGCGTCATGAAGAAACCACCCTCGCCGTAACGGCCGTTCTCTTCGATCAGGATCTGCTCGTAGCGGAAATCCCGCTCGCCGGCGGCGCCGTACTTCGGATCCGCCCACAGCAGCAAGTAGCCTTGCGCGCCCGCCTTCCTGAACGCTTCGCGGTCGACGCAGCCCTGCTCGCGCCAGCGCTCGCCGTGCGGCCCGATTTCGTTCTGGAAGAAGCGCCGCGCCGATTCGCGGAACTGCTCGTGCTCGGGTTCGAAGATGGTGCGCCTCACCGGGTGCTCCTTAGCCTGTTCTTCTTAGCTCGTTCTTCTCATCTGGGCGCCATCCGGATCGCGCCGTCGAGCCGCACGTCCTCGCCGTTGAAGTAGCTGTTGCGGCACATCTCCAGGGCGAGCGACGCGTACTCCTGCGGCGCGCCGAAGCGCTTCGGGAACGGCACAGAGGCGGCGAGTGCAGCTTTGACGTTCTCGGGCGCACCCATCATCAGCGGCGTGTCGAAGATGCCCGGCAGAATCGTATTGACGCGGATGCCTTCGCCCATCAGGTCGCGCGCGATCGTCAGCGTCATGCCGACGACGCCGGCTTTAGACGCCGAGTACGCAGCCTGGCCCATCTGCCCATCTTCGGCCGCGACCGATGCGGTGTTGATGATAACGCCGCGCTCGCCGTACTCATCGAGCGGCTCGAGCGTCAGCATGCCCGCCGCCGACTTGGCGGCGCAGCGGAAGGTGCCGACGAGATTGATCTGGATGATGCGGTTGAACGCGTCGATCGGGAAATGCTTGATCTCGCGCGTCTGCTTGTCGCGCGACGCAGTCTTGAACGCATTGCCGGTGCCCGCGCAGTTCACGAGGATGCGCTCCTGCCCGAGCGCCGCGCGCGACTTCGCGAAGCCGGCGTCGACTTCCGCGTCCGAGGTCACGTCGACCTTGCAGAACACGCCGCCGATCGTGCTCGCGAGCGCTTCACCCTTCTCGGCATTGAAGTCGAAGAGCGCAACCTTGACGCCGTGCGCAGCGAGCGCGCGAGCTGTCGCCGCTCCGAGTCCCGATGCTCCGCCCGTGATGACCGCCGTGATCGATGCATCGAGCTTCATGGCTACAGTCTCTCGATGATCGTCACGTTCGACAGACCGCCGCCTTCGCACATCGTCTGCAGACCGTAGCGCTTGCCGCGCTGCTTGAGCGCGTGCACGAGCGTCGTCATCAGCTTCGTGCCCGAAGCGCCGAGCGGATGGCCGAGCGCAATCGCGCCGCCGTTGACATTGAGCTTCGCCGGATCCGCGCGCAGCTGCTGCAGCCAGCCGACCGGCACCGATGCGAACGCTTCGTTGACTTCGAACAGGTCGATGTCTGCGAGCTTCATGCCGGCCTTCTGCAGCGCGTGCGTCGTCGCCGGAATCGGCGCTTCGAGCATGATCACCGGATCGTGGCCGATCACCGTCATGTGATGAATGCGCGCCAGCGGTTGCACGCCGAGCGTCTTCAGGCCCTTCTCGTTCACGACCATGACGCCGGATGCGCCGTCCGCGATCTGGCTGGAAGTCGCCGCGGTGATGCGGCCGCCTTCCTGCAGCAGCTTCACGCCGCGAATCGCTTCCAGGCTGGCGTCGAAGCGAATGCCTTCGTCGATGCGATGCTGCTCCTGCTTGCCGTCGGGCAGGGCGATCTCGATCGGCAGCACTTCCGCTGCGAACGCGCCGCTCTTCGTGGCGGCGATGGCGCGCTGATGGCTGTTGAACGCGTACTCGTCCAGCGTGTCTTTCGACAGGTCGAACTTCTTCGCCATCATCTCGGCGCCGAGGAACTGGCTGAACTGGATGTTCGGATAACGCTCCTCGACCTTCGGGCTCTTCGGCGCGCCGAAGCCGTTCTTCGCCGGCAGCTGAATGGACAGACCCATCGGCACGCGGCTCATGCTCTCGACGCCCGCGGCGATCACCACGTCCATCGCACCCGACATGACTGCTTGCGCCGCGAAGTGCAGCGCCTGCTGCGACGAGCCGCATTGCCGGTCGACGCTCGTGCCCGGCACGCTCTCGGGGAACTTCGCAGCCAGTATCGCGTTGCGTGCGACGTTGCCGGCCTGCTCGCCGACCTGGCTCACGCAGCCCATGACGACGTCGTCGATCAGCGCGGGATCGGCATGCGTGCGCGCCACCAGCTCGTCGAGAACCTTGCCGGCGAGATCCGCCGGATGCCAGCCGGACAGCCGGCCCGCTTTGCGACCCGCAGCCGTGCGCACGGCGGCGACGATATAGGCAGCGCTCATGAGAAATCCCCCTTGCAAGAGTGCTTGCCAATAGACACCATTGGTCTGAATTAATCAATCGGTTAAGCAGGTGGCAACAGCAACCCGCGAGACGCTGGCCGCGACGCGGCCGAAGCGCGTGCGCAAGCGCGCCGGCCGCATCCCGCGCGCGGCAGTCGAGCCGGATTTCAGCGCACGCGAGCGGCTGCTCGACACCGCCGGACAGCTGATGAGCGATCGTCATTCGATCGACGTTTCGCTCAGCGAAATCGCCGGGCACTCGGGCCTGAACTCCGCGCTGGTCAAGTACTACTTCGGCAACAAGAACGGACTGCTGCTCGCGCTGGTGGAGCGCGAAGCAGTCGCGGCGCTGCAGAGCTTCGAGGAACTGCTGCGGCAGGATTTGCCGCCAACCGAGAAACTGCGCCGGCACATCGCCGGCATCATCAACAACTTTTTCCGCACGCCGTATCTCAACCGGCTGCTGCACTCGCTGCTCGACGATCGGCACTCGCGCAGTGCGAAGCAGGTCAATCGCATCTTCGTGCAGCCGGTCATGGAGCTGCAGCGCGAGCTGCTCGCTGAAGGCATCCGCGCGGGCGAGTTCAAGCCGGTCGATCCGATGCTGTTCTACGTCAGCGTGCTCGGCGCTTGCGATCACCTGTTCAACGCGCGTTACGCGGTACGCTCGCTGGCCGGCGTCCTGGACGATGAGCTGCGCGAGCGCTACATCGCGCACGTGTGCGATGTATTCATTCACGGCCTGCGCAACCTGCCGCCCTCGCGGCCGCCCCGGCGCACCGTGAAAAGGAGTGGCCGATGAGCGAGCTTCCCAAGACCCCGCCGCGCATCGCGGCGAGCCTGACCGATCCGCTGAGCTACGCCGAAGCGCATGGCTTGCACAACGACTTCACCTGGTTGCGCGCGAACCTGCCGCTGAGCCGCGCGGAAGTGAGCGGCTTCGATCCGTTCTGGGTCGTGACCAAGCACGCCGACATTGCGGAGATCAGCCGGCAGAACGCGCTGTTCCACAACGGCGATCGCGCGACGACGCTCACCGACAGTGCCAGCGATGCGTTCGTTCGCAAACTCACCGGCATGCCGCACCTGGTGCGCAGCCTGGTGCAGATGGATGCGCCGGACCATCCGAAGTATCGGGCGCTGACGCAGCAGTGGTTCACGAACCAGAGCATCCGCAAGCTCGAGGAGCGCATCCGCGCCATCGCACGCGCCCAGGTCGCGAACATGATGGAGCGCGGCGGCGAATGCGATTTCGTGCGCGACGTCGCCGTGATGTATCCGCTGCACGTGATCATGGAAATCCTCGGCGTGCCGCGCGCAGACGAGCAGCGCATGCTGATGCTCACGCAGCAGCTGTTCGGCAGCCAGGATCCCGAGCTCAACCGCTCGCGACAGGTCGTGCTCGACATGGCGGAGCTGGTCCGGCAGCTGCAGGCTGTCGTCGCAGAATTCTCCGACTACTTCCGCAAGCTAACCGAGTCGCGCCGCGCACAGCCGCGCGACGATGTTGCAACGGTCATCGCGAACGCGCAGATCGACGGCCGGCCGATCTCGGATTTCGAGGCGATGGGGTACTACATCATCATCGCGGCGGCGGGCCACGACACGACTTCGTCGTCGACGTCCGGTGCGATGTGGGCGCTGTGCGAGCAACCCGGCGAGCTGGACAAGCTGCGCGCCAATCCGTCGCTGATCCCGGGCCTCGTCGAGGAGGCGTTTCGCTGGACGGTGCCGGTGCAGCACTTCATGCGCACCGCGACGGAGGACTACACGCTGCGGGGCGTGCCGATCGCGAAAGGCGATTGGCTCATGCTGTGCTACTTGTCCGGGAACCGCGACGAGGAAGTGTTCGATGCGCCATTCACGTTCCGCAGCGACCGCAGCCCGAACAAGCACATCTCGTTCGGCACAGGCGCGCACGCGTGTCTCGGTCAGCACCTGGCGCGATTGGAGATGCGCATCCTGTTCGAGGAGCTGATCCCGAAGCTCAAGTCGGCGCAGCTGACCGGCGAGCCGCGCCGCTCGGCGTCGACGTTCGTCGGCGGGCCGAAGGTGCTGCCGATGAGGTTCGCGTCGAACTAGCGGCCATGCATCCGTACCTGCACGCGCGCAGCAATCCGGACAAGCCGGCGATCGTCATCGCGGCGACCGGCGAGACGATCACGTATCGGCAGCTCGATGAGCGCGCGAATCAGGGCGCGCACCTGCTGCGCTCGCTCGGTCTGCAGCGTGGCGACGTGATTGCTGTGTGCATGGAGAATCATCCGCGCTACCTGGAGATCTCGTGGGCGAATCAGCGCTCCGGGTCGTACCTGGTGTGCATTTCCTCGAAGGCCACGGCCGCGGAAGCGCAGTACATCATCGAGGACTGCGGCGCGAAGCTGTTCATCACCTCACCGCACATGGCGGATCTCGCTCAGCAGCTTGCGCCGCGACTGTCGGGTCGGCTCCTGTACATGGTCGGCGCTGCAATTGCGCCATATCGCTGGTGGGATCGCGAGCGCGACGCGCTGCCGAAGACGCCGATCGCCGACGAGAGCACCGGCGCGGACATGCTCTATTCGTCAGGGACCACGGGCCGGCCGAAAGGAATCAAGTCGCCCTTGCCGGTCGAGCCGATCGATACACCCAACCTGCTCGTGCAGCTCGCGAGCAAGTTCTACGCGCTGCGTCCCGACTCCATCTATCTTTCTCCGGCGCCGCTGTATCATGCGGCGCCGCTGCGCTGGTGCATGACGGTCAACTTCGTCGGCGGCACTGTCGTGCTCATGGATCGCTTCGAACCTGAGCGCGCGCTCGCGCTGATCGAGCGGTACAAGGTCACGCACGCGCAGTGGGTACCGACTCATTTCGTTCGCATGCTGCGTTTGCCGCCCGACGCGCGCGCGCGCTATGACGTTTCGTCGATGAAGGTCGCGCTGCACGCTGCCGCGCCGTGCGCGATTCCGGTAAAGGAGCAAATGATCGAATGGTGGGGTCCGGTGGTCCACGAGTACTACGCGGGCACCGAAGGCAACGGCATGACGGCGATCACTGCGGCCGAGTGGCTGCAGCGCAAAGGATCGGTGGGGCGCGCGATCAACGGCGAGATTCGCATCTGCGACGATGCGGGCGAGCCCGTACCGCCGATGACCGAGGGCACGGTGTACTTCGCGGGCGGGCGGCAGTTCGAGTATCACAACGCGCCGCAGAAGACGCTGGACGCCCGCAATCGCTACGGCTGGAGCACGCTCGGCGACGTCGGCTACGTCGATCGCGACGGCTACCTGTTCCTGACCGATCGCAAGGCGTTCATGATCATCTCCGGCGGCGTCAACATCTATCCGCAGGAGATCGAGAACGTGCTGATCACGCACCCGCGCGTGATGGACGTCGCGGTGTTCGGTGCGCCCGACGACGAGATGGGCGAGAAGGTCGTCGCTGTGGTGCAGCCGGTCGACTACGCCGCCGCCGGGCCCGCGCTTGCAGATGAGCTGCTGGCGTTTGCGCGCGAGCACCTGAGCACTGTGAAGGTGCCGCGGCTGGTCGAATTCACGCGAGAGTTGCCGCGGCATCCGAACGGGAAGTTGTACAAACGGCTGCTGCGTGATGAGTATCGGGGACATTGCTCATTTCCGTCGCGGAAATGAAGAATGTCCCCATTTCTCACTCTGCGATTCGAGCGCCGTCGACCTTGAAGCGCAGATACGGCAGCTGTTGCTGCGTGATGCTGCCGATGCCCGAGTACGCCGCGACCTGTTCGCCGCTCTTCAACACTGCACCGATGCGCACCGGCGCTCCCTGCTGCACGATCCGCCCGGATGCGTCGATCAGCACCGGCGTGACCTGAAAATCACGCAGCGGCACCGGCGCGCGGTTCTGCACGACCACCATCACGCGTCCCTGCGCGTCGAACTGGCCGGCGGCAGCGACGTAGTTGCCGGGATTCTGCGGCAGATCCATGCGCACGAACTCGGCCGCGGCCATTTCGCCGATGCGGCTCTGTGAGCTGGCGGCCGCGCGGTAGTAGTCCATCGCTTTCGCACGATCGCCGCGCTCGCGCGCGATCGTGCCGAGATAGTACGCAGCCGGCGCAGTAGGCAGCAGCTGCGCGCTCTTCGACAACCATTCCTCGGCCTGCGCGTGATTGCCGGCCTGGAACTGCGCGACGCCCGCGCCGAGGTACGAGCCGAAGTAATCGGAGTTCAGGTCGATCGCTTTCTGGTAGTAGGGCAGCGCATCCTTCGGCTGCTTCTGCGCCAGCGAGATCTCGCCGAGCAGCTCGTGGAACCGGCCTTCCTTCGGCAGCATCCGCGTCGCTTCTTCCGCGAGCGAGCGTGCGCCGGTGAAATCCTTCTTGCGCGCAGCGACCAGCGCGTCGTCGTACTTCTTGTAAGCGGGCTCGACAGCATGCAGCGATTTCATCCGCGCGGCGTACTTGTCCGCACCTGACTCGCCGCCGCGACCGAGCTCGGCCGCCGCGGCTTTGTTCTTCTCGACGCGCTCCGTCGAAGGCGGATGCGATGCGAACAGGCCATCGAGCCAGCCCTGCTGCTTCGCGCCCTCCTGCTGTGACAAGCGCACGAACGTTTCCTGCAGCGTTACCGCGCCCCACGGGTCGTAACCGGCGAGCTTCATGTACTTCATGCCGTAGTGATCGGCCTCCAGCTCCTGATCGCGGCCGTACTTCTGTTGAACGAGTTGCGCGCCGACACCCGCACCCTGGATCAGCAGTCCGGCGACGTTCGTGTCGACATCGCTGACCGCTGCGCCGATCTGCGCAGCCGCGAGACCGACCTGCAGCAGGGTGCCGCGCTCCTGCGCCTTCGCGCCGTGCCGGGCCGCGGCGTGCACGATCTCGTGCCCGAGCACGGCGGCCAGTTCCGCTTCACTTTGTAGAGCAGTCAACAAGCCGCGATTGACGGCGATCTTGCCGCCCGGCAGCGCCCACGCATTCGGCACCGAGTTGTTGAGCACCACGAACTCATAAGGAAGCTTGCGATCCGCGACGGCGGCGAGCTTCTGACCGACTTCGTTGACGTATGCAGTGGGCTCCGGCAGCACGTCGAAGTCGCCGCCCTCGGCCTGGCGCATCGGCGCGTAGTTCTGCTCGCCGATCTTCAGCTCCTGCGCTTCCGAGACGAACTGGATTTCCTTCTTGCCCGTGACGGGATTGACGCCGCAGGCGGCCAGCGTGGCAAAGGCGGCAAGGACCGGCAGCAGCAGGGCGCTAAGTCGCATGCGTTTCACCGATTCGGCGAACCTCGCGGCATCAGGTCGTAAGGATGCTGCCACCCCGGTAGCTGCGCAATGCGGCGGGTCCAGGCCATCAGGTGGGGAAACGCGGCGCGGTCGATCGAAGTTTCCTCTTCGTAGTACTGGTAGCCCACGAGCGAGAAGTCGGCGATCGTCGGCTCCGCGCCGAGCAGGAACGGTTGCTGCGCCAGGTGCTTGTCGACGATGGCGAACGCGCCGAGCGCGCGGCCGCGCAGGAATTCGCGCACCGCGGGGTCGCCGGTTTTCAGCACGCCGACCAGGAAGCGCAGCGTCGCGTAGTAGCTGGTGAACTTGTGATTGTCGAACAGCATCCAGCGCAGGATCTCCAGCCGCTCGTGCTCGTCGCGGCCGCCGTAGCGGCCGAGGTGGGAGGCGAGCCAGGTCAGGATCGCGCCGCTCTGCGTCATCCTGCGGCCCGCGTGCTCCAGCACCGGCACTTCGCCGAGCTCGTTGATCGAGTCGCGGTACTGCTCGGCGCGCGTCTCGCCGGCGAAGTAGTCGACGAACACCGGCTCCCAGTCGCAGCCGCAAATGTTCAGCATCAGGGCGACCTTGTAGCAGTTCCCGGACTCGCCGACGCAATACAGACGGTATTCGCTCATGGCAGGATCATCGCTGGTGGAGGGGGAGGTGAGGGAGCGAGACTCTACGTGCGCTGCAAGCGGCCGTAAATGCGCGATCGCGACCGTTGGCTTTTTCTTGTCGCACGCGCGGGCCGCGTCAAGATAAGCTTCAGGATGCCTTGGGGCAGAGGATCGCGGGGGAAATATGGGCGCGGACGGAACGGCAGTCAGGCGGCGCGGGTGGTTCGGCCGCATCCTGCTCATCGTGGTGGTGCTGGTCGTGCTGCTGGGCGCGCTGTGGACCTGGTTCTCGCTCTCCTGGGCCTATTCGGAAGGCGAGCGCGCCGGCGTGCTGCAGAAGTTCTCGAAGAAGGGCTGGATCTGCAAAACCTATGAAGGCGAGCTGGCGATGTACGTCGTCGGCGGAGTCGCGCCGCAGATCTGGTACTTCAGCACGCGCGACGAGGCGCTCGCCAAGCAGTTCTCGGGGGCCGTCGGCGAGCAGATCCGCCTGCACTACACCGAGCACCGCGGCGTGCCGACGTCGTGCTTCGCCGAGACGCCGTATTTCGCCGAGGGCTTCACCAAAGTTCAGCGTTGAGGGGAGCGTCCATGACGACCGTCAATGACTTCGAAGCGCGCACGCTCGCGGGCAAGCCGGTCGCGCTGCGCGACTATCAGGGCAAAGTGCTGTTGATCGTCAACACCGCGAGCAAGTGCGGTTTCACACCGCAATACCAGGGGCTCGAGGACCTGTTCCGCAAGTACCAGGATCGCGGCCTGGTGGTACTCGGCTTTCCGTGCAATCAATTCCTCGCGCAGGAGCCGGGCAACTCCGAGGAGATCGGCGCGTTCTGCGCGCGCAACTTCGGCGTGAGCTTTCCGATGTTCGAGCGCATCGAGGTCAATGGTCCGGGGACGCATCCGCTGTACGCCTGGCTGAAGGACGCGCGCCGCGGCGTGCTCGGCACGAAGCGGATCAAATGGAACTTCACGAAGTTCCTGCTCGATCGCAAGGGCAATGCGGTCGGCCGATATGCGCCGCGCACTGAGCCGCAGGCACTCGTGAAGGATATCGAGGCGTTGCTATGAGACGGACATTGCTCGGCGTGTGCAGCGTAGTTGTGGCGTTGTGGGCGCCGGCGTCGCACAGCGAGGAAAAGCCGCTGTGGGAATTCGGGATGGGCGTCGGCGCCATCGAGTTCCCCGATTATCGCGGCTCCGACGAGATGCACGTCTATCCGGTGCCGGTGCCGTATTTCGTCTATCGCGGCCGCTTTCTCAAAGCGGATCGCAACGGCGTGCGCGGCGAGTTGTTCGATCGCAGGTACGCCGAGCTCAACGTCAGCGTCAACGGCACGATCCCGGTGAACAGCGCAGACAACGACGCGCGCCGCGGCATGCCGGATCTCAAGCCGACGTTCGAGCTCGGCCCTTCGCTCGATCTGCACGTGTGGCGCTCGACCGACGAGAGGATGAAGCTCGATGTCGTGATGCCCGTGCGCGTGCCGATCACGATCGAGAGCTCGCCGCAGTCGCTGCAGTGGACGTTCGCGCCGCGCCTGAACATCGATTTCGACAACGTCGGGCGCACCGGCTGGAATTTCGGCGCCGGCATCGGGCCGGTGTTCGCGGCCGATCGCTTCCACGACTACTACTATTCGGTGCCGGCGCGCTTCGCGACGCCGACCCGGCCGGAGTATCACGCCGACGGCGGCTACTCGGGCATGCACGTGCTCGCCGGACTTTCCAAGCGCTTTCCGAACTACTGGGTGGGCGCGTTCCTGCGCTACGACTGGCTCGGCGACGCGCAGTTCGAGAACAGCCCGCTGGTGCGCACCAAGAGCTCGATCGCCGGCGGCTTCGGCATCGCGTGGATGATCCGCGAGTCGAAGCGCCGGGTGCAGACGGACGACGACTAACGCTTAGTGGCTGCTCTAGTGACTGCCTTGGGACTGCGAGTGCTGCCCGCCCGGCCGCGAGATGCCGCCGAGCGCTTCGCCCGCTTCGTCGCGCGCACCTTCGTCGATCGCCAGGTCGCCGAGCGAGAGGATGCCGATCAACCGCTTGTCTCGCGTGAGCACGGGTAAGCGGCGAATGCGCAGCTCGCCCATGTTCTGCGTGACCTCGTCGATCGACTGATCTTCGAAGCAGTATTTCACCTCGCGGCTCATGACATCGGACACCTTGGTGTCGGGGCCGCGGCCGAGGGCCACTGCACGCACTGCGATATCGCGGTCCGTGATCATGCCGACCAGGCGATCGTGCTCCTCGACCGGCAGCGCGCCGATGTCGAGCTCGGCCATGAGGCTTGCGGCCTCGCTGATCGGTTGATCCGGCTTGACCAGCCGCACGTCGCGGGTCATCGCTTCTCTGACTTTCATGGTCGTCTCCGAGCGTTGAATTCCAGATTAACTCATCCCGGTCGGGGCAGTTCCGCGTCCGGCGCGATCGGCCGGAAAGCCGCGCCGCTCGCCGTGATCAGGTAGGCGAGCCAGCTCAAGCCGACCCCGAGGCTGATGATCGGTCCGAACTTCGCGGGCGCTGCGATCGCCGCCACCGTGCTGAAAAATGCCGCGGCACACATGAGCGCCGCGACGATATTCCAGGCTCGCGCACCGGTGGATTTCACATAGAGCGCTGCCGCAATCGCTCCGGCCATGCCCAGCCCGAGCCATTTGACCCCCGTCGCCCATGGCAGCAGCGCGAACCAGGCCGAGGATGGATCGAGCGCCGGCGTGAGACTCATCAGGCAGGCGTTTTCTGCAAAGTCGCCGAGCGCGGCCACGACGCAGATGCGAAAGCCGAGCGTGCCGAGCGCGGCATTGCGCGAGCGCATTCCGAGAAAGAAGAACGCCATGAACACGCCGTACGCGGGGATGTAGACGAGCACGTCGACCAGATTGATCGCGTCCATGCGCTCGACGACGGTCGAGCGGCAGGGCTGCTGCGTGCCGAAGATCGCCTGCAGGTCAGCTGCGTTGCGCGCCAGCTCGAACGCGATGATCGGCGCGTAGTTCTGTGGCAGATTGCCGCACGGCCGCACCGGCTCCTGCGTTGCGGAGAGCAGCGTCACCGCCAGGACCAGCAGGCCGGCGGCGAGGCTGATGCGGAAGGCGGCTCGGGGATGCATGGGCGCTATTATTCATGAATACCAACGCAGCAGCACAGGCTTCGACGCTCGAACGGATCGCGCTGCGCTGCTGTAACTGGTCCGAGCGCTGGGTCCCCGATGCCTACGTGTTCGCGGCGCTCGCCGTCGTCATCGTGGCGTTCGTGGCCATGCTGCTCGGTGCAACGCCGCTGCAGACGGCGCAGGCATTCGGCGACGGGTTCTGGAGCCTCATCCCGTTCACCATGCAGATGAGCTTCATCATCATCGGCGGTTATGTCGTGGCCAGCTCGCCGCCGGCGGCGCGGCTGATCGATCGGCTCGCGGGGTTACCGAAGACGGCGCGCGGCGCGGTCTGCTGGATCGCGCTCATCAGCATGCTGGTCTCGCTGATTCACTGGGGATTGAGCTCGATTCTGGGAAGTCTGCTGGCGCGGGCGATCGGGCGTCGCGAAGATCTGCGCGTCGACTATCGGGCCGCGGGCGCCGCGGCGTACCTCGGCATGGGCTCGGTCTGGGCGATGGGTTTGTCGTCTTCGGCGGCGCAGCTCCAGGCGAATCCCGGGAGCATGCCGCCGGCGCTGCTCGCGATCACCGGTGTGATTCCGTTCGAGCAAACGATCTTTCTGTGGCAGTCATGGGCGCTGACGGCAATCCTCATCGTTGTCACGCTGGCGATTGCATGGCTCACGGCGCCGCCCGCGTCGCAGGCGCGAACTGCTCGTGACTATGGGATCGTCGATGGCGTGCAACCGCCGGTTGCCGCTCGCAGCACGCGACCCGGCGAGTGGCTCGAGCACGCACCGTGGCTCAACATCCTGATCGCTGCTCTCGGCGCTGCCTGGCTGGCGCACGAGTTCGCGACGAAAGGCGCGAGCGCTGCGATCTCGAACCTCAACACGTACAACTTCCTGTTCCTGATGCTCGGACTGCTGCTGTGCTGGCGGCCGCGCGTGTTCCTCGACGCGGTGAGCCGCGGCGTGCCGAGCGTGAGCGGCGTGCTCGTGCAGTTTCCGTTCTATGGCGGCATCGCGTCGATCATCACCGCGGCCACGGGCGATGGCGGCGCCAGCATCGCGCAGCACCTCGCGACATTCTTCACGGAGGCCGCCAGCCGCGAATCCTTCCCGGTCGTGATGGGCGTGTATTCGGCGGTGCTCGGATTCTTCGTGCCGTCCGGCGGCGGCAAGTGGATCATCGAGGCGCCGTATGTCATGCAGGCCGCGAACGAGCTGCGCGTGCACCTGGGCTGGGCGGTGCAGGTCTACAACGCCGCGGAGGCATTGCCGAACCTGATCAATCCGTTCTGGATGCTGCCGCTGCTGGGAATTCTCGGGCTGAAGGCGCGCGACGTCGCCGGCTTCACGATCGTGCAGTTCGTCGTGCACGTACCGCTGGTGTTGTTGCTGCTGTGGCTGTTCGGCCTGACGCTGGAGTATCGGCCGCCCGTCATGCCGTGAGGTTCGCCGTCACGGCTGCGCGCTGTTCGGCGCTCACGCCGACCGTCTTCTCCAGATATCGGTCGAGCCCGCCGAGCGCGTCGATGCACTCGAACGCTGCCTGCAGAAATTCCGCGTCCGCACTGAACAGGACGCGCCGGATGTCGTCCGGCATCGAGAGCAGCGGATGGTGGATGTCGGTCAGTCCGAACTGGGTGTCGTGACGCGTGCGCAGGAACTGCTCGAAATCGCCTGCGTCATTCGTCAGCAGGTAGTCTTCGATCGCGGTTTGCCGCGAGACGTCGAGTGCAGACAACAACACGGCGATTGCAACGCCAGTTCGATCCTTGCCTGCCGCGCAGTGCACGACGATCGGCACCGAGCCGGTTGCGACGCAGTCGAACATGCCGCGAATGCGCCCGGCCATCCACGTGGGCAGCGCGCGATAGAGGTCGATCATTGCATCGAACATTCCGGCGGCCGTGGCGGGACGATGAGCGGCGAACGAGCGAATCGTCGGCATGTTGCTGCCGTCGTCCCAATGCAGGTGCGCGGGACGTTGCTGGTTCTTGCCGGCAGGCCACGCGCTCGGCTCGCGCTCGCGCTCCTCGGCACGGCGCAGATCGCAGATCGCGCGCACGTCGAGGCCATGCAACGTGTCGTGGTCGCGATCGGTGAAGTAGCTCAGCACGCCGGCGCGATACACGCGGCCCCAGCGGACCGTGCGACCGCTCTGCGTTCGATAACCGCCGATGTCGCGAAAATTACAGCCGCCGTGCAGCGTCACGAGCCGCGGGCGCGGTTCGGCAAGGGAAGCGCTCGTCATCTATCGGAAGGGGAGTGGCCGTCGAAGGTGCGCATTCTGGCACATCGACGGCGCACGCCGGACGTCAATGCTCGAAGACGCCAGGCGGAACGCCAGCGGGTTCCAGATAGCCCTCGGTATCGGGCGGCTTGGCGTTGATGCCGCGGGCCTGGTCGGGCGGGATCGGCCCGAAAATTCGCCAGGCCTGCGTCGGATGCAGCAATGCCCAGAATGGTGCGCCGATGCCCGGCCAGATCTCCGGCGTGAACTTCGGCGCCGGTATGCGCTCGCCTTCCACCTCGACGCCTTCGAGATGCTGCGCGTCCATCTTGGCCAGCATCGCTGCGAGCTGCTCGCTGGTATAGAGCTCGGTGATCTCCGGCGCCTTCAGGTCGAGCGGTTTCACGGGCGCGACCGGGACGGTGCTGGCGGTGGTTGCAGAGTTTGCCACCGCTGCCTCATCAGCGTGGGCGGCGGCCGCGGCCAAAGCCAGACCGGCGGCGACGATCAGCACGGTGCTTGCGTTCATGGTGCGCCTCGCTCTGTCCAGATCAGAGCGCTGACGTGTACATTCGTTCACCGCACTTGCCGCAACAAGAGGGTCACGAGACTCATGACTGCAGTTTCACAGAGTGCACCGACCGGCGCGCTGGCCGGGATCCGCGTACTCGACATGAGCCGCGTGCTCGCCGGTCCGTGGTGCGGTCAGCTGCTCGCCGATCTCGGCGCGGAAGTGATCAAGATCGAACGGCCCGGAAGCGGCGACGACACGCGCGGCTGGGGCCCGCCGTACCTCGAGGATCGCAACGGGCGCGAGACGCACGAATCGGCCTACTACCTCTCGGCGAATCGTGGCAAGAAATCGGTCACGCTCGACATCTCGAAGCCCGCCGGCCAGGCGCTGGCGCGCCGGCTCGCCGCGCAGAGCGACGTGCTGATCGAGAATTACAAAGCCGGCGACCTGACTCGCTACACTCTCGGCTACGAGCAGCTGCGCGAGCTCAATCCCGGGCTGATCTACTGCTCGATCACCGGGTTCGGCCAGACCGGTCCGATGCGCAGCGTCGCGGGCTACGACTTCATCATCCAGGCAATGGCCGGCCTGATGAGCATCACGGGTGAAGTGGCAGGGCGGCCGGGCGGCGGGCCGCAACGAGTCGGCGTCGCAGTGGCCGATCTTTCGACCGGCATGTACGCGACGGTCGCGATCCTTGCGGCGCTGTTTCATCGCACGCGCACCGGCGCCGGGCAGCACATCGACATGGCACTGCTCGACACGCAGATCGCGATGATCGCGAACATGAACATGAATTACCTGGTCGCGGGACGCGCGCCGCGCCGCATGGGCAACGCGCACGCGAACATCGTGCCGTATCAAGTGTTCGACGCCGCGGATGGCCAGCTCGTGCTGGCGGTCGGCAACGACAGCCAGTTCGTGAAGTTCTGCGAGGCCGCCGGCTGCGCGCTCCATCAGGACGCGCGGTTTCGCAAGAACGCCGATCGAGTGCGGCGTCGCGAAGTGATCGTGCCGTTGCTCGAAGAAATCATGCGCCAGCGCACGGTCGCGGAGTGGGTCGCGTTGCTGGAGCCGATCGGCGTGCCGGTCGGGCCGATCAACGACCTGGCGCAAGCGTTTGCGCAGCCGCAGGTGAAGAGTCGCGGCCTGCAGCTCGAGTTGCCGCATCCGCTGTCGGGCACGGTGCCGAGCGTCGCGAACCCGATCAGGATGTCCGCGACGCCGATGCGCTACGAGTCGGCGCCGCCGCTGCTCGGTCAGCACACGCAGGAAGTCCTCGGCCAGCTCGGGATCGATGAGCGCGAGCTACAAGTACTCGCGCGAGACGGCGTTATATGACCCGCGGGACACCCCGCAATCGCCCTGGCGGACGATCGCTCGGGCGAAAAAATTCCCTCCTCCGTTGCTCACGGAGGAGGGCGAGTCGCGGGGGTCGTCCGCGCAAAAGAAATCGAAGGCGACGCTCAGTACGTGTCGTTGTGGTACTCCACGGCGACCACGTGCGTCACGGGCAGATCCTTGCGCTCGCACGCCGAGACGTCGAACAACCAGTTGTCGACTGCGCTGCGCGCGGCCGCGCGATCCAGCTTGCGATAGCCGCTGGAACGCTCCAGGTCGGCGCTCTTTGCGCGGCCGTTCTCGTCGATCACGACGTTCATGTAGACGGTGCCTTCCTGGCCGCGAATCTGCGAGCTCAGGGGAAAGCTGGTGTACTTCTCGATCAGCCGCGGCTTGCAGGTCGTATCCGCGGCGGCCACGGAAGTGGTCAGCAGGGCGGTCGCGGCGGCCACTATCGACAGTGCGGAAACGAAGGCGGTTTTCATGGTCCTCTCCAAACGGGATGCCAGGGGCGGGGACTGGGACAGGCTGCTGCGCTGCGCTAACGTGGGCCCGGTTGCACTGGCCAGGTGCCGGAGCTACAGTAGCTCGCGCTACAGACCTGTCTGTTTGCGATAGTACGTACAGGTCTGTATCGTGTCAAGCAGTCAACTACAGAGATTTCCGGGGGTTCAGATGGTCAAAGCCGGCAGGGCGCGCGCGGCCGAAGAGGTCGTGAGCGGTACGGAGAGCGTGCGCGAGCGGATTCTCAATACGGCGCGCGAGTTGTTCTATCGCGAAGGCGCGCGCTCGGTGGGCGTCGACACCGTCGTCGCGCAATCCGGCGTCGCCAAGACCAGTCTCTACCGCTGGTTTCCCTCGAAGGACGCGCTGATCGCGGCCGTGATCGAAGCGGAAGCGAAAGATCGCTGGGCCGGCTGGGACTACACGGCGCAGCGCAGCCCAGCGGATCCGCGCGAACAACTGCGCGCGCAGCTCGCGGGCATCGCGAAGTTCGTCAGCAGCCCGAAGTATCGCGGCTGTCCTTTCATGAACGTCACCGTCGAGTTCGCGGACGACCAGCATCCGGCGCGGCTCGTCGCGCGCGAGGTGATGGAAGAGCTGCGACGCCGCGTGCGTGCGCTCGTCGACAGGATCGGCGTGCGTGAGCCGGCGATCGTCACCGACCAGCTCGTGATGCTGGTGGACGGCGCTTTCTCGGGTGCGCAGGTGTTCGGCAAGGATGGGCCGCAGCAGCTGCTCGTCTCGGCCGCCGACGCGCTGATCGACGCGCAGAAGAAATAATCAGTCGGTCGCCTCGTTGCCGTTGGTTTCGCGCAGGAAGAAGGTGCCGACGACCGTCGTCATCAGGCACACGACCAGCGGATACCACAGGCCCGAATAGATATCGCCGGTGTAGGCGATCATCGCGAACGCGATGCTCGGCAGGAAGCCGCCGAACCAGCCGTTGCCGAGGTGATACGGCAGCGACATCGACGTGTAACGGATCCGCGGCGGAAACAGCTCGACGAGCCATGCCGCGATCGGCCCGTACGTCATCACTCCCAGCACCGACAGCACGAACAGCAGCAGCAGCACCATCGGGTAGTTGATGCGCTGGGGATCTGCGCTCGCGGGATAGCCGGCGTCTTGCAGTGCTCCCGCCAATGTTTCCTTGAACTGCGCGCTGCGCGATTTGAACTCGTCGGCGCTCAGCGTGGCGCCGTCGAACGCTGCGATCTGCGCGGCGCCGACTTTTACGAGCGCGACTGTTCCCGCGGGCGCGCTCTCGTTCGAATATGCAACGCGCTGGCCCGCGAGCACGCTCTTCGCGACGTCGCATGAGCTCGTGAAGCGCGCACCGCCGACAGGATCGAACTGAAAGCTGCACTCGCGCGGATCGGCGACGACCACGACGGGACTGTTCGCCTGCGCCGCCTCGATCTGCGGATTGGCGTAGTGCGTGAGCCCGCGAAAGATCGGGAAGAACGTCAGCGCGGCGATCAGGCAGCCGATCACGACCTGCGGTTTGCGACCGATGCGGTCCGCGATCCTGCCGACCGCGAGATAGAACGGTGTCGCCGCGGTCAGCGCCGCGGCCACCAGCAGGTTCGAGGTCGCCGCATCGACCTTGAGCGTCTGCGTCAGGAACAGGTTCATGTAGACGAGCCCGACGTAGCCGATCACGGCCTGGCCGGCCATCGCGCCGAACAGTGCGAGCAGCACCAGCTTGAGATTCTTCCAGCGGCCGAGCGACTCGCGCAGCGGTTGCTTCGACAACTTGCCCGCGGCTTTCATCGCGCGGAACACCGGCGACTCCTGCAGCTGCAGACGGATGTACACCGAGATGATCAGCAGGATGATCGACAGCAGGAACGGTACGCGCCACGCCCACGTCTCGAACGTCTCGGCGAACAGCCAGCGACAGGCGAGGACCACGGTCAGCGACAGGATCATGCCCGCGGTCGCGGTGATCTGGATCCAGCTCGTGTAGTAGGCGCGCCGGCCCGGCGGCGCATGCTCAGCGATGTACGTCGCCGCGCCGCCGTACTCGCCGCCGACTGCAAGCCCCTGGAACAGCCGCAGCGTGATGAGGATGATCGGCGCCGCCACGCCGATCGTCGCTTGTCCGGGCAGCACACCGACCAGTGCAGTGGCGACGCCCATGATGACGATAGTGATCAGGAACGTGTGCTTGCGGCCGGCGAGGTCGCCGAGCCGTCCGAAGATGATCGCGCCGAACGGCCGCACCGCGAATCCGGCAGCGAACGCCAGCAGTGCAAAGATGAAACCGGTGGTCTCGTTGACGCCCGCGAAGAACTGCTTGCCGATGATGGCGGCGAGCGAGCCGTACAGATAGAAGTCGTACCACTCGAACATCGTCCCGAGCGAGGAAGCCGCGATGACTCGCCGGTGCGCGCGGTCGATTCCCAACCCCGCGCCAGATGTTGCGTCGACGGTGGTGGCCATGAGTGGCCGGAGTAGACCACAAAGAGCGCGGCCGCGTACGACCCTTGGCCGTTCTTATCAGTCCTGTCAGTCCTGATCTGCAGCCAGCGCGGCGTCGAGCCGCTCGGTCGCGGCGAGCCACGCTTCTTCGCACGCATTCAGGTCGCGGCGCAGCTGGGTCTGGTCCTTCAGCAATTCCTGCAGCTGCTGCTTCGCCTGCTCGCCGTAAATGTCCGGCGTCGCAAGCTGCGCCTCGATCTCCTGGCGCATGCGCTCGAGCTCCGCGAGGCGCGCCTCGCAACGCGCGACCTCTGCGCGCAACGGACTGAGACGATTGCGGCGCTCGGCTTCTGCGCGCTTGCGCTGCTTCTTCTGCTCGGCGCCGGGCTTCGCAACGACTTCCGCTTCCTGCGCGGGGCCCGCGGACGTCAGGAACCAGCGCGCGTAATCCTCGAGGTCACCGTCGAACGGCGTCGCTCGTCCGCCGTCGACCAGGATCAGCTCGTCCGCGACCGCGCGCAGCAGATGCCGGTCGTGCGCGACGAGCACGACTGCGCCTTCGTAGTCCTGCAACGCCACCGCCAGCGACTGACGCATCTCCAGATCGAGATGATTCGTCGGCTCGTCGAGCAACAGCAGGTTGGGGCGCCGGAAACTGACCAGCGCCAACACGAGTCGCGCCTTCTCGCCACCGGAGAACGGCTCGACCGCCTCGAACACGCGATCGCCGCTGAAGCCGAAGCCGCCGAGAAACGAGCGCAGCTCCTGCTCGGTGCTGCGCAGTGCGGCTTCGCCGCCGTGGCGGCGCAAGTGCGCGAGCGGCGACTCGCCGACGTCGAGCTGTTCCAGTTGGTGCTGAGCGAAATAGCCGATGCGCAAATCGCGGGCTTCGGTGCGCTTGCCTGCCAGCGCTGCAAGCTCGCCCGACAGCAGTTTCATCAGCGTCGATTTACCCGCGCCGTTGCGGCCGAGCAATGCGATGCGTGCGCCCGGCGCGATCGTCATGTTGAGCGAGTCGAGAACGACGCGCTCCCCGTAGCCCGCGGACTGCTTTTCGAGCGTGAGCAGCGGACGCGGCAGCTTCTGCGGCGCGAGGAACGAGAACTCGAACGGCGAATCGACGTGCGCCGGCGCGATGCGCTCCATGCGCTCCAGCGCCTTGAGGCGACTCTGCGCCTGGCGCGCCTTGCTCGCCTTGGCGCGGAAGCGCTCGACGAAGCTCATCATGTGCTCGATCTCGCGCTGTTGTCGCTCATAGAGCGACTGTTGCTGAGCGAGCTGTGCGGCGCGCTGCTCTTCGAACGCGGAGTAGTTGCCGCTGTACAGTCGCGCGGCTCCCTTCTCGATGTGCACGATGCGATCGACGGTGCGATCGAGGAATTCGCGGTCGTGCGCGATCATCAGCAACGTGCCGGCGTAGCCGCGCAGCCATTCTTCGAGCCACAGCACGGCATCGAGGTCGAGATGGTTGGTCGGCTCGTCGAGCAGCAACAGGTCCGAACGACACATCAGCGCCTGCGCGAGATTGAGCCGCATGCGCCAGCCGCCCGAGAACGCCGCGACCGGTCGCGTTTCGTCCGCGGCAGAGAATCCGAGACCATGCAGCAAGCGGCCAGCGCGACTGCGCGCGTCGTAGCCACCGAGCGCTGCGTAGCGGGCATGCAGCTCGCCGAGTGCCGCTCCAGCATCTCTTGTCTCGGCCTCAGCAATGGCTGCTTCCGTTTCGCGCAGCTCCCTGTCGCCATCCATGACGAACTCGACTGCCGCGCGCTCAGTCGCGTCCATTTCCTGCGCGACGTGCGCGACGACCAGCTGCGATGGCATGTCGAAGCTGCCGGCGTCCGGCTGCAGCTCGCCGAGGATCAGGGCGAGCAGGCTGGATTTGCCACAGCCATTGGCGCCGACGATGCCGACCTTCTCGCCACGGTAGATCGTGAACGACGCGTCGGAGATCAGCAGCCGCGTAGCGCGGCGCAGGGACAGGCCGGAAAACGTGAGCATGGAGAGGCGGAGTCTAAGCGAACAGCTGGCTGACTTTGCCGCGACCGCTCTGCTGCGCGAGCAGCAGCGACAGGAATTCGTCCGCGCCCATCGCGTCGCCGAACAGGCGGCCTTGCGCGTAGTGACAGCCGCGGGCGCGCAGGAAGTTGAACTGCTCTTCGTTCTCGACGCCCTCGGCGACGACCTCGACCTCGAGCGCCTTGCCCATGTCGATGATCGTGCGCACGATCGTGGCGTCGTCGGAGTTCACCGCCGCATCGCGCACGAACGACTGATCGATCTTCAGCGTGCCGATCGGGAACTGCTGGAGCGCGCTCAGCGAGGAGTAGCCGGTGCCGAAGTCGTCGATCGACAGGTGCAGGCCCATCGCATACAGCTCGTCGAGCATCTTGAGCGTGCGCTTCGGATCCGCCATCAGCGTCGTTTCGGTGATCTCCAGCTCGAAGCTAGTCGGCGACACTTCGTGACGGCGGAACACCGAGCGGCAGCGGCCGATGAAGCTCGCCTGGCGCAGCTGCTTGAGCGACAGGTTGATCGACACGCGCCCCGGATTCTGGATGCGCTCGGTCCAGCGCCGGTAGTCGGCGCAGACGCGGTTCAGCACCCACTCGCCGATACCGAGGATCAGGTTGGTCTCTTCGGCGAGCGGAATGAACTGCGACGGCGAGATGTCGCCGTGGCCCGGCAGGCGCCAGCGCAGCAGCGCTTCCGCGCCGATGATGCGGCCGTCGCGCAGATCCACCTTCGGTTGATAGAACATCACCAGCTCGTCGCGTTCGAGCGCGCGGCGCAGCTTGCTCTTCAGCATCAGCCGCTCGACCGCGGCGGCGTTCATGTCCGGCGAGTAGAAGGCGAAGCTGTTGCCGCCGTTCTGCTTGGAGTGATACATCGCCGCGTCGGCGTTGCGGATCAGGTCGATGACGTTCTCCGCGTCCTTCGGGCAGAAGGCGACGCCGACGCTCGCGGTCAGGAAATATTCCTGCTGGTCGACGTAGTACGCCTTGCAGATTTCGGCGAGCACCATGCGCGCGAGGTTCGCTGCCTCCGCCTGCTCGTTCTGCTCCTCGGCGAAGCCTTCGATGAACAGGCCGAACTCGTCGCCCGCGAGGCGGCCGACGACGGCTTCCTTCGGCAGGATGTGCGTGAGCCGCTCGCTGAGCACTTCGAGCGTGCGGTCGCCGGCGGCGTGGCCGAACGTGTCGTTGATCTCCTTGAAGCGGTCCATGTCCAGATACAGCAGCACGATGCCGCGATCGTTGCGGCGCGCGCGCGCGATCGCCTGCTGCAGCATGTGCTGGAACTGCATCCGGTTCGGCACCTTGGTCAGCGCGTCGTAGCGCGCCAGGTAGCGAATGCGGCGCTCGGCGCGCTTGCGGTCCGTGATGTTGCGGACGACGAAGATCGTGCCCTGGAACTGCGGATCGTCGGCGGTGATCTGCGCACCCGACAGCGAGACCGGGATGGTCTGGCCGCTGCGAGTCGCGATCACGGTCTCGCGTGTCTCGGCCATCGCAGTTTCCATCGAGAACGAGGCGCGCTCGTTCTCCGCCAGCAGCGTCGTGAACTGCTTGCCGGCCAGCTCTTCCTCGCTGTAGCCGAACAGACGCACGGCGGCGTCGTTGATGCGCTTGACCATGCCGTTCGGCGCAGTGACGAGCACCGCGTCGTTCATGCTGTTCAGCACGGTCGTGAGGTAGTTCTTCGTGATCGTCGTCTGCTGCAGCTTCTGCCGCATGCGATCGAGCGCCACTTCCAGGTCGGCTATCTCGTCGTTGCTCGTGACCTGGTGCGGGCGCGTGTAGTCGCCCTCGCCGATGCGCTCGGCCGAGCGGATCAGCTCGACGATCGGCCGCTCCAGCCGCTGCGCGAGCAGCCACGCGACGAGTCCGAGCATCAGCGTGATGAGCGCGCCGGCGGCGCCGATGATCACTGCCTTGCGTGCGAAGTCGCGTTGCTCCACGCGTTGCAGCTGGGTGCGCAACGCGGTTGCAGAGGAACGCAGGCCGGGGCGCGCGACTGTCAGCTCGAGCGTGCCGAGCAGTTGCAGATCGCCGAGCTCGCGCCGCACTGTGCGCTGCTCTTCGTCGCTGAGCGAGCTTGCCCAGGCGTTCGAGCGTCGAGTCTCGAACAGCAGCGTGCCGTCGGGCCGCAGCACGCGCACGGCTACGGTCGCGTGGTTCTCCAGCAATGCGGTCGCGATTTTGCTGACAGTGTCGTCGTCATGCGCGCGCAGTGCGTTTTCGAGAGAGGGTGCGGTGGCGGCAGCGAGATCGCTAGCTGCTGCATCCAGACGTTGGGTTTCGGCAGTGAGGAGCGAACGCTCGCCTTGTGTTCCGACTGCGTTGCGCGTCTGGCGATAGTCGAGATACTCCAGCACGTAGAGCGTCGCCGAGATGGCGAGTCCCGCGAGGAGGGCAATAACAACAAGTCGCGATTTGAGGCCGTGCGATCTCAACGCATGCTCCGCCGCCGCCATTCCGCTGCGCGCGCGAAGTGCCCCGGCTTCGACGCTGCATCGATCAGACGCTCATTCGTTGCTTACATTAGCGCAACATGATACTCGCGTTGGAGTCGTAGAACCCCAACCTCTGCAGTGTCGGTTTTTTTGACAGGGTTTGCGATACTTCCTCCCTTTCCCGCGAGCGAGACTGGATGAACGAGTTCGAGCTGACCGGACGTGCGAGCACGCACATCGTGGAGCTGGCCCAGCCGCGCTGCGCCCTGCACTACGAGGCCGCCGCCTCCTTCCTGGCGATGCGCGACGCGGCCCAGCGCGCTGGCATCGACCTCGCGGCCCGCTCCAGCTTTCGCGACTTCGACACGCAGCTGACGATCTGGAACGCCAAGTGGGCGGGTGAGCGGCCGCTCTATGACCGGCAGGGACGTCCGCTCGAACGTCGCCTGCTCTCCGATACGCAGGCCATCGACGCGATCCTCTGCTGGTCCGCCATTCCCGGCGGCAGCCGCCATCACTGGGGCAGCGACGTCGACGTCATCGACGCGGGCAGCGTGCCGGCAGGCTATGCCGTGCAGCTGGTGCCGGAGGAGTACGCCCGCGACGGCATCTTCGGACGGCTGTCCGAATGGCTGGATGCGAACATGGAGCGCTTCGGGTTCTTCCGGCCGTACCGCACGGATCGCGGCGGCGTCAGCCCCGAGCCCTGGCATCTGAGCTATGCGCCGGTGTCGTTGCCCGCGCTGGAGTCCCTGAGCCTGTCGATGTTGAGGCACGTGCTGGAGCGCAGCTCCATCGCCGGCAAGCCGCAGGTGCTGGCGCGGCTGCCGGAGATCTACACGCGCTTCATGCTTGCGGTGGATTCGCCTGTCCAGCCGACATCTTTTCCCGCAACGCCAGCACTCGCCTGAGAAAGAAGCGCGGCGCCCAGCGCTTCAGCCGCCACAGCATGCGCGCCGACCGCGGCAGCACGATGTAGAGATGTCCCGCGGCCGCCTGCAACAGAATGTCGCGGGCTGCATCGGTCGCCAGGTATTTGGAATCGCGCAGGGCCTGCGTCGCGCGCTCGCGCGCCTCCGCCGGCCCGCGAAACGATTCGATCAAGTTCGTCGGCACGAACGTCGGCATCACGACCGAGACCTGCGTGCTGCTCGCCGCGAGCTCGCCGCTCAGCGTTTCGCTCAACGACAGCACGGCTGCCTTGGTCGCGTTGTACGAGATCATGCCGGGGGCCGAGGCGAACGCCGCGGCGCTCGCGACGTTGATCAGCAGGCCTGCGCCGTTGCGTTGCAGATGCGGGATCGCCGCGCGCGAGCCGTGCACGACGCCCATGAAGTTGATGTCGACGATCCAGCGCCAGTCCTCGAGCGGCACTTCCATCAGCGTGCCCGAGCCCGCGACGCCGGCGTTGTTGACCATCACGTCCAGGCCGTCGTGGGTGGCCGCGAACGAGTTCACCGCGACGGTCAGCTCATCGGTGTTGGTGACGTCGCCGGGGTACGCGAGCACGGTGAGGCCCTTGCCCGACAGCTCTTCCTCGACGTGCGCGAGACGCTCGACGTTGCGATCGAACAGCCCGAGCGTCCAGCCGTCGGTCCCCAGGGCGCGCGCCAGCTCGAGGCCGAGGCCGCTGCTGGCGCCTGTGATGAAGGCGCGCCGGGCCGGGAAACGGCGGGCGAGCCGGTCGAATCGTCGTGTCATGCCGGCAAGGATCGCACGAACCATCCGGCCCAGGCAGCCAGCACCATCAGGACAATCCCCGGGAGTAGCGCGAACCCGAAACGCCGGTCGCCGAGCGAGAACGCCACGGCGGTCTTGCTGACTGCGTTCGTGCTGAAGCCGATGAGGACAGCGATCGCGGCGAGCGGGACCCCGGTCTTGCCGCTGGCGGCGAGCGACGCCGCCGAGATGGCGGCAGCGTGCGAATCTCCAAACCCGGCGACGCCCGTGGCGAGCAGCAGTCCGCGATCGCCGAGCCAGTAGGTGAGGGCCGTGGAGATCGTGAGTGCGAGCCCGACGACCAGTACGAATAACACCGCCGTCTTCGGCGAGAACGGCCGGCCTGGCGGCACTTCGCCCTGCGCGGCGTCGCGCACGCTGCGGAGCATGAACATTCCGGCGTAGGCCAGCGCCGCGAGGCCCGAAAGAATCAGCGAAGGCAGGAGCGCTTGCAGCGTCTCCATGCTCACGAGACCGACGACGATTGCCAGCTGCACGACCGTCGCGATCGAAGAGGCCGCAGCTCCCGCGACCGCAGCCCGGCGCAGCTCCGGGCGGGCCCGCGTGCGCGAGCCCATCGCGCCGATCGTCGCCGTGCTCGACACGAAGCCCGAGAACAACCCCGCGAGCGCCAACCCGACCTTCGCGCCGAGCGCCCGCACGGCGATGTAGCCGAGGCCGTTGATCGCCATCACCAGCACCGCGAGCGTCCACAGCCTGCGCAGATCGAGCACGCCCCACGGATCGACCGGTTTCTCGGGCAACAACGGCAGGATCACGAGCGCGGCTGCAGCGAGGATCAGTCCGTCGCGCACTTCCTCGTCGGTGAGCACGTTGCGGATCCAGTCGTGAACCGGCGTGCGCGACGCAAGGACGATCGTCACGATGACCGCCAGACTGCCCGCGACTTGCGGCTCGCGCAGGGCGAGACCGCCGAGCAGCAGCGTCACGATCATCGCCACTTCGGTCGTGAGCCCGGGATCGTGGCGGAAGGACCGCAGGTAACTCAGCGCGGCGAACGCGCCGACGACTGCCGCGACGACGAGAAACGCGGGCAGTCCGCCGAGCTCGAGGCTGATGGCGCCGGCCAGTGCGATCAGAGTGAACGTGCGGACGCCGGCGGCGGCGCGCCGCGGTCCCTGTCCCTTGCTGCGTTCGCGTTCGATGCCGATGAGCAGCCCGACCGCGAGCGCGGCGCCGAGACGAACGATCAGCTGCTCTTCCACACCTGCTTCAGATGCCCGATGACGAGCGAGCGGATGTTCTGCACCGGGTTGCGCTCCCACGTGAAGCACGGGGGATCGCGCCGGAGCATCGGCCAGCCCCCGGTGCGCAGCACCTCTTCGAGGTAGTCGAGGTTGCGTTGGATTGCGTCCATGTACGGGTTGCGGCCGTTGAACAGCGTATCGAGATAGCTGTAAGCGGCGCCGAACTCGCCGTCCAGACGCGTGCGACGCACGTCCTCGACGAACTCCGGCGTGTGCCGCAGCACGTCCAGCCCGGAGTTGTAGCGCACCGCAGGCTTGCCGCCGCGGTCGCTCGGCATCGCGATGCCGCCGAGCACGAACTCGGGATACAGCCGGTCGCGGCACTTCTCGAGGTAGCACCGGTCGGCCATCTGCGCGATCAGGTCGCCGGTGCCGATCAGGTGACCGAGCTTGCGGTCGCGGTGGTCGTCGAGGCGGATCTGGTCGAACTGCACCTCGTAGCCGGTGAAGTGCACGATCTTGGTCGCGACCGGCACCCACTCTGCCATGCCGATCGTCGGCAGGTAGCGGCCGATGAAGTGCGCGCTGCGGCTGACGTGGCTGAGCGTGAACTCGGCGCCGTTGCGATGCGTCTGGTCGTCGGTCTGGCGGATGTAGCCGGCGTCGTGGAACAGCGCGGTGACGACGCCGACGATCGCGCGCTCCGGTCCGAGGCGCTCGTCCGCGAGGTGCGTGCGGTCGTAGCTGACGATCAGGCGTGCGACGGCGAGCGTGCCGTCGAGCGAGTGCTGCAGGTCGTGGTAGACGGTGTCGCAGCCGTAGTAGCCGGGAAACTGGCCGTTGAACAGGCGCTCGAAGTCCTGGAACGCGCTCTCGACGCGGTCGAACGGATAGTGCGGCCAGTTCTGGCGGAACAGCTCGCACACTGCCCGGCGCACCGCGTCGGTCGAGCTGACCTGCACGGTGTTGGTGACGTCGAAATCGCTGCGCCGATACTGCATTGCTGTTGTGTCTGACGGCGCGTGCCCCCGCGCGCGTATCGGCCGGAGTCTAGCCGCTCTGCCTGCGTTGTCCATGTCGATAAATTTGTCAGAGGCGCGGGGCGCGAGCGGCCCGCGAACGGTTTTTCCGCGGTTTTATCGAGGTTGCGAATCCTCCGGATGGGACCGCGGCAGGCGCGTTTTGCGCCCGCGGCTTGTCACAGATGTGAACCGCCTCACATTCCAGAATCGCCCGCGAATCACTCCGTGCGCACGGGTGCGAACGACGGGTCGGTGAGCTTCATCTCGGTCACCGGTCCGTACTTGCGCAGGCCGTCGCGCAGCGCGCCGGCGTTGCCGACGACCACGATCGCCAGCGCCGAGCTGGACGGGAAGACTTCGTCGATCACGCGCTTGGCGTCCGCGCCGCTGACGCCGGCGAGCGCAGCCGAATAGTTGTCGATGTAACTGCGGTCGAGGCCATAGAACTCCAGGGTCGCGAGCTGCGAGGCCCACTGCCCCGCGGTTTCCAGCGCCAGCGGATACTGGCCCTGCACGTAGCTCTTGCCCGATTCCAGCAGCGTCGCGTCGAGCCCGGACTGGTGCAGCTGGTCGAGCGTCGCGAGCGCCAGGTCGAGCGCCTGGATCGTCGTCTCGGTCTGCGTGAACGAGGCCAGCGCCCAGTGCCCGGGCTGCAGCAGCCGGTCGAAATGCGAGCTCGCGCTGTAGCTCAGGCCGGTGCGGATGCGCAGCTCGCTGTTGAGCATCGACGTGAAGCGTCCGCCGAACAGCGTGTTGGTGACATCGAGCGCCGCACGGCGCGGGTCGCTTTTCGCGACGGCGACGTTGCCGGCCCAGAAATAGGACTGCACCGACTCCGGCGCATCGATCAGCAGCACGCGCCGGCTCGTGACCGACTGCGCTTTCGGGATCTGCGGCAGCGGCGCGCTCGCCTTGCGCCAGCCGGAAAACGCACGCGAGATGCGTTGCTTGAGCTGCGCGGTCTTGAAGTCGCCCGCGACGGCGAGGATCAGCCGGTCCGCGCCGACCTGCTCCTGGTAGTAACGCTGCAGATCGGCGTGCTTGATTGCCCCGAGGCTCGCCTCGCTGCCCTCGACCGTGCGGCCGTACGGATGAGTGCCGAACAGGCTCGCCTCGCCGTAGATCGGCGCCAGCGCGGCGAGATCCGATTCCTTCGCGGCGCGGATGAACTCGATCTGGCGCGCCCGCAGCGTGTCGAACTGGTCGAGCTCGAGGCGAGGCCGCTGCAGCATGTCGGCGAGCAGATCGACCATGAGCTGCTGATCGCGCGCGAGGAACGAGCCGCTGACGGCAATGCTCTCTGTGCTGGCGGCGGTCTCGATCTGACCGCCCACCGATGCGACCGTCTCGGCGAACCCGACCGCGTCGCGCGAGCCCGCGCCTTTCTGCAGCAGGCCGACCAGCAGGCTCGCGAGTCCGGACTCGGTTGCCGGATCGCTGACCGCGCCGCCGCGCAGCACGGCGCTGAACGTGATCAGGGGCACGTCATGCCGCTCCATGAGCAGCACGACTGCACCGTTGCTGAGTTGCACGCGCCCGAACGGCGGCACTTTGACGCCATTGCCGGCCGCGAGCAGCGACGTGGAAAAAATGAACAGCACTGCTGCGACGACGGCCTTCATCGGCTTTCTCCCTGGCCGGCCGCCGCTTTGGCGGTCAACACGCCCACCGTGCGATTGCCCTGCCGCAGCAGCTCGGTCGCGAGCTTGCGAATGTCGTCCGCGGTCACCTTCTCGTACGCGCTCGGCGCATCGAACAGCCGTTGGTAGCCGCCTTGCAGGACTGCGTACGACCCGAGCGCCTGCGCCTTGCCATCGATGGTTGCGAGGCCGCGCCAGAAATCAGCGAGTGCCTGGCTGCGTGCGCGCGCGAGCTCCTGCGCAGTCACGCCGCCGTCGCGCAGACGCTCGATCTCGCGATCGAACACGGCTTCCGCTTTCTGCGCATCGCCGCCCGCGGGCAGCGTGAGCAGGAACCACGCGAGCCCCGGATCGAAGCCGCGATCGACGTAACTATCGGCGGAGATCGCCAGCTTCTGCTCTTCGACCAGCACGCGATGCAGGCGCGAAGCGTCGCCGTCGGTCAGGATCCGCGACAACAGCTCGAGTGCCGGCTGCCGCGGGTCGTCGCCGGCGAGCGCGTGGTACGCGAACTGCAGCAGCGGGCTCTGCGCTTCGCTCTCGATGTTCACGCGGCGCTCCCCTTCCTGCACCGGCTCCTTCGTGCGGATCGCGTCGGGCGGCGCGTGCGCGGGAATCGACTCGAAATACTGCTTCGCGAGCGCGATCGCGCTCTTCGGCTCGATGTCGCCGACCAGTACCAGCGTGCAATTGTTCGGCGCGTAGTTCGTCGCGAAGAACTTCTTGAGATCTTCGATGCGCCACGACTGGATGTCGGACGGCCAGCCGATCGTCGGGATGCCGTACGGATGCGCGAGATACGCAGTTGCCTGCACCTGCTCCTGGAGCCGGCCAACCAGGCTGTCCTCGACGCGCAGCCGCCGTTCGGAGTACACGACGCCGCGCTCGCTCTCGATCACCTTCGGCTCGAACGCAAGATTGCTCAGCCGGTCCGCTTCCACTTCGAATACTGCCGCGAGCGCGGCGCGCGGCAGCCAGTCCTGATACACCGTGACGTCGTTGCTCGTGAACGCGTTGTTGCGCGCGCCATTCGCTTCGAGCACGCGATCGAACTCGCCCTGCGGCCGCGTGGCCGTGCCGTTGAACATCATGTGCTCGAAGAAGTGCGCGAGGCCGGTGATGCCCGGCACTTCGTTGCGGCTGCCGACGTGCACCCAGTTGAAGAGCGCGACGTTCGGGATGTCGTGATCCGGCCAGACGATGACCTGCATGCCGTTCGCGAGCGTGACCGCCTGCACCTGGTCGACGCCGGGCACCTGCGCTGCAGCCGGCACTGTGCACGCGCAGGCGATCGTCGCTGCGAGCAATCGACTGAGCAATCGACGAGACATGCCGGGGCCCCTCGCGTCTGAGAGGGGCGAATCATAGAGGCAAAAAAAAACGCCGCCAGCGGGGAAGAACGCGGGCGGCGTCGAATCCGAACCTGAGATCGCTCTTGCAAGCTACGGGTGGGATCGTCGACCTTTCGCCTGGTGGGCAGGCGCGAGGTCACATCCCAGGTTCAGCGCATCGAATGAACGATGAGAGGACTGCAACCGCTGTGCCAACGGCTGAAGCTGAGTTCAATCAGTGAGTTACGACCTGACGCCCCGCGCCCGGCGCCGGCCATCGCTGACAAGGATTGTCAGCTTGCGACACGGCATAATCGCGCACCTGCTTACCGGAGACGACTCATGACGGAGACCCCGCACCGCCGCCTCGCCGACCGCGTTTCCTCGAGCCCGACTTTCATCGGCGCCGGCTCCGCACTCACCGGCAACCTCGAATGCGGCGGCGACCTGGTCGTGGCCGGCTCCGTCAACGGCGACAGCAGCGTGCGCGGCTCATTCACGCTCTCGGAAGGCGGACGCTGGGAAGGACGCATCAGCGCCGCCAACGCTGTCGTCTCGGGCGAAATCGAAGGCACGCTCAACGTCGCCGAGAAACTGGAGATTCGCGCCACTGCGCGCCTGCGCGGTGCGCTCAGTGCACGCTCGATTGCCGTCGCGCGCGGCGCGGTCATCGAGGGCGAAATGGCCGTCACCAGCGGCCAGCCGGTCGTGCACTACGAAGAGAAGAGAAAGGGCTAGCAGCCGCTCAATCCATCAATCCACTGCGTCAGCAGCGCGACGCCATCCGCGTCGACTTCATTCGACGCGAGCGGCGGCATGCCATTGCTGTCGCGCCGGTTCGCGCGATTCACGATCACCGAGTTCGCAGAGCTGCCCGGCGCGATCAGCCGCGCGTTCGCACCGATGCCGAGATCTCCCGACTGCGGACTCGCGTTGCAGGCATTCGTCGCATTGAGCGCCGTGGTGTAACGCAGGTCCATCGTGCTCGGCGTCGGGCCGTTCGGCCGGTGGCACTGCGAGCAGTTGGTGTGCAGATAAGCGCGCGCCCGATCTGCGAGCGGTGCGCTCGTATCCGCCGGATCGGGCATCGCCGGCGCCGCTGACGAATCCGCAATCGGCGGCGACAGCACGCCGATGTGACTGAGCGTCGCGAGCTCGTTCGCAGTGCGGCCGGTCTGCGAGTACGTCAAGTCGCGATTGAGCTGCGAGGTTTCCAGCCCGAGCGATCGGTTCGCCGCGTCGGTGTGGCACTCCAGGCATTGCCCTTCGCTCGGGAAGCGCCACATCTGGCCGTTGCCGATGTCGCGGTCCGCGCCGCCTTCGACCAGCGTCGCGTCGGTCTGCTGCGCGTTCCATTCGTAGGTGAAGCCGCCCCACGTGCCGTCCGGATGACGCATCAACAGTCGCGTCTCGATCAGCTGCGTGCCGACCCGGAAATTCTTCATCAGCACGCTGCGGTTCGGGAAATCCCAGTCGCCGTCGGTGCGGACCGTGACCGTCTGGCCGTCGGGCACCGCGAGCCAGCGATCCTTGGTCGCGCCATCCGACCAGAACGGCGCGTTGATCGCGTACGGAATCACTCCTGCGGCGGGCTGCTGCGGATTGCCGGCGGACACGCAGCCCGTGTCGCTGAGATTTTGCGGCACGTTGCCGCTGACGGCGCCGCTCTGGAACTGGATGCGATGGAGCGTACCGCCGTAGTCGACGACATACAGCTCGCCGTCGTTCGCCTGCCCGAACGACGAAATGCTCAGTCCGCTGTCGAGCAGCTGCGTCGGCTCGCGCGGCTGCGTCGCGCTCTCCGGGATCCACGCCCAGATGCGCCCCGAGCCGAAATCGCCGAACAGGAAGCGGCCGGCCAGGTTCGTCGTCTGCGTGCCGCGATACACGAAGCCGCCGGTGATCGAGATGCCGACCGCATGGGAGTATTCCGCGACGGGGTCGATCAGGCCGCCGGCGCCGCAGCCGGACGTGCCGCCGCTGTTGAAGTCGTGCGCGCCTTCGCGGCAGCGCCAGCCGTAGTTGTTGTTGATCGTGACCTGGTCGACTTCTTCCCAGTCGCCCTGGCCGACGTCCGCGACCCACAGATCGCCGTTGACGCGATCGAAGCTCCAGCGCCACGGATTGCGGAAACCCCACGCGAAGATCTCAGGGCAGTTGCCACTGGCGCGACCCGCGGCCGGACAGTGATCCGCGCCGTTGAAGAACGGATTGGTCGCGGGCACGGTGTACGACGTCGCTGTGGCCGGACCGACATCGATGCGCAGCATCTTGCCGAGCATCGTCGTGAGCCGCTGGCCGTTGCCGGGATTGCCGTGCTGGTCGCCGCCGCCGCCGCCATCGCCGAAGCCGATGTACAGCATCCCATCGGGACCGAATGCAATGTTGCCGCCGTTGTGATTGGCCTCCGGCTGACTGACGCGCAGCAGGATCTGTTCGGTGCTCGTGTCGATCGTCGCGCCGTTGTCCAGCGTACGGAACGACGAAATGCGCGATTCGCGGCCCGAGTCCTCGTTCGTGTACGACAGGAACACGCGCGGGTCCTGCGGGAAATCCGGGTGAAACGCCATGCCGAGCAGGCCCATCTCGCCGCCGCTATCCACGCGCGCGTCGATGTCGATGTACACGGTGCTCGCGGTGGGATTGTTCGTGGGGAACGTGCGCACGACTCCGCCCTGCTCGACGACGAACCAGCGCGAGTTGTCGCCCGGGGCCTGCAGCATCGCGATCGGCGAGGAGAACGACAGGTTCGTGTAGCGCGTGACCGAGATCGTGTCGTCGGCGCTCGGCCGGTCCCAGGCCAGACAGGTCGTGTTCGAAGGACGCGTGTCGAGCCCCGACGGTTCGTTGCTCGGGGGCGGCGGCGGGGGATCGTTGGGGCGCGTGCTCTCGCCGCCGCTGCAGCCGTGCAGACCAGCGAGCGCAAACAGCAAAGCCGCATGCAGCGATGCCCGGTTCAGCTGAACGGCGTTGGGAGCGACGTACATGAATTCCCCGCGTACGGATGCAATTAGCAGATGCCCCTCGCGCCGCCAAGTGTCGGAGGCCGGCGACGCCCGCACACGCGCCTGGCGGTGCGCCGGATAGAATGCACCCGGGGGCCGAACCAATGCCAACGAGCCGACTTCCCGAATTGATCGCCCGCCGCGGCAACGTCGCCGAGTACCCGGAGAACACGCTGCCGGCGCTGCGCTCCGCGCTGGAGCTCGGCGCGCGCCAGCTCGCGTTCGACGTGCAGCTCTCGGTCGACCGGCATCCCGTGCTGCTCAACGATTCCAATCTGCAGCGCATCGCCGGCGTGGACCGCAATGCGCTGGAAATGACCTGGAGCGAGCTGACGGAAATCGCGGTGAGCGAGCCGCAGCGATTCGCGCAGCGCTTTACGGACGTCGGCATTCCGCGCCTCGGGCAGGCGGTCGAGGTGCTCGCGAGTCACCCGGCCACGACTGCGTTCGTCGAGTTGCAGCGGGCGAGCCTGCGCGCGTTCGGCCACGAGACCGTCGTGCGCAAGATCTGCGAGGTGCTCAAGCCGGTCGCGCGCCAGTGCGTGCTCGTTTCGGCCGACTTCGCAGCCGTGCACCACGTGCGGCAGGTCTCGCCGTATCGCGTCGGTTGGCGGGTGTCGGAATACTCCAACACCGCGGCGTTGAAGTGCGAAGCGCTCGCGCCGGATTACCTGTTCTGCGATCACCAGCTGCTGACGGAGAGCTCGTCGAAACTCTGGCGCGGCCCGTGGCGCTGGGTCGTGTACGACGTGCAGACGGCGAAGCTGGCGCTGGAGCTGGCGGCGCGCGGCGCGCGCCTGATCGAGACGAGCGCGATCCGCGACCTGCTGCGCGAATCGAGAAAGACGGGCGCCCCGTCGGGCTAAGGCCCGACCTGCAGTCCCATGTATCGCGCGACCTGGCGGTCGGCCCAGCTCTCGCGCACGAAACTCTCCATGAAGCCGCAGTGCCCGCCGTGCGGGATCGCCTCGATCTCGAGCTGCGAGGAGCGCGCGACGTCCGGCAAGTCGCGCGCCGGGATGATCGGATCGTCGAGCGACACCAGGATGTGGCTCGGCACCGCGAGCTGCGCCAGCCGGTCGCCGATGATCGAGTAGCCGCTCAGGTACGCGTCGAGAGTCGGGAACTCGCTGTACTGCTCGACCATGATGCGCGTCATCTCCTTGATGCTGCGCTGGGCGAGGATCGGGCTGAAATCGTAGCGCTGCGGAAAGATGCGCTGCTTCAGGCGCAGCGACTGCTTCCACTTCGAGATGAAATACTGGTGATAGATGAACGGGCCCTGCTCGAGCACATCCATCGTGGCGTGCGGCCGCAGGACCGGGCAGATGCCGATCGCACGTTCGAGCGGGATGCCGGCGGCAGGCGCGCGCGCCGCCACGCGCAGTGCAAAGTTGCCGCCGAGCGAGAAGCCCGCGATCGTCAGGCGCCGGTTCGGAATCGCGCGCTGGATCGCGCCGACCGCGCCGACGACCTCGTCGAGGCGGCACGAATGGAAGATCTCTTCGTTGAGATGATGACTCGGGCCGTGATCGCGGAAATTCAGGCGATAGACGTCGCAGCCGCGATCGAACAAATAGCTGCCGAGCGACAGCACGTACAGCGAATCGGCGCTGCCTTCCCAGCCGTGCAGCAGGATCACGAGATCGCGCGCCGGCTCGCGGCCCGCGGCGACCTGGCTCGAGTAATGACCGAGCAGCCGCACGCCGTCGCCGCACTCGACGATCTGCGTCTGCGCACAAGCGACCAGCTGGCGCGCGCGGCGCATGAGCAGCGGACGGCGCAGCCGCAGGCTCGGCACGATCGATTGCAGGTGAGCATTCACGAGCCAGGCGGGCGGCGCGAACGAGGCGAGCGGTGTGACGGTCATGAGTCGATGCGTATCGGCGAGGATCCGGGCAGCGTGGTGACGAAGTCGGGGCCGACCAGCTCGCTGGGCGTCGCAAATCCCGACATCCGCGGCTGTGCCAGCAACGTGGTCAGGATACCGAGCGACGACGCGACCGTCAGTGAATAACCGTTGGCGGTGCGCAGGCGCGCCGTCTTGGTCTGGCCGGCAGCATTACGCGCTTCGCCCCAGATGAAACTCGGGTTGTTCTCGCGCTGGGTGCGGTCGGGAGGCCGCAGCCGTGCGTCGATGACGCGCTTCGCGATCGCCTGCATCCAGCGCTGTCGCAGCAGCGGGGCGATCCAGTTCGCGCGACGCATGCCATCGAGTCCCTTCTGCGAGATCGCCGTGAACACTTCGATGTTCGGGATGCCGGTCGTGAAGTACGCGGTGCTCACGTCGCCCCACGGAATGCCGACCGCGAGGCGCTCGCCGGCGCCGAAGTCGATGCGCCGCGTCTGCGAGCCGAGCTCGACGGGGACGATCGTGCCGTCGCGGCGCACGCGCGAGCCGCCGCCGACCGATTCGACCGAAGTCTTCGCCGTGCCCTTGCTCATGCCGGAGTTGCCTTCGAAGCCGAGCGTCAGGTGCGTCGCATCGGGCAGCGCCTGCTTCAGCTTCGCCGCGACGCTGTCGGTCGGCACGACGTCGAAGCCGACGCCGGGACACAGCACGACCTTCGCGCGATGCGCCTTCTCGTCGACGCTGTGCGCCAGCTCGAAGACGTCGATTTCACCGGTGATGTCGAGATAGTGGACGTGCGTGGCGAGACAGCCCTGCATCATCGCGCGCGCCGTCGCGGAAAACGGACCGGCGCAATGCAGAACGGCGGTCATGCCGTCGAGCGCGCGCACTAGGGAGGTGTGATCGTCGAGCCCGAACACGGCGCTCTGACAGCCGAGCTCGGCCGCGAGCTGCTCGACCTTCGCGCGCGAGCGGCCGGCGAGCACCGGGCGCATGCCGCGGGCGACGGCCTCGCGCGCGATCAGCTCCCCGGTGTACCCGTTCGCGCCATAGAGCAACCAGGGCTCGGTCATGACCCCGCCGGCTGAGCGGCAAATTCCACGCGGTTGTTCTGGGCTGCGATCTTGTTCCAGTCGCCGGCGGTGACCTTCGCCAGCTGGTCGCCGCGCGGGTAGGGCACGACCGGCTTGCGGCCTTCGTGCTCGACTTCGACGCGCAGCTGATCGGTCTTGTCCTGGCGGAGCGAGGCGACCAGGTTCGCGAACGGCAGCGACTGGCGCTGCGCGGCGCTCAGGCCATCGTCGAACGGATTGCCGCGCAGGTCGCAGCGGCTCGCCGGCAGGTCGTCGGCCGCCATCGAATAGCCTTCGATGCCGTTGCCGACGAGGCAGAACTCGCCGACGTACGTCGCGACCTTGAGCGTGCCGTGGAAACCGCCGGCCTTGAGCTGCGTGATCATGTCGCGCATCCGCTCCAGCCGTGCGCCCCCCAGCGGTGCTTCGCCATACGGAACGGGCTCGGACTCCACGTCCGCAGCGGCAGCAATGCGCGCCGCGATCGGCGCTGCAGCTTGCGCTTCACGGCCGTCGATCGCCTGGCGCAACGATGCCAGCTGCAGCTGTTGCTCCTGCACGTACTCGTTGAGCCTCGTGTTGGTCCGCGCGAGATCGTTCATCGTGTCCAGTGTCCGCATATGGAGGACAGCGAGCACGACCGTCGGCAGCAATGCGAGCGCGGCGATCGCTGCGACCAGCGGCCAACGACTCGGCGGCGGCGGCGGCGGCAGCGCTTCGATCGGCTCGGGCGGCGGCGCGGCGGCCGGCTTCATCTCGGTGCCGATGCGCCGTGCAAAAGCTTCCAGGCTCGCGAGCACGAAGCGGCGCATTTCGGAGTTGTGCTCCTTCAGGAGCGGGGCGGTCGCGCCGCGGACCGCGGCCTCGATCTCGCCCAAAACGATGGCCTGGGTCGGCGTGCGGATTGCAGTGGCATCCTGAGCGGCGTAGGCGGGCGACGCCTGGCGCTGCTCACGGCGCTCCGGCAGCAGGCGCAACTGATACAGCACGCGCGAGACATCCGCCTGTTTAACAGTTTTCGGCAGCACGCCGACCGCGCCGAGCGCGCGGGCCTGGCTCACGTACAGCTCGCCTTCCTGCGAGGTGTACATGACGACCGGAATCATCGCGGTGTCGGGATTGCCTTTGATCGCCTGGATCGCCTGGAATCCGTCCATGCCCGGCATCAAGTGATCCATGAAGATCACGTCCGGGCGCGTCTGGCGCAGATATTCCAGGGCGTGCTCGGCGCTCTCCGAGGAGTCCACCTGCAGCCCGTAGCCTTCCAGCATGCGGCTGAGAATCACACGGGCCGAGCGCGAGTCGTCGACGATCAGGGCTCGCTTGGTCATAGCGCCCGGATGATAGTCGCCAAGGTCATTACCGACAACGCGCCAGTCCCGTCCTTGCAGGTGCGGGAAATCCCGCGGGACCGTCCGCGGCCGGCGAGGAGTATGCTCGGGAGGCTCCGCGCGCGCAGGGGGATGGCTTCCATGGCGTACTCGACCGCAGATATCCGCAACATTGCGTTGGTGGGGCAGGCCGGTGCCGGCAAGACGTTGCTGGCCGAGAGCCTGCTGACCGAATCCGGCGCGATCCGCAGCCGTGGCAGCCTCGAGCGCGGCACCACGGTGTGCGACTTCGATCCGCAGGAGCAGGAGCTGCGGCATTCGCTCGACGCCGCCATCGTGCACTTCGACGTCGGCGCCTGCCGCGTCAACATGATCGACACGCCGGGCTATTCCGACTTCTCAGGCCGCTCGCTCAGCGTGCTCGAAGCGGTGGAGACCGCCGCGGTCGTCGTCAGCGCCGTAAACGGCATCGAGCCGGTCACGCAGCGCACGATGGAATTCGCCCGCGACCGCGAGCTGTGCCGGCTCATCGTCGTCAACAAGATCGATAGCAAAGATGCGAAGACGGAACAGGTGCTCGCCGATCTGCGCGAGACGTTCGGCCGCGAGTGCCTGCCGCTGAACCTGCCGGCCGGGCGCGGCACCCAGGTCGTCGACTGCTTCTTCAAGCCCGGCGACGCGCAGCCCGACTTCTCCACGGTGGCGGCTGCGCACACCGAGATCATCGATCAGGTCGTCGAGATCGACGAGCAGCTGATGGCGCTCTACCTCGAGCAGGGCGAGGAGCTGACGCCGGAGCAACTGCACGACCCTTTTGAGCAGGCGCTCCGCGAGGGGCACCTCATTCCCGTCTGCTTCGTCTCCGCCGAAACCGGCGCCGGCGTCAAAGAGCTGCTCGAAGTGTTCGCGCGGCTGATGCCGAATCCGCTGGAAGGCAATCCGCCGCCGTTCCTCAAAGGCGAGGGCGCGTCCGCGGAGCGCGTGCAGGTGACGCCCGATCCGGAGCGCCACGTCATCGCCCACGTGTTCAAGATCAGCATCGATCCGTTCGTCGGCCGGCTCGGCGTGTTCCGCGTGCACCAGGGCACGGTGCGCACCGGCTCGCAGCTGTTCGTCGGCGACGCGCGCAAGCCGTTCAAGGTCGCGCATCTCTACCAGTTGCAGGGCAAGGAGCACGCGGAGATCTCGCGCGGCATTCCCGGCGACATCTGCGCGGTCGCGAAGGTCGACGAGCTGCACTTCGACGCCGTGCTGCACGATTCGCACGACGAGGACGCCTACCATCTCAGGTCGATCACGTTCCCGCCGGCGATGGCGGGCCTCGCGATCGAGCCGGAGCGGCGCGGCGAGGAGCAGAAGCTCTCGGACGCCCTGCACAAGCTGGTCGCCGAAGATCCCTGCGTGCGCGTCGAGCATCATGCGAGCCTGAACGAGACCGTGCTCTACGGCATGGGCGACCTGCACCTGCGCGTGATGCTCCAGCGCATGGGCGACCGCTACGGCGTGCGTTGCAAGACGCACGTTCCCAGCATCCCGTATCGCGAGACGATCACGCGTCCCGCGCCGGGTCATCATCGTCACAAGAAGCAGACCGGCGGCGCCGGCCAGTTCGGCGAGGTGTATCTGCGCGTCGAGCCGCTCGAGCGCGGCCAGGGATTCGAGTTCGTCGACGAAGTCGTCGGCGGCGCGATTCCTTCGCAGTTCATTCCGGCGGTCGAGAAGGGCGTGCGGCAGATGCTGACCGAAGGCGCGATCGCCGGGTTCCCGGTGCAGGACCTGCGCGTCATCGTCTACGACGGCAAATACCACGCGGTGGATTCGAAGGAAGTCGCGTTCGTCTCCGCGGGACGGCGCGCGTTCCTCAACGGCTTCCGCGAGGCCGGCCCGATCGTGCTCGAGCCGGTGGTGCGCGTCGAAGTGACGACGCCGACCGGCGCGACCGGCGACATCACCGGCGATCTCGCGACACGCCGCGGCCGTGTCAGCGGCACGCAATCGCTCGCCGGTCAGCGCACGCGTATCAGCGCGCTCGTGCCGCTGGCGGAGATCACGGACTACCAGGCCCGCGTCAAATCACTGACGGGCGGCGAAGGCACCTTCACGATGGAACTGAGCCATTACGATCCGGTGCCGCCGCGCAAACAGCAGGAGCTGATGAAGGCGTTCAAGACGGTGGAAGAAGATTAGAGCCCGAGCTACTGCTTCCTGAACTTGTACATCACCTGATCCGTCTTGTGGCGGATCGCCTTGTCGAACACTTCCTTCGTGTGATCGTCGGCGGGATTCGCGAACAGCGGGCTGTCGCTGTCGAACGTCAGGCCCGCGGCCTCGAAGTCGCGCTTCAGGACCGCCGGATCGATGCGATGCATCGCGTTCACCGTCTCCGTCGGGTCGCCCGCATTCGCGACGTGATCGATGACCACGACGACGCCGCCCGGCTTCAGCGCCGGCACCAGCTGCGCGAGCGCCTTGGCCGGATCCGTTGCCGGCCAGCCTTTCTTCGGCCGCCAGTACAGGTCGTGATAGCTCTGCACGAACAGCGCTGCATCGAGCGATGCGGGATCGAGCGGCATCGCTTCGACCGGCGTCGTCAGCTCAGTGACGTTCGCCAGGCGATTGTTGCCGTACCGCTTCGCCGGCGCGTCCTCGGCGAACTTGCGGTACTCGGGATTGTTGTACGCGATGACCTTGCCGTCGGCGCCGACCACGCGCGACATCAGCTCGGTGTAGTAGCCGGCCGCGGCGAAGTAGTCGAGCGCATGCTGGCCGGGGCGCAGCTCCAGGAATTTGAGCACATCGGCCGGATGACGCCACGCGTCCTGGTCGGCGTCGCCCGCGAACCGGTCGGGATTGGCAAGCGCAGCATCGATCGCCGCAGCGTCCGCGGTGGGAGCCAGCGCGGGTTCGGCCGCTGCGGTGGGCTCGGGCGGCGGAGCTTCGGGCGCCTTGGCTTCTTCGTGTTTGCCGCAAGCGGCTACTGCCAGCGCGATAGCTAGCCACAATAAACGTCGCATGATTACTCCTCCGTCAATGCGTCGAGTCGTTCTGCCAGAGCCGTCAGCTCGTGGTGCATGTGCTCGCGCTGCGCCGGCGTCAGCGAGGCATCAAGGGCCGTCAGCAACGACAACACCTGCTCACGATTGCTCGCTTCTTTCGTCTTGTACTGCGCGGTCCATTGCGTGTCGGGCTCGCGCAGCAGCTGGAGGATACGCTCCTCCGCAGTGCCGCGGTTGCTAAAAGCGTCGCTGAGCGCGGCGCGCCAGCGGCGTTGACTCTCCAGCCATTCGTTGGTCGTCGGCTGCATCTGCTGCGACATCTCGCGCACCAGCAGCTTCTGTTCTTCGGTGATCGTGCCGGTCCAGCGCTTCACCTGGCGCTGCGTCTGCCTGACGCGGTTCGCCTGCCAGCTGCCGTTGCGAATTTCCTGCAACGACTTCGCGGAGCGCTCCTGTGATTTCTCTTCGAGGTTCGCCAGGAGCTCCTCGACCTGCGCCGGCGTCAGCTCCAGCAACAGCCGGCTGGCCTGCGGCGCAGTCTGCGCCGCGAAGTCCGAAACGAATCCTTCGACCCGGCCGAACAGGCGCTGGTACGCGGCGCGACCCGAGGGCCGCGCAACTTCGCTGGACAGCTCGCGCAGGAAGGTCGCGTAGCGGCCGAGCTCCTTTTCGCGATGCCATTGCAGCGTCTGCGCGAGCCACGCGCGCAGGTCGGAGCTTTGCCGATCGTCGAGCGAGACCAGGTTGCCGACGTACAACGCGCCGAGCGTATCGAGACGGTTGTAGACCAGCTTCGCGCAGCCGGCTGCAGACGCAGCGAGCAGCAGCAAGCACAGCAAGCGCGAGAGTCGGAACATTGTCGACAGGCGGCGAGGTTCCACGGCTATGAGGTTAGCGTACAGTGACGGCGTGTTGCACAGCCCCGCCGTTGCGCGCCTTGCCTAGGGCGATCCATTTCGCCACTGCCTTGCTGGCGCTCGGTGCGGCCGGCCTCGTGAAGGCGGTCGACGATGCCAACCTGAGCGTGGCTCGCGTCGGCGGCGACGGCTGGAGCGCGGAGCAGATCGAAATCGATTGGGACCTGCCGGATCGCGCGACCGCGACGATCGGCAAGCTGCGGCTGGCTGCGATCGCGCAGGAATTGCACGATGTCCGCATCGTCTGTCCGCGCCTCGAACTGTCCGTTCGTGCTATCGCCTGCGAGCGGGCGCGCGTCGCGGCGAACTGGCCGGGCATCGGTGCGCAGTCTTTCACCGCAAAGCTCATCTACGGTCGCAGCGACGGCTCGCTCGAACTCGCCGCCGATGGGCTGCGTCTTGGCGCAGGCACAGTCGATCTTTCGGCATCGCTGCACGACGGCGCGTGGCGCGCGCAGACTCGCCTGCAGCGCGTGCCTGTCGATGTCCTGACGAAGGTGGCCAAAAGTCTGCGATTGCCGTTGCCGGCGATCGAGGCGACCGGTCAGGTCACCCTGACTGCAGACTCGCGCGGCGCGCACAGCGATCTGCATGCATCGACGTTCGACGTCTCGTTCGTCGAGCTGACGTTGAACAACGAGGCCGGCAGCATCGCGACGGACAAGTTGAGCGCACGCCTGCAGGGCACCGTTCGCAGAAGCAAGGGCGACTGGCAGTTCGACGTCGATCTGAGCTCGGCGCAAGGGCAGGCGTACGTGCAGCCGATCTTCGTCGACTTTGGCGCACACGCAGTGCGTGCGAACGCCGCCGGAAACTTGCGCGGCACCACGGAGCTGACGATCGAGCGCTTCTCACTGGATCACGCGCAAGTTGCGCGCGCCAGCGGCCGTGCGAGCGTCGATTTCGCGAACGAGAAACCGCTGCGCTCGCTGACGCTGCAGCTCGCCGGCCTCGAATTTCCCGGTGCGTACGCAAGCTATCTGCAGCCGATGCTGCTCGACACGAGTTTCAAGTCGATGCAGACGGCGGGGACGCTCGCGGGCGACGTGACGATCGAGGATGGCGAGCCGCGCAGCATCGACCTGACGCTGCGAGATCTGACGTTCGACGACGGCACGGGCAAGCTGGGAATCGAAGCACTCGCGGGCGCAGTGCGTTGGCGCTCGGACACTGCAGCGACGAGCGACGATGCGTCCTCGGCAGTGAGGTGGCGCAGCGGCTCGATCTTCGGGCTCTCGATGGGCGCCGCCGAGCTGCAGTTCGCCAGCAAAGGACGGCAGTTCAGGCTGCTGCAACCGTCGCGCATTCCTTTGCTCGACGGCGCGCTGGCGCTCGAGAGTTTTCGCGTGCGCAACGCGGGACTGCCGAGCGTGGCGTTCATGGTCGATGCGACGCTCGAGCCGATCGACGTGAAGCGCGTGTGCCGGGCGTTCGGTTGGCCGGAGTTCGGCGGCCGTGTCGGCGGCACGCTCTCCAAGTTTCGAATGCGCGACGGCGTCATCACGCTGGGCACGACGCTGCGCGCACAGGTATTCGACGGCAGTCTGGCGCTCAGCGATCTGCAGCTGCAGCAGCCGTTCGGACAATGGCCGCGCTTCTACTCGAACGTCGCGTTCGACGACCTGGACCTGGAGCTCATGACCAGCGCGTTCTCGTTCGGGCGCATCACCGGCAGGCTGTCCGGCCGCGTCGACGGCTTGCGGCTGTTCAACTGGGCGCCGGTCGCGTTCGATGCGCGGCTCTACACGCCACCGGGTGACCGCTCGCGACACCGCATCAGCCAGCGGGCAGTCGAGAACATCGGCAGCATCGGCGGCGGCGGGGCTGGAGTTGCCTCCGCCCTGTCGAGCGGATTCCTGCGCTTCTTCGACGACTTCAACTACGAGCGGCTCGGTATTTCCTGCCGGCTCGAGAACGACGTGTGCGCGATGGACGGCGTCGCGCCGGCGCCGAGCGGCGGCTACTACCTGGTGAAGGGCCGCGGCCTGCCGCGCATCGACGTCATCGGCAGCTCGCGCCGCGTCGACTGGCCGCGCCTGGTGCGGCAGCTGATCGACGCCACGAAATCCGGCGGGCCGACCGTCCAGTGATAGCATTCACCGCGGGTACTTCGAGGAGCTCACCAATGCTGCGCCACCCTTCGCTGAAGCTGATCGCGTGCTGCCTGGCCTTGTCGGCCTGTGTGACGATCAACGTGTATTTTCCGGCCGCCGCGGCCGAGAAGGCGGCGGACAAGATCATCGAAGACGTCTGGGGCGGCGAAAAATCGGCGGAGCCCGCGACCAAGCGCGACGACAACTCGCAAGGCGCGGTGCGCACGACAGATGCGCAGCGCGTACTGCTGGCCGCAGCCGCCTCGGTGCTGGACTTCATCGTGCCGCCGGCGCAGGCGCAGGCGAACCTGAACGTCGACACGCCGGCGGTGCGTCAGATCACGCAGTCGATGGAAGCGCGCCACGAGCAGCTGAAGAAGTACTACGACGCCGGCTCGATCGGCCTGACGCGCGATGGCCTCGTGCAGGTGCGCGATCAGAACCTGGTGCCGCTGCCCGAGCGCAACTCCGTGCGCAAGCTGGTCGCGGAAGAGAACGCCGACCGCACCAACCTGTATCGCGAGATTGCCGCCAGCAACGGCCATCCGGAATGGGAAACCGACATCCGCACGACGTTCGCCAAGCGCTGGGCCGGCAAAGCCGCCGCCGGCTGGTACTACCAGAACGACTCCGGCGAATGGCAGAAAAAATAGCGCCCAAAAAAAAGAGCCCCGCATGTTGCGGGGCTCTTCGTTTCCAGGCCGACGATTTCTTCGAGTTGTTGGGTAGCGTGGCTAAATTGGAAACGTTGCCCTGTCGCTCCGACCCTTCAGACCCCTAACGCCAGATTCGAAAGACCCAGCGGCGCGATCCCTGACGCTTTGTTCCGGTCCCTCATCCCCTTCGCGGTGCCATCCCCGCTTCTCTGCCTCGAATCGCCAGTCACGAGCGATTGCGATTGCATACAAAGTGAGCAAGTGGCGTGCCTGCGGGAATTCTGCCAACTGCAAACAAGAACTTATGCCGCACTGTAGCGGGCGTGCCACGACGCTGCGGTCGAAAGTACGTCCATCGGTGTAAAGACGTCCGACGTTCGCTGGGCTCAGCGGCCGCTGAGCGGTAGGTCGAGGCTCACGACGACGCCCGTGTCGTCGGGCAGGTTCGTCGCGTTGACTGTGCCGCGATGGAAGTCCGCGATCAGTCGCACGATGTACAGGCCAAGGCCGAGATGCGGCTTGCCGTTGACACTGCTGCGACTCGTGACGAGCGATTCGAACAGGCGGTTGTCGAGCAGCGGTGGCAGGAGCGGCCCTTCGTTGCGCACGCTGAGCGTGCACGAGCGCGGTCCGCGCTCCAGCACGATCGTGATCGGTCCGCCCCTGGCGGTGAAATCGCTCGCGTTGTCCATCAGCTTGTCGAGCAGCTGCGCGATGAGGTCGGGCGAGCCTTCGACCCAGCACGGCTCCTGCGGAACCTGCGTCTCGACCCGATGCCCGACGAAAGTCTGCCGATAGGCCTGACCCATGTTGTGGATCAGCTCGCGCAGGTCGAAGCGCACGCGCTCGGTGTGCTCGATGATCTGCTCGACGCGCGTCGCCTCGCTGAGCGCGGTGAGGATCGAATGCATGCGGTTCGTACCGCTGCGGGCGCGCTCGATGTAGCTCTGCGCCGCCGGCGGCAGCGGTTCCTCGGAGCTCAGGTTGTCGAGCGACGAGCTCACGATCGTCAGCGGCGTGCGCAGCTCGTGCGAAAGCTTGGTGCCGAGCGTCTGCAGATAGTTCGTGTATTCCTGCAGCCGGCCGAGCAGCGTGTCGTAGCTGCGCGCCAGCGCGCCCAGCTCGTCGTGCGCCTGGGTGTCGGGAATGTGCGGCTCGATCCTGCCTTCGGACGTGAGCGCGGTGCTCGCTGCCCGACTCAAGCGGCGGATCCGCAGCGACAGACGCGCGGCAAACACGATCGTCACGACGATGACGAACAGCGTCGCGACCACGGTCAGATTCAGCAGCCGGGTGAGCGCGATCTCGCGTACCTGCACGAGCTGCTCGCCCGGCTGCTCGACGACGAGCGCGCCGAGATTGTCGTTGCCGTAAGGAATCGGCACGGCGGCGCGCACCAGCGAAGGCTCGCCGCCGGACTTCTCGAACCAGATCGCTTTGAGCTTGCCGCCGCGCGCCGAGTCGACCGGCGCGCCCCACATTCCGTAGGGAAGTCCGTAGGGGCGGGCGCGCGCCGCATCGCTCGAGAACAGCACCCGGTAGATCGAGCGCGTAAAGCCTTCTTCGTCGCGCCGCATGCCGGGATACTGCGTTGGCGTCGCAACGCCGATCGAACCGGCGCGCGCCAGCAGCCAGCCGTGAGTATCGACGACTGAAACGCGCACGCCGTCCGGCGCGTACTGCTCCAGCCTCTGCTTCAACGCTTCCGAGCCGGCGTGAATCCACGCGAGCCCGCGCGTCTGCGCGACGATCGAGCCGCCGGCGTCGAGCGCCTGGATCGCGATCTGCGTGCCGAACAGATTCAGCGGCGCGCGCAGCTCGATCGCATAACCCTGGTCGGTCTCGCGCCAGATTCCTTCCACGTACGGCACTTCGTCGCCGGAAGCTTTCCACGGCGCGCCGACCTCGCAGGTGCGCACGAGCAACGGGCCGGGTGCGATTGCGCTGATCGACCACGCGCGCTCGTGGCCGAACTCATCGTGGTGCAGGACGACGACGCGATCGGCTTTGCCCGGCGGCGCGGTATCGTCGCGCGGCGGGACTTCGTATTGCAGCGAGTGCTTCGCCGTCACTTCCACGTACAGATGCATCGATCGGCCGTGCACGCCGAGTCGCACCTTCGGCTCCGGACCCGCTGTCGCCGTGCTTGCGGCGTCGAAGCCCGGCACCGGCCGCGCCGGTTGCGGCCATTCGTCGGCGAAGCCATCGAGCAGCGGGCGCGTCAGGAGGAGCGGTGCGAACAGATCGCCGCGCGTCGGATCGAAACTGGTGCGCAGATCAGCGACGCGGTACAGCAGCTCGGGCTCGCTAGCGACGACGCGACTGAGTACCTGCGCGGTCGTGAGCAGCGCGTCTTCCTGGGCGCGCCGCAGCGTCGTCTCCATCTGCTGCGCGTACTTCCATCCCGCCCAGGGCAGGATCAGCGTGAGCAGGCTGACGAGCAGTAGTTTGGTGCGAAGGGACATCCAGGCGGCCGGCCTATTTCTTCGGGCCTATTCCTTCCACCGGTACCCCATGCCGTACATCGTCTCGATGCCGTCGAACGTCTGCTCGACCGCCTGGAACTTGCGGCGGATGCGCTTGATGTGCGAGGTGATCGTGTTGTCGTCGAGCACGACGTTGGCGGCGTCCATCAGCTGCTGGCGATTCTTGACGTGGCCCGGATTCTTCGCGAGCGCATGCACGATCCAGAACTCGGTGAGCGTGAGGCCGAGCGGCTTCTCATTCCACGTTGCGTGCAGGCGCGCGGTATCGATCAGCAGCGGGCCGCGCGTCACGATCTGCTCGCGGTTGGACGGCTGCGTCAGTGCGTCGATGCGGCGGAACAGCGCCGTCACTCGCGCCAGCAGATGCGTGAGACTCAGGTCCTTCGTCAGGTAGTCGTCGGCGCCGAGCCGCAATCCCGAAACGGCATCGAGCTCGCTGTCGCGCGCCGTCAGAAAAATGATCGGCAGCTCGGCCGAGAGCGAGCGTAATTCGCGGCACAGCTCGAAGCCGCCTTCCGGCTCGTCGCGCAAGCCGACGTCGATCACCGCGAGATCGGGCAGGCGCGCACGGAACGCGTCGATCGCTTCCTTGCGCGCGCCGTACGTGCGCACGGCGTAGCCGTGGCGCTGAAACGCCGCTGCGTAGTTCTCCCTGATCGCGGGCTCGTCTTCGACGATGGCGATGACTTTCTTCATGGCGCCTCTTTCATGTGAACAAGTGTAGCGCTCCGGCGTGCGCCAGGGAGGCCGCGCCACGATTGATCACAATCTGCCCGGAGCAGGACTGCCGGCGCACGGTGTTGATCCGCATGGCTTCGTTGCAATAGGGCCGCCGGCGATGAATGCCGGCGCGCTGCGAGCAGACAGCCATGCGGACTCTACAGAATACGGCGGTTTCAGGCCCGGATCGGACGCAGCGGCGGCGGGAGATGACGTGGGCGTGGCTCTCCCTGCTGACGCTGGTGCTTTGCTGGGACGCTGCGGCGCGCCTCGAAATGCGCGTCTCGCCGCCGCGCGTGCGCATCGCCCACGCGGGCGAGAGATCAGAAAGCGTTGATGCCGGTGAGAGCGCGGCCGACCGTTAGCTGGTGCACGGTCTCCGTGCCTTCGTAGGTGATCACGCTTTCCAGGTTCAGCGCGTGGCGGATCGGCACGTACTCAACGCTGATGCCGGCGCCGCCGAGCAGGTCGCGTGCATCGCGCGCCACTTCGATCGCCGAGCGCGTGTTGTGCCACTTCGCCATCGACACCTGCGTCGGCGCCATCTGCCCGGCATCCTTCAGCCGGCCGAGCTGCAGCGACAGCAGTTGCGACGTGGTGATCTTGCGCGCCATCTCGGCCAGTCGGATCTGCGCAGCCTGGGTCGCGGCAATGGGCTTGCCGAACAGCACGCGTGACTTGGTGTAGTCGATGACTTGTGCGAGGCACGCCTGCGCCGCGCCCGTCACGCCCCAGCTGATGCCGTAGCGCGCCTGCGTCAGGCACGACAGCGGGCCCTTCAGTCCGGAGACGTTCGGCAGCATGTTCTGCTCGGGCACGACGACGTTGTCGAAGAACAGGCTGGAGGTCACCGACGCGCGCAGACTCATCTTGTGCTTGATGACGTTGGTCGTGAAACCCTTGAAGCCTTTCTCGACCAGAAAGCCGCGGATGCCTTCGTCGGTCTTCGCCCAGACGATCGCGAGATCGGCGATCGAGCCGTTCGTGATCCACATCTTCGCGCCGTTCAGCACCCAGTCCTTGCCCTGTCGGCGCGCGATCGTCTTCATGTTCGACGGATCGGAGCCGCCGTGCGGCTCGGTGAGGCCGAAGCAGCCGATGATTTCGCCGCGCGCCATGCGCGGCAGCCACTTCTGCTTCTGCTCTTCGCTGCCGAACGCGTAAATCGGATACATGCACAGGCTCGATTGCACCGACACGAAGCTGCGCAGGCCGGAATCGCCGCGCTCCAACTCCTGGCAGATCAGCCCGTACGACACCGCGTTCAGCCCGGCGCAGCCGTAGCCGTGAATCGAGCTGCCGAGCAGGCCGAGCTCCGCGACCTCCGGGATCAGCTCGCGCGGAAAGCGCTCTTCCTCGAAGCACTCGCCGACGATCGGAATCACCTTGTCGTCGACGAACCTGCCGACGGAGTCCTGCACGAGGCGCTCCTCGTCGCTGAGCATGCTGCGGACGTTGTAGAGATCGAGCGGATCGAGCTCGGCGGCCCCTGTGGGCCTGGCGCTTTGGGCTATGGCAGACATGGGATTCTCCTGAACGGCCCGCATGATACCGCCTTGTCCGGGCTTGTGCCCCGGCGTAGCGTACGCGGCCATGAAAACCGTGGAGCAATGGCTCGACGAATACGGCGAGAGTCATCGGAACCCCGCCAACAAGCTGCTGCACTGGATCTGCGTGCCGGCCATCGTCGTCAGCCTCATCGGCCTGCTGTGGTATTTGCCTGTACCGGAGCAGTTGCGCGCAGTGTCGCCGCTCTTGAACTGGGGCACAGTTCTGCTGGCCGCGGCCGTGCTGTACTACATCGCAATGTCGTGGTCGCTGGCGCTCGGGATGGTGCTGTTCGCGGTCGCGGTGCTCGCTTCCATCGCGTGGCTGCGCACGCTCCCATGGCCGCTATGGATCCTCTGCCTGGGTCTGTTCGTTGTCGCCTGGGTCGGCCAGTTCATCGGCCATCACTACGAGGGCAAGCGGCCATCGTTCTTCAAGGACGTGCAGTTCCTGCTGATCGGTCCGTTGTGGCTGCTGAGCTTCGTGTATCGCAAGCTCCGCATTCCCTACTAACGCATCACGACGTGTCCAATTCGACAGTCAGAAAGGTGAAGTCATGGTGAATCGATTCGTGAAAGTTGCAGTGACGGTCGCGGTGCTGATCGGCGTCGCCGCCTGTTCCACCGTCAATCCGTACACGCGCGAGCAGCAGACCAGCAAGGCCGCGAAAGGTGCGGGCATCGGCGCGGCAGCCGGCGCGGTGGTGGGCCTGCTCACGAAGGGCGACAAGTTGCAGAACGCCCTGATCGGCGCCGGAGTCGGCGCGCTCGCGGGCGGCGGCGTCGGCTACTACATGGACGTGCAGGAAGCGAAGCTGCGCCAGCGCCTCGAAGGCACGGGCGTGAGCGTCACGCGCATGGGCGACAACATCACGCTCAACATGCCGAGCAACATCACCTTCGCGCTCAACAGCGCCGACCTCAACGGCCAGTTCTACAGCGCGCTCGACGGCGTCTCGATGGTGCTGAAGGAGTACGACAAGACCGTGATCGAGGTGGCGGGCCACACCGACAGCTCGGGCAGCGATCAGTACAACCAGGCGCTTTCCGAGCGTCGCGCGCAGTCCGTTGCCGGCTACCTGTCGAGCCACGGCGTGAAGACGCAGCGCCTGATCACGATCGGCGCCGGCGAAACCCATCCGGTCGCGTCCAACGACACCGAGGCCGGCCGCGCCTCGAACCGCCGCGTCGAGCTCACGATCGTCCCCGTCACGAAACAGGGCTGATGGAGCACCCCACGAAATCGCGAAAGGGCAGCCGCATTTGCGCAATTCGTGGAGCGATTTCGCGGGGACCCCGCGCAGAAACAAGAAGGGCCGGTTCGTCCTGAACCGGCCCACGTTCCCAAGCTAACTTCCTTTTACGCTTCCAGCGGCTCCGCCACGAGGCCGCGCAGCTTCTTGATCGCATTCGCCTCGATCTGACGAATGCGCTCCGCAGACACGCCATACTTGTCGGCTAGCTCGTGCAGCGTCGACTTCTCTTCGGTCATCCAGCGGCTGCGCAGGATGTGCTGGCTGCGCTCATCGAGCGTCTCCAGCGCCTGCGCGAGGCGCTCTGCCGTGTCCTCGTCCCACTGCTCGCGCTCCACCGCGACCGACGGATCGGCCTCGGGGTGCGGCAGGTACGCGGAAGGCGAATACGCGCCGTCTTCCTCGTCCGAATCCGGCGCCGGATCGAACGACAAGTCGCGCGAGCTCAACCGCTGCTCCATGTCCGTGACTTCCGCGGTCGTCACGCCGAGGTCCTCGGCGATCGCGCGCGTCTCGCTCTCGGTCAGCCAGCCCAGGTTCTTCTTGAACCGGCGCAGGTTGAAGAACAGCTTGCGCTGCGCCTTGGTGGTGGCGATCTTCACCAGCCGCCAGTTGCGCAGCACGTATTCGTGGATCTCGGCGCGGATCCAGTGCACCGCGAACGACACGAGCCGCACGCCGACGTTCGGATCGAAGCGCTTCACCGCCTTCATCAAACCGATGTTGCCTTCCTGGATCAGGTCGCCCATGGGCAGGCCGTAGCCGCCGTAACCGCGGGCGATGTGCACGACGAACCGCAGGTGCGACAGCACCATCTGGCGTGCAGCGTCGAGATCGCCGCCGTCCTGCAGACGGCGCGCCAACTCGAGCTCCTCTTCACGTGTCAGCACGGGGACGCGCGACACGCGGTCGACGTAGGCTTCCAGGCTCCCGACCGGCCCGGCCAGAACGAGATCGGTACCGGATCGGACCAACGCAGTGTTCATTTCGAAGATGTTCCTCCAGCTCGATTCGCGATCGAGTGTATCAAGGGTTTAGCAGTCCGGCGATTGGAGTGCTAACGGGGCGAAAAGTTCCGCTCCGGCCGGTGCCCCGGGGCAGGGGCGACGCGTGCGTAACTTCTTGAATTGGAATGGCCCGGGAGGCGGAAGTTCCGGCCCCGGCGGTCAGCTTGGCTCGATCCGCCGGAGGTGCCGGGTGGCGGCGATGTACGACCCCAGCCAGCCGAGCGCCACGCCGCTCAGGACGAGCAGGGCCGAGGCCTTCGGATCGAGGGCGCCCAGCTCGAAGGCGCTGCCGTAGAGCCCCGCCAGCCGGCCGATGGGCTCGCGCAGGACGGCGATCGCGACCAGGGTGATCAGCCAGGCGGTGACCGCTCCGCCGAGGCCGTACCAGAAGCCGTTGTACAGAAACGGCCGACGCACGAAGGCATCGCTGCCTCCGACCAGCTTGGTAACCTCGATCTCGTCGCGGCGGTTCTGGATGTCCAGCCGGATCGTGTTGCCGACGATGACCATCACGCCGAGTCCGAGGATTCCCCCCGCGAGCAGCAGCCCGCGCTGGAACGCCTCGAGGATCGCGTTGAGCCGATTGACCCACGCCGTATCCAGCTGCACGGCCTCGACCGACGGCAGCGCGCGAACGTCCGTGGCGAGGCTCTCCAGGTTTGCCGCGTTCGTGTATGTCGCAGCCGGCCGCACGACGATCGTGTGCGGCAGCGGATTTTCGTTCAGCGCGTCGATGGCCTCGCCGAAGCCGGAGTCGCGGCGGAATTCCTTCAACGCCTCGTCCGCGAGGATCAGCTGCGCTTCGGCCACGTCGCGCCGTTGCCGGATCCGCTCCGTCGTGCGCCTGGCTTCCTCAGCGGACGTCGGCCGCTTGAGAAACACCGTGAGATCGACGGCGCGATTCCAGTTGCCGGTCGCAACCTGCGCATTCGTCACCAGCAGGTGCAGGCACGCGGGCAACGCCAGCGCGATGCCGATGACGAGGATCGTCAGCGTCGTCGCGAGCTTGTGCTGCGCGAGCCGGCCGAGCGAGCCGATTGCAGTCTGCAGATGGCGCAGCAGCCAGGCGGTCACGGCTGCGCTCCGTGATCGAGCAGCTTGCGCGGATCGAGCAGTTTTTCGCCGGCCGGGGACTGCGAGGTCGCGACGATGCGGCCGCCTTCCAGCCGTACGCGGCGCACCGGGAAATGCTCGAGCAGGTAGATATCGTGGCTCGCCACCAGCACCGTGACGCCGACTTCGCTGAAGCGGCGGAAGATCTTCATGACTTCGAGCGACAGGTCCGGGTCGAGGTTGCCGGTCGGCTCGTCGGCGATGAGGATCGCCGGCTTGCTCACGACGGCGCGCGCGATGCCGACTCGCTGCTGCTCGCCGGTCGACAACTCCAGCGGCACGCTCTGCTCGCGCCCCAGCAGCCCGACCTGATCGAGCGCCGCGCGCACGCGCTTGCCGATCTCCTTGGTGCTGACGCCGGCAATGACCAGCGGCAACGCGACATTGTCGAAGGTCGTGCGGTCGTAGAGCAACTTGTGATCCTGGAACACCATGCCGATCTGGCGCCGGTACGCCGGCACCTTGCGGCGGCCGATGCCGGCGACGTTCTGGCCGTTCACGATCAGCTGGCCGCGGCTCGGCCGCTCGATCAGCGAGATGAGCTTCAGCAGGCTCGATTTGCCGGCGCCCGAATGGCCGGTGACGAACACGATCTCGCCAGCCGCGATTTCCAGCGACAGATCGCTGAGCGCCTCGCGGCCGTTCGGATAGCGTTTGAAGACGTGATCGAAGCGGATCATTCTCGTTTTAGCAGCGCATCGACGAACGCCTCGGCGTCGAAGGCCGCGAAGTCCTCGGCGCTCTCGCCGATGCCGATGTAGCGGATCGGCAACTGCAGCGTGCTCGCGATTGCGAACACGATGCCGCCCTTCGCGGTGCCGTCGAGCTTGGTGAGCACGATGCCCGTCACACCGAGCGCGTCGTTGAACAGGCGCGCCTGCTGGAGCGCATTCTGTCCCTGACTCGCGTCGAGCACCAGCAGGACTTCGTGCGGCGCCCGCTCGTCGACGCGGCCCATCACGCGCTTCACCTTCTTGAGCTCGTCCATCAGGTTCGATTGCGTGTGCAGACGTCCCGCCGTGTCGGCCACCAGCACGTCGATGCGGCGCGCACGTGCGGCTTGCAGCGCGTCGAAGACGACGGCTGCAGGATCTGCGCCGGTTGCCTGCGCGATCACGCTGACGTCGTTGCGCTCGCCCCAGATTTGCAGCTGCTCGACCGCTGCCGCGCGAAACGTGTCACCGGCGGCGAGCATGACTTTCAATCCCTGCTGCTTCAGGAGCCGTGCCAGCTTGCCGATCGTCGTGGTCTTGCCCGCGCCGTTGACGCCGACGACGAGGATTGCGAACGGCGCGAGCGTGCGATCGATCTCGAGCGGTCGTTGCGTCGGCTGCAGGATGCTCAGCAGCGAGCTGCGCAGCGCCCCGAGCAGCGCGTCGAGATCGCCCAGCTCTTTGCGTGCAACCTGGCGACGCAGCTCGTCGAGGATGCGATTCGTGGTCTCGACGCCGACGTCCGCCGTGATCAGCCGCGTCTCGAGCTCATCCAGCACGGTGTCGTCGATGCGGCCCGCCGGCAACAGGTTCGCGAGATCGTAGGTCAGCCACGAATTGCCGCGGTTGAGCTTCTCGCGCAGCCGCTTGAACAGGCTGGGCCGGGAGGCCGGCGGCCCCTCGTTATTAGTGGCGTCCTTGTTGGATTTGAACCCGAACATCGCTGGGGCGATCACACTGGCCTGGTACAAAGTGAGCGGCAGATTCTATCAGCTATGATCAGTGCCCTGATGCCGCGAACCCTCCGGAAAAAAACTGCAGGGAAAAAAACCGCGCAGCACGCGCCCAACCGGCTGCGCATCATCGGCGGCCGCTGGCGCGGCTCGCGCATCGTGTTCCCGCCGCTCGCTGCGATCCGGCCCTCGCCCGATCGCGTGCGCGAGACGTTGTTCAACTGGTTGCAGCAGCCGATCGTGGGCGCTCGTTGCCTCGATCTGTTCGCCGGCAGCGGCGCGCTCGGCCTCGAAGCGCTGTCGCGCGGTGCTGCGCACGTGACGTTCGTCGATCGCGAGCCGCAGATCGGCCGGCATCTGTCGCAAACGCTCGAGCGGCTCGGCAGCCGCGATGCGACCGTCGTGGTCGAAGACGCGCTGCGCTTCCTGTCGCGGCCGCCGCAACCTTTCGACATCGTCTTCCTCGACCCGCCGTTCGACTCGGGCGTCCTGCAGCAGGTCGGCGGCCGGTTGCAGGGCTGGCTCGCGCCCGGCGCCCATGTCTACGTGGAATGCCCGGCCGATCGCTCGCTCGCGATGCTGCCGGCGCACTGGGCCGTACAGCGCACCAAGCGCGCCGGTCAGGTCGGCTATCATCTGCTGCGAGCCGGCGACCCAGCCAACGAGCCAGCCAACGAGGTTCCGCCATGACAGGCGCTCTCTACCCGGGCACGTTCGATCCGATCACCAATGGCCATCACGACCTGGTGCGCCGGGCCGTCGACATCTTCGGGCATGTGCTGGTGGCAATCGCCGCGAATCCCGGCAAGGCGCCGCTGTTCACCGTCGACGAGCGCGTCGAACTCGCGCGCGAAGTGTTGCGCGACATTCCGAACGTCGAAGTCACCGGCTACAGCGGGCTGACCGTCGACTTTGCCCGCCAGCACGGCTTGCACGTGGTCGTGCGCGGGTTGCGCGCGGTGTCCGACTTCGAGTTCGAGTTCCAGCTCGCAACGATGAGCCGGCACCTCTCGAACCAGGTCGACTACGTGTTCCTCACGCCGGCCGACCGCTTCAACTTCATCTCCTCGTCGCTGGTGCGCGAGATCGCCAGCCTCGGCGGCAACGTCAGCCAGTTCGTGCACCCCGTCGTCGAGACCGCCCTGCAGCGCGCGTGGGCGCGACGCAAAGCCTGATTCCTGCCAGTCGAGTCCATCATGAAGTTCGCATTGCTTCGTTCGCGTTGCTATTTCCTGTTCGTTCTCGCGCTGCTCGCGCCGTGCGTCGCGGCCGCCGACGCGCCGGCGAAACCGCCGAAGGCCGCGATCGCGAGCGCGCACGAGCTGGCGACGCAGGCGGGGCTCGAGATCCTGAAGCAGGGCGGTAACGCGTTCGACGCGGCGGTCGCCGTCAGCTCCACACTCGCGGTCGTCGAGCCGAGCAGCTCCGGACTCGGCGGCGGCGGCTTCTGGCTGCTGCATCGTGCGTCGGATGGTTTCGAGATCATGGTCGATGCGCGCGAGGTGGCGCCGAAGGCCGCGACCCGCGACATGTTCCTCGACGAGAAGGGCAACGTCGTGCCGGGCCGCTCGACTGCGACAGCGCTCGCTGCCGGCATTCCCGGCGAAGCCGCCGGCTGGGCGCATCTCGCGAAGAAGTACGGAAAGCTGCCGCTGCAGACGAGCATGCAGCCCGCGATCCGCCTGGCGCGCGCCGGATTTCCGCTCAACACGCGCCTGCGCGGCGGCATCGAAGCCAAGCGCAATCTGTTCCAGGCCGGCGCGGCGGCGAAGATCTTCCTGGTGAAAGGCGCAGTGCCGGCAGTCGGTACGATCATCAAACAGCCGGAGCTGGCGCAGACGCTGACGACGCTGGCGGAGCAGGGGCCCGATGGTTTCTACCAGGGCGCGGTCGCGAAGCGCATGGTCGACGGCGTGCGCAAACTCGGCGGCATCTGGTCGCTGGAAGATTTCGCGGACTACAAGGTCACGGAGCGCAAGCCGCTGTATGGCGAATATCGCGGTGCGAAGATCATCTCCGCGCCGCCGCCGTCATCGGGCGGCGTCGCGATCATCGATGCGCTGAACATCCTGTCCGGCTTCGATCTCGGTGCGGTCGACAGCGCCACGCGCAAGCATCTCATCGTCGAAGCGATGCGGCGCGCGCATCGCGATCGCGCGGAGTTTCTCGGCGATCCCGATTTCGTGAAAGTGCCGACCGAGCGGCTCACGCACGAGTACTACGCCGACGGCCAGCGCGCCTCGATCCGCATGGATCGCGCCACGCCGAGCGACATGCTGCCGAGCATCGAGGCGCCGAGCGAGGGCCCGCAGACTTCGCACTTCTCGATCATCGATACCGAAGGCAATCGCGTCGCCGGCACGCAGTCGATCAACTTCTTCTTCGGCTCCGGCCTCATGGTGCCGGGCACCGGCGTGATGCTGAACAACGAGATGGACGACTTCTCGGCGAAACCCGGCGTGCCCAACGGCTTTCGTCTCGTCGGCGCCGACGCGAACGCGATCGTGCCCGGCAAGCGGCCGCTGTCGAGCATGACGCCGACGTTCGTGGAGAGGCCCGACGGCCTGATGGTCGTCGGCTCGCCCGGTGGCAGCGTCATCATGACCGTCGTGCTGCTCGCGACGCTCGACTGGATGGACGGCGTGTCCGCCGACGAGTTCATCAAGAAGGGCCGCTTTCACCACCAGTACATGCCCGACACGATCACGTTCGAGCCGGGCGCGCTCACCGAAGAAGAGCAGCAGACGCTGCAGAAGTACGGGCATACGCTGCGCGAGTCGCGCATGCCCGGCAACGCGCAGATCGTCACGTGGGACTACAAGAGCGGCGACGTGAAAGCGGTGTCGGATCCCCGCGGCGTCGGCGTGGGCGTCGTGTACTGATCTACTTCTGACACTTCGGACAGAAATACGTCGAGCGCTGCCCCTGCACCAACTGCTTGATCGGCGTGCGGCACACGCGGCACGGCTCGCGCGTGCGCTCGTAGACGAACAGCTTCTGCCGGAAGTATCCCGGCGCTCCTTCCGGATTCACGTAGTCGCGCAGCGTCGTGCCGCCGGCGCGGATCGCCGCGCGCAGCACGACCTTGATCGACTTCGCAAGCGCATCGAACTGCGCGCGCTTGATGCTCTTCGCCGAGCGGCGCGGATTGATGCCGGCGCGGAACAGCGCCTCGCTCGCGTAGATGTTGCCGACTCCGACGACGATCTGGCCGTTCATGATGAGCTGCTTGATCGCGACGCTGCGTCCTGCAGCAGCTCGCGCGAGATACGCGCCATTGAACTGCGGTGATAGCGGTTCGGGCGCGAGCGATCTGAGCAGCGGGTGCTGCAGCGGATCTTCGCGCGTCCACAACAGGCTGCCGAAGCGGCGCGGATCGTTGAAGCGCACGCACAGGCCGGAGTCGAGCACGATGTCGACGTGATCGTGCGTCGCCGGCGCGACGGAGCAGGGCAGCAGCCGCAGGCTGCCCGACATTCCCAGATGCAGGATCATCGTGCCGCGCTCCAGATCGAACAGCAGGTACTTCGCGCGCCGGCGCAGCTCGCGCAGCCGCTGGCCCGCGGCTTCCTGCGGCAGCTCGCGCGGAACGCGCCAGCGCAGCCGCGGCTCACGGACCAGGATCGAGCGGATGACGCGTCCGCGGATCGACGGCTCTATGCCGCGTCGCGTCGTTTCGACTTCGGGAAGCTCGGGCATGGGGGAGGGACCTGAATTGGCGATGGCGCATTGATACTGATGAGAACGCCATCACAGTATCCATCACGCGAGGCTGGGCAGGTCTCATCCCGCGACCGGAGCAGGGATTTGCTCATTTGTGGTCACCGGGGAGCTCCGTTATAGTCGCCCGGCTCCGATTTTCCTTAATACCAAAGCATCGCCTCAGGGGCCCGCAGGTACCACGCAGTGAACGTTGATTTTCTGTATGGAATTCTGAACCTTAGCTTTTGGTCGTACGTGCTCGTGACGTTCCTGATGGTGCAGTTCACCTTCATGGGCGTGACCCTTTACCTGCACCGCGACGCCACCCACCGCAGCCTCGATCTGCACCCCGTGCTGCGCCACGTTTTCCGCTTCTGGCTGTGGATGAGCTCGGGCATCGTCACCAAGGAATGGGTGGCCGTGCATCGCAAGCATCACGCCCGTTGCGAGACGCAGGACGATCCGCACAGCCCTGTCATCTACGGCCTCAAGAAGGTGCTGCTCGAAGGCGCCGAGCTGTACCAGCTGCAGGCGCGTAATCCGGAGACGCAGGAGAAGTTCGGTCGCGGCACGCCCGACGACTGGATGGAGCGCAACGTTTACTCGCGCTACCGCAACTACGGCATCATCGCGCTGCTCCTGGTCGACCTGCTGTTCTTCGGCCTGCCCGGCATCATCGTGTTCGCCGTGCAGATGATGGCGAATCCGGTCATGGCTGCCGGCGTGATCAACGGCATCGGCCACTACTACGGCTATCGCAACTTCGAGTGCCCGGACGCCGCGCGCAACATCGTGCCGTGGGCCCTGCTGGTCGCTGGCGAAGAGCTGCACAACAATCATCACGCGTTCCCGAGCTCGGCGAAGTTCTCGATCTATCGCTGGGAGTTCGACATCGGCTGGCTGTACATCCGCGTGTTCCAGTTCTTCGGGCTCGCGAAGGTCATTCGCGTGGCGCCGGAGCCGGCGCACGTCGAGCCGCGCAAGCATATCGATCTGGAAACGGTGCGCGCGGTGATCGTCAATCGCATGCACGTGCTGCGTGCTTACACGCGCCATGTGACGCTGCCGGTCTTCCGCGATGAGCTGCGCATTGCTGGCGGTAAGCTGAGCCGTCGCGTACGCAAGCTGCTGGTGCGCGAGCCGGTGCTGCTCGACAACACCGCGAAGTCGCGCTTGAAGGAAGTGCTCGCATCGAACGCCGCGCTGCAGACGGTGCACGAGTTCCGCGAACGTCTGCGTCAGATGTGGAGCGGCGCCAACATGAGCAACGAAAAGCTCGTGCAGCACCTCAAGGATTGGATCGCGCAGGCCGAAGAGAGCCGCATCAAGGTGCTGCAGGATTTCGCCGCGTCGTTGCGCGGCTATGCGATGCAGCCCGCCTGAGCTGAATCGTCCCCGGAAAGAAAAAGCCCGCCGAAAGGCGGGCTTTTTTTATTTGATCTTCGTCTCTTTGTAGACGACGTGCTTGCGAACCTTCGGGTCGAATTTCTTGACCTCCATCTTGTCCGGATGGAGCCGCTTGTTCTTGGTCGTGGTGTAAAAGTGGCCGGTGTTGGCCGACGACAGCAGCTTGATCTTTTCACGCATGGCGAATTCTCCTGAAGCTCAGAGCTCGATGCTCAGAGCTCGATGCCCTGGGCGCGCAGCTCCGCGACCACCTTCTCGATGCCCTTCTTCTCGATCGTGCGCAGGCCGCGGGTCGAGACGCGCAGGCTGACGAAGCGGCGCTCGCTCTCCAGCCAGAAGCGCTGCACGTGCAGGTTCGGCAGGAAGCGCCGGCGGCGGCGGTTGTTCGCGTGGGACACCGTGTTGCCGGTCATCGGCCGCTTGCCGGTGATCTGACAGACTCTGGACATGGCTGCAATCCTCAAGGAAGTGGCCGAGCGGGCGTGAGCCCCCGGGCCCGAAAACGAGTCGCGCTTTATACCAGCCAATGGCTTGAGAGGGAAGGCATTTACAGCAACCCGCGCTCGGCGAAGGACTCGCAGACCCCGTCCCCGACCACCAGGTGGTCGAGCAGCCGGACCTCGACCAGGCTCAGGGCCTCCTTCAGCCGCTGCGTAACCATCTGGTCCGCAACGCTGGGCTCCGCCACGCCCGAGGGGTGGTTGTGGGCGACGACCACGGCCGCCGCATTGCGGGCGAGGGCCTGTTTGACCACCTCCCGGACGTGGACATTGGCCATGTCCAGGGTCCCGCGCGAGATCTCGTCGAACGCGATGACCCGGTTGCGGTTGTCGAGCCACAGGCAGCAGAAGACTTCGTACGACAGGTCCCGCAGCCGCATTTGCAGGAACTCGCGGGTGGCGTGGCTCGTGCCGAGCGTCGCCCCGGGTCGCAACGGTTCCTGGTAGTGCCGACGGGCCAGCTCCAGCGAGGCCTGCAGGACCACATACCGCGCCGGGCCCAGCCCCCGGGCGCCGCAGAGCCGTTCCCGGTCCGTCGTCAGCAATCCTCTGAGCGAGCCGAACTCGAGGAGCAGGGCGCGGGCGAGGTCGACTGCGCTCTGACCACGCACGCCGGTGCGCAGGAGGATCGCCAGCAACTCCGCCTCGGTGAGTACGTGTGCGCCCCGCTCGAGCAGCTTTTCGCGCGGCCGCTCGCGCTGCGGCCAGTTGCGTATCGACATCCGCTGTCCCTGGGCCATGCACCGCGTCGATTGTGCCGCTGGCGGTCCGCAATCGGCCTCGATTGGCCGGCTGTTTGCGCCGAAAATGCGGCGGACTGCGCGGCTCAGCCATGCGCTTGCGGACTACCGAAATGCGCACCCGTCCGTTTGATGCTTCCGAACCCCGCCCCCATAATCCGGCCATGAGTCCGCAGCCCCGCAAGATCCTGCTCGGCGTGACCGGCGGCATCGCCGCCTACAAGAGCCCGGACCTCGTGCGCCGTCTCATGGAGCACGGCGCCGAAGTGCAGGTCGTGATGTCGCGCGGCGCGCAGCAGTTCGTGACCGCGCTGACGTTCCAGGCTGTGTCCGGCCGCCCGGTGCGCACCGACTTGTTCGATCCGGCGGCGGAAGCAGCGATGGGACACATCGAGCTCGCGCGCTGGGCCGACGAAGTCATCGTCGCGCCGGCGACCGCCGAGTTCGTCGCGCGGCTCGCACACGGTTTCGCCGACGATCTGCTCGCGACGATTTGTCTCGCGACCCGCGCGCGCATGACGCTCGCGCCTGCAATGAATCGCGAAATGTGGTCGAACGCGGCGACGCAGGCGAACGTGCAGATTCTGAAGCAGCGCGGCGTGCGCCTGCTCGGCCCGGCGAGCGGCGAGCAAGCCTGCGGCGAAGTCGGCGTCGGACGCATGCTCGAGCCGACGCAGATCGCCGATGAGATTTTCACGACTCGCGGTGGCGCCGGTCCATTGCACGGCCTGAAGGTCGTCGTCACCGCCGGCCCGACGCGCGAGGCGATCGATCCCGTCCGCTTCATCAGCAATCGCAGCTCCGGCAAGATGGGCTACGCGGTCGCGCAAGCGGCGCGCGAAGCCGGCGCCGAAGTCGTGCTGGTGAGCGGTCCGGTGCAGATTCCGACGCCGCGCGGCGTCGAGCGCGTCGAGGTCGAGAGCGCGGAGCAGATGCTCGAAGCCGTGCGGCGCCACGTCGCCGGCGCGGACATTTTCATTTCCGCCGCCGCAGTCTCCGACTATCGCGCGCATCAGGTGGCGGGCGAGAAGATCAAGAAGACCAGCGACACGATGAGCCTCTCGCTGGCGCGCGCGCCGGACGTGCTCGCGACGATCTCGCGCTCCGAGTCCCCGCCGTTCCTCGTGGGCTTCGCGGCTGAAACCGAACATGTCGAGCGCAACGCGCTCGCGAAACTCACGGGCAAGAATCTCGACATGATTGCTGCGAACAAAGTCGGCGCGGACCTCGCGTTCGACAAAGACGAGAACGCGCTGACGGTCTATTGGCCGGGCGGCGGCAAGCGCGAGCTCGCATTCTCCAGCAAGGTGGCCCTGGCGCGGCAGCTCGTGGAAGTGATCGCCGAACGTTACCGGGCCGCCGACCAGAACCGTTCGGCTGCCGCGAAAACCCCGAGCCCCGCCCATGCCAGCTGACGGCGCGCCCGCCGGCGCGCGGCATCGTCTCGAGGTCCGCATCCTCGATGCGCGTATCGGCCGGGACTACCCGCTCCCGCAATACGCAACCGCAGGCTCCGCAGGTGTGGACCTGCGCGCCTGCATCGACGCGCCGCTCGAGCTGAAGCCCGGCGACACGCAGCTGATTCCCTCCGGCATCGCGATCCATCTGGAAGATTCGGGCTACGCGGCCTTGGTGCTGCCGCGCTCCGGCCTCGGGCACAAGCACGGCATCGTGCTCGGCAATTTGGTCGGCCTGATCGACTCCGACTACCAGGGCCAGGTCTTCGTCTCGTGCTGGAATCGCGGCCAGACGACGTTCACGATCCAGCCGGGCGAGCGCATCGCCCAGCTGGTCGTCGTGCCGGTCGTGCAGGTGGAGTTCGCAGTGGTCGAGGAGTTCGCGCAGTCGCAGCGCGGCGCCGGCGGCTTCGGCAGCTCCGGCCGCGGCTGAACTACTTAATTCCCTTCAGTTCCTTGAAGCGCCGGATGTCCGAGGCGAACTGCTCGGTCAGATCGGCCTGTTCCTTGCGGTTCGAGCTCAGCGATTCCTGGTAGACGCGGATACCGTTCACCGTGTTGACCATCTCCGCCGCCAGGTTCTCGGGAAGCGGCGGTGCGTTCGGTTTGTCGCTGTAGGGCTTGAAGCGCGCGACCTGTGCCTGCAGGCGATTCTGGCGGTCGCGCAGGTTCACGATGTTCTGCTCGGTGAGGTGGTACGACGCAGTCAGCTGCTCGAGCCGCTGATCGCGCAGGCGTTCGATGTCCTCGACCGTCAGGTACGTCTCGATCAGCGTGCGATCGCGCAGGGCGCGCTGGTCCTTTTCCTTGCGGACTTTCGCTTCTTCGGCCTCGCGCTGCAGCCGCTTCAGCCTCGTCGCTTCGCCCTCGATCAGCCGCACCTGCATGCCGCGATCGTTGAGCACCTCCGTGTCCAGGCCGGCGCACTCGGGGGGCATGCTGTCGCCGTACTGCGTCTGACCGTTGCGATCCTTGCAACGAAAGAACGCTTCGCGCGACGAGCGATTCTGCGCCGCGGATAAATCCGAATAGATCGTCGCGAGGACGACGATCGTTGTCGCGACTGTGCGAATCCCGCGCATGTGGGCTCGAGCCAGCGTCATTCGCGGCTATTGTGCCGGAGGAACCCCGGCGGTCAACTTTTTACGCCCCCCCGTCATGCGACGCCGTACTGGGCGCGGTACGCCCGCGTCGCTGCCAGCTGGCCCGCGTTGCCGGATTGCTCCAGGTATTCGATCAGGTCGGCGAGCCGCAGGATGCTGGTCACGGGCAGGCGCAGGGTCTGCTCGACCTCCTGAACCGCCGAGAGCTGCCCGGTGCCGCGCTCCTGCCGATCAAGAGCGAGCACCACGCCGGCCGGTTGCCCGCCCGCTGCCGTGATGATTTCGATGGCCTCGCGAATCGCGGTGCCGGCGGTGATCACATCGTCGACGATGAGCACGCGGCCGCGCAGCGGCGCTCCGACGATGCTGCCGCCTTCGCCGTGGTCCTTCGCCTCCTTGCGATTGAACGCCCACGGCACGTCGCGGCCGTAGCGGTCCGCGAGCGCGACCGACGTTGCCGCGACCAGCGGGATGCCTTTGTAGGCCGGACCGAACAGCACGTCGAACTGCCAGCCCGAGCGCTCGATCGAATCGGCGTAGTGACGGCCGAGCTCGGCGAGCGCGCGTCCGGTGCTGAACCCGCCGGCGTTGAAGAAGTACGGGCTGAGGCGGCCGGATTTCAGCTTGAACTCGCCGAAGCGCAGCACGCCCAGGCCGAGACACAGTTCGATGAAGGAGGCGGACATGAAAGGGATTCTATGAAGAAATACGAAATGTTTCGCCCCCAAGCGTAGCGACTGCGGAGCGAGAGTGCCTGTGCCGGTCGCGCCCAGGTGACATCTGGTGATATGTACAGTATAAGATCAGCCGAGTTATTTCTACGGATGGGCGCCACACTTCATGGTCTGCAGCGCGCTTGCGATCGGATCGACGGCTCGCGCGGCTCCACTCCTCGGTGCTGAAGAGGGAGCGCAAGGCAGCGCGGAGTCATCCGTCTTATTCACGCGCACATTGCGACTCAAGGTGCGAACAGAGTCCTATCGCTGGCTCGAGGCCGCTGCCATCGAGGTGAACCAGGTGTGGAACTGGTGTAATGAGGTCAGCGCCAAAGCGTCTCGCCCGTATGTGGGAAAGAGCAAGTGGCTGAGCGGTTTTGATCTCAACAATCTCTCCGCCGGCGCAACGCAGTGCTTCGAGTACATCGGGGCGGACACGATTCAACGGGTGAACGTGGAGTACGCCCTGAGGCGGGGACAGTTCAGGAAGGTGAAGCTGCGCTTTCGAGTGAGCCGCGGCGCGCGCCGTTCGCTCGGCTGGGTCCCCTTCAAGGCGGCGAATCTCAAGCGTCAAGGCAAGGCGATGCGTTTCTGCGGCAAGAGCTTCCGTCTGTTCGAGGCGGATCGGCTCGATGCCGTGCGCTGGCAGCAGGGTTGCTTCGCGCAGGATGCGGTCGGGGACTGGTGGCTGTGTCTGCCGGTGGAGTACGCGGCCGAGCGATCAGTGGCACCGCCGGAAGCCGTCGGCATTGACCTTGGCCTCAGAGCTATCGCGACCACCAGTGACGGCGAGACGCTCGAGGCCGGCCAATGGACTCAGTGTTACGCAGATCAGCTGGCCACGGCACAACGCCGCGGCCACAAGCGCCAGGCGAAGCGCCTGCATCGGAGGATTGCGAGATGCAGGGCGGATGCCCTGCACAAGTTTTCACGGAAGATCATCGATCGTTATCAGACGATCGTCGTGGGCGATGTGAGCAGCACTCAGTTGGTGAAGACGCGGATGGCGAAGTCCGTGTTGGATGCTGGCTGGGGTCGGCTCAGGCAGATGCTGCAGTACAAGGGCGAGCACGCCGGCAGATCTGTGCAGATCGTCAACGAGCGATTCACGACGCGAGCCTGCTCCAGCTGTGGCTGCCTGACGGGTCCCAGTGGTCCAAGAGCACTCGTTGTAAGGCGATGGTGTTGCGCGACCTGTGGAGCCGCGCACGATCGGGACGTCAATGCAGCCCGAAACATCCTCGCCCGGTCCAGGTGTCGGACCGCCGTCCGCGGGAACGAGTCATCGAGCTTGTCGGTTCAGCCGCGCTGCGCACCTCACGCTAGCAAGGAACCGGCTAGTTCGGCGGCATGAGCACCGGACATTCTCTCTATAATGGGCCACATGCGCGTCATCACACTCAACGCCAACGGCATTCGCTCCGCCGGCAGCAAGGGCATGTTCCGGTGGATCGCCGGGCAGGAGCCGGACGTCGTGTGCGTGCAGGAGACGAAAGCGCAGGAGCACCAGCTCAGCGACGCGCTGTACCGGCCGAAGGGCTATCACTGCTACTACTTCGACGCGCAGAAGAAGGGCTACAGCGGCGTCGCCATCTTCGCGAAGCGCAAGCCCGACAACGTCACGATCGGTTACGGCTCGCAAGAGTTCGACGCCGAGGGTCGCTACCTCGAAGCGCAGTTCGGCAATCTTTCGGTCGTCTCGCTGTACCTGCCGTCCGGCTCGTCCGGCGAGGACCGGCAGCGCGCCAAGTTCCGCTTCCTCTCGGAGTTCATGCCGCACCTGCGGGCGCTCAAGCGCAAACGGCGCGACTTCATCCTGTGCGGCGACTGGAACATCGCACACAAGGAGATCGACCTGCGCAACTGGCGCTCGAACCAGAAGAACTCCGGCTTTCTGCCCGAGGAGCGCGCGTGGCTCGACCAGCTGTTCGGCGATGTCGGCTACGTCGACGGCTTCCGTGAGATCAACCCGCAGGCCGACCAGTACACATGGTGGTCGAACCGCGGCCAGGCCTGGGCGAACAACGTCGGGTGGCGCATCGACTACCAGATCATGAGTCCCGGCCTGCGCGGCAGCGTGCTGAGCGCGAGCATCTACAAGAGGAAGCGCTTCTCCGATCACGCACCGCTCGTGATGGACTACGACTTCCAGATGCGATGACCGCGCCCAGCGCTCCGCCCGCGGCTTCGGACACCGGTTGGCGCGCCTACGTCCCGGCGAGCGTGCGGCCGTACACGGAACCCGCGCCGCTCGCTGCATTGTTCCTCGGCATTTCCTCCGGCGCGCCCTACGCGCTCATCGGCGCGACTCTCACTACGCGGCTCGCGCAGGACGGCATCAACAAGCGCGCTGTAACCGCATTCGCTCTGGCATTTCTCGTCTACAACCTGAAGTGGCTGTGGGCGTGGGTCGTCGATGGCGTCCGGCTGCCGCTCCTCGGGCGGCTGGGCCAGCGGGTGTCATGGCTGATCGTGTCGGGTGTGCTGGCGGCTGCCAGCATCGTGAATCTCGCGCTGGTGGATCCCAGGGAGGGTCTCATCTCCACGGCTGTCGCGGCGATCCTGGTGGCCGTCGCCGGAGCGACGTACGACATCGTGATCGACGCTTATCGGATCGAGTCGCTCGAGCCGCGCCAGCTCGGTGTCGGCTCCGGCATGTCGCAGTACGGCTGGCGCATCGGATCGGTGACTGCAGCAGCCCTGGCGCTCGTGATTGCCCAGCGTGGCGGCTGGCACCTCGCCTACCTCGTATGCGCGACGTTCACAGTTCCAGCCATGCTCGTGGGACTGGTGCTGGGCGAACCAGCACGGCATCGCAGCGCGTCCTCTCACAAGGGCCTCGCGGCTGTCCTCGATTCGATCGTTGCGCCGCTGATCGAGTTTTTTCAGCGCCGCGGTGCGCTGCTGGTCCTGCTCTTCGTCCTGCTGCACAAGATCGGCGACACGCTGGCGAACCTGACGTTCCGGCTGCTGTTCAACGATCAGCACTACACGAATGACGAGATCGCCTTCTACGACGTTGGCTTCGGCTTCTGGGCGTACCTCGCCGGCATCTTCATCGGCGGCATGCTGTACACCCGCGTCGGGATGAAGCGCTCGGTGCTGCTGAGCCTCGTGCTCATGTGCATCTCCAACCTGAGCTTCTCGGGCCTTGCAGCCCTCGGTCATTCGAACTGGGGGCTCGCGGGTGCGATCGGTTTCGAAAATCTTGCGAGCGGCATCGGCGGTGTGACCGTCACCGCGTATCTCTCGGCGCTTTGCGACCTGCGCTACACGGCCGCGCAGTATGCGCTGCTCTCGGCTGGCGCAAGCGTGGTGGGACGATTGCTGACGGGCACGAGCGCCGGCGCGCTCATCGAGACGCTGGGCTATGTGAACTTTTACCTGTTGACCACCGTGCTCGCGCTGCCGGCGATCGCCTTGTTCTGGTTGATGATGCGTTTGGGATTCGTCGACGCGTCGATGGGCACGGCCGCGACGACAGAGTTTACAAATCGCGCGGCGACGGCCACTCCGAGTAACCCGACGCCTCCGAGCGGTCGAGGCTCGTGAGCGGATCGGTCCACACCGTACTGCTGCTCACTTCGCGCTCCGCTTCGTAATCCTCGGAGTCGACGTCGACCGAGCCGGTCCAGTCTTCGGGCGCCTGCGCTGCTTCGAATTCCTGCTCCGCCCACGATTCCAGCTCGACCTCTTCGAGCGTGCCGTCGAAGTGCTGCACTTCGACCGTCGCGTCGTCGCGATCGATCGCGACCACTTCGAACAGCGCGCCACCGGGCCGGCGATACCAGTCACCTACTACAGGGCTCGGCGAAGTCATGCTGTACTCCGTGTTCTTTCTTCGACGATTCGTTTTAGTCCTGTGAGCGTGCGGATTCAAGAGGAGATTTTTCTGCACAGCATCAAGCAATCGTGACGCGCGCACGCGTTGATGACATCGCTGTCAGTTCGTTCTTCGGTATTCGAGATCCCATACGCCATGTCCCAGACGCTGGCCGCGTCGTTCGAAGCGCGTGAGCGTTCGTTCTGCAGATCGCGCGACGAAGCCGGCCTCGCTCGCCACGTTGGTGAATGCGGCCGATGCGTCGATCACTGCGCGCATGTGCTGTGCATACGGCTCCCAGTCGGTCGCGAGCCGCAGCGTGCCGCCAGGCCCGATCGCTTTCGCCAGCAACTCGACGAACGGCGGCTGAATCAGGCGCCGCTTGTGGTGACGCTTCTTCGGCCACGGATCGGGAAAGAAAATGTGCACGAGTGCGACCGACGCGGGCGCGAGCTGCTGTTGCAGCACCTCCACGGCATCGTGGCAGATCACGCGCAGGTTGCGCAGCGACGCCGTTTCCGCGCCGAGCAGCAACCGTCCAACGCCCGGGCGGTGCACTTCGATCCCGATGCAATCCATCTGCGGATGCGCGCCGGCGAATTCCAGCAGCGCTTCGCCCGCGCCGAAGCCGATTTCCAGCATGCGCGGCGCATCGCGCCCGAACAGCGCCTGCAGATCGAGCGTCGTTGCAGAAAACTCGACGCCGTATTTCGGCCACAGCTCGGCGAGCGCACGCTGCTGACCGGCCGTCGCGCGACCGGCCCGCAAGACGAAACTGCGCACGCTGCGCATACGCGCGTCGGGAGGCTCTTTCTCGGACATCAGGTTGTTTGCTTCTGGCCGAGGAGGTGTTCGTATAGCAGCCGGGCCGCAGATGGCAGTGGCGCGTTCGAGCGCGTGCACAGGAACAGCTGACGACGCGCCCAGGCGTCGCTCAAGGCGATGCTCGCCAGTGACAGCGATCGAATATACGGCGAAGTGGCCGCACGCGGCACGATGCCAACACCGAGGCCGGCAGCAACCATCGCGCACGCGGCGTCGAAGCTCGTGACGTTGATGTGCCAGTTGAGCGTGCGTCCCATTTCACTTGCAGCGCGCGTGAGCACGTGATGCAGGGCGCTGCCGGCGTGCAGCCCGACGAACGGCTGATCGGCAATCTCGGCGAAGGAAAGAGACTGGCGGCGGGCGAGGGGATGCTCGGGCTGCAGCACGACGACGAGCTCGTCGTTGCGAAACGGCACTGTGGTCAGGCCGTCGATCATCGGCAGCTCGCTCAGGATGCCGAAGTCCGCGGAGCTGTCCGCGACCGCCGCCGCGATCGCGGAGCTCACGTGCTCCTCGAGCTGCACGTGAATGTCGGGATGCGCGGCGTTGAACGACGCCAGGGCGCCGGGCAGAAATTCCACGATCGAGGAGATGTTCGCGAATACGCGTACATAACCGCGCGAGCCGCTTGCATGTCGCCGCATCTCGTCGTCGAGCTGCGCAGCCTGATTGAGCAGGACGCGAGCACGCACCAGCAATGCATGACCGGCGGGCGTCAGCTCGACGCCCTTGGCAGCGCGCACGATCAGCGCACAGCCGAAAACCTCCTCCAGATCCGAAATGCGCTTACTGACCGCGGAGGCCACGGTGTGCGAGCGCTCGGCCGCCCGCGCGATGCTGCCGGCATCGGCGACGGCGACGAACAGCTCCAGGTCGCGCAGGTCGAACTTCATGGGCGTAGCTTGCCGGTTGGGCGGGCCGCTGCATAGAATCGGACCGCAAAGCGGGTGTAGTTCAATGGTAGAACTGTAGCTTCCC